>JAFWRQ010000024.1 GCA_017519865.1 Bacteroidales bacterium | reverse complement strand
GCCATCAATGACATAGATAATCTTACGGTGTGTGGGCTTCATGACAATCGACGAATCGATGGGAGTCAAAGGCTTCAAGGGCGTGAATGACCCCGTGACAGAAAACACCGAGGACGACGTGGTGATGGCGTGGACCGTAATGGCATTGCGCCCGGAACCCTTCGTGGTGATCTTGTAGTCCCGGATGGTCCTGTCCTTGAGCTGGGATCCATCGAAATTCTCCACGGTCTCATTGTCGATGATATAAATGGTCTGCTGGGCACGCAGTGTCCATGCTCCTATCAGCAGGCAGACGGAAAGAAGTATTATCTTTTTCATGGGTGATCTTCTTATTTGTTCAATGCAACGAGATTAAAGGATTTGCCCCCATCCAGCGGTGTGAGGATGTAAGAGGCAGTCTGCCCATCGGGGAAATGGGCGGTCATCACAAACCCGTCCCCAACGGGCTTGAATTCCAGGTTCTCGGCTTCCGCCGGGTTGAAGTTGGATAAAAAAGCTATCTGCTGAATCAGATCAGTATAGTCATTCTGAGGTGTAACCGGGATGCCGGGATTCTCCGGCTTGCCCGCAAACAGGACCACTGCTGCAATGGCAGCGGCCACGCCAGCCAGGGAAAGGCCCCAGGTGTAGAAAGGCCGCACCCTTGAAGGCCTGACCAACCGGTCATACTCTGCACCGGCTTCCGGCAGTTCAGGGAGTTCGATGGGCCTCACAGCCTGCATCATCTGATATACCGTCATCTCTTCCTCATCGGAAGGAGGCGTAGTCGCAAAGGAGGCGGCAAGCTCCTGTTCCTGTTCGCAGGTCGTTTCTGCGTCCAGATATAATCTTATCAAGTCTTTCCGGTCCATTGTATTACTTCGTCTTAAAGGTTTTCATCAATTCTTGTCGTGCCGCTGAAATGGAAGTCTTCACTCCCCCTTTCGTCCTTCCGGTTATGGCTGCAATCTCATCCAGGGAAAGCCCTGTGGCGCGCAATTGCAGCAGTCGCCTTGTGCCTGCCGGAAGCCGTTCCAGCGCCTCGTCGGCCATACGCTCAGCTTCGGACTGTTCAATCGGCGTGGAAGCGTCATTGCCGTCCGTCAGCCATTCCGGGAAGACCCCGCTCCGCACGGGCCCCTTTTTGCGCCATAGCGAAATGCAACTGTTCTTCGCCGTAGATACAGCCCAGGCCTCAGCGCTCTGGATCTGGACACCATCGCGTCTCGTCAGCCAAAGCCTCAGCAACACGTCCTGCACCACATCCTCCGGATCACCGTCAAGCCGGGATGCACGGAAAAACTTCAGCGCAGTAGCCAGGACTTTTGGCCTTATCTCTGTGAGTTCTGTTTCAAGCGTTTTTTCCATACTTCACAGACATAGACGCAAAAATACGTGAAAAGTCAAGGAGAAATCTGCGAAATGCCCCGGCTCAGCAAGAAGCCAGGTACTCGCTGAACGCATGTCGGTAGACGTCGCCGACAGGAAGTGTCTTGTCATTGTCCAGCCGGACGGAAGTACGGGATGCCTCGGCGATATGCTTCAGAGAAATGATATAGGAGCGGTGGATACGCATGAAGCGGTTTGCGGGCAACTGTTCAATAAGGTTTTTCAGGCTATATAGGACGACAGTCGGTGCATCTGAATCTTCGAGGAATATCCTGACATATTCGCTCATGCTCTCCACATAGATGATCTTGCGGACATCGATGCTGATGGTCCGATATCCGGCCTTGAAGTGAAGGAATGGATCTGCATCCCGGGCGGCGAGTGCCTCTTTCATCTCCAGCTGCCGCCGAAGTTTTTCACAGGATGCTTCAAACTCCTTGAAACTGAAAGGCTTCAGCAGGTAGTCCACTGCATTGACCCGGAAACCCTCCACTGCATACTCCGAATAGGCCGTAGTGAAAACGACAGCCGGTGGATCAGGCAGCGACTTGATGAAATCCATTCCGCTGAGGTCAGGCATATTGATGTCCAGGAAGAGTGCATCCGCCTTCGCGACATAAGGCTTCGCTGCAGCGGCGCTGCTGCAGGCGGCCACCAGTTCCAGGAAGGGAACCTTGGCGATGTACAATTCCAACTGGCGAAGGGCCAAAGGCTCATCATCTATTGCTATGATCCGTATCATGATCCCTGGAGTTCTGTATGGTCAGGGAGAGCCAGCATTACGTCATAGCGTCCCCCATCCTCATCAATGGAAAGAGTGTAGGAATTACCGTATAGTAGCGTGAGGCGTTTCCGGATGTTTTCCAGGCCGATTCCGTGCCGTTCATCAGCCTCTGCCGGGTGCGAGGAATTGGCGCAATGGAAAAGCACTTTGCCATCTTGAAGCCCGATCTTCACGCGGATGAAAGACTCTTCCGAATAGCTCACACCGTGCTTGAATGCATTTTCCACAAAGGAAGCCATGACCAGCGGAGGGACTACCGCGCCTCCCCTTTCTTTAGGGAAGTCAGTGTCAACACGAAGTGAGTTTTCCGGATAGCGGAGCCGCATAAGCGAGATGAAATGCTCGATGAAATCCAGTTCCCTCTCCAGCGGAATCGTGGCAGCATCACCCTCATACAAGAGAATGCGCATCATCTTCGAGAACTCCTCTATGCTCTCCTTGGCTTTCTCAGGATCGATATCCACCAGCGCGTGGATATTGTTGAGCGTATTCATAAAGAAATGCGGATTGATCTGATACCGCAGCGATTCCAGCCTTTGCTTGGTGTTTTCGGCTTCCAGTTCCTTCATCCTGCGCTCCTTGCGCCTGGACTCCACATAGAAATATGCCCCCAGGTCCACGCCGATAAGAAGGATACCCATAATCAGCCTCGAGGCTTCAGGATTCATCGGTCCCCTCCTCCCCTGCTGTTCCGGACCTCTACCTTCCGGTCCGTGAGGGGGCGGAGCCATCATCCCGTTTTGTCCAGGGAATGGCGGAGCACCCTGAGGCCTGCTGAGGGGCGAGTAACACCAGATGCCGAACAGCACGAGAAGCGCCATCGTGAGCCCTATATATAGCGCAAGCCTCTTCCTGATGAGGGGCGCCAGGAGGAAATGATGGAGCAGGACAAGGACCAGAAATGGCAGAAGAACAATCATTCCACATTCGTTTCTACAAAATTACGCTCTTTTTTCCACATATCACGGCCGTTCGCTGAAGAAATAACGGCGTTCACTGAATACCCGCACTTCCTGGCGATTTTTGGTTTAATAATTGGTTATTCAGTTGATGCGTATACTAAAATCCATTGAGTTATGAAAAAGATAGCATTGATTCTGATTTCGATAATGGTCGCGGCTACCGGCTGCGAGCAGGATGATTTCCCATTCAGTCCCGACTTCCCGGGTGGATCTCCCGATAATGAACAAGGCGTTTCCAACCTGAAAGATCCCGCCCTAGCCTGGAGCGCCGATTCCTTTGAGGCGACCATGGGTTCAGGGAACAGTTTCCCCACGCTTACAAATACGTACAACGTGGCCGTCACCTATGAATCCTCGCAGACTGATGTGGCCACCATCAGTTCCAGCGGTGCCATTACCCTGCTCGGCAGCGGATCCACCCTGATCTCCGCAAAATCGGCATCAGACAATACTTACAGCGCATCCAGCGCCTCATATATGCTCACTGTGCTGAATGCATCAGACAGCGAACCGTACGACGGCTCCCTCTCCTTCGAATCCACCGGAGACCCCGAATCTGACGACGACATCTCCACCACGACATTCAAGGGAAAGATAACTATTACCTACTCTCAAACGGAAGATGCCACCGTTAAGGGCGACAGTTACGGATATGTCAGCATCGACGGCAACAAGGTCACGGTCAACAACACCGGCGGCGAAGTGCTCATCTATGAACTCACCGGCACCACGGACAACGGGTTCTTCAAGGTCTATGGTTCCAAGAAACAGGCGATCCTGCTGAACGGTGCAAGCATCACCAACCCCGATGGCGCCGCCATAAACAACCAGTGCAAGAAACGCACGTTCGTTGTGGTAAAGGGCACGAACACGCTCTCTGACAGCGCTTCCGCCTCCTATACCAAAGAGAATGACGAGGACCACAAGGCAGTATTCTTCAGCGAGAGCCAGCTCATCTTCAGCGGCAGCGGCCTGCTTACCGTCAATGCTCTGAACGCACAGGGCAAGGCCGGCATCTCTTCCGATGATTACATCCGTATGATGAAGAGCCCCACTGTCAAGGTGAATGCGGGCAGCACAGCCGGGAACGGCCTCAAGGGCAAAGATTATGTCCAGCTTTCTGACGGAACGCTGGTGGTCTCCATCGCGGCCGATATGGCAAAGGGAATCTCCACTGACGATTACGTACTGGTCGAAGGCGGAACGCACATGGTGTCCTCCACCGGCGGCGTGGCGTACGACGACGAGGATGCCGAATACACCGGGACATCCTGCATCAAGGCTGACAACTACTTCGCGATGACCGGCGGCACCCTGACCCTCAAGAATACCGGCGACGGTGGCAAGGGCATCAGGGCAGGCAGTTACGACTTCGACGAAACGAACCATACTCTCTCCGACAGCTACATCACAGGAGGAACCCTTGATATAACTGTGACTGGCCGTGAAGTGAACGACGTGTCGGCGAAGGGCGTAAAGATCGGCTGGGTGACCAAGGATGGTACAGGTGACAATGCAAAAGTTACCGGGAATGCCGGAAAGCTCCTCGTCTGTGGCGGCAGCATCACCGTCAACAGCACCTATGGCGAAGGTCTGGAGGTCAAGGGTGACCTTACGTTCGACGGCGGTGAGACACGCGTCTCTTCCAGCAGCGAGGACGCCATCAACTGCCAGGGAGACCTGACCGTGAACAAGGGCTTCGTATATGCTTTCTCTTCCGGTAATGACGCCATGGACTCCAACGGAAACACCAGTCTCAATGGAGGTTACGTGATGGCCATCTGTACAAGGGGCGCTCCTGAAGTTGCCATCGACGCCAACACCGAAGGGGGCAAGAAACTCTATATCAACAGCGGCGCAACGCTTGTAGCCTATGGCGGCCTGGAAAACGGCTATTCCGCCTCTCAGAGCGTATTCAGCATGAACGGAACGGCCGGCACCTGGAATGCTCTCCATGACGGCAAGTCCTTTATCGCAGCCTTCAAGGCTCCGTCCAATATCTCTAATGTGATCGTATCTGCGCCTTCGCTTTCCAGCGGCTATACTGGAGTGAGTGTAAGCGGCGAGGCCAAATGCGGCGGAGTCTGGGCAGTGGACGGCATCTCCGGAGGTTCCTCCGTCACCCTATCCAACTACACCGGCGGCGCCGGCGGTCCTGGAGGAGGCCCCGGCGGTGGCAGACCGGGTGGCTGGTAACCGGGCACTGCCATAGAACGACACGACGCTGTTGCCATTCAGTTCGGACATGTTCAGAGAAAGCGGAAGTTTGGCAATGAAAGCCGATTTCCTGAACAACTGAGCGCATTTCTGTAAAAATGATAAAACAATCCGTAAAACGGTTAGCCGCCGTGCGCTCAACAATACTTACCTTTACATCCGAGAAGATATCCATTTTATGAAAAGGCATCTGGCAACTATTATGGCTTTGATTGGAATATGCAGTATGGGCAGGGCGCAAACGGATGTGCACAGCCACATGATTCCGGAATCCTATATGGAGGCCGTAAAGGCACATGGCATGGAGATGGACGAAGGCTTCCCTATCCCGGCATGGGATGCGGAATCGCATCTGAAGTTCATGGATGAGGCCGGGATCCAGACTTCCGTCCTGACAATGCCCGCACCCCAACCCTTTTTCGGCGACGGAGCAGAATCGGCTGCGATATGCCGGAAATACAACGAAGAAGCTGCCGCTTTGAAGGCCTTGCATCCGGGCAGGTTCCTTTTCTGCGCAGCCCTGCCGCTTCCGGATGTGGAGAGGGCATTGGAAGAGGCCAGATATGCCCTGGACGTGCTCAAGGCAGATGGTATAAAACTGGCATCCAACAGCTATGGACAATATCTTGGGGATCCTGAACTGGAGCCGCTGATGGCCTATCTCAATGAGAAGAAAGCCGTCATCATCACCCATCCCCACAAGCCGTCGGCAGTGAACGACAAACTTATCGCCGCCGTCCCGCTGGCCTCTTATGAGTATCTTGCCGAGACCACGAGGGCCATCCTGAATATGGTGGCGAACGATGTACTCGTCCGCTATCCGGACCTGAAAGTGGTCGTTCCGCACTGCGGTTCTTTCCTCCCCAATGCTTTGCCGCGTTTCAAGGGATTGCTGCCGGTGATGACCGCCCAAGGCTACATGCATCCGGTAGATGTGGATGCCAACATTTCCCGCCTTTACTTTGACCTTGCCGGGGCAGCCACGGACGACGCGATAGAATCCCTGCTTACTGTCACGGACCCGTCGCATATCCTGTACGGGTCCGATTATCCCTACGTGGCAGCTCCTGCCCTTGTCGGTGCGAAGAAGTCACTGGAAACCCGTCTGGCTTCGCACGGGCTTTCTCCGGAAGATGTCTTGTCGAACAATGCGGCACGACTGTTCGGCGCAGACATCCCAGTCCGTGAGTACGGCGACAGGATAGTCCGCCTGGCGGAAATCGAGATCGAACCGGACATGCTGGATGAGTATCTCGCCTTTGCAAAGGAAGTCGGGACGGTGTCCATGGCTACGGAGCCCGGCGTCGTTGGACTGTTTTCAATGCAGGACAAGGAGAATCCATCCAAGGTCTATATCCTGGAGGTCTATGCCGACAGGCAGGCTTACGAAGCCCATATTCAAACGGCTCATTTCAAGAAATATAAGGAAGGTACCGCCAACATGGTCAAATCCCTCCGTCTGATAGATACTGCACCATTGGTTTTCGCTGAACTGAATAAAACTGCGATACGATGAAAAGAAAAATATTTACCATTTGTTTTCTGTTTATGATCAGTTGTGTCATGTCAAACGCGCAGATCGTCATCAATATCCGCTATACTTCCGAGAACGGAGGCGGTCGGAAATACGTGGAAGCGATGGAAAGCAGCGGCATAGCCGCAAAGATCAGAGCCATCGAAGGATGCATCCGCTACGATTTCTTCTTCCCCGCCGATGATCCCAACGGATTGTTGTTGATCGATGAATGGGCTGACCAGGAGGCCCTTAACCGTTACCACTCATCCCCTATGATGCAGGAGGCGGCCAACCTAAGAGAAGAGTGCAAACTGACCGGACGGACAGTCCGGCAGTTCCGTCCGATGACCAATGCCCGTCCGAGCGCTCAGAACGTTGATTTCTCCGTTTGGCCACAGGGTGAGCCCAATACGGCTTATGCTCAATACTTCACCGGCAACAGTTATCTTGCCCCTATGGGCGGAGGGAGTTCCAATGTCACCTTCGAGCCCGGATGCAGGAACAACTGGCATATCCATCACAAGCAGGTACAGGTACTCATCTGCGTTGCCGGACGTGGCTGGTACCAGGAATGGGGTAAACCTGCCGTCCAACTCGTGCCCGGTACCGTCATCGAGGTCCCGGAAGGCGTAAAGCATTGGCACGGCGCAGCCAGGGACAGTTGGATGCAGCATCTGACATACCACAAGGATGTCCAGGAAGGGGCCTCCAACGAATGGCTGGAGCCTGTTTCTGATGAACAATACAACAAAACAGGTCGTATGTAATTCCATAACGGCGAATATATTGCTGCTTTTTGACCTGTCCGTCGGAAAAAAGCGTATATTTGTGCTGCTATGAGAAAAACAATTGTCACCATCCTGTCCGCCATTGCGCTTTTCGCAGCGCAGGCATCAGCACAGACCTCTTCCGACTTCGGAACCTGGACCAACATCCAACTTATCAAATCTTACGGCGCGCCCTACGCCATGGCCCGCCTGGAGCATCGCTCCTTCGACCATGCCAGCAGTACGGAATGCTGGTTTGCCATGGCCGGCGGCGGGTACAACTTCAACAACTGGCTCAAGGGTGACCTGAGCTATGAGTATTGGAGCATTCCCGCAGCCGGTGACATGGTCCAGCACAAGGCTGTCCTGTCATTTACGGAAACCCTCAAACGCGAAGGTCTGGCCGTTGCACTTAAGGAGAAGTACGAACTGGCATACAATCCTGCCGCTGACTCGTTTACCAACACCTTCAGGGCCAGGCTCCGGGGTCAATATACCCCCCAGGGGAGCATTCTCACGCCCTATCTGATGTACGAGATGTTCACAAGTTTCGACACCATGAAATGGGTTCGGTCGCTGCATTATGCCGGTACTGAGGTCAGCCTTGGAGGCGGACACAGCCTCGATTTCTATTACATGTATCACATGTATGACAAAGGCGGCCTGTTGGCCGCCAGTCACATTCTGGGTATAGGTTACACGCTCGTCTTTTAGTCAGTCTGTTCAGTCTCGTCGACCAGGGAATCTGCCGCACGGACTGAGACGGTACTGTTGTAACAGCCGAACATCTCTTCCACTTCTTCTTTCCTGTTCACCTTGGTAAGCAGGCTGACCACAGGTACGATCACCAGGCCCAGCAGCATCGCCAGGACTCCGGCGTTGATCGGAGAAGTGAAATAAGGGCTGATGAAAGTCTTGCCCGTGAACGTGCAGTACATACAGCCGCACATCACTGCCACGCCCGAGATGAAGGATACCCACACCGCTGCGGGCGTGGTGCGCTTCCAGTAAAGGCCATAGAGGAACGGGGCAAGGAAAGCGCCGGCGAGCGCTCCCCACGAAATACCCATCAGCTGGGCGATGAACGTCACGGAACTCTTGGCCTGGACAATGGCGATGACCGAAGACACGATGATGAAGAAGAGCACCAGCAAGCGGATGAACAGGAGCTTGTTGCGCTCGCCGAGGCGGCGGGAGCTTGAACGCATCTTCGCCACTGCCGGGTCGATGATGTCAAGGGTAAGTGTCGATCCGGAAGTGAGCACCAGCGAGGAAAGCGTCGACATCGAAGCCGAGAGTACAAGGATGATCACAACGCCTATCATAAGGTCCGGAAGGGACGCGAGCATAGACGGGACGATACTGTCGTAAACCGGCGTTCCTGCCGCTGTATACTCGATGCTCTGGCCGTAAAGCCGGCCGAATCCTCCGAGGAAATAGCATCCTCCCGCCACGATGATGGCGAAGAAGGTGGATATGAAGGTGCCCTTGCGGATGGCCGCTTCGTTGCGGATGGCGTAGAACTTGCCCACCATCTGCGGCAGGCCCCATGTTCCCAGCGATGTCAGCAGAACGACGCCTAGCAGATATATGGGCTGGGGTCCGAGGAACGACACGAATGCGCCGTTAAGGCCGGGAGCAGCCTCGGAGGGAATCTGTGAGAGGCTCTGCACGGCCCCCGTGAATCCACCGTTGCCCGCGAGCACGGAGCCGATCACGGCACAGATGCCCACCAGCATGATCAATCCCTGGATGAAGTCATTCACCGCAGTCGCCATATAGCCTCCTACCAGCACATAAATGCCGGTCAGGATTGCCATTCCCAGTACGCACCAGACATAGTCGACATTGAAAGCCATGCTGAACAGGCGCGACAATCCGTTATAAAGCGATGCCGTATAAGGGATGAGGAACACGAACACGATAACGGACGCCGCGACCTTGAGCGCATCGCTGAAGAAGCGCTTCCCGAAGAAATCGGGCATCGTGGCGCTCTGCAGATGCTGCGTCATAAGGCGCGTCCGCCGGCCCAGGATCCTCCAGGCGAGCAACGAGCCGATGAGGGCATTGCCGATGCCGATCCAAGTGGCGGCAAGGCCGTACTTCCAGCCGAACTGGCCTGCGTATCCCACAAAGATGACCGCAGAAAAATAAGATGTGCCGAATGCGAATGCCGTAAGCCAGGAGCCGACATTGCGGCCTCCCAGGACAAAACCCTGCACGTCAGATGCGGTACGGCGGCAATAGATGCCGACACCGATCATCACGGCAAAGAACAGGATCAGAAGAATACACTTAAGTAACATTTACCAACAATAATTCAGAAGTTTATCATTTCCCTAAATAGATAAGTTTTTTCGTTTCGGGGTCGCGGCGGAACTGCTTGAAGAAGTCCCACATTATCTGTGCGGTAGGCTGGAAGTTCCAATGGCCATAGTCCTTCACCGCGACAATCTTGATCAGGGGCACATTGCCCTTGTACAGCTGGCCGGTCTCGATCTGGATGCCTGCACCCTTGTTCGTCGTGATGGTTTCACGGTCGCGCAGACGCATGCCGAAGAGAGGGTCGACGGAGAAATCCAGGTCGCGGATGACCTCCATACCGTTCATCTGCTGGTATGCATTCCAGGCATTGAGATAGCCGTTGCCTCTCCAGTTGTCGGGCCGGATGAACGGCACTACGTTGTCCGCCGTACCCAATACCGAACAGTACGGCATCTCGACTGCGCCACGTTTCTGGGTCGCCTCGTTCCAAATGGGATTGAGTCCCGGGAAAGCGCCTCCCATTCCGCCCATGATGCCGCCGGAATGGCCTCCAACGGCCGTGAAGACATGAGACTTCTTGATGCCGAGCGCACTTGCTGTCATCGAACCGGCCGAAAGGCCTTCGGCATATACCCTGGAGGGATCAAGTTGCGGATACTTTGCAAACAACTGATAGAGAACCGTTTCAATGCCATCATGACCCATGGCCTGGTAGCTGACGCTCCCCTGCCATTCCATCTCGACGACGAAGAAACGCTCCTTCGCTGCCAGCTGGATGAAGCCGGAGGTTTCGGCCTGCGTGCGCGGATCGTTGGTATTACCATGAAGCAGGACAACGACCGGGACGCTCTGGGCAGGTGCGCCTTCAAGGAGCCCTTCCGGCCAGTACTCATACCAAAGCTGCTTGGGGGCATCTGCCTGCCTGCCGGATGCCTGTTCGACGATATTCCTGGTAACGCCCAGGGCCTCGCAGTCGAGATAAGGCTCAAGCTCGTACGGGCCGTACTGCCCAAACTGCTGTCCCTCGTACTGGGTATGCTTATAGTTGTTGAAGCGATAGTTGCGGCCAAGGACTTTCTTCCACGCATCCGCGACAACCGCATCGAGCGGACGGTCAGCCGGGTCGGAATATACCGTCAGCAGTTCTTCGTCGGGATTGACGAAGTGGTCTCCGGACGGCACTGCCTTGTTTAGAGCAACGTAAGCCTGGGCAACTTTGGCGGCAGTTTTCTTGCCGGATACATAGGCCGGGACGCCGAAAGAGTCGACATTCTTAGCGAGTTTGGCCGGTTGGCCGCCTACCGTGAGGATACCTGCGATATGGTCCCCGGCCTTGGGGGCGATGACTTGATTGACGAAGGTCGCACCGGCGCCGATGCCGATGACTTTCAGATTACCGCTGCGGCTGCGGTTGAACTGTGCGACGAAGGCTTCGAAATCCTTGTCAGCATCGTATTTGTCTCCAAGGGGATTGATTACGATGGCAACACCGTAGTTGGCATCCAGGATAGGCTGGATGCCCATTTCAGCGAGCAGGGCTTCCGCACCGGCCTTGTCCAGCTTCGTGTCGGGATAAACATAGAAAGTCGGCGTGAAATTGTATGACCTGCCCTGGGGATTGGTCGGTCCGCCATAGGCCTGCTGAGTGGCTGCCCGCTTGGTCAGGATGACATTCTCAGGATCCGGCATACGCCCGCCGGGCTGGGCAACGGCAACCGTTCCGAAGAGGACGGCCGCGAAAACGATAGATGCTAAACGTCTCATGTCTCTATTGTTATTAAATCTTCAATCAGTTGATGTCCGTAAATATAAGGATTTATAGCCGGACTTCAATCATATTCCCAGACATCTGCTCCCGTTAATCAATGCCATTTATCTTTTTGATCCTGCTCGCGACTTCGTCCGGATGATCCACCAAAAACTGTCCGTGGTTCATGCCCGGGAATACGATCACGTGCGCATCAGGGCATATCTTCTTCAGATGCTCCGCCTGCGGCCTGGCGACGAATGCTTCCTTGGTGCCGTACCAATAGTGTATATCTGCTCCGTGGATGGACTCGAGCCTGTTGGTATAGACGTCTTTATAGCCGTCGCGTACTGCCTTGCCTTTTCCGTATGGCCAGACCTTCCTGCATTCATCCAGCAGGACATCGAAATAATGGGAGTGGAACACCCATTTCCAGAAACCTGTCCAATGATAACATGTCCATACATTCAGGCTCTGATAATAACGAAGCGGATCTACGCTCCATTTGGGTAAAGGCAACAAGGGTGCAGCGTCCATTATTGCGTGGTCGATGACAATCTCATTTCGCTCCAGTATCCTGGAAAGGATCTTTCCTCCGAGAGACAGACCATAAGCGACATTCAGATGGCCGCCCAGGTGCTCCTGGACGTAGGCGATCGCCTTGGCTGCCTGGTCGTCAACTGAAGTAAAGCAGGACTCCTCTCCTATGAGGAAGCCGTCCACGCCTGCAGCGATGACAAAAAACTTGTCCTCCAGGAGTTTGATCAAGGGGAGGAAAATCTCGTGGGAAACACCCAGCCCCGGAAGAAGCAGCAGGCAGGGATTATTCCGGTCTCCGTAAGTATTGAAAGTCATCGCCTGAACGAAATGGATCTAAAGAGTGTGCAATAACAAATTTACAATTTTATTTCGTATGGAGCAAATCACGGTTGCTTGGACCACAGGTTCTGATAAAACTCTGTCACGGAGGCTGCCACGTCTTTCCGCTTACGGGAGATCAGATGATTCTCGCCTTCAATTACAACCAGTTCGGATTGCGCTCCATAAGTCTTCATGAATCTCTCGCTGCACCACATGGGGACTATGTTGTCATTTGTCCCGTGGATGATCCTCACAGGACCTTTATATGACGATGCTGTCCCATAAATATCCAGTTGCTGCGTCGTCAGAAGGTATTCCCGTCCCAACTTCATCAGCCCCCAGCAGCGTATGAACTCCGGTGGATCCTTGGGGTCGAAACGGGCATTGAAGAACTTTCCGCCCTGGCAGGCTTCCTTGATGACCGACCCCGGTGCAATCAGTATGACCCCGTCCGGAGCGGCACCTTCGTCAGCCAGCCATTGGGATTGGTGCCGGAAAAGAAAACTTTGAGTGGGCTTGAACTATTCGTCAGGCTGCTGGCCGTCGTGGGCCTTCCACATGCACTCCGTTATCTTCATGTCCGTGAAAACGGCCGTGAAAGATGATTCTTCAGGAGAACACGCATATACGCCGAAGCTGATCTCGTCGGCACCGGCGTACATGTGGCATATACGCATTTGGCTGAAGTTAACGCCGTCGCTGGAGCATTCGATACAATAGTCGTCTGCCCTGCGGGAGAAGCGGTACCACATGGTCTTAACATCGGCCGGGATGGCCGTGGTTGCCCAGTCTGAATACCCGTTATTGGTAGCGACGCTGCCCAGATGCTGGAATTCTTCATTCTCGAACTCCACCGAACCCTTGAGCCAGTTGTCGCTGTCCAGGTACATCACGATGCCGCACTGGTCGAAACGCTGGTGGCTCTGCGTGAAATCCGTCTTGACAACGAAACTGAAATACTGCTCCCGGGTCTTCATCTGGAAGACCGGTGCATTGTCATTGCGGAAATGATAGTAAGTGCGTTGCCAAAGGTCGGTGTGAGGCAAAGTGGTAACTGTTAAGGTGTCGCCTTTGATGGCAAATGACCCGGGTTCCCTCGTCCATTGAAGTTCGCCAAGGTCTATCTGCCCGCCGTTAGCCAGCGCAGATGCCACTGTGTCCGTAAAGGAGTAATCACTGATGGAACGCTGAGTATTATCTCCGCAGGAGAAAGCCAGAAGGCAAAAGGCGATTACACAAAGAAGTCTGGAATGTACTCTCATCTTATACTTGTTTATAGGGAATGCCTCTGCGCATGAGGGATGTACGTATCTTGGCGAAGGAGTTGTGCGGGTCCTTGAGCGCAAACCTCTTTCCAAGGGCCCTGACGAGGGTATCAGGATTCTTGACCCTCAGGCTGTCCATCAGCCGGAGGGTATCTTTCTTGGAGACGATGAGGCTCTCTCCCTTGTCGGGATCCTCATCCCAGCCGTATCGAGTGATAATATACTGTCCGTTCTCCACCTTAGCCACGATGCTGTAGTCGTTGCTCTTGAAATAAGTGGCTTCGGGGACATTCTCCTTCCAGATGACAGTGATCTCAGGAGAATTCTGCTTCTTGATGTCTGACTTTGCCATAGATAAAGTTTTTAAGTAAGTTTTGATTGTAAAGATAAGAAAAAGGGAGCAAAATATGTTCACTTACTTGAATATCGCGGAAAGCCTGTCTTCCAGGGCTTTACCGCGGAGGCCGCGGGCAACGATGGTGCCTTCGGGATCGATCAGCAGATTGTCGGGGATGGCGTCAACATTGTACACTGTCCTGGCTACCGTATCCCAGTACTTAAGGTCAGAGAGATGGATCCAGGGCATATCCCACTCGGTAATTGCCCTTAGCCAGGGTTCCTTCTCCCGGTCGAAAGACAGGCCAACGACTTCGAATCCTTTGTCGTGATACTTCTTGTAGGCGGCAACGACATTGGGCATCTCAACCTTGCAGGGCCCGCACCAGGATGCCCAGAAATCGACAAGTACCCACTTCCCTTTTCCAACATACTCGCTAAGTTTGTGAAGGTCGCCGTTACGGTCGGCCTCCTCCAGGTCAAGGAATTTTTCTCCGATGACGCTCTGTTTGAGAGCTGTCTTGTTGTTCTGCTCAAACTGGAAGACGGTTTCATTGTCCTTGGGGACATCCTTCCCGTTCACACGATTGATGGAACTGCATAAAACGCAGACTGCGAAAACCGCGAGCGATAAAACAAATACCCTTTTCATATAATTCATTTTTGATATTATCTGCCCAGACAGGCGATATGCGAGTCGGGTGCTTCCATTATGTTCCAGGACAGTACTGCTCCTTCAAAGGAGTGGGCGATGACAGCTTCGAGCGACTCCGTCACATACCCGGGAGACGTCGGAGCGACACCTTCACGATAGTTGATCTCGATGCCGGGATACTTGGCACAAGGATAGGGCGTCATGGCATCAAGCTGTGAATCGAGGAAGGCGAGTTCCATCGCAAACTCAGGATATCCGGAGGCATCAGGGATGGCATCGCGCATGAGGCCGTACTCGAATCCCATTCCCGCTGGAGCGAAAGTCATGCGATAGAGCATCGGCTTGATGAAGTCGGCATGCTGCGAAAGGATGCTGTAGTCCTGGCCGACGAAAGGAGCCATGAAGGGTGCATACAGGTCCATTCCGATCTCGAGACCGCGGCTGCGCAGGCTGTCGGCAATGGCTGCTACAGAGCCGCTTACGATATGGCCCTTGGCCTTGAAATAGGACGCGGCAACAGGGTTTTCGAACACGAAACCGGTCTCGGGAGCATAGGAACTGACCGAGAAAAAGGCATCGCCCTTGGCAGTACATTCTTCTTTGACCGCATCGATGTCCACGCCTTCGGCGGCGAAGCGCCGCACGCACTCGGGGCATCCGCAGCTGAGCACTCCGTTCACACCTCCCACGAATGACTGGGTGCGGATGCGGTCCAGGAACACGCCGTCAAAGCCGCAGTCACTGAAACAGCGGTCATAAAGGGATATGATGTTGGCGGCATTGCGCGGATCGGACGGGCAGTTGAAGCGGAAGCCTTCCCCGGCCGCCAGGTCGTAATTGGCCGGAACATCGCCCCAGAGGTCGACTGCAGGTATATTATCGCAGACTTCATCCGTCTCGGCGAAAACCGGGAGCCAGAGCAGCATCTCGATGCCTTTACCGTGCAGGAAGGACCCTACACTGTGGTATATGTCCTTGTCCAGGCTCCAGCCGATGATTACCTTTTTCACATTGATGAGGGAACTGACTGAATCTATGCGGTCTATGATCTCCCCGGCAGTATAATCCGGAGAATCCCAGCTTCCGAGCGATACCTGGACGATGTAGCCTGGCTCAATGGATGCAGGCCTGCAGGCGGCAAGTGCCAAAACGGCTATGATGAAACACGCTATTCTTTTCATATCGCTAATATACGAAATAGCTTCACTTAAACAAAGGGGGAAGGTTGAACATATCTGAAAAAAGATTGACGTTTCGGTATAATCGCTAACCGCGTGAATACGTATCTTTGCAAAAACACACACACTTAACTATTACCGTATATGAAAAAAATCCTTACCGTTATCGCATCGCTCTGCATGGTTGCAGGAGCCTTGAACGCCCAGGAACTGGCCAACTTCCAGAGAGGAGGCGGCCGCGTCGTTTCCCCTGAGATCCAGAATGACAGTGTTACCTTCCGCTTCCGTGCCGACTACGCCACCTATGTGCGTCTCAGCACTTCCTGGACCCGTCCGATGGACATGGTCCGCGGAGCCAACAATGTATGGGAAGTCAAGATCCCTTGCCCGCGCCCGGAGATTTATACCTACAACTTCGTAGTGGACGGCGTCTCTGTCAACGACCCTCAGAACATCCTTGTCCAGCGTGACGGTACCCGCTTCCTCAGCATGGTCATCATCCCCGGCGAGCGCAGCGAGAACTACGTCGAGGCCAACCAGCGCGGAACTGTCAGCCATCCCTGGTATGACAGCAAGATCCTCGGCATCAACCGTCGTCTGACCGTTTACACCCCTTATGGCTACGAGGCCAACCCCAAGAAGAAATACCCTGTCCTCTACCTCCTTCACGGAGCCGGTGGAGACGAGGAGGCCTGGACCTCGATGGGCCGCACCGCCCAGATCCTCGACAACCTTATCGAAAAGGGTCTTGCTGAGCCTATGATCGTCGTCATGCCTAACGGCAATCCTGGACAGCAGGCTGCCAGCACCCTCAACCTTCCCACCAAGCAGGTAACCGAGCAGGATGCCTATGTCAAGAGCCTCGTGACCGAGATCGTCCCGTTCATCGAGAAGAACTTCAGGGCCATCCCCAAGAAGGCCTCCAGGGCTATCGCAGGTCTGTCAATGGGCGGCGGCCACACCACCCGTGCCACCATCCTCTATCCTGACGTATTCGACTACATCTGCCCCCTCAGCTGCGGTATCCAGGACAGCCCTCAGCTCGACGAACAGCTCCAGGGCATCAAGAAGGCCGGTTATAAGCTTTACTGGGTAGGCTGCGGCACCGACGACTTCGCATGGCCCGGCACCGAGGTCCTCGACAAGGCCCTCGAGCGCAACGGCATGGAGCACACCATCTACGCTTCCGACGGCGGCCACGTATGGTTCAACTGGCGTCTGTATCTCAATACCTTCGCCCGTCTGCTCTTCAAGTAGTAGGATTACTGCTCAGGGTACTCTATCCGTAGATTATCCACCCACAGGGTGTTGCCGGGAGCTCCGGTGAAACCGCCCTGACAGCCGGAAGATATATGGAGTACGGCATGGGTACACCGGGTTTCCGGATCCGCCCAGCCTTCTTCCCTTACCGGCACGCGTTTTCCCCTGCTGTTCACGGCATACAATGTTTTCTCCCCGGTTATCAGGCCCATATAAGCCTTGTAACCGGGATTTTTACGAGCATCACCGTATATGACCTGGACCCGGCTGTCCTTCACCCAGCCCTGAGTCGTTGCCCCTATGCGCAGGAAAGCGGTACCGACACGCTCTGCATGGATGTTGCCGTCGGCATCCTCCCATCTGCGCTGCAGGATAAGCATTACCTGGCAAGGGTCTTCCCCCGGTATCTCAGTCTTGCGCAGGGTCGTGCCCTTGAGGATCTTGCCGGTCGCAGGCAGGAAAGCCTTGTAATCCAGCAATAAAGCCTCAGGACGGCCTGTAAAGGGGATACCCCAGTCCATGTTGGCATACGGGTTCCTGACGCCCGTTATCGGCTCGAAAAGCTTGCCCCAGAAGAGTGAACCAGTGGCGAGGACTTCGATGTCAACCAATCCGGCCACCCTGCAGGATGCCATGACGGTGGACAACTTAGCGCAACGGCCTGACGGGCCATTGTCGGGTTCCACCGAAAGGCTCGTCTTGGTCACGCCGGAAACCTTGGCGTAAACATTCGAAGACGCCCATGGGGTCCGGGAATGATCCGATCCAAGCGTATACAGAGTCTTTGTCTCGCCGCCGAGTATCGCCGATTCCTTGATGCTTCGTGTGGACCACTGTTCGAAATCGCCGAACGGAACGAGTTCGACGCGCTGGGCGTACAATGGTGCAGCAGCAAAAAGGATCGGTATTACTATGCGGAGGGCTTTCATTTCCTACAGGTTCAATTCGTTGCGGAGGATGTCCTCAGTGGTCAGCCAAAGGCGGAGATCTAGGTCAGGATCTAGATATACGGAAGGAATCGCCCGGCATCGCTTACCCACGAAATAACGGTTTCTCTCCCCGGAAAAGAGGGCGTTAAGGGCTGGTTGCACTCCCCTTTCCGGCGATTTGCAGAACGGGCGGAAAAGCACGTCCGCAAGCGGGTCGAACCAGTGGCCCAGGTCTATCATATTGGAATTGACAATCCCGGGATCGGCAAGGTTTACCCTGACTTCGGGATGGCGGCGGGCAAACTCCAGCGAGAAACGCAACAGTGCCAGTTTCGAGCGGGCGTATGTGCCCAACTGCGAGAAATCCTTCCCGGAAGGTTTTAGAGAATTCCCGTCTATGGATACGTAGCGGCAGGTGAGGGAAACCATATTTACCACGACCGCGTCTGGAATCATCTTCGGAAGTAACAGACGCATCAGGAGGACAGGACCGAAATAATTGACGGCAAAGGTGTTCTCAAAGCCGTCGGCAGTCAAGGAGTATTCCCGGCTGATGACACCTGCATTGTTGAACAGCGCGGATATAGGCTCTGGCCCCAGGCTGTCAACGAAAGTCCGTACAGAGTTCGTCCGCGACAGGTCGAGTTTCCCTATCCTGATATCCGCCCCGGGCACTTCTGCGAGTATGCGGTTGCGCACTTCTTCAGCCTTCAGGACGTTACGGCAGGCCATCAGGACTGTGCTGCCCCGCAGGGCAAGCGCCCGCGTTGCAGCAGCTCCCATCGCGCCTGTCGCGCCGGTGATGATGACCGTCCCGTCCATTCTATTTGAATCTTTTCCACAACTTGCGTACCACCGGTCCGGGAAG
This sequence comes from Bacteroidales bacterium, assembly GCA_017519865.1. Taxonomy (GTDB): domain Bacteria; phylum Bacteroidota; class Bacteroidia; order Bacteroidales; family UBA932; genus Cryptobacteroides. The sequence continues at coordinate 121,336 of JAFWRQ010000024.1, read as the reverse complement.
GGCGGCGACGAGTGCCGGCAGCCAGACGTTCATGAATGCCGGAGCAAGCATGCGTCGGCCGCGGAACATGGCTTTGAGCGCTCGTCGCACGAGCCATTCGGGAGTACGGATGAGTCCTATGCGCACTCCGAGTCTCATGAGTTTCGGGTCAAGTCTGTAAAGCGGCGTTGCGATGGCCGCCGGACAGACCGTGGTCATATGTACACCGTAAGGCTCGAGTTCATAGGACAACGAGCGGCCGAAACTGCGGAGATAAGCCTTCGTGGCGGAATAGACGGTTATGCCAGGCGCAGGGATACGGGCGGCCATGGAGGAGACGTTGAGGATGTAACCGCTCTCCCTCTCCTTCATCTGCTGCCCGAAGAGTATGCAGAGCCTCGTTACAGTCGTAACGTGCAGGTCGAGCATCGCCTGAACGCGATCCAAGTCATTGACCTGCAATTCTTTGAAGAAGAACACCCCGGCATCGTTCACCAGGATGTCAGGCAGTATGCCTTCGGAGACGCACCACTCGAAAAGCGCGTCGGCCGCCGTCTGCGCGGCCAGGTCCTGGCAGCGCGTGCGTACCCCGACGGGGTACTCCGCAGCCAGGGCCGCTGCGGCGGCCTCCAATTCCTCCCCGCGGTTGCTGACTATTACCAGGTCATACCCCCGGGCTGCCAGCCCGCGGGCGAATGCCAGGCCCATGCCTGAACTTCCTCCAGTGATCAGTGCGACCATCTCTCCTCCGCCTTGTCGATCTCCTTGCGCAACTGCTTGGGGAGCCCCTCTATGCAGCTGTTGCACTTCATCTGAAGCGAATACATGCGTCCGATACAATAATTGGAGTGTCTGCACCCGCTGCGTTCCACCTCGCCGCTGCGCAGTTTATTCACGAAGTCAGTGTCGCGTACCAGCGCCCTTGCCATCTGCACTGCTTCGAATCCTGCGTCAAGTACCTTCTCGATGGATGAGCGCGAGACCATGCCCCCGACATAGACCAGAGGCAGGGAAAGTGCCTTGCGGAATTCAACGGCATCATCCAGGAAATAGGCATCCTTGTATGGCACCGTGGGGATGACTATGCGCCCGAAAAGCCTGACGAAAGCCTTGAGCCACCAGAATTTACGGAAATCCATATAATGCGCCAGCGTGCGCAGCGGCATGGCCCCGCGCATCACCTGCATGGGGGCCTTGCTCACGAAGCCGGCGGAAAGTACGATCGCGTGTACGCCCAGCCTTTCGAGTTCGCGCGCAACCTCGAGACATTCCCCGCGCTGCATGCCGCGCCGGAATCCGTCGTACATGTTCATCTTCACCAATACTCCCATGTCATCACCTGCAGCCTCCATCACTCGCCGTATCACCATCCTCATGAAACGCATGCGGTTCTCGAGCGATCCGCCGAAGCGGTCGTGACGGCGGTTGGTATAAGGCGAAAGGAATTGGCTGATGAGGTAGCCGTGGCCGGCGTGGATCTCGACGCAGTCGAATCCAGCCTGTCTGGCGAGGCCCACGGAGTGGCCGAAATCTTCGACCAGCCCTTCGATTTCGTCCTCACGCAATGCCCGCACGAAAGTCGGAGAATAGACATTGAAACCGCCCGAAGCGCCGACTGGCATGCAACCGCAGGTCGAACGATGTGTCATATTGCCGCAATGCCCAAGTTGGATGGATGCCTTTGCGCCCTGGGCGTGGACGGCATCCGTAATCTCCTTCAGGGCTGGTACGATCTCCTCCCGCATCCACAACTGTCCGTCGAACGACAGGCCGCTGCGATTGACTGAAGCATAGGCCAGGGTGGTCATGCCCACTCCCCCTCGCGCAACCGCCACGTGATAGTCCTTCAGGTCTTGGGAGGGCTTGTTGCCGTAAGCCATGTTCTCGAATGCTGCGGAGCGGATCACGCGGTTGCGCAAGGTCACCGGTCCAATGCTTACGGGAGTGAATATGGGAGAATCTATGGAAGCCATGCCGTCAATAGATGAAAGGTATCATGCGTTTGGTCTTCGACGTGTCCAGCTCGTCGGGGAATTCCCGGCTGTACATGTCGTATATCCTGGCTGCCCTCGGAGCGAGGTTTGCAAAGGTCCAGAGGGCGAAAACTGCTCCGGACCAGGACCAGGTGAGGATGGCGAATCCAACCCACTCGAGGAACTCTCCGAAGTAGTTGGCACTGGTCACATAGCGGAACATACCTCCCTTGGGAAGGTAATGTGCGGTGTCTCCGGGTTGTCTGAGGTTGCGGATGATGGTATCGGAACCTATGTTGACCGACATACCGAAAAAGAACAGCGCAGTGCCTGCAATGAACGGCAGGCTGGTCAGCCAGCCCGCCGGATAATATTCCTCGGGTGAAAGATAGAAGATCCATCCTCCCTGCATGAACGCATTGAGCGTGTTGAACAGCGCCCCCATCAGTATGATGCTGAACGGCATCAGGTTCCGGCCGCGGATCTGCAGGGGAAAGATGAACGAACGATGGAAATAGTGGAGTTCGAAAAGCAGCAGGAATACCAGCCGGACAATGTCTCCCCTGCGGTCGGAAAACCACCACAGGAGAAGCATGGCCACGAATACGGGGGCCTCCATCAATACCCAACCGAGGCGGTTGTTGACTGACGGGCCCCATTTGGGCTGATAGAACTTGCCGTAACCGGCATCCACGAAGAACAGGCTTATGAACACCACCACGGCGATCAGCGCCATCACTATCAGGAATATCTGGAAAGCGTGCAGGGAAAGCATTTCACATCAATGGGATAAACGCGCTCAGTCGCCCAGCCTGAGGTTGAACGGAACGAGCGGAAGGCCTTCGACACTGTGGATGTTGCCAGGCTTGAAGTCAGCCCAGCCGTATCGCACTGCCTTGGGATCCTTAACTTCATCGACGGTGATGCTCATGGTATCGCCGTTGTATCTGATGCTCCGGACAGGTTGCCAGATGCCGTCATCGCCGCATACCTCCAGACCTTCTATCTCGTGGATGCGGTCTATGCCGTTGGGGCAGTTCGCGATCCTGACGTTGATCTCATTGGCAGTAGCCTGGCGTTTGAACAGTTCCGTGGCCTCGGGAGAGTCGCAGGCAACGCGTTTGAAACCATACTCCCTGTTAAGCGCGATGTAAGCCAGACGGTTGCCTATCGGCTCCTTCTTGCAGGGATGGATGTTGTCGGCCTCGAACGGAGCGACGAGGTCATTAGTGCAGACTATGCCGGAGTTGGGGATGGCCTTGGCGGCGTCGTGCTGCGCCTTGCGTAGGCGCGCTCCGCTGTCGCCATTGTCCTGTGAATACAGGTAAGGAGCAATCTCAACCATATAGAATGGCATCGAACAGTCGGTGTCACCCCAGTCGCTGCGCCACTGCTTGACCAGGTCGGACATGCGGGCGACGAACTGGTCTTCGTGGCCGACGTTGGAGCAGCCCTGATACCAGATGAATCCATGGGCGGTATAGCCTTGCAGCGGGACTTCCATGGCATTGTACATCTGGAAAGGACGCTGATAGAAGATAACCTTCTCAACGCCGGCGGGGGTCAGGTCTTCTGTCCCGTAAGAGGCCAGGGTCGCACGGGGAAGCCAGCTCTCGACACGGGCGCCGCCTCTGGCAAAGGCGACGATACCGATGGGAATGTCAAGGACCTCGTTGAGTTTGCAGGCAAAGAAATAGCCGACCGCACTCATCTCGGGTATGGTATTGGGGTCGGCTCCCTGCCATCCGTCCGTAAGGCGGATCTCTTCGAGAGGCTCGTCAGACTGGTCGGCACGGGCATAGAACATCCGCACCTTGTTGCGGGCGGGTGCCCTGGTGATCACTTCATTGTAGCCCTCGATCGGGCAGTTGGTGAAGCCGCGAAGGGGAATCTCCATGTTGGACTGCCCGGAAGCGAGCCAGACCTCGCCGACCAGGACATCCTGGATGGTGAGTGCCGAGCCGTCGCCGGATACACTGATGGTATAGGTCTCGTAACCGGCGGCAGGGGTCTTGACCCTGGCGGTCCAATGCCCTGAGGCATCGGCCTTTACATTATATGACTTTCCGTCCCAGGAAGGGGTGACGGTCACGGCGGAGCCGGGTGAAGCAAAGCCCCAGACAGCCGCTTCCGCGTTCTGCTGGAGCACCATGTGGTCGCCCGTAGGATGTCTGAGGGAAAGCTTTGCCTGGGCTCCGAGCCCGGCCATAAGCAAGAGGGCGACAAGAAGGATTTTCCTCATGGTCTACGCCTCGGAGAACTCTTCTTTCGAAGCTCCGCAGAGCGGGCAGACGAAATCGGCGGGAACGTCCTCCCAAGGAGTTCCGGGAGCGATACCACCTTCAGGATATCCGGCTTCGGGATCATACTCCCAGCCGCAAAGGTCACAAACGTACTTTGACATATCGATGAGATTAATTGGTTATTTATACAAAAATAGCAATCCAAATCCATTTCTCAAAACTGTTTCGTATATTTGTCCCCGACCAAAACCAACCGCCATGACCGTATCCCTGAACGACAGTGTAAAATATATCGGAGTCGACGACCTGGACCTCGACCTCTTTGAAAGCCAGTATATAGTTCCTGATGGCATGTCCTACAACTCCTATGTCATCCTCGACAAAAAGGTTGCCGTAATGGACACCTCCGACGCCCGCAAGGGCGAGGAGTGGAAAGCCAACCTCGTAGAGGCCCTTGCCGGCCGCGAACCCGACTATCTTGTCGTACATCATATGGAGCCCGATCACTCCGCGCTCATAGCCTGGGCGCTCGGAGCCTATCCCGGCCTTGTACTTGTGGCCAGCGCCAAGGCCATTCAGATGCTCGGGCAGTTCTTCGATGGCATCGACCTGGCCGGAAGGACGCAGACCGTCAAGGAAGGCGACGTACTGGAACTCGGAAAGCACAGCCTGCGTTTCTTCGCCGCCCCGATGGTCCATTGGCCTGAGGTCATGGTGTCTTTCGACGCGGCCGACGGCGCATTGTACAGCGCCGACGCCTTCGGCAAGTTCGGTGCGCTGTCCAAGTGCGGTTTCTACGGCCGCGATGACGATGACTGGGCCTGCGAGGGACGCAGGTATTATTTCAATATCGTCGGAAAATACGGTGCACAGGTCCAGGCCCTGCTGGCCAAGGTAGGCAAACTCCCCGTCAAGACCATCCGCCCTCTCCACGGCCCCGTCCTGGAGGACAATCTCGGCGACTACGTCTCACTTTACGACACCTGGAGCCGCTACGAACCTGAGTCCGACGGCATCTTCATTGCCGTGGCCTCCATCCACGGAGGCACGCTCGAAGCAGCGGAGCGCTTCGCCGACATCCTCCGCGCCAAAGGCGCCCGGAAAGTCGTGCTCAGCGACCTGTGCCGCTCCGACATCGCAGAGAATGTCGAGGACGCCTTCCGCTATCCCACCATGGTATTGGCTGCATCATCCTACGATGCTGGTCTGTTCACACCTATGTATGAATTCCTTCACAGGCTTCAGATTAAGAACTACTCCAATCGTCGGGTCGCTCTGATAGAGAATGGTTCCTGGGCTCCTTCTGCCGCCCGCGTGATGAAAGAGATGGTCGGCAACATGAAGAATATCGAGCTCGTCGAGCAGGTCGTCACGATCCGCAGCCGCATGAAGGCCACCGACCTCCCCGCCCTCGAAGCCCTGGCCGACGCCGTCCTCTCCTAGGGCCCGGAAACGCCGTCCCCAGGCCCGTTTGCCCATAACCATCCCGTTTCGGGCCCGGAATCCCCTTTCCCGGGCCCACAGATCACTTTCCCGGGCCCATTTGCCCGCGATACCTCCGTTTCGGGCCCGGAGTCCGTCTTCTCAGGCCCATTCCCTCGCTGTAACCTCATTTCGGGCCCATAGGCCAACTTCCCGGGCCGGCTATGCTGCAACCCCGGACGGTTGCTTGTTTTCCCACTCAGAATGGAATGATACTCCGGTCATGCGCGGGCCCAAAAAATGGGAAAAACCTAAAAAAAGATATTTTACCCCTCGAAATATATTTTTTTGAATATTCGGTCTGCAACTTTTCTTTATCTTGGGCAAAACCGATGACTATGAAATACTCGTTTACCATCGAAGAAAGCCGTTGCGAATCTGTCTTTCGCCAACTAGGCCCTTGCTGGCACCTCTACACGCCCGAGAATCATTCCGTTATCCTTGTCACGGATGAGGATTATCGCGTCGCCATGACCTTGCTGGCTATCTGTGTCCTCAGATTCCCCTCAATCAGAGTTCTAACCTTCCAGTGGATGAGCAATCATCTTCACATAACTATCACCGGCTCTGAAAATGAAATAGCAGAAATGTTCGCTATGCTGAGGAAATTCCTCGGCAATTACCTTGCATCCAGAGGCAGGCCGGACAGCCTGAGCGGATGGAATTTCAAAATAAGGAAGATCGAGTCACTTCGCGATATACGCAACGTCATCGTCTACAACAATCGCAACGGCTTCCTGGTACAAAGAGATTCCACGCCGTTCAATTACCCTTGGGGTGCTAACAGATTCTATTTCAACCCGGATGCAAAAATAAGGGTCAAGGACTGCCGCGACACCATTCCAAAGGCACTCATACGTGACTGTTACCATACGCATAAACTAGACGGTTTTGCCGGAATGCCATTCATGGACGGATCTATCCCTCCATCGACCTTCTGCGACATTGCCTCTGGCGAGGGCCTGTTCAGGAATGCCAGCCATTATTTTTCGGCGATATCCCGGAATATAGAAAACATGAAGGAGATAGCGCGGGAGATTGGAGAAAGTATCTACTACACCGATGATGACCTCTACACGATTGTCCTTGGAATCTGCCGCGAGAAATACAACGCAGGACGTCCCAATCTTCTTCCTACACAGGCAAAGATCGAGGTCTCAAGAGAACTGCATTACGAATACAACGCTACCATCAAGCAAATCGCCCGCATGCTTAAAATGGACATCCTGGTCCTCGAATCATTATTCCAGACAGGAAAGTGACCATCTTGGGCCCGGAATCGCCGTCCTCAGGCCCGTTTGCCCACATAATTACTTGTTTGGGCCCAGAAACCACGTTCATGGGCCCATTTGCCTGCAACGTACACATTTTGGGCCCAGAAACCACGTTCCTTGGCCCGACAGCCGTAAGGCAGGGCTATTCGACCGTTACGGATTTGGCGAGATTGCGGGGCTGGTCGACATTGCGTCCCTTGTAGACGGCTATATAGTAAGCGAGCATTTGCAGGGGAACCGAGACTATGATGGGCATAAGGCAGTCGATCGTGGCAGGCACTTCGATCACATAGTCCGCAATCTTGCGGACAGTTTCGTCTCCCCTGGCCATTACGGCGATGACCTTTCCGCCGCGGGCCTTTACTTCTTCGACATTGCTGAGAGTCTTTTCGTAAGTCACGTCCGGAGTGACGATGGCCACAGTAGGCATCTCTGCGTCTATGAGCGCGATAGGGCCGTGCTTCATCTCGGCAGCCGGATAGCCCTCCGCGTGTATATAACTGATCTCCTTGAGTTTTAGAGCGCCTTCCAGGGCAGTGGGATAGTTGTATCCACGCCCGAGGTAGATGAAATTATGCGCATAGGTAAAGATCTTGGCCAAGTCCGCGATCTGTCCTCCGACCTCCAGGACCTCCTTGAGTTTCTCGGGCAGTGAAAGAAGGCCGCGTGCGACTTCATCATAATATTCCGGAGATACCGTCCTTTTCCTTTCGGCTATCGCCAGTGCCATCATCGCCATGACCGTCACTTGTCCAGTGAAAGCTTTCGTCGAGGCTACGCCAATCTCCGGGCCGACATGCACGTATGTGCCGCTGTCGGTCGCCCGGGCAATGCTGGAGCCGATGACGTTGCAGATACCGTAGACAAAGGCGCCCGCCTTGCGCGCAAGCGTGATGGCGGCAAGGGTGTCCGCAGTCTCTCCGGACTGCGAGACAGCGATTACGACATCATCCTTATAGAGCACAGGATTGCGGTAACGGAACTCGGATGCATACTCGACTTCAGCCGGTATGCGGCAGATATTCTCGAACAACTGTTTTCCGATCAGCGATGCATGCCAGGAAGTTCCGCAGGCTACGAAAATCACGCGCCGGGCACCGAGCCAGCGGTCGATATTGTCGCGGATGCCGGACAATATCACCCGGCCGCTCTCCGAGTTGACTCGGCCACGGATGCAGTCTACGATGGTGCGCGGCTGCTCGTTTATCTCCTTGAGCATGAAGGTCGGATACCCTCCTTTTTCCAGGTCGGAGATGGATATGTCGAGGGTGGTAACCTTCACGTCAGCCTCAGTATTCTCTAGAGTGACGAGCTGAAGGGGTTTTCCGCGCTCGATCACGGCAATCTCCCCATCCTCGACATAGACGATCTCGTGCGTGTACTCGACGATAGAGGAAGCGTCCGAACTGATGAAATACTCACCCTCCCCCACTCCTATTGCCATCGGGCTGCTCTGACGGGCGGCGATGATCCTGTCGCGGTTGCCACGCTCGATTACCGCTATCGCATAGGCGCCGACGGCTTTCTTGAGAGCGAGGCGCACGGCTTCCTCAAGCGTACAGCCTTCGGAATTGCGGATATACTCTATGAGGTTGACGAGCACTTCCGAGTCAGTCTCGCTCCTGAAGGCTATGCCTTCGGCTGCCAGCGCTTCCTTCAGGACACGGTAATTCTCGATGATGCCGTTGTGGATCATTGCGATGCGTCCGTCCGAAGAGAAATGCGGATGCGCATTGGTGTCGTTCGGCTCGCCGTGCGTGGCCCAACGGGTATGGGCAATACCTATCGTTCCGGCAGTATCTTTGTCAGCCAGGAAGTGTTCCAGGGCATCGATCTTGCCCTTGCATTTGTAGACATTGAGACTGCCATCCTCTCCGACCAGCGCCACTCCGGCACTGTCATAACCGCGGTATTCGAGTCTCCTGAGGCCTTTCACGAGTACGGGGCAGGCCTGCCTGTCACCCACGTAACCAACTATACCACACATAGTTCTACTCCCATTCTATGGTTGCAGGCGGCTTGGAAGATATGTCATAGCACACCCTGTTCACACCTTTGACCTTGTTGATGATTTCGTTGCTGACGTTGCGCAGGAATGCGGAGGGAAGATCAGCCCAGTCGGCAGTCATGGCATCGCTGCTGGTGACAGCACGAAGCACGACGGCCCTCTCGTATGTACGTTCGTCTCCCATCACTCCTACAGTGCGTACGGGAAGGAGTATGGCCCCGGCCTGCCAGACCTTGTCGTACAGGCCGTTGTCACGGAGGCCGCGCATGAAGATGTCGTCCACGTCCTGGAGGATGCGCACCTTTTCCGGAGTGATGTCCCCTAGGATACGCACAGCGAGTCCGGGTCCGGGGAAAGGATGGCGGAACACCATCCGACGGGGCATTCCGAGGCTCAGGCCGACGGCTCTGACCTCGTCCTTGAAGAGCCACTTGAGCGGCTCACAGAGCTTGAGTTTCATTTCCTTAGGAAGACCTCCCACGTTATGATGACTCTTGATGACCTTGCCGGTGATGTTGCTGCTCTCGATGCGGTCGGGGTAGATGGTGCCCTGGGCGAGCCAACGGGCACCGCCTATCTTGGCGGCTTCGGCGTTGAAGACCTCGACAAACTTGCCGCCGATGATCTTGCGTTTGCGTTCCGGGTCGGACTCCCCTGCCAGCGCCGATAGGAATTCCTGAGAGGCGTCAACGCCTATTACATTGAGCCCCAAGCCATTATAGTCTTCCATCACATTTTCGAACTCGTTCTTGCGCAGCAGTCCGTGATTGACGAAGATGCAGGTGAGGTTGGCGCCGACGGCGCGGTTGAGCAGCACGGCGGCAACCGAAGAGTCCACGCCGCCGCTCAGGCCGAGGACGACTTTGTCGTCGCCGAGCGTGGCGCGGAGTTCCTGGACGGAACTTTCCACGAACGAATCGGGCGTCCACTCGCAGCGGCTGCCGCAGATGCCCACGACGAAGTTTTCGAGAAGCCTGAAGCCCTCCGTAGTGTGCATTACCTCGGGATGGAACTGGACGCCCCATACAGGAGCATCCACTGCCTCGAAGGCGGCAAGACGCACACTGTCAGTCGACGCTACGGGGCGGTATCCGTCAGGAAGTGCAGTAATGGAGTCGCCGTGGCTCATCCATACCTGTGAAGGTGTTTTGATCCCAGAGAACAGCCGGCATTTGCCGTCTATGCTGTTCAGCGAGGCGCGGCCGTATTCGCGGGTGCCGACGGGCTCCACGCTTCCGCCAAGGCTGTAACTGAGCAGTTGGGCGCCATAGCAGATACCGAGCACCGGCAGCCGGCCAAGGAAGGCCGAGAGGTCGGGATGCACGGCATCTGCGGCGTATACGCTCAGCGGCGAACCGCTAAGGATGACGCCTATAACGTCCGGATCATCCACGGGATATTTATCATACGGAAGGATTTCGCAGAAAGTATGCAGTTCGCGCACCCGCCTGCCTATCAACTGGGTCGTCTGGGACCCGAAATCGAGGATTATTATCCGTTGCATTTGATCATTGCTCTGTTTGTCTTTCCGTCAATGCATACCTGGAGTTCGGACCCGAACCGCACATGACGGAGGTATTCGGTCTCACTGACTGCCGGCATCGCGTCCAGTACGGTGAAATCCATGCTGTCATCGTTATGGGCGAAAGGATTGACGTTGATGTATCCTACATTGAAGGATGTCAGATTCTGGAAGAAATGCGTGCCCTGGCTGGGATCGATCTGGAAATTGGGAAGCGAACACTCGACAATGGCCTTCGCTTCGGAAATGTCGCTCCAGCGTACCGGAACGCCCAGTGACGGGAGGCTGGTGCCCCAACGGCCGAAGCCTATGAGGATATAGCCCCTGCCCTCTTCCTGCATCCTGGCGTTGACGGCGGACACCTCGGCAGCCATCTCGTGCGTCTTGAGCACATTCCAGGCGTCCTGCTTGAGATAAACGACATCCGTGACACCTTCCACCCAACCTGTGCCTAAGGCGCAGCCTGAGGTCAGGAAAGCGCCTTCCGTGTCGATCTTGTCCCAGTTGACATCCGCAAAACGGGTGTCGACGGAGATGGGCCGCACCTGCAGGACGGTAAAGATCGCCCGTCCGTCAGGATCGAAATCGGCGGCGAACTCGATTTCCACGTTGCATTTCATCTCCTCCTTTGCAATCGTCAGCAGACGGTCCATAATGTCTGCTACCGGAAGCGTATTGTATTTGAGCATCTGGGCGAAGGTGACATATTTGGGACCTTCGGGGAATGCCGAGTCGATGATACGCATATTGGCGTAGTCCCAGGTGGAAACAACCCTGGAGAATGACTTGAACTTGCTGCAGTCCACGATGTTGAGCCTCTCTAGATTGACGGCATCATCCACCGAGGTCCGGAAACGCTCGGGTTTCATGCTGAGCGCAAGCATCGACTTCTGGGTGTCGGTCATCGTGAGTTCCGGAGTGGATGTCTGCAGGGCATGTTTGGGGAATTTTGGAGAAAAGCGCAGCACCTGTTCGCCGTCCACGACCGCCTTTCCGAGTCCGTAGGCTATCTTCACGATGCCATCCTCGGCCCGTTCGTGACCGACGGGGTAGAAATTGACCGAACGGGCGACTCCCGACATGGTCGGGAAGAAGTAACCCTGGTCCTCGCTGCCGCAAACTTCCTGGATCACAATGGCCATCTTCTCCTCGGAAATCACGTTGCCGGAAGATACGACATAACTCTTCGCTGCGGAAAAATAGACGCTGGCATAGACGCTCTTGATGGCCTTGGAGAGGAGCCGGAGCTGCTGTCCCGTATGCTCGGCCCAAGGGAGCATATACGTCGAATAAACGCCCGCAAACGGCTGATGATAAGAGTCTTCAAGCCTTGAGGAAGAACGGACTGCAAGGGGTCGCCTTACGACCTTGATGAACGCCCTGAGGGCGTCGAGCAGTTCCTTCGGAAGGTTCGACGACACGAACTCGGACAGAAGGTCGCTGTCGCTGATGTCCGAGTCGATCACGTATTTGAGGCCGTTCTCCTGTATGAAGCGGTCGAACCAGTCCGTCGTGATGACGAGCGTACGCGGAACCATCACGTGGACGTCCTCCCACTCGTCGTAGAGATTGTATTTCTGAAGGATATTGTTCAGGAACGCAAGTCCGCGTGCCTTGCCGCCGATCGATCCGGTGCCCAGGCGGGAGAACCAGATGGTATCGTTGAAGGTCTCGGGATTGAAGGCGGCCACGACGCCAAGGGCCTGCGAGATACGATAGTCGTGTATGATCTTGAGGTCATACTTGCGGTGGGATTCGATATCGTCATAGTCCTCGGAGCGGATGGGGCTCAGGGAGCGCCCGAGTTGGAACATACCCCTCGCATAGAGCCACTTGGAGAGGCGGTTCTTGTCAGCTAGAGCCTTGAAAACCGGCGCGGGGATGTTGGCAAGGAGGTTCTCGAATTCGTAGAGGTCACGGGCGCGGCCTATCTCGACTCCCGACGAGGGGTCGACGGCCACGAAGTCTCCGAAGCCGAATTCGCGTTCGATGTAGTCCTCAAGTTCCTGGACCAGCATCTTTGAGGACTTGCGCAGGAAACCCACACCAAGCCCTTCCGCCACGGAACGCATGCTCTCCTGTGAAGACTGCATGAGTATGGGCATGCGGGGATTGTCCTTGTGGATAAGTTTGCAGAGGTCCACACCCGCATCGATCTTCTCATCTGAAGGTTTATCCCCCTTGTGGAGAACGAAGCCCACATCAGTGATGACGCCGAGGAGATTGTCCTTGTATTTCTCGTAAAGTCCTACGGCCTCATCATAATTCGTGGCCATAAGGATCTTGGGGCGTGCGCGCTTGCGCGCGATCTGCTGCTGTTCGTTCAGCGTATCCTTGATGGACTCACGGTTCTGCTGCAGCACGATACGGTACAGGGCGGGGAGATATGTGGAATAATACCTGATGGAATCCTCCACGAGGATGATTCCCTGCACCCCGGACCCGATGATGTCGTCGTCGGCGTTTATCCTGTCCTCGAGGAGTTTGATGATGGCGATGATGAGGTCGGTGGAGTTGTTCCAGCAGAACACATAGTCGATGCTGGAGCGTCCGAAAGCCTCTATCTTGCGGTATATCTCCCTCGAGAACGACGAAAGGAGCACGATCGGCATGTCCGGATCGTACCCCTTCGCCTTTTCGGAAAAGTCGAACACATTGATCTCTCCGACGTAGTACATGGTGACCACCAGGTCGAAGCGCTCCCCTCCTTCGAAGAGGGTGAGCGCTTCGGCTGTGGTCTCCACACGACGGATCTGCGGCGGGTTGCTCAGACCCAGTTCCGCATACTCCTGCGCGATCTGCGTTTCAATACGTCCGTCCTCCTCAAGGGAGAAGCTGTCGTAACTGTTGCATATCAGCAGGATGCTGCGGATACGCCTGGACATCAATGTCGTGCTGTTCTTCATTTCAATCAATTATACAAGTCCCTGGTCAACCATTGCATTGGCGACCTTGATGAAGCCGGCGATGTTGGCGCCCTTCACATAGTTGATATATCCGTCCTCCTCGGTACCATACTTGAGGCAGGCAGCGTGGATGTCGGACATGATCCTGTGAAGCTGTGCGTCGACTTCTTCGGCAGTCCACTTCTGACGGATGGAATTCTGGGTCATCTCGAGACCGGAAGTCGCAACGCCGCCGGCGTTGGATGCCTTGCCGGGAGAATAGAGGATCTTGGCGGCCTGGAAGGCTTCGATGGCCTCCGGGGTGGAAGGCATGTTGGCGCCTTCGGTCACGCAGAAGCAGCCGTTGGCAAGAAGGGTCTTGGCGGCCTCGCCGTCAAGCTCGTTCTGGGTGGCACAAGGCATGGCGATATCGCACTTGATGCCCCAAGGCTTCGCGCCGCCTCCGGTATAAGTGGCGTTGGGATACTGGTTTACATATTCCTTGATACGTCCGCGAAGGGCGTTCTTGAGATGCTTGACATAAGCGATCTTCTCCTCGTTGAATCCTTCCGGATCGTAGATGAAGCCGTCGGAGTCGGAGAGGGTGACGACCTTGGCGCCGAGACGCATTGCCTTCTCGGCCGCGTGCTGGGCGACATTGCCGGCGCCGGATACGACGACGGTCTTGCCCTCGAAGGTCTCACCGCGTGTGGCGAGCATGTCCTGGGCGAAGTAGCAGGCGCCGTAGCCGGTAGCCTCGGGACGCAGGAGACTGCCGCCCCATGCAAGGCCCTTGCCGGTGAGGGTGCCGGTGAACTCGTCACGAAGGCGCTTGTACTGGCCGAAGAGGAAACCGACCTCACGGCCGCCGACACCGATATCGCCTGCGGGCACATCGGTGTCCTGGCCGATATGGCGCTGGAGTTCGGTCATGAAGCTCTGGCAGAAACGCATCACTTCGGCATCGGACTTGCCGCGCGGGTTGAAGTCGGAACCGCCCTTGCCGCCGCCCATGGGAAGGGTGGTGAGGCTGTTCTTGAAGGTCTGCTCGAAAGCGAGGAACTTCATGATGCTGAGGTTGACGCTGGCGTGGAAACGGATGCCTCCCTTGTAGGGGCCGAGTGCGCTGTTCATTTGTACACGGAAACCGCGGTTGATGTGGATCTCGCCCTTGTCGTCGGTCCAGGGGACACGGAACATGATGACGCGCTCAGGCTCGACGATACGCTCCATGATCTTGTTGTCCAGGAGGTGGGGATAGGCCTCAAGGACTGGAGCGATGCTGGTCAAAACCTCGCGGACAGCCTGGTGGAACTCGGTTTCGCCGGGATTCTTGGCGATGAGGTCGGTCATGAAAGACTCGACATACTTGTCTGTAAACTTGCTCATGATTCGTTTAACTATGGATTACACTACTAACTATTATACTATACAAGGTTGCGGATGAGGGTCTCGCGGTCGCCGGCAAGCATGTCGATGACCGGTATCTCGATCATCGTGTAGCAGCCGGGGGTCTGGCGGACAGAGGCACGTGCAGCCATGACCAGCACCTGACCGGTGAGCGCGGGATTGTTGATGCTCATGTCGAACTCGAAATGCTGGTTGTGTGTCTTGCCCGACACGCCCTTGCGGACGAGGTTGACACCGTGGCCGACATCGTTGAGGTCATCCACGCTGGCGACCTGCTGTACGTGGGTCTCGTCATGGGCGAAGTAAGGATCGGCGTGGATGGCAGCGTCGACAGCGGCGAAATCGGCGCCTTCCTCAAGCTCGACGTAGACCATACGGCGATGCAGACCGGTGCCGATGGGGATGGTGACGCTGAGCGCGTCCTTGACCCCGTCGATGGCCTTGGCCGCAACCGAGTGGCCCATCGACCGGCCGGGGCCGAAATTGGTGTAGGTCATGCCCTTGGGGGCAAGGCCCTGCATCAGGGCGCGGACTACTGAGTCGGAACCCGGATCCCATCCGGCGGAGATGACGCTCACCGCGCCGTTGACCTTGGCCAGCGGATCGAGGGCGGCGCGAAGCGCGCAGATGTCGGTGTGGATGTCGAAACTGTCAACGGTGTTGATGCCCATTGCCAGATACATCTCGGCATTCTCCTTGACTTTACGCGAGGGAGTCGCAAGGATGGCGACGTCCACTTTGCCGAGTTTCCTTATATCGGAAACTACCTTATAGGGGGCAAGTTCCGGGAATCCGGCGGAAGATCCGTTCCTGCGGACCACGCCGACGCATTCCATATCCGGGGCGGCTTCCACCGCCTCGAGCGAATACTTGCCGATGTTGCCGTAACCGACAATCGCGACTTTGATTCTTTCCATGGTTCTTTAGTTTAAATATACTACTAACTGATAAATAGGAGTTCACGGTACTTGGGCAGAGGCCACAGACGGTTGTCGACTATCTCTTCAAGACGGTCGATGGGCTTGCGGAGGGCATTGAGGCTCTCGGCGATGCCGTGGTACGCCAGCGCACGGCCGTAGTCATCCTCGATGCCGTTGGCGGCCTTGCGGGCCTTGTGCATCGCATCCACACGCGTGCGGATTTCCTCGATGAGGGCTGACATCTCCATCACGAGATTGCGCTCGGTATCGCAGCCTTCCAGGCGTCCGAACACTTCTTTGCTCAGGGACAGTTCCTTGAGAAGCCTGGTCTTGTACTCGATGGCGGTAGGGACGATATGATTCGCAGCCATCCTCGCCATCACGCGCGACTCGATCTGAACTTTCTTGCAGTAGGTCTCCCACTTGACGTCGCAGCGTGCAAGGATCTCCTTCTCGGAGAACACTCCGGTCTCGGCGAACATTCCCAGGGCCTCCGGCGCAAGGTATGCACGGATCATCTTAGGGACGTTGGTCTCGGTGTCGAGACCGCGGCGTTCCGCCTCTTTCTTCCACTCTTCGGTGTAGCCGTTCCCGTCGAAGCATACGACGTCGAGGATGGAGCTGATGACGGGCTTGAGCGTGTCGATAAGGGCGATGCTAAGGTCCTTGCCCTTAGCCAATTCGGCGTCGAGATCCTTCTTGAACGCAGTGAGCTGCTGGGCGACGGCAGCGTTGAGCGTGGCCATCGCCTCGCCGCAATTGGCCGAGGATCCGACGGCACGGAACTCGAAGCGGTTGCCGGTGAAGGCGAAAGGCGAGGTGCGGTTGCGGTCGGTATTGTCGACGAAGATCTCGGGGATCTCTTCCAGGCCTACGCCACGGCCTTCCTTGCCCGCAATCTCGACAGGGGTGCCGGACGGCAGGTCCACGAGTTTGCGGAGTACCTGAGTCATCGTGCGGCCGAGGAAGGCCGAGACGATTGCGGGAGGCGCCTCGTTCGCACCCAGGCGATGAGCGTTGGTGGCGCTGGCTATGCTGGCTTTAAGCAATGCATTGTGCTTCTGAACGGCCGCAAGGACGTTTACGAAGAAGGTGACGAACTGGAGGTTGCCCATCGCGTCCTTTCCGGGAGCCAGGAGCGGAATGCCCGTATCGGTGCCGAGCGACCAGTTGTTGTGCTTGCCTGAACCGTTTATGCCCTCGAAAGGTTTCTCGTGCAGGAGCACGACGAATCCGTGCTTGCGGGCAATGGTGTTCATCAGGTTCATCACCATCTGGTTCTGGTCGTTGGATAGATTGCATTCGCCGTATATCGGAGCAAGTTCGAACTGATTGGGAGCCACTTCGTTGTGACGGGTCTTCAGGGGAATGCCCAGACGGTGGCCGGCGACCTCAAGCTCGCGCATGAAGGCAGCGACACGTGCAGGGATGGCTCCGAAATAATGGTCATCAAGCTGCTGGTTCTTGGATGACATGTGTCCCATCAGGGTCCTGCCGGTGATCATAAGGTCCGGGCGGGCGGCGTATAGGGCCTCGTCCACAAGGAAGTACTCCTGCTCCCAACCGAGGTAGCAGAAAACCTTGTTCACATTGGGGTCGAAGAGACGGCAGATGGGCAGGGCGGCATCTGTAACGGCCTTGAGGGCCTTCTTGAGCGGGGTCTTGTAATCCAGAGCCTCGCCGGTATAGGAGATGAAAACCGTGGGGATACAGAGGGTGTCGCCCTGGATGAAGACGGGGGACGTAGGGTCCCAGGCGGTGTAGCCGCGCGCCTCGAAGGTGGCGCGGATGCCTCCGCTGGGGAAAGAGGACGCGTCCGGTTCCTGCTGTGCGAGGGACTTGCCGTCAAACTGTTCGATCACTCCCCCTTCACCGTCGTAGTCAATCAGGGCGTCGTGCTTCTCGGCCGTACCCTCGGTAAGAGGCTGGAACCAATGCGTGACATGCGTGACGTGGTTGTCAAGCGCCCACTCCTTCATGCCCCTGGCTACTCCGTCGGCGGTCTTGCGGTCGAGCGGCTTGCTGTTGTCGATGCAGTCGAGCAGCGCCTTAAGCACTTCAGGCTTAAGATATTTGCGCATTTTAGGCCGGTCGAACACGAGTTCGCCGTAATACTCGGAAGTACGTCCTTCAGGGATTTCCACGGGAAGTGCCTTCTTCTCGAAAGAATACCTGACCAGTTCCAGTCTGTTGCTCTCCATAAGCTGCTTTATTGAAAAAATCCGATTCTCCACGCTGGAAGAACCGGATAATATGTTTTACAGGTATACTGTCGCAAACGGCTCGTTATCCAACCGGGTGGATACGACGACAGACGCCCTGCCAGGACTGGGCCTGGGAGCGCTTCTGCTTTTTCTGGAATCCATTTGCCATATTATTCTCTAACCAACTGCTTACAAAGTTAGAAAAAAATTTTAAAAACACAATACTCGCGCAAAGTTTTTTTCGCGCTTTTTCAAACGCGCTGTGCTTCGAGGCCCCTGTGCCAGAATCGCGGGGTGATGTCGACGAAACGGCGTCCGGATGCCCTCATGCGGAACTCCGCGCCTTTCGGGGCAGTCTCGTCCGGGGCCAGGACACGATACAGCCTCTGGTTGGTCCCCGGGTCGTTCAAAGGACCTCTTTCCGGAATGTACGGGCCGACTTTGATGTAGTCGAAAAACTCCCAGAACGATCCGTCCACCTCGCGGCGTCCGCTGTACAAGGCAGGGACCAGCCCCAGACTGCGGACATGCGCTGCGAGTTCAAGGAGGCGGTCAGGGTCCCTCCCCTCCCCGAGGAAAAGGAAACAGTCTATGCCGAAGTTCTCCTTGACAAGTCCATCGATTATGTCGGCGGTAAGTTCTTCGCCGACATCCTCCTTAAGGAACGGGGAATGACACCCGATGCAGTTACCCCGGCAGTTGGATATGTCCACTGCCAGGGTAACGCGGTCGGGAATCTCCTCCATGACGACGGAGGTCATCTCCGGGACGAACTTGATCATCTCTCGATATAGAAGCGCTGGTGGGCCTCCTCCTGACGCATTTCACTGAAGGATGAGATGCGCTTGAGATAACCGATCACGCGTGTCAGATAGTCGAGGTTGGTGCTTCCGCACTTGGGGCAGACACTGAGGGTGTCCTTGCTGATGTAGCCGCAGTCATTGCATACGGTGTTGCGGCAGTTGAAGGTGAAATAGTTGGTGCCGTAGTGCGCCGCGGTGTTGAGCAGACGGCGGTACTGGTCCTTGCTGAGATGCTCGGCGATGTTCATGTGCAGTGCAGAACCTCCGTCGAGGAACTTGACGAAGTCCTCGCCGTGGAGCTTGAACTTGTCGATCATCGACAGGCTCTCGTCCTCGGGATTGTAGAAGTACGAACTGTACATGTTGTGCTTGGGCGACACGAAGTAACCGTCTTTCTTGTCCCACTTGTAGTTCTTGCCGGAGAGGTTCTCGCCGGGGACGAACTCGGTATTGAACATGGTATCGCGGGTGCGGTCCTTGCGGTTGGCGATGTTGATGGTCTCGAGCAGGGTGTTGACGAACTCCTTGTACTCGGGATTGGGGGCGACTTCAAGGCCGAGGAACTCGGCTGCGTCGGTAAGTCCGTTGACGCCGACCGTCAGGTACTGCTTGCGCATGTCGATGAATCCGGCGCGGTAAACGTCGAGCATGTCCGCCTTGAGGAAGTCCTTGATGATCTCGTTGAAGGCGGTCTGGTACTTGTGCACGCGGACGGTTTCCTCGGTCACGGCCTCACGGATGTACTCGTACATGAGGTACTTGTCGTACTGGTCCTTCTTAAGAGGGATGCCGGGGGCGAGGGTTTCGCCTTCTTCCTGCCTGAAATACTTTCGCGCGGCGTCCTGGATGAGGCGGTTGAGGTTGATGGTCATGACGGACTTGGAGCCGGTGGCCACGGAAGCGGTACCCATGGAATACTGGTGCGTGGTGTGGTTGTGCTCCTCGTCGGAAGCGTCGATGTCGGTAAGGGAGTTGCGCAGGCGGCAGCAGCTCGAGAGGCTGTCGGGGCTGTTGGAGATGTAGCAGAAGAAACTGTGGCCCTTGGCCCACATCTCGGCCGTGAAGTCGGCGTACTCCTTGTCGGCGTAGTCGTCGCCGCCATCGGTCAGGAGGGCCATGGTCTCCACCGGGAAGGTGAGGATGTAGTGGTTGCGCTCCTCGTTGAACCACTGCATGAAATGCTTCTGGAGCCATGAGAGGGTCTCCCAGATGGGTGCGCTGCCGTCAGGGAAGCGGAAGTCGCCGAACACTCCTTCGAAATAAGGCTTGTCGAAGTAGCCTATGTTCCAGAAGACGGTCTGGTAACCGCGGTTGCCGGCAGGCATGTTCATCGAATGTACGACCTGCTGGAAGCAGTTGTCGATGACCTTCAGCAGGGTGCGCTGCTTGGTGTTGTTCTCCACCACGTCATTGAGTTTGGAGAGGTAGTCGTCGCCGTAGTCCTTGCGGATGAAGTAGTCCAGGTACATCAGGAACTCGGGGGTAGCGACCGCGCCCATGAACTGGGACGAGACGGAGTAGACGAGGTTGATGAACTCGCCGCAGAAGGACTTGAGGTCGGTCGGGGCGACCGACACGCCGCCGAGTTCACGCAGGCCGGAGACCAGGAAAGGATACATCGTGATGGCGACGCAATAGGGATATCCCGGGGTACCGCTCTCGTCGTGCTTGTACAGGACGTGGGACTCGAGGTCCTTGATGTACTGCTGCGCCAGCGCACGGCCGTACAGGGACTTGATCTTGTCCTGCATGATGTAGCGGTTCTGCTTGATGTTGTTCTCCTTGTAGAGCTCGTTGCCGAGGGTGACGATGTTCTTGTGGGTGATGTTGGCGTTGGAGTCGAACTTGGAGCCGGTGGCGGCATTGGAGGCTTTGATATAGTCCTTGATGAAGTCGTTCTTCTTGCGCAGGTCCATGCCGCGGTCGAAGGTCTCGATATACTCGAGGGCGACTTTCTTGTTGATGGACATCAGCGAGTCGACGACCTGACGGCGGATCTCCTGGCTGGAGATCTTGTCGTATGTGTAGAGGTTGTCGACGATCGATACTACTACATCCTCAGGACAAGGCTGGCCCGTGGTCACGTAAGCCAGCCGGATACCGTTCATCAGTTTTTCCCGGTCGAACTCCTCAAAGGAGCCATTGGTTTTGCGAACTTCCATGGTTTATATTTCTGTTTTGTATTATTCTGTCGGTTTGTGGTCAAGCGGGGCACACCGTCACCGGGGCATAAAGGACAGACTGCCGCGCGGCGGTCTGTCCCTGCTGGGGCGTCCCTTCCTTACAAAATTAGGAAGGTTTTGTACATTATGGGAGGATTTCTTTTAAAAGTTATCAACAGTACAATCAACAAAGAAGTTAATGCGCTGTGACAGAATAACTTTTTAAAAATTTAATTTAAAGAAGTTCTAAATTAAATCGATGCGGGGAATTTTGGGCGACACTCCTTTTTAAAGAACATGCGAAGATAAGAAAAAACTGTTAATTTTGTATCTGGAACCTTCCGGAACAAGAACAAAGATGAACAGGGAGCACTCTAAAAGGAACAAGACCATCACCGTATCCGCCGCCGAGGCCCGCGAGCTCGGCCCCGGCATACTGTCCCCGCAGGACATCGCCGGGGGCCTTTCCTTTGCAGACACCCTGATCAACGGCGACATCTCCGAGGTGGCCGCCATGCTCCCTGACGGCTTTGCCGACCTCATCATCGCGGACCCTCCCTACAACCTCAGCAAGAGATTCGGTGCAACCGGCTTTACGGCCATGCCTCAGGAACAGTATGAAGCGTACCTTCGGACATGGTTCCATCTGGTCTGCTCCAAACTCAAGCCGGATGGTTCCCTCTACCTGTGCGGCGACTGGAAGTGCTCATCGTCCTTGCAGAGGGTCATGGAAGATGAACTGACGGTCCTGAACCGCATCACCTGGCAGCGCGAGAAAGGCCGCGGGGCATCCGCCAACTGGAAAAACGGCATGGAAGATATCTGGTTCGGGGTCAAGGATCCCAGGCACTACTGGTTCGATCTCGAGGCTGTCAAGATGAAGAGGCGCGTGCTTGCCCCCTACCGCGAGAACGGAATCCCCAAGGACTGGGAAGAGACCGAATGCGGCCAGTTCCGTATGACCTGCCCTTCCAATTTCTGGGATGACATCAGCGTCCCGTTCTGGTCCATGCCTGAAAACACCGAGCATCCCGCCCAAAAGCCCGAGAAACTGATGGCCAAGCTGATACTGGCCTCGTGCCCTCCCGGCGGCGTGGTCTTCGACCCTTTCGCCGGGAGCGGCTCCGCATGCGTCACGGCAAAGAAACTTGGACGCAGGTACGTCGGGGTGGAGATAGACAGGGGATATTGCCTGCTGGCGGCCAAGCGGCTGAGGATGGCAGATACGGACAAGCGCATCCAGGGCTACGAAGACGGGGTGTTCAAGGACAGGAATATGCGTTAGTCGCCGGCGAGGATGACTGCGAGCGCTTTTTCGAGCCTGGGCAGCAGGGCTGAGAAATGCGAGCCGGGAGTCATCTCGAAGACGACGTCCGCATCCTGTGCGGAGAGTGTCCCGACGACCTCGCGGGTCGCGTCCTCGACCCTGGCCATACGGGTGTTGATAGTATTCTTTTCACGTTCTCCCAAAGACAGATATATCTTCTCTACCGCCGGCGAAAGGCGATGCTTGGCGACCCACTCAGGGAAGCCGTCGTACCATAGCGAGCCTGATACGGACGCGACAGCGGTGAAAGCATCGGAGTTGTGCGCGGCCCAAAGGGCGAAAAGCCCGGAGAGCGAGACCCCGACAAGCCTGCGCTTCGGATTGACGATCCTGAAACCGGTTTCCAGGAAAGGGAAATAGTCCGTGACCAGTCCGGATAGCGTCATGCCGGCACTGCCCTTGAACCACTCTCCCTTCTTGATGCCTTCCGCCGGCCAGGGCGAGAAGCAATCGTCCCAGTCGAACCCAGACACGAAAACCAGCGTGCAGGCAAATCGTTCTGCCATGGATTCCAGCCACTTGAGCTGTTCTTTAGAAGGAGTTTCGGGTACGAGGATATAGCATAAGGAATCAGACCCCGCCTCGGCGACGTCGAACTGCAAGGAATGGTAAATACGTGTCTGCAACATGCTGTATGCCCGTTAAAGTACCCTATCACAAAAATAATATATTGAAATAAAAAATCAAACAAGTATTTTCACTAACTTAGCGGTCAATAAAACGGATTCATTCACCAAGTATATCAGAAATGGAAAACACAGACAAGAAACCTTTGGTCCTCGACCATGCCGCCATCCTCGTAGTCGACATGCTTCAGGATTTCGTCTACGGCGCCCTGACTTGTGAAAGGGGTGTAGCCATCGTCCCTGCGACCGCACGTCTGCTCGATGCAGCCAGGGAGGCCGGTCTCCCGGTCATCTTCTGCAACGACGCACATCTTCCCAAAATCGACCGCGAACTTGAACTGTGGGGCGACCACGCCATCGTCGGCACCCCCGGCGCAGAGGTCATCCCCGAACTCAAGCTCTGCGACAAGGACTTCGTCGTCCCCAAGCGCCGTTACAGCGGCTTCTTCCAGACGGATCTCGACATCCTGCTCAAGGAGCTCGGCGTCGATACCGTCATCATGACCGGCCTGCACGCACACATGTGCGTCCGTCACACCTCTGCCGACGCCTATATGCTCGGCTATGAAGTCGTAGTCGCCAAAGAAGCCACCGACTCGTTCACCGAGGAGGACTACACCTACGGCATCGCCTATCTCAAGACCTGCTACGGCGCCGACGCTTACTCCAACGACGAGCTCATCGCCGCGTTCCCCAAGAAATAGTGCCGCTCAACAAACGTACAGAGACTTTGATCCTGCTGCATCTGGCCGTCTTCCTCGCAGGATGGACGGGCATTTTCGGCAGGATCATTTCATTGGGCGGACTGCCTCTGGTATGGTATCGCTCGATGGTGGCGCTGGGCGTCCTGGCCGCGGTGCTGGCGCTCACGCGCCGGCTGTACCGCGTGCCCCTCGCCGCAGTCCTCCGCATAGCGGGCTGCGGCGTCCTCCTCGGCATCCACTGGGTGGCGTTCTATGCCAGCATCAAGGCTTCAAACGTGTCCGTCGGAGTGGCCTGCATAGCCACTTCCTGCTTTTTCACCGCCATCTTCGAACCGCTGATCAACCGCCACGGCCTCTCCTGGAAGGATTTCCTTATCAGTTTCATCGCCATAGCTGGCATAATGCTGATCTTCAGCCTCGATGTCCGGTACCGTCTCGGCATTGCCCTGGGCCTTCTTTCCGCAGCCGTATATTCAGTTTTCGCCATCCTGAATGTCCGCGTTGCGGACGACTCCGGCCAGGACAGCGCGACGATGCTGCTCTACGAACTGGTCGGATGCGTCGTTTTCCTGGCTCTCTGCATGCCTGTCCTGGTGAAGCTCAACCCCGGGACGCCGGCCGTCCCCACGCGTTCCGACTTCTGGGCTCTTCTGGCATTGGGCTCTGTCTTCACAATCATTCCATTCCTGCTCCAGATCCACGCCCTTCGTCACCTCTCCCCCTTTACTGTCAACGTAGCATATAATCTGGAGCCCGTCTACAGCATCCTTTTCGCTGCCATCATCTTCGCCGAGACCCGTGAGGTCGGCCCCTCCTTCTGGCTCGGCATCTCCCTCATCGTCATCTCCGTCGTCCTCCAGTCCCGCCGCACCGTCACACCCTCTTAAGTTTTTTCGTTATATTTGCATCCCGATTCACGATTGCGATGATCATGACGACGATAGCTTCGGCTTTGTTAGGCGCTGCGGTTTTAGCGGCGGACATCCTGCCTTACACCGTTCCGACATACGGTGTCAAGGTGGAGGCGGATGTAGTGTACGGCAGTGCCGAAGGGTATTGGTCAGAGGGTCCGGACAGGATCTCGCCTACTGCACAGGACTGGTTCCGGGTAGTAGGAAGCCCTAAGGAACTGGACCTCCTGATGGACATCTATACTCCTGACGACGATAATTCTGACAACAGACCCCTCCTCCTGATGATGCACGGAGGCGGTTTCACCATAGGCAACAAGGGCGAAAAGGGGCAGGTGGAGTGGTGCAGGCATTTCGCCTCTTTGGGGTACGTCGCTGTCTCCATCGACTATAGGATGGGCTTCAGGCCCACAAGGAGCGGCCTATACAAGGCGGAGTCCGATGCGCTGGACGATGCGCGTGCCGCCCTCGCGTTCCTGCTCGGGCGCGAAGACCTGCGGGTCGATCCCGACCGCGTCTTCGTGGCCGGCACCAGCGCCGGCGGAGCACTTGCGCTCGGCCTGGCTTTCGAGCCGGATCCTTCCATCCCTTGCCGGATCCTTGCCGTCGGCAATCTCTGGGGCTATGTCAGGGACATTTCCATACTGGACAACGCCTCGGTCCCGATCGTCTCCTTCCAGTCGGTCCAGGATCCCGTAGTGCCCTACGGGAAAGGTTATCCATTAGGCCAGAGGATTGCCGGCACCGCCTACGGCACCAAGGCCGTCCACGAGCGCGCCTCCGAACTCGGAATGCCCTGTGAACACGTTCCCGTCCCCGAGAAAGCCCACAGGCTGCATCTGGACAGGAACGGCGCCTTCACTCCGCGCTTCTACGAGATCCGCGATGCGCTGACCGACTTCTTCGCCTGCGCAATGTCCGGCCTACTTAGATAAATCCTTTGCCAGCCATGGAAGGACACTACGGATACAGACGCATCCTGAAGGAGATGTGGCCGATGGTGCTCATGCTGATGGTGACATCGGTGTACAGCATCGTGGACGGATGGTTCATCTCCAACTTTGCCGGAAGCACGGCCTTCGCGGCGATGAACATCATCTGGCCGGCCATCGCCATCATCTCAGCCCTCGGGCTGATGGTGGGCGCCGGCGGCAGCGCACTGGTATCCAAAACTTTCGGAGAAGGTGACGATGAGCGTGCAAACCACATCTTCACGATGCTCATCAGGCTGACCTTCATAGCCGGAGCCGTCATCTCCGCAGCATTGTTCGTCGTAATGAAACCGCTGGCGGCCGCCCTCGGCGCTGAAGGCGAGATGGTCCGCTATGCGGTCATCTATGGACGCATCCTCACGGCCGCCCTGCCGGTATATATGCTCCAGATGGCCATGCAGCCCTTCTTCATGGTGGCCGGACGGCCTGAACTCGGGACCATCACCAGCATCGCCTGCGGGCTCACGAACATCGCGTTGGACGCTTTGTTCGTGGCAGGCCTGGGCTGGGGCCTGACCGGCGCGGCCGTCGCCACCGCCGCTTCATTCATAGTCGGTGGATGCATACCCGTATCATTCTTCGCCTCGAAGCGCAACAAGACTCCATTGCGTTTCCTGAAAGACAGTCGATATGAATGGCCGGCCATCGGAAGGTCGCTCTCGAACGGTCTGTCCGAATTCGTCGGGAACATCTCGTTCAACATCGTCGGGATTTGTTATAACCTCCAGTTGATGAAATACATAGGCGAGAACGGCGTTTCCGCCTACGGTGTGCTTATGTATGTCGGCTTCATCTTCGGCTCCGTGTTCATCGGCTACAATATGGGCATCTCGCAGGTCATCTCGTACAAGTACGGGGCCGGCGACAAGGCCGAGCTGCGCAGCCTGCTCCGCAAGAGCTGCGCGCTCGTCGCCGTGGCCGGCATCGTCATCACCGCCACGGTCGAGTTTCTCGCTCCCCTGCTTTCCCGTCTGTTCGTCGGATACTATCCCGCCCTGCGCGACCTCACGACCTACGCCATGCATATCTATATGATATCCTTCCTCATCTGCGGCTTCAACATGTTCGCCTCCGCCTGGTTCACCGCCCTGAACAACGGTCCGGTCTCGGCTGTCATATCCTTTACCCGCACCCTGGTCTTCGAACTCGGATGCGTATTCATCCTGCCGCTGTTGTTCGGAATAGACGGTATCTGGGTCGCCGTCAACGTCGCGGAAGTCCTGGCTCTGATCCTCTCAGCCGCGCTCGTACTCGGATTTAGGAAACGATACGGGTACTAAATCGGCGGAAAATCCTTATATTTGAATGAAAAACGGATCCGTCATGAAAGAAGAACGCATAGTTTTCATCGACTACATACGCGTCATAGCGTGTTTCCTGGTAATGCTGGTGCATGCCAGCGAGAATTTTTACGGCGCTGACGCTTCCGGACTGGCTGCAAGCTACTCATACCTTGCCAACGATGCCAACCGCTTTTGGGTGGCTTTCTACGACGGCTTCGTCGCACGCACCTGCGTCCCACTCTTCATGATCGTATCAGCATTCCTGCTGGTGCCGATGAAGCAGGGACAGACGATGGGAGGATTCTACAGCCGCAGGTTCAAGCGCATCCTTTCGCCCTTCATAATCTTCCTGCTGCTCTACACTTTCCTTCCCCTCGCGTGGGGCGGAATGACCTGGGAACAGTCCCTGACAGACCTCAAGCTCCTGCCTTTCAACTTCCCCTCGATGGCCGGCCACCTGTGGTTCATGTATCCGCTCATCGGACTTTATCTCATCATTCCCGTAATATCACCCTGGCTCGAGAAGGCTTCCGCGAAGGAAGAAAGGATATTCCTGGGCATTTTCATAGTTTCCACATTCATCCCCTGGATACACGACTACATCAAGCCTGAAGTTTGGGGCGAGGCGTTCTGGAACGAGTTCGACATGCTTTGGTATTTCTCCGGATTCCTCGGCTATCTCGTGCTTGCGCACTACATCCGTGTCCACCTCGACTGGTCCCGCAAGCGGAAGCTCTCGGTCGGCTGGATATGTTTCCTCGTCGGAGCGGCATTCACCGGATGGGCGTTCTGGACCAAGGCCGTCCCGGGACAGATGATCGAAACGCCCGTAGTCGAGTGGTCCTGGGACTTCTGCACCCCGAACGTGCTTCTTGCCACCTTCGGCCTGTTCCTGGTCTTTTCCTGCATACGTCAGGAAAAGGCACCGGCAGCCGTCACCTCCGTGGCGAAACTCTCCTTTGGGATGTACCTGATGCACATGTTCTTCATGGTACCCATCGCCACATGGATTATCGGCGGCGACCCGGCCTCCCCATCGATACCTGTATGGCTGGCAATCCCCTCCATCGCAATCCTCACATACCTCTGTTCGATGGTAACTACCAAGCTTATTTCCCTCATCCCGGGCAGCAAATGGGTCGTAGGTTGCTGAAATCGGTCCAAGAATTTTGATATATTAAATTATTTAATTATCTTTGGACTGTTATGAATGATCGTACACGCACAACTCAGGGACATCACCACCATTACACGATGTAATGGCGGCCTTTGTGTGCGTTTAATTGTAGTGTATTGAGGAGGCTTGCCATGTAGAGATCTGGTAAGCCGTTTTTTGTTAATTATTGTTATATCATGCTCAGAATAGCCATTCAATCCAAGGGACGGCTCAATGAAGACAGCACCGCCCTTTTCCAGGAGATAGGCATCGCCGTCGACGATTCGAAGCGCAAGTTCCTCTCGCAGTCGGCGAATTTCCCTTTGGAGGTCCTGTACATGCGCGACGACGACATCCCCCAGGTCGTCGCCTCCGGCACCGCTTCCCTGGGTATAGTCGGCCTGAACGAGGTCGAGGAGAAAAGTGCGGACGTCGAAATCGTCGAGCGCCTTGGATTCGGCGGATGCCGTATCAGCCTCGCTATACCCAAGTCCGAGACCTATGAAGGCCCTCAGTATTTCAACGGCAAGCGCATTGCGACCTCCTACCCGAACATACTTCGCAAGTACCTGGACAAGAATAATATCGACGCCAAGATCGAGATTATAACCGGCTCCGTCGAGATAGCCCCGGCGGCAGGTATCGCCGACGCCATCTTTGACATAGTTTCCTCGGGAGGCACGCTTGTGTCCAACGGCCTCAAGGAAGTCGAAAGGGTTTTCTGGTCCGAGGCCGTGCTCATAGCCTGGCCGGGACTGAGTGAAGAGGACCGCAGGCTTCTCGACGAGATACGCTTCAGGCTGGATTCGGTAAAGGTCAGCCGCGGTAAGAAATACCTGCTGATGAACCTTCCCCAGGCTTCGGTCGAGGAGGCGGTCAGGATCCTTCCCGCAATGCGCAGTCCCACCATCATGCCGCTTGCCGCCGAAGGCTGGTGCTCGATGCACTCCGTCGTCGACTCCGCGGACCTTTGGGACAAGATCCGCCAGCTCAAGGCCATCGGTGCCGAAGGCATCCTGGTTCTCAATGTAGACAAGATCATCCCTTAGTATATGGACATAAGGATCAATCCACCCAGACAGGAATGGCCGGAACTCTGCCGGCGCCCCTCGGACGTCAATCCCGTCGTCCGCGAGCGCGTGGAGGCCATCGTCGGCCGCGTCCGCGAGGGCGGCGACGAGGCCCTTAAGGCGCTCGCAGCCGAGATCGACGGCTTCGTGCCGGAGCGTTTCGAAATCTCTGCTGAGGAGATCAGGGAGGCCTCGGAACTCGTCCCGAAGGAAGTGAAAGACGCCATAGCCGCAGCAGCGGCCAATATCCGCGCCTTCCACGAGGCACAGATGCCGAAGCAGGTCGAGGTGGAGACGGCACCCGGCGTGCGTTGCATACAGAAACCCGTCCCGATCCGCTCGGTTGGCCTGTATATCCCGGGCGGCACCGCTCCCCTTTTCTCGACAGTGCTTATGCTAGCCGTCCCGGCGCGGATCGCCGGTTGCCGCGAGGTCGTGCTCTGCACGCCCGCAGGCAAGGACGGGCGCATAGCGCCGGCCGTGCTCTACGCCGCCTCATACTGTGGCGTGCAGCGCATCTTCCGCATCGGAGGTGCCCAGGCGGTCGCGGCAATGGCCTACGGCACAGAAAGCGTCCCCAAGGTGGATAAGGTCTTCGGTCCCGGCAATCAATATGTTACCACAGCCAAGCAGATGCTTGGCGGCAGCGCAGTTGCCATTGACATGCCTGCAGGGCCGTCGGAGGTGATGGTCGTCATAGATGCTTCGTCCAACCCCGCCTTCGCTGCCGCAGACCTGCTTTCGCAGGCCGAGCATGGCCGCGACAGCCAGGTAATGCTCGTCAGCACGGACGAGGCTGCAGCCATGGCCGTGGCGGCCGAAGTCGACCGTCAGGTCGAAGTCCTGGGCCGCGCAGACCTGGCCAAGGGTGCCTTGTCCAAGAGCCACGCCGTTGTGCTGGACAGCATCGACGAAGTCGTGGCCTTCGCCGACGCATACGCTCCGGAGCACCTCATCGTCTCGACGGAAGCCCCCTGGGCCATCGCCGACAGGGTGAGTGCCGCAGGCAGCGTCTTCGTCGGGGCATATACTCCGGAAAGCGCGGGAGACTATGCTTCAGGGACCAACCACACGCTGCCCACGAGCGGATGGGCCCGCTCGCACAGCGGAGTGAACATCGACAGTTTCATGAGAAAGATGACCCTTCAGGAAATCAGTCGCGACGGCCTCCTGAGGCTCGCTCCCACCATCGTATCGATGGCGGAAGCCGAAGGCCTCCAGGCCCACGCCGCCGCGGCCTCAATACGTACGGAACGATGAAGACAGAAGACATAGAGGCGCTCGTACGCCCGAACATTAGGCAGCTCTGCCCATACAGCACCGCCCGCGACGAGTTCGGCGGCAAACTCGGCGTCTTCCTGGATGCCAACGAGAGTCCCTACCCTACCGGATGGAACCGCTATCCCGACCCGCGCCAGAAGGAGCTCAAGGCACGCATAGCCCCGATCAAGGGGGTCGACCCCGCCAATATTTTCCTGGGCAACGGCTCCGACGAGGCCATCGACTTGGTTTTCAGGGTTTTCTGTATCCCCGGAAAAGACAATGTAGTGGCCATCTCACCCAGTTACGGCATGTATGAAGTCGCTGCCGACATCAACGATATCGAAGTGCGCCATGTGCCGCTGAACGGAGACTTCTCCCTTCCGGTCGAAGACCTCCTCGCGGCCTGCGATGCACGCACCAAGGCCATCTTCCTCTGCTCGCCCAACAACCCTTCCGGCAACGCCATCCCGAACGAGACCGTATTCGACATCCTCGAACGTTTCCCCGGTATCGTAGTCGTGGACGAGGCATATATCGACTTCTGTTCCGTTCCGTCACTGCTGCCGGCCATCGGACGCTTCCCCAACCTCATAGTGCTCCAGACCTTCTCCAAGGCCCGGGGCATGGCCGCCCTGCGGCTTGGAATGGCCTTCGCACAGCCATATACCATCCGGCTGATGTCGATGGTCAAGTACCCTTACAACATCAATGAATCCACCCAGAAGCTTGCCCTGGAAGCCCTCGAAAAACCCATAGACCGGGAGGTGGCGGAGATAGTCGCCCAGCGCATACGCCTGATCCACAAGTTCCTGCGCTTCACCTGCATACGCCGCACCTATCCCAGCGAGGCCAATTTCCTGCTGGTCAAGGTCGACGATGCCGATGCGCTGTACTCACACCTCATCGCCGATGGCATCATAGTCCGCAACCGGACCAAGGTGCCGGGCTGCAAGGACTGCCTGCGCATCACGGTAGGACTTCCCGAAGAGAACGACAAACTGCTGAAATCACTGGAAAGATATGAAAAAGAAAGCCATCTTCGTCGATAGGGACGGAACCATCCTGAGGGAACCCGCCGACGAACAGATCGACTCGCTAGAGAAACTCGAATTCGTACCCGGGGCCATCTCCGGCCTCAGGTCCCTGATGGGGCTCGGATACGAGCTTGTCATGGCCTCCAACCAGGACGGGCTCGGCACCCCTTCATTCCCGGAAAACACTTTCTGGCCAGCCCACGACAAGATGCTCCGCACCCTCGAGGGTGAAGGTGTATTCTTCGAAGACTACCTGATAGACAACAGTTTCCCGGAGGATCTGCTTCCCACCAGGAAGCCCGGCATAGGAATGTTCGGCAAATATCTTGGCGACGAGTACGACATGTCCGCAAGTTTCGTCATCGGTGACCGCGAGACCGACCTCGAACTGGCCAGGAACCTCGGCGCCACCGGAATACTCGTCTCGGACGAACACGGCTGGAGCGAGGCTGTCGAGCGGATCCGCTCCACGGAGCGCTGCGCCGAAATAGCCCGCAAGACGGCCGAGACAGACATATACGTCAGTGTCGACCTGGACGGAAAGGGGCCTTCGGAGATCGACACCGGCCTGAAGTTCCTCGACCACATGCTCGATCAGCTCGTACACCACGGCGGACTCGCACTTACAGTGAAATGCAAGGGCGACCTCGAAGTTGACGAGCATCATACGATCGAGGACATCGGCATAGCACTCGGAGAAGCCCTGAAGGCCGCCCTGGGCGACAAGCGCGGCATCGAGCGCTACGGTTTCGCCCTGCCCATGGACGAGAGCGCCGCACTTGTCCTTCTCGATTTCGGAGGCCGCAGCGAACTGGTATGGAACGTATCTTTCACCCGCGAGTACGTCGGCGACGTTCCCACCGAGATGTTCAAGCACTTCTTCAAGTCCCTGAGCGATGCCGCACGCTGCAATCTCCGCATCGACGCTGTCGGAGAGAACAACCATCACATCGCCGAGGCATGCTTCAAGGCCTTTGCAAGGGCCCTTAAGCAGGCAGTGCGGCGCGATGTGTTCAATTACGAACTCCCCTCTTCCAAAGGATTGCTATGATCGCCATAGTCGATTATGATGCGGGCAACATAAAGTCCGTGACCAACGCTCTGGAAAGGCTGGGAGTGGAGTACAAGCTCACGGCCGACCCTGATGTTATCCGCAGGGCGGACAAGGTCATACTGCCTGGAGTCGGCAACGCTTCCGCCGCGATGGAGAGCCTCAGGGCCAAAGGCCTGGAAGCCCTCATCCGCAGCCTGCGTCAGCCTGTGCTCGGCATCTGCGTCGGTATGCAGCTGATGTGCCGCAGTTCCGAAGAAGGCGGCGTCAAGTGCATGGACATCTTCGACTGCGACGTCCGCCGCTTCGTACCGGAGCCTGGTGTCAAGGTGCCCCACATGGGATGGAATGCACTCGGGAATCTCGGAAGCAAGCTTTTCCGGGACATTGCAGACGCTTCCTGCGTGTATTTCGTGCATTCCTTTTACGCAGGGCTCTGCCAGGATACTATAGCCACCTGCCGCCACGGAAGTACGCTTTTTAGTGCGGCACTCAAATACGAGAATTTCTACGGCACCCAGTTCCACCCCGAGAAAAGCGGAGCTGTCGGCGAACGTATATTAATGAATTTCATAGGATTATGATAGAGATTATCCCTGCTATCGACATCATCGACGGACGCTGTGTCCGTCTGACCAAAGGCGATTTCGCCGCCAAGAAAGTCTACGATGCTTCTCCGCTGGAAATGGCTCAACTGTACGCCGACTGCGGAGTGACGAGGATCCACATGGTGGACCTTGACGGAGCCAGGCGTTCCAAGCCCATGAACCTCGCCACCCTCGAGGAGGTCGCCTCCAAATCGGGAGTCGAGATCGAATGGGGCGGCGGCATAGCCGATGACGCCTCCCTGGCGTCCGTCTTCAATGCCGGCGCGACCCAGGCCATCATAGGCAGCGTCGCCGCGCTGCGTCCCGCCGATTTCTCCCGCTGGCTCCATATCTTCGGCTCCGACCGCATGCTCCTCGGCGCGGACGTCCGTGACGGAGCCGTAGCCGTCAAGGGATGGGTACAGCAGACAGGCCTTACCCTGGAAGAGCAGATCGGATGGTTCCTCGAGGACGGATTGAAATACGTGGTCTGCACCGACATAGCCCGTGACGGCCTGATGAAAGGACCTTCCTTCGAGCTTTATGCCGGGCTCATGGAGGAGTTCCAGGGCGTCGTCTTCACCGCAAGCGGAGGCATCAGCGGCATGCCGGACATCGAGGAACTCGACAGGATAGGAGTGCCCAAAGTCATTGTCGGCAAGGCGATCTACGAAAAGAAAATCACACTGGACGACATCCGGAAATGGTCACTAAACGCATAATCCCCTGCCTCGACGTCAAGGGCGGCCTTGTGGTCAAGGGCATCAACTTCGAGGGACTCCGCGAAGTGGGCGACGCCGTCGGAATGGGCGTACGCTACAGCGAGGAAGGAGCCGACGAGTTGGTGTATCTTGACATAAGCGCCTCCAAGGAGGAGCGCAGTACATTTACGGAACTCGTCGAGAGGATAGCCCTGGGCATAAACATCCCCTTCACCGTAGGCGGCGGCATTTCATCGCTCGAAGACGCGGCGCGCCTGCTGGACCGCGGCGCCGACAAGATCTCCGTCAACAGCGCAGCCATCGCCCGCCCGCAGCTTATCAGTGACATCGCGGACCGGTACGGCAGCCAGTTCGTCGTCTGCGCGATAGACGCCAAATGCATCGATGGCGTCTGGAGGGTCACCACCCACGGCGGGAGCCGGCTTACGGAGCGGGAACTCTTCTCCTGGGCCAGGGAAGCTCAGGAGCGCGGTGCCGGTGAGATCCTTTTCACGTCGATGGACCACGACGGTACCAGGCCGGATACGCCTGCGAACAATACGCGGCGCTCGAGGAGATGCTAAGCATCCCCGTCATCGCGTCGGGCGGCGCCGGGAGCGTCGCGGACATCGTAGATGTCCTGACGCGCGGCCGCGCCGACGCTGCGCTCGCCGCCAGCATTTTCCACTACGGTGAGATCCCCATCCCGAAACTCAAGCGCGCGCTCGCCGATGCCGGCGTACCGGTGAGACTTTAATACAAGAGAGATATGGAATTCAGCGACTTCAATCTGGAAAAGACCGGGGACGGACTGCTCCCCGTCATCATACAGGATGCATTGACACTCAAGGTCCTGATGCTCGGATATATGGACCGCGAGGCTTTCGAAAAGACCCGCGACGAAGGCCGCGTGACTTTCTTCTCCCGTTCGAAGCAGAGGCTTTGGACCAAGGGAGAGACCAGCGGCAATTACCTGACCGTCAAGGAAATGTATCCCGACTGCGACTCCGATACCCTTCTCATTAAAGCCATTCCTGCCGGGCCGACCTGCCACCGCGGGACCACCGCCTGTTTCGACACCCCCGACAGCGAGGGTTTCGTCCGCAAACTTATGGACGTCATCAGGAAAAGACACGAGGAGATGCCTGACGGCTCATATACGACGAAGCTCTTCATCAAAGGAGTGAAGAGCATCGCGAAGAAAGTCGGTGAAGAGTCGGCCGAGGCCGTCATCGAAGCAGTCAGCGGCAAGCGCGACCGCTTCATCTACGAGGCCTCCGACCTCGTGTACCATTTCCTTGTCCTGATGGAGGAAATGGGCGTCAGCATCGAAGATCTGGAAGAGGAACTGTCCTACCGTCACCGGTGATCGGCGGCGAAAGCGGCCATACGCTCGTCAAGCACATCGTAAAGGTCATCCCGCATGCGGCTCACGCAGGCACGGATGCCCTTTTTCAGACTGCCCGTAGTCGACAGGCAGATGCTGCTCACGCCATAGTACATAAGCTCGAGCAGCAGTTCCTCGCCGCTCATATCGCCGTAGCCAAGAGTGAAGAAGAAGCCGTCTCCGACCTTCTGGTCCACGTCACGGTCGTACACGACGTGGAAGCCGTGACGGCAGAATATCTCCTTCATCCTGGCCGCACGGCGTTCGTATTCATGGGTATCCTCGACGAAGTCAATGACGCCGTCGCAAGAGAGGTTCAGCATCTCCGCATAGGCGTACTGCGTAGTGGAAGTACAGCCGCTGGTAATCATATAAAGGATTGAAGCCGTGAGCGTTACGCCGAATACTCCGGCATCGTGATACCTTTCCGCAAGGGCAGGATACTGCTTTTCGTACAGCCTGTCACCTATGCAGCATAACGCTATGCGCTGGCCGGCATAACTGAAGATCTTGGATGCGGAAAGCATCAGGATGTAGTTTTCGGTATAGCGTGCGACGGTCGGCACGAACGGTGCCTCGAAAGGATGGCTGAGATCCCTGCGGTAATCCATGCAGAAATACGCCAGGTCCTCCATCACCACCACGTCGTACTTGGTGGCCAGACGGCCGATGGCAGCGAGTTCTCCTTCATCGAGACATATCCATGCAGGATTGTTGGGGTTGGAGTATACGATCGCGGCGATGTCCCCGGCGGCCAGCTCGGACTCGAGCTTCGCCTCAAGGGCCTCAGCGCCGCGATAGGGATAGATGTCGAATTCCCTCCAGCCTATGCCGAGGACGCGGAGCTGTGACTTCTGGATGGGGAAACCCGGGTCGATGAACAGGACCTTGTCCTTGCCGGGAATACGCTGGGTAACAGCGATGAAAGCGCCGAAAGAAGCGGCAACGGATCCTGTAGTAGGAATGCAGCCTACAGGGTCTATATCAATGTCTATGAATGCCTTGACAAAACGCGTCGCAGCCTGCTTGAGTTCCGGAACACCTGCTGCAGCGGGATACTGCGAACCAATGCCGCTGTCGAGGGCGCGCTTCTCGGCCTCGACGCCGTAATGGTTGATGGGCAGTCCGGGCGAGCCCTGGTCCATACGGATGAACGGGATGCCCGTCTTGTTCTCCAGATACTGCGCCACCAGCAGGACTTCGCCGATAGTGGCGGTGGAGAGATTGGCCACGCTCTGCGCCCGGCAGGCCTCGGCCACGAGTTCTTCGCTGAAAATCTTCATCTCAAGCCTTTCTGATGTAATCTGCCACCCAGTCGCCGACCTCGGAGGTGCTGCGTGCAGCAACTCCCTCGCCCGCGAGGTCCTCGGTAACGAACTTTGCGTCGATTGATGCCGCCACGGCCTCGCGGATGGCCTTTCCTTCCGCCATCAGGCCGAATGCATATTCGAACATCATCGCGGCCGACAGGATCGTGGCCAGCGGGTTGGCGATGTTCTTGCCGGCGGCCTGAGGATAAGAGCCGTGGATGGGCTCATAAACCCCCGTATGCTCCCCTATCGACGCGGAAGCCAGGAGACCCATTGAACCCGAGATCACGCTGGCCTCGTCGGTGAGGATGTCTCCGAAGGTATTCTCTGTGACTATCACGTCAAAGAACTTCGGGCAGCGGATAAGCTGCATCGCGGCATTGTCGACATACATATAGTCGGTCTTCACTTCGGGGTACTGCGGCTCCATCTCCTGGGCGACCTGGCGCCACAGGCGCGAGGACTCCAGGACATTGGCCTTGTCGACCACGGTGAGATGACGGCCGCGGCGCATCGCGTACTCGAACGCAAGCTTAAGGATGCGTTCGATCTCATAGCGATGATAGATGTTGGTGTCGTATGCGGTGTCACCGCCGTCCAGGCGGCCCTTCTCGCCGAAATACATTCCACCTGTGAGTTCGCGGATGCAGAGGAAGTCCGCGCCGTCCACGAGTTCCTCCTTCAGGGGGCTCTTGTGGACCAGCGGGGCGAAAGTCTCGACGGGGCGAAGATTGGCGTATAGGCCAAGTTGCTTGCGCATGGCCAGGAGGCCCTGCTCAGGCCTGACCTTCGCAGTCGGGTCGTTGTCGTATTTAGGGTCGCCGACCGCACCGAAGAGGACAGCATCGCTCTCAAGACAGACCTTATGGGTCTCCTCGGGATAAGCCGATCCGTATTCGTCGATCGCGCAGGCTCCGGCCTTCGCAAAACGGTATTCAACCTCGTGTCCGAAACGGGCGCAAATTGCGTCCACGGCTTTCTTGGCCTGGGCCACTACCTCCGGTCCGATGCCGTCGCCAGGCAGTTCAGCAATTTTGAATCTCATTATTTCAAACTTGTTATATCCAGATTTTCAATGATATTGAGCATTTTGACAGTCGCCTTGATGGCAGCTTCGGTCTGGTCGGAATCGATGCCGCGGGTCTTGAACTCGTGTCCGTCCATGTTCCATACGATGGTCGTGGCGACGAGGGCGTCGGTCTTACCTCCCGGAGGGATGGTGACCTGGTAGTCCGCGAGGAGCGGATGTTTCTTGCCGAGCCGGTCGTAGATCTTCCACAGTGCCTTCATGAAGGCGTTGTACTGGCCGTCTCCGTTGGAACTGGTCTCGTACTCGGTGCCGTCTATGCTCACCTTCAGCATCGCCGCAGGTTTCATTCCCTTGGTGAGTTGCAGGGAATAGTTTTCTATGCGTATGCTGTCGTTGGTCGAATGGCCGCTCTTGAGGACGTCGGCCACGATGAAGGGCAGGTCCTCGGCGGTCATCATCTCCTTCTTGTCGCCGAGCTCGACGACCCTCTGGGTCACGAGTTTAACCTGTTCGGGCGAAAGGCTGATGCCCAGTTTGTCGAGGTTCTCGATGATGTTGGCCTTGCCGCTCATCTTGCCGAGGGCGTACTGACGTACGCGGCCGAAACGCTCCGGCAGGAGCTGGTTGGCATAGAGCGAGCCCTTGCGGTCGCCGTCGGCGTGGACGCCGCTGGTCTGCGTGAAGACATTCTCGCCCACTACGGGCTCATTGTCGGGGATGCGGATGCCGGAGATGCTCTCTACATACTTGCACACGTGCGTGAGTTTGCTCTCGTCGATGCGCATCTTGACCGGCATCATATCGCTCAGCGAAGCGACTACTGCCGCAACCGAGGCATTGCCGCTGCGCTCGCCCAGGCCGTTGACGGTCGTATGGATGCCTTCGAAACCGGCGCGGACGGCGGCCATCGAATTGGCTACAGCGAAGCCGTAATCATTGTGGGCGTGGAAGTCGAAATGAAGGTCCGGATAGCGGCGGAGCATCTTCCAGCACATCTCGGACGTGCTCCACGGGTCGAGGATGCCGAGCGTATCAGGTAGCATGAAATGCTTGATGTCCAGTTCCTTGAGTCCGTCCATAAGTTCGAAGACATACTCGGGTGACTCGATCATTCCGTGCGACCAGTCCTCGAGATAGATATTGCAGGCTATTCCCTTTGAACGGGCATAGGATACGACCTGCGCAATGTCAGCGATATGCTCCTGAGTAGTTTTGCGAAGCTGCTTGGTCAGGTGTTTCAGTGAACCCTTGGCCAGGATGTTCACGACCTTGCCGCCACACTCGGCAATCCAGTCGACGGAGACGCCTCCGTCCACGAAGCCGAGGACTTCGACGCGGTCGAGGTATCCCTTCGAGGCCGCCCACTCGCAGATGCGGGCGAAAGCCTCCGACTCCCCTTTCGAGACCCTGGCGGATGCGACTTCGATGCGGTCCACCTTGAGTTCTTCCAGAAGCAGTTGGGCTATGGCCAGTTTCTCGCTGCTGTTGAACGATACTCCGGCGGTCTGCTCACCGTCGCGAAGGGTAGTGTCAAGTATCTCTAACATTTTGATTTTTCGTAACTTTCTATCTTTGACTTATTGGCCAGCATGAAGTCGATGTCATCCAGTGCATTCATCAGGCAATACTTCTTGTATGGCATTATGTCGAAGGTTTCCGTACGTCCCGTAACGAGGTTGGTGACTGTCTGGGCCGGAAGGTCGACTCGCACCTTGAGTGAAGGGTCGGCCGCGATGCCCGCCTGGAGTTCGTCGACGAAAGCCGCCGAAGCCTGGACGGGCAGGACGAAGTTGTTCAGTTCGTTGTTCTTGTGGATGTCTGCGAACGACTTGGCTATAACCACGCGGAAGCCGTATCCGGCGATGGCCCAAGCGGCGTGCTCACGGCTCGAGCCCGAGCCGAAGTTCTCGCCGGCAACGAGGATGCAGCCGCCGAAGCGGGAGTCGTTGAGGACGAAGCCCGCCTTGGGCTTTCCTTCCCTGTCGTAGCGCCAGTCGCAGAAGAGATTGTTACCGAAGAACTTCTCCTCGCGGGTTGTGGCCTTCAAGAAGCGGGCGGGAATGATCTGGTCGGTATCGACATTGTCGACCGGCAGCGGCACGCAGGTGCTCTCTATGATATCGAACTTCTGTTTCATAGGAATTCTCTTGGATCGGTTACTACTCCGGTGACGGCTGCCGCTGCCGCGGTCAACGGGCTCGCCAGCATCGTGCGCGAGCCGGGGCCCTGGCGGCCTTCGAAGTTGCGGTTGCTCGTTGATACAGCATACTTGCCGGCCGGAATCTTATCGTCGTTCATCGCCAGGCAGGCGGAACATCCGGGCTGACGGATCTCGAAGCCTGCAGCCTCGAGGACCTTGTCAAGCCCCTCGGCTTCGATCTGGCGCTTGACCATCCAGGAGCCCGGGACAAGCCAGGCGGTAACTCCCGGGGCTTTCCTGCGGCCCGCAGCGATAGACGCGAATGCGCGGAAATCCTCTATGCGGCCGTTGGTACATGCGCCCAGGAAGACGTAGTCGACCTTGTGGCCGAGGAGGCACTCCCCTGCCTTGAAGTCCATATAATCAAGGGCTTTCTGCGCAGTACCGGCCGGAATGGTTCCGTCAATCGGCATACCCATACCGGGGTTGGTGCCGTAGGTAATCATAGGCTTGATGTCTGCAGCGTCGAAGACGACCTCACGGTCGAAGACTGCGTCGTCTCCGCTCTTGAGCGTACGCCAGAAAGCGACGGCCTTGTCCCACTCCTCTCCCTTCGGGGCGTATTCACGTCCCTTGAGATATTCGAAAGTGGTCTCGTCCGGGGCGATGAATCCGCCGCGGGCTCCCATCTCGATAGAAAGATTGGAAAGCGTGAGGCGACCTTCCATCGAAAGCGAGCGGACGGTGGAACCGCGATACTCTATGAAGTAGCCCGTGGCACCGCTCGTCGTAAGCTTCATCATAAGATAGAGGGCAAGGTCCTTGGCAGTGACTCCCGGCCCCAGTTCGCCCTCGACGCGGATGCTCATCGACTTGGGTTTCTTCTGCAGGATGCACTGCGAGGCCATGACCATCTCCACCTCGGAAGTGCCGATGCCGAAGGCGACTGCGCCCATCGCTCCGTGCGTGGAAGTATGCGAATCGCCGCAGACTATGGTCATTCCGGGCAGCGAGAGGCCCTTCTCCGGGCCTACGACGTGGATGATGCCGTTGTCCGGGCTCATCATTCCGTAATAGGTCAGGCCGAACTCGCGCGCATTGCGCTCGAGGGTGTCGACCTGGGTCTTGGAAAGCGGTTCGGTGATGGGCTTGTCCTGGTCGTGCGTCGGAGTGTTGTGGTCGGGCATGCAGAAGATGCGCTCCGGCCGCAGGCACTTGATGCCACGCGCGCGCAAGCCGTCGAAGGCCTGCGGCGAAGTCACCTCATGACAGTACAGCCGGTCTATGTACACCTGGTCGGGACCGCCTTCAGGCTTGTCCACGATGTGCGCATCCCAAATCTTGTCGAAAAGCGTATTCATCAGTAAACGTGGCTACTTGTTGTTCTCGGGGCGCAGGGCGCGGACAGTGACGGCGGTGCGCCACATTTCGCTCTCGCGGAGGGCCTTGAGCTCCTTCTCGAGGCCTTCGCGGTAGTCGGGCTTGCTGTTGGCGTCGATGGAGATCTGGGCCTCATGGCCGGACTTCACGCTGGCGTAGAGCTTCTGGACGACGGGCTTGATGGCGTCGTGGAAAGGTCCCATCCAGTCGAGGGCGCCGCGCTGGGCGGTCGTGGAGCAGTTGGCGTACATCCAGTCCATACCCTTGGCCGCAAAGAGCGGCATCAGGGACTGGGTAAGCTCCTCGACCGTCTCGTTGAAGGCCTCGCTCGGCGAATGTCCGTTCTCACGGAGAACCTCATACTGAGCGGAAAGGAGGCCCTGGATGGCTCCCATCAACGAGCCGCGCTCGCCGGTGAGGTCGGAAGTGGCCTCGCGCTGGAAGGTAGTCTCGAAGAGATAGCCCGAACCGATGCCGATGCCGAGGGCGATGGCATCGTTCAGGGCGTGGCCGGAGACATCCTGGTACACCGCATACGAAGAATTGATGCCGCGGCCCTCGAGATAGAGGGAGCGGACGGTGGCGCCGGAGCCTTTAGGGGCAACCATTATCACGTCGATGTCGGCAGGCGGCACGCAGCCGGTGCGGTCGTTCCACGTGATGGCGAAACCGTGCGAGAAATACAGGGTCTTGCCGGCCTTGAGGTAAGGCTTGATGCGGGGCCAGACGGACATCACCGCCGCGTCGGAAAGCAGGCACATCACGATGTCTCCGCGGTCGCAGGCCTCTTCTATGCCGAAAAGGGTCTCTCCGGGCACCCAGCCGTCGGCAATGGCTTTCTCGAAGGTCTTGCCCGGACGCTGTCCGACGATGACCTTGAAACCGTTGTCACGGAGGTTGAGGGACTGTCCGGGACCCTGAACGCCGTATCCGATCACTGCTATGGTCCTGCCGGCCAGGGTTTCACGAGCCATTTCGAGGGTAAATTCTTCGCGGGTCACGACATTCTCTTCGACTCCGCCGAAATTCATTTTTGCCATAATCGTAAGTTGTTTATTGTTTGTTTTCTCTTTCCTTCAGGAAGCGGCCTACGGACACGATCTCCATGAAGGAGCGCTCGTTGTCCTCCTGATAGAAGGCCTTGACTACATCCACGCGCTTCTCCATCTGGAGAACGACCGCACGGGCATTCTTCTCGGAGGTACGCGCAAGGATCTTGAACTTGTGGATGCCGTCTATCTTGGAAGGATAGACGAGCAGTTTCTCGATATTGATGCTCCGGCGGGTGAAGATGCCGGCGACGGAGCTGAGCAGACCGACCTGGTTCTCGGTATAGGCCGTTATCTCATACAGTTTCTCATTTTCCATATACGAACCAGTCTTTATCGTTCAACATTATCTCTCCCACGCTCTTTCCCGGAGGGATCATCGGGAACACGTTGTCGGCTTCGGCGACATGCACGTTCAGAATGAACGGACGGTCGTCGGCGAACATCTGCCCGATGGCCGCTTTCATCCCGGAACGGTCCTCGAGGGATACGCAGGTGATGCCGTATGCTGCCGCGAGAGTCTGATAATCGGGATTCATCATCCTCGTGAAGGAATAGCGGCCGTCGAAGAACAGTTCCTGCCACTGGCGGACGTTGCCGAGCCAGTTGTTGTTCAGGAGTATGATCTTGACGCCTATGCCCTCCTGCATTATGGTCCCAAGCTCCTGGATGGTCATCTGGATGCCTCCGTCCCCGACGAAGAGGCACACGTGGCGGTCGGGAGCAGCCACCTTGGCGCCGATGGCTGCGGGAAGACCGAAGCCCATCGTACCTAGACCTCCGGAGGTGATCATGCTACGAGACTGCTTGAAACGGGAATAGCGCGATGCGAAAAGCTGGTTCTGACCGACGTCGGTGACGACTACGGCGCTGCCTTCGCAAGCATCCGCAACTGCCGAGATGACCTCGCCGGGACGGATGAGTCCGGATGCGGGGTGGACTTCCGGATCGATGACCTTCTCCTTTTCCACGGCCTCGCAGGAAGCGATCTCTCCGTCCCAATCACGGGGACTGCCGGCGGAAATGCGCCTGGTGAGTTCGGCCAGCACCTCGCGGGCGTCGCCGAGTATTCCGAGGTCGACGGGGATGTTCTTGCCTATCTCGGAAGCGTCGATGTCGATGTGGATGACCTTCGCCTGCTTCGCATAGGTCGAGACCGTGCCCGTGACGCGGTCGTCAAAACGCATTCCGACCGCGATGAGCAGGTCGCATTCCTGCGTCAGGACATTGGAAGCCAGGCTTCCGTGCATTCCGAGCATTCCGGTATAATGGGGATTGTCGCTGTCAAGGGCGCTCAGGCCGAGCATGGTTGAGCCGGCGGGTATATTGCCCTTGTCGAGGAAGCCGGCGAGTTCCTTCTCCGCACCGGAGAGGATGATGCCATGGCCATAAACGACGAAAGGCTTGCGGGCAGCATCGATCATCGCGGCGGCCTCGGCAAGCGAGCTTTCGGTAGGCTCCGGCACGGGGACATAACTGCGGATGAAAGAGCAGTTCTTGCGTACATATTCGGCCATTCCGATCTGTGCGTCCTTGGTGAAGTCGAGCACGACGGGGCCCGGACGCCCGCTGGCCGCGATATAATAGGCGCGGGCCACGGCCCAGGCTATATCCTTGGGACGACGGATCTGGTATGCCCACTTCGAGATGGGAGTGGTCATACCGATGAGGTCGGTCTCCTGGAAAGCGTCGGTGCCGAGGGCGGCGGAAGCCACCTGGCCGGCTATGACTACCACGGGAGTGGAATCGATCATCGCGTCGGCGACGCCGGTGATGACGTTGGTGGCGCCGGGACCGGAGGTGACGATGACCGTTCCAGGGAAATTCCTTACCCGGGCGAAGCCCTGGGCGGCGTGGATGGCGCCCTGCTCGTGGCGCACGAGGATGTGGCGGAGGCGGTCCGTGTAGTCGTACAAGGCGTCATACACGGGCATGATGGAGCCGCCGGGATACCCAAAGATGGTATCCACCCCCTGGTTGATGAGGGATTCGAGAAGGATCTGGGATCCTTTAAGCATCCAACCGTTCGGAGTATCTGTCATGTTCGCTGATTTTAGTCGTCTTCAATTATACGTCTTGCACCCTTGTCGGCGCTGCTTACCATCGAGGCATAGGCCTTCAGGCTCTTGGAGACCTCGCGTATGCGGTGCGGCGGCCGGAAGGCCTTGCGGCCCTTGGCCTCCTCCGCGACGCGACGGCGCTCAAGTTCGCCTTCGGGCAGAAGCACGTTGATGCTGCGCGAGGGGATATCGATCTCGATGATGTCACCGTCCGACACGAGGCCGATCTCTCCGCCTGCCGCCGCCTCGGGCGAAATATGCCCGATGCTGAGGCCGGAGGTGCCGCCGCTGAAGCGGCCGTCGGTGATGAGGGCGC
The DNA here is from genome assembly GCA_017519865.1 of Bacteroidales bacterium. Lineage (GTDB taxonomy): Bacteria > Bacteroidota > Bacteroidia > Bacteroidales > UBA932 > Cryptobacteroides. The sequence goes on along the minus strand of JAFWRQ010000024.1, from coordinate 77,094 downwards.
ATTCCTTGCCCAGATGCATGGACTTGATATACGAAGTAGGATACAGCATCTCCTGCATTCCGGGGCCGCCCTTGGGACCCTCGAAATTGATGACCACGACGTCGCCGCTCTTCACGGCGCCGCCGAGGATGCCGTCGCACGCAGCCTCCTGCGAGTCGAAGACCTTGGCAGGGCCTTTGAAATGCCAGATCGACTCGTCGACTCCGGCGGTCTTGATCACGCAGCCGTCCCTGGCGATGTTGCCGAACAGGACACCCAGGCCGCCATCTTTAGTATAAGCGTGCGCGATATCACGTATACAGCCGTTCTCGCGGTCGGTATCCAGCGAGTCGTGGTAGAAGTCCTGCGAGGCCATCCTGGTGGTCCTGCGCCCGGCGGGAGCGGAGGCATACAGCCTGCGGACCTCCGGAGCGCAGTCTGCAGAAAGGATGTCGTAACGGGCGACGGCCTCACCGAGGGTCATTCCGTCCACACGGGCGGCCGTCGTGTCCACGAGCCCGGCCTTGGCAAGCTCGGACATGATGCCGAGCACGCCGCCGGCGCGTCCGACGTCCTGGATGTGGTATTTCTGGGTATTGGGAGCCACCTTGCAGATGCAGGGGACCTTGCGCGAGAGCGCGTCGATGTCCTTCATCGTGAAATCAGTGCCTGCCTCACCGGCGACAGCGAGAAGATGAAGGACGGTGTTCGTAGAGCCTCCCATGGCTATGTCAAGGGACATCGCGTTGAGGAAGGCGGAGCGGGTGGCGATGCTTCGCGGAAGGACCGACGCATCATCATTGTCATAATATCTGTGAGCATTCTCTACGATCTGGCGGGCGGCCTGAAGGAGGAGTTCCTTGCGCAGTGCGTGCGTCGCCAGGACGGTGCCGTTGCCCGGAAGGGCAAGGCCTATCGCCTCGGTGAGGCAGTTCATCGAATTGGCCGTGAACATACCCGAACAACTTCCGCAGGTCGGGCAGGCGCAGGCCTCGATGGCAGCCACGTCGTCGTCGCTGACCGAAGGGTCGGCGGATTTGACCATGGCGTCGATCAGGTCCAGCCTGGCGCTGCCGAGCACACCGGCCTCCATCGGGCCTCCGGAGACGAAGATCGTGGGAATGTTCAGCCGCATCGCGGCGATGAGCATTCCGGGAGTGATCTTGTCGCAGTTGCTGATGCAGACAAGAGCGTCGGCTTTATGGGCATTGACCATATACTCGACGCTGTCGGCAATGATGTCGCGTGATGGAAGTGAATAAAGCATGCCGTCGTGCCCCATCGCGATGCCGTCATCGACGGCGATGGTGTCGAACTCCGCTGCAAAGCAGCCCAGACGTTCGATCTCCTCCTTGACGATCTGGCCCGCCTCGTGAAGATGCACGTGGCCGGGGACGAACTGTGTGAAGGAATTTGCGATAGCTATGACGGGCTTGCCGAACTGTTCTTTTTTCATACCGTCCGCAAGCCAGAGGGACCTGGCACCAGCCATCCTGCGTCCCTCGAAGGTGACACTGCTCCTGAGTTTCATGATACCGCTACTAACTAAGTTTTGGCAAGATAAATAAATATTTTTAAAAACGCAAGAAAATGCGGAAAAACAAGCGCACGTGGCGCATATATGCATCAAAGGTTTGGATTTATGCAGGAAAAAAGATACATTTGACAAATTGTTGGTTAGAGTAGCCTATGAATATTACGATCATCGGCGCGGGCAACATGGGCGGATCCACCGCCCTCGGATTTGCAGGAAGCGGGGCTGTCGAAGCCTCGTGCATTACTGTCACGGCGCGCCACGAAACAAGCCTCGACAGATTCAAGGAGCGCAGACTGCGCACCACAACGGACAACCGTTCCGCCGTGCGGGACGCTGATATAGTGTTCTTTGCCGTCAAGCCATGGCAGATGGAAGCCGTCCTTAAAGAGACTAAGGATGTGATGGATTATCGACGTCAACTGATAGTTTCCATCGCACCCGGCATCAAACCCGGGGAGCTTAAGGAATGGCTTGCCAAGGACGGCTCCGTCCCATCCCTCGCCTATGCTATCCCTAATACAGCTATAGAAATTGGAGAGAGCATGACCTACATCTCAGCGATCACGGCTTCCGAAGAACAGACCGCACTGTTGAAAGACCTGTTCGACAAGGTCGGGAAAACCCAGGTCGTGCCTTTGGACCTGATGCTGTCCGGCACTTCCCTCGCCTCCTGCGGCATAGCCTATGCGATGCGCTACATCAGCGCATCGGCGGAAGGCGGAGCGCGGCTGGGACTGGACGGCGGGCAGATCGGCGAAGCCGTCTGCCAGACCGTCCGCGGCGCCGCCGCGCTCGTCGATGCCAAAGGCTTCGACCCCGAGCACGAGATCGACCGTGTAACCACTCCGAACGGTTTGACAATCAGAGGATTGAATGCAATGGAAGAGGCCGGCTTCAGCGACTCGGTCATAAAGGGGCTGATGGTCATCAAAGCCCCTAAATCCAAGCGCATAGTTGTCAAGGTTGGCAGCAACGTCCTCACCCGTTCCGACGGTTCTCTCGACACTACAAGGGTGTCCTCCATCGTAGACCAGATAGTCGCCTTGCGTGCGCAGGGATACGAAACCGTACTGGTTACCAGCGGCGCCGTCGCCTGCGGCCGTTCGGTCCTGCGCGAGGACCGCAAGCTTTCGGACGTCCAGCAGCGCCAGTTGTATTCAGCCGTCGGCCAGGTACGTCTCATGGATCTCTATTACAGGCTTTTCCAGAATTACGGGATAACCGTAGGACAGGTGCTTACCCAGAAAAAGAATTTCGACGAGGGACAGGAATACAGCAACCAGAAGAGCTGCATGGAGGTGATGCTCCAGGGCAAGGTCCTGCCCATCGTCAACGAGAACGATACCGTGAGCATCACCGAGTTGATGTTCACCGACAACGACGAACTCTCAGGACTCGTAGCCGAAATGGTCGGCGCCGAATCCCTCGTCATCCTGACCAATGTGGACGGAGTCTTTGACGGCGCCCCGGACGACCCGGAGGCCAAGGTCATCCGCAGCATACAGCCGGGGGACTCCGTCGAACAGCACATCAGCGCCAGGAAGAGCAGTTCCGGCAGGGGCGGCATGCTCTCCAAATGCAAGGTCGCCATGGAACTGGCCGCCAAGGGCATTCGCGTCATCATCGCTAACGGTGGCCGCGACAATATCCTCGTGGATGTTCTCACGCAATCCGACGGGGTCGTACATACGGAATTCTTACCTTCAAAAAATGATTGACAATGGCATCTTCCGACATATTCTCCCGCACCAAGTCCGCCTCGCTGAGCATTGCCGCTCTCGACGACACGCGGCGCAACGCCCTTCTCCTCCGTGTCGCTGACACTATATGCGAGGAGTCCGGGGCACTTCTGGAAGCCAATGCAAAGGACCTCGCGGCCATGGACCGCAACAATCCCCTCTATGACCGCCTCCAACTCACTGAAGAGCGTCTGAAGGGCATTGCTGGCGACATGCGCCAGGTAGCCTCGCTCCCCTCTCCGCTTGACCGCACGCTCGTCAGCCGCACCCTGCCGAACGGGTTGAAGCTGCGCAAGGTCAGCGTGCCTTTCGGAGTCATAGGAGTCATATACGAAGCGCGTCCCAACGTGACTTTCGACGTGTTCTCGCTGTGTTTCAAGAGCGGTAACGCGTGCCTGCTGAAAGGCGGACGCGATGCCGACAATTCCAACCGCGCCGCCGTGGCGCTCATCAAGCGCGTGATGGCCGAAGAGGGCATCTGCGAGGATGCCGTCAACCTCATGCCTGCAACCCACGATGCCGCGCGCGAACTGCTTGAAGCTGTAGGATACGTCGATCTCGTCATACCACGGGGCGGACGCCGCCTCATAGACTTCGTACGCGACAACGCGAAAGTACCCTGCATCGAGACCGGGGCAGGCGTGGTCAACACTTATTTCGATGCTTCAGGAGACCTTGAAAAGGGCATACGTATCGTCACGAACGCAAAAACCCGCAGGGTGAGCGTCTGCAATGCGCTTGACTGCCTGATAATCAATTCTTCCAGGCTGACGGACCTGCCCGGGCTTCTGAGCAGGATGGCCGACAGGGTGACGATATATGCCGACCCGCGCGCCTACGCTTCGCTTGACGGCAAGTACCCCGCAGAACGTCTCCAGCCTGCCGGCCCGGACGCTTTCGGCACTGAATATATGGACTATAAGATGGCCGTCAAGACCGTGGACAGCCTGGACGAGGCGCTGGAGCATATACGCCGCTACGGTTCCGGACACAGCGAGGCCATCGTTACTGAGGACGCCTCGGCCGCTGCGGCCTTCCAGCGCAGCGTCGATGCCGCCTGCGTCTATGTCAACGCGCCGACAAGTTTCACGGACGGCGCCCAGTTCGGCCTCGGAGCCGAAATCGGCATCAGCACCCAGAAACTTGGAGCACGCGGTCCCATGGGCCTTGAGGAGATCACATCATACAAGTGGCTGATAGAAGGAGAGGGACAGACCAGACCATGAAGATAAAGGACATCATAGCCGCAAGGGAGAAACCCTTTGCCTCGCTGGAGATCGTCCCTCCCCTGAAAGGGGTCACGAAGGACGAACTCCTGGACTCCATTCGCCCGTTCATGGAGTTTAAACCGCCGTACATCAACGTCACCTGCCACCGCGACGAAATCGAGTTCCGGCCCGGTCCGGGCGGCACTTTCACCCGGCATACGGTACGCCGCCGCCTCAGCGAGACGGCAGTCTGCGCATCTATCCAGGACGCATTCGACGTCGAAGTCGTGCCGCATCTCATCTGTGGAGGCGCTACCGCCGAGCAGATCGGCGATACCCTTAGCGACTTCAAGTTCATGGGCATCGAGAACATAATGGCCCTCCGGGGCGACAGCCTTCTCGGCGAAAAGCGATTCACGCCCGAGCCGGGCGGATATCGCTACGCCAGTGAGCTCGTCGCCGCCATCCGAAGTTTCGGGCGGGAGAACGGCACGGAGTTCTGCATCGGTGTCGGAGGATATCCGGAGAAGCATTTCGAGGCTCCGAACATGGAGACCGACATAGCTAACCTCAAGCGCAAGGTCGAGGCCGGGGCAGACTTCATCATCACCCAGATGTTCTTCGACAATGCGCATTTCTACGAATTCAGGGACCGGTGCCGTTTTGCAGGCATAAGCGTCCCGATCATACCCGGCCTTAAACCGCTCTCCAGCGCCAGGCAACTGGAATCCATCCCCGACCTGTTTTCGCTGGACATCCCGCAGGATCTGGTCCGGGAGATGCAGGCCCACGCCGACGACAAGGCAGCCTGCTACAGGATAGGCCTGGAGTGGTGCTCCGAACAATGCGCGGACCTTCTGCGAAACGGCGTGCCGGCCATCCATTTCTATACAATGGGAAGGCCTGACAACACGGTGGAGATACTGAAAAGATTCTTCTGATGGGCATAGTCGACGACATAAGCGAGCGTATCCTCGTCCTCGACGGAGCAATGGGCACACTTCTCCAGCAAGGTATGGGTGAGGAGGAAGCGCTGCGCGCCTATGTCGAGGCCGGAGCCGATATCATCACCACCAACAGCTTCAACGCCAACCGCATATCGCTTGCCGCCGAGGGCAAGGCGGGACAGGCCGCGGAACTCGCTTATGCCGCGGCGGTCCGCGCGCGGCGCGTTGCCGATGCCGCAGGGCGCAAGGTCTACGTCGCCGGCAGCATAGGACCCACCGGCAAGTCGCTTACAATGGCCTCGGATGCCGATGACCCGGCATTCCGGCAATACGGCTTCGACGATTTCGTCGATGCATACCGCGAGGAAATCGAAGCGCTGGTGCGCGGAGGAGTGGACCTGATACTCTTGGAGACCTGTTTCGACGCGCTCAACGCCAAGGCTGCCATATATGCGATTGAGCAACTGGGCAATCCCCTGCCGCTGATCATTTCCGCTACGGTTTCCGACCGCAGCGGGCGCACGCTCACAGGGCAGACGCTAGAAGCTTTCTACCGTTCCGTCGAGCACGCTCCTACGCTCTGCGCCTTCGGAGTCAACTGCGCGCTCGGAGCCGAGGCGATGGCTCCGCTCGTATCCGAAATCGCCAGGTTCAGCAACCATCCGGTCAGTTTCTATCCCAATGCCGGAATACCGGACGAGTTGGGCCGCTACAACGACAGCCCCAGCCTGATGGCAGGCATTGTACGAAGGCTGGCAGAGCAGGGAAAGCTCAACCTCGTCGGCGGATGCTGCGGTACGACCCCGGCTCATATAAAGACCCTCTCCGAATGTGTCCGGAACCTGGAGCCGCATCGTTTCGGACCGCGCAAACTTTTGACGGTCAGCGGACTCGAGGCATTCACGATAGACCGCAGCCAAAACTTCACCAATATTGGTGAAAGGACCAACGTAGCAGGTTCGCGCAAGTTCGCCAGGCTCATCGCGGCCGATCAATACGACGAGGCGCTGGCCATCGCCGCCGCTCAGATAGAAGGAGGCGCATCGGTCATCGACATCAATATGGATGACCCGATGGTCGACCCGGCTGAGAAGATGCGCGTCTTCCTGCGGCACATTGCAGGAGAACCCTCCATTGCGAAAGCAGCCATTATGATCGACTCTTCGCACTGGGATACCATCCTGGAAGGATTGAAGAACGCCCAGGGCAAATGCATCGTAAACTCCATCTCGCTCAAGGACGGCGAGGAGGAGTTCCTGCGCAAGGCCCGCACCATCCACTCCCTCGGAGGCGCGATGGTGGTGATGGCCTTCGATGAAGAAGGCCAGGCAGTTACGTTTGACAGGAAGGTTGAGATATGCGCCCGCAGCTACAGGCTCCTTACCGGCATCGGCATACCGCCTCAGGACATAGTCTTCGACGTGAATGTCCTGTCGATAGGTACCGGCATCGATGAACACGCGCGTTTCGGTGTGGATTTCATCGAGGCCGTACGCTGGATAAAGCAGAATCTCCCCGGAGCACTGACTTCCGGAGGAATATCCAATCTGTCGTTCGCTTTCCGGGGAAACAACCGCGTACGCGAAGCGATGCATTCGGTATTCCTTTACCACGCCATCAAGGCCGGCCTGGACATGGCCATCGTCAATCCTCAGATGCTGCAGATCTACGACGACATCGATCCTGACCTGCGTAAAGCCGTCGAGGACGTGATCTTCGACTCCGACAAGGAGGCGACGGCGAGGCTTGTCGCAAAGGCCTCGGAGATGCTTGAAGAGAACGCACCGAAAGCCGTTGACACAACAATCCATGACAGTGATATCAGTCCTGAAGAAAGACTTTCAAACGCAGTGATTAAAGGCCTGTCACAGAGCTTGAAAGAAGATACACTGGCCTGCCTTGAAAAGCTCGGTGGCGCCGTCGCTGTCATCGAAGGCCCGCTGATGTCCGGAATGGAGCGCGTCGGCGAACTATTCGGCGATGGAAGGATGTTTCTCCCGCAGGTCGTCAAGTCCGCCCGGATAATGCGGGAAGCAGTGGCCGTGCTCGAGCCTTACATGGAGAGCGGTGAAGCCGTTGGCGGCAAGCCGAAGTTCCTCATCGCCACTGTCCAGGGAGACGTCCACGACATAGGCAAAAACATTACCGCCATAGTACTGACCTGCAGCGGATTCGATGTTACCGACCTGGGCGTGATGGTCCCTTCGTCGACGCTTCTGGACAAAGCGGTCGAGATCGGCGCCGACATCATCGGCGTCAGCGGACTGATTACCCCTTCCCTGCACAGGATGGAGGAGATATGCAGCGAGATGAGCGCCCGCGGAATGACTGTCCCCCTGTTCGTCGGAGGAGCCGCCGCTTCCGCCATCCACACTGCCGTTAAACTCGCACCTCTCTATCCGAACGTACACTACGGCCCGGATGCTTCCGCCACCGCAGTGATGGCCAAGAAATACATGGTGGATCCCGCGGGGTTCATCGCGGCAGAAGACGCGCAGCACGCGCGCCTCGCCGCGCTCCGACCCGCAGGGTACCCCCAAAAAACCGCCACCCTGCGGGAGAATTCCCGCAGGGTAAGCGAAAAAAGCGCCTACCCTGCGGGAAAGCCCTTCGCCGACATCGCACCGATGACGCTCGGTTGGAAGGAGTTGAAGAGCTGTTTCGACTGGCGAATGTTCTTCGGGATTTGTGGCTTAAAATGCCGAGGAGAAGATGGTTGCGCCGCTTCGTCTGAACTTGAGCATGAAGCGCTGGCCATCCTGTCGAAAGACAAGCCCGAAGCATTCGTCCGCGCCCGTTTCTTCGACTGTCACCGTGAGGGTGACGACATCGTATCGACAGACGGAACAATTTCCCTTCCGATGCTCCGCGACGGTCATTCCCTTGCGGACTACTTCCCCGACGAAGGCGGCGCCCAGCTCGGACTCTTCGCCGTCCGGGTGGACTGCCCGGCCGACGGAGATTTCGTCGGGCACGCCCTCCGGGTCAGCCTTGCCGAAGCGGCTTCCGAATACCTCGGCCGCAAATGGGAGAGCCTTCTGCCGGAAGGCATCAGGCTCATTCGCCCGGGCATAGGCTATGCCTGCTGCCCGGACCACAGTCTCAAACGCGACATCCTTTCGGTCCTGCCCGACACGGGCATCAGCCTGACTGATTCCTGCGCGATGATCCCTGAAGCGAGCATCTGCGGCCTGGTCATCGCCCACCGCGACGCCGCCTATCACGACATCCGTCACGTCAGCCCGGATGACCTCGCCGCATATGCCGCAAAACGAGGCTTCAACGAGGAAGCTCGGAAGCTCTTCCTGAGCCATCTCGAGTAAACGGATTTGGAGATTTTAAATTTATTTCATATCTTCACGACAATTTAGTTAGTAGAGATATGAATGTCCTGAAATTCGGTGGTACTTCAGTGGGCTCGGCCGAGTCCATCCTCAATGTCAAAAAGATAGTCTCCTCGCGCCAGGAAAGTGTAATTGTCGTGGTTTCCGCCCTCGGCGGAGTCACCGACATGCTCCTTGAGACCTCCGCCCTCGCGGAGCAGGGAGACAAGAACTTCCGCTCGTCATACGAAAAGATACGCAGGCGCCACCTCGACCTTGTCGAGGCGGTCTTCGAGCCTTCCGACAGCCGCAACCGCCTGATGGAAGCCATCGAGGCGCGTCACGAGAGCCTCCGGGCGCTCTATGAAGGCGTATATACCCTTCGGGTCCTTCCCGACAAAACCGCCTGTCAGATAGTCAGTTTCGGCGAGCGTATCTCCGCGATGATAGTCAGCGCCCTGATCCCAGGCTCCTTCCTTTACGATTCACTCGAGTTCATCAAGTCCACGGTCATCGAGGGCAAGAACGTCCTCGACTCCGAAGTGACCGAGGAACTCGTCCGCCGCAAGTTCTCGGGCATAGAAGGCCGCAACGAAGTGGCCGTCGTCCCCGGTTTCATATCCACCGACTCCCGCACCGGAGAGATCACCAACCTCGGCCGCGGAGGATCCGACTATACCGCCAGCATCATCGCTTCCGCGCTCAATGCGCAGTGCCTTGAGATCTGGACGGATGTCGACGGCTTCATGACCGCCGACCCGCGCGTCATCAAGACTTCCTACGTCATCGACGAACTCAGCTTCACCGACGCGATGGAGCTCTGCAACTTCGGTGCAAAGGTCATCTATCCCCCGGCAATCTACCCCGTCAGTTCCAAGGACATCCCTGTCCTTATAAAGAACACCTTCAACCCCGATGCCAAGGGCACGGTCATCCGCAAGCACAGCCGCAAGGGCGGCAATGCCGTCACCGGCATCTCGTCCATCGACGACAGCTGCCTGATCACCGTCGCCGGTACTTCCATGGCCGGCATCATCGGTGTCAACAGCCGCATCTTCCGCGTCCTTGCAGACAATTTCATCAGCGTGTTCCTCGTCAGCCAGTCCTCATCCGAGACCCATATCTCCCTCGGCGTCAGCGCCGCCCAGGCCGACAAGGCCTGCGAGTTGTTGAACCGCGAGTTCGAGCACGAGATCTCCGAGGGTTCGATGGATCCCGTCGAACTGATGAAAGACCTTGCCACCGTCGCCATCGTCGGCGAGAACATGAAGAACAACGCCGGTACCGCCGGCAAGCTCTTCAGCGTCCTCGGCCGCAACGGCATCAGCATCATCGCATGCGCCCAGGGTACCGAAGAGCACAACATCTCGTTCGTCGTCAAGCGCAAGTACCTCCGCAAGTCACTCAACGTCATCCACGACAGTTTCTTCCTTTCGGAGTATCAGGAACTCAACGTTTTCGTCTGCGGCATCGGCACCGTCGGCGGCAACCTCCTCGGGCAGATAGCCTCCCAGCGCGATAAGCTCATGAAGGAGAACAACCTCAAGATCAACGTCGTGGGCATTGCCCGCAGCACCAAGGGCATTTTCGACCGAGAGGGTTTCGACCTTACAAGGTGGCGCGAACTGCTCGAGGCCGGCAAGGACATCGACATCAATGCCCTGCGGGACGAGGTGATAGGTATGAACATATTCAACTCCGTGTTCGTAGACTGCACGGCCAGTGCAGAAGTCGCCGGGCTGTACCATGACTTCTTCGAGCACGGCATCTCGGTCGTGGCGGCCAACAAGGTTGCGGCCTCGTCCGACTACGACAATTATGCCGCCCTCAAGGCGCTTGCGCTCAAGCGCGGCGTCAAATTCCTCTTCGAGACCAACGTTGGCGCCGGGCTGCCGGTCATCAATACCATCAACGCCCTGCGCAACAGCGGCGACAAGATCCTAAAGATAGAGGCGGTGCTCAGCGGCACTCTCAACTTCATCTTCAACACCCTTTCGGAGACAGTTCCGTTCAGCGAGACCGTGAGGATGGCCAAGGAGCAGGGCTTCTCCGAGCCCGACCCCCGCATCGACCTTTCCGGCAAGGACGTCATCCGCAAGCTCGTCATCCTCGCCCGCGAGGCCGGCTACAGGGTCAATCAGGAGGACGTCGTGGCCGAGGACCTCATCCCCGCCGAGTTCTTCGACTGCAGCCTCGAGGAGTTCTGGAAGAGGCTTCCGGAGCTGGATGCCAGCTTCGAGGAGCGCCGCCGCGAACTTGCCGCAGGCAAGAAGCACTGGCGCGTCGTCGCCCGCATGGAAGACGGCAAGTACACCGTCTCTCTCTGCGAGTTCGACCAGCGTTCTTCGCTGTACGAGCTGGAAGGCTCCAACAACATTATCCTCCTCACCACTGAAAGGTACAACAAGCATCCCATGCTCATCCAGGGCTACGGAGCCGGAGCCAGCGTCACTGCCGCCGGTGTTTTCGCGGACATAATGAGCATCGCAAACGTTTAGTTCAAAATGAAAAAAGTCAGGGTATTCGCGCCGGCATCCATAGCCAACCTCGGATGCGGTTTCGATATAATGGGCCTCGCACTGGACGAGGTCGGAGACATCCTAGAAATGACGGCTTCGGAAGGTGACGGCATCACCATCACCAACCGCACCGACGTTCCCCTTCCGGACGACATCGAGGACAACGTCATTACTCCCGTCATCCGTAAGTTCCTGGAAATGACAGGCAAGAAGGCTCAGATCGACGTTACCGTCTGTCAGAAGATATACCCCGGCTCGGGCATCGGCTCCAGCGCTGCATCCAGCGCCGCTGCAGCCTACGGAATGAACGAACTGTTCGACTGTCCCCTCTCCGACGAAGAGATGGTCGTCTGCGCGATGGAGGGCGAGAATCTCGCCAGCGGCGGATACCACGCCGACAACGCCGCTCCCGCCCTGCTCGGCGGCATCATCCTCATCCGCGGATACGAGCCCCTGGATATCATACAACTGCCGATTCCCGGAAATTTCTACTGCGCTGTCGTCCATCCGAAAATCATGGTCTCGACAAAGGCAGCACGCAGCATACTGCCCAAGGCAGTCCCCATGCACGACGCCATCAGCCAGTGGGGCAACGTCGGCGGCCTGGTCGCCGGACTCTACTCCGGCAACATCGGCCTGGTCGGCCGCGCCATGCATGACGCCGTGGCCGAGCCTTACCGCAAGCAGTTCATCCCCGGCTTCGACGAACTCCGCGAGAAGATCCTGGCCTCCGGCTCGATGGCGATGAACATCTCCGGTTCCGGTCCTTCCGTATTCTCGCTCTCCGACAAGCGCGAGATCGCGCATAAGGCCGGCGAGATAATGAAAGAGCATTTCGACTCCCGCGGCATCAGTTGCGAGGTCTACGTCGTCAAGGTCACGAACAAGGGCGCAAAACTCCTGGCGCAATGATGTACTACAGCACCAACGGGAAGGCTCCTCTCGCCTCGCTGGAGAAAGCCGTCGTAAAGGGTCTCGCAGAAGACCGCGGCCTGTATATGCCGGAACGCATCCAGCGCCTTCCCGGCACTTTCTTCGACAGCATCCAGGACATGGATTTCCACGAAGTGGCGTGCGCCGTCGCGGACGCATTCTTCGGAGAGGATGTCGACAGGGATGCCCTCCACGCCATTGTCCGTGACACTCTGAGTTTCGACTGCCCGGCAGTCAAGGTCGAGGATGGCATATTCGCCCTGGAACTATTCCACGGGCCGACTCTAGCATTCAAGGACGTCGGGGCGCGCTTCATGGCCCGCCTGCTCGGGCATTTCCGCTCAGGAGAAAGGCTCAACGTCCTGGTAGCGACTTCCGGAGACACGGGGAGCGCAGTGGCCAACGGATTCCTCGGCGTCGACGGCATCGACGTCTTCGTCCTTTACCCCAAGGGCAAGGTCAGCCCGATCCAGGAGTGCCAGTTCACTACTCTCGGCCGGAATATCACCGCACTTGAGATCGACGGAGTGTTCGACGACTGCCAGGCCCTTGTCAAGAACGCATTCATGGACCCGGAACTGAATGCCCGGATGAAACTGACTTCGGCCAACAGCATCAACGTCGCGCGCTTCCTGCCCCAGTCCTTCTACTATTTCTGGGGATATGCCCAGATGAAGCGCATGGGCATGGCCGACAAACTCGTGGTCTGCACCCCTTCCGGCAATTTCGGCAACATCTGTGCAGGACTGTTCGCAAAGCGGATGGGCTTGCCCGTGGAGCGTTTCATCGCCGCCAACAATGCCAACAGCGTTTTCTACGACTACCTCCGCACCGGGGTCTACTCCCCTCGCCCGTCGGTCCAGACCATCGCCAACGCGATGGATGTCGGCGACCCCAGCAATTTCGCCCGCATCATCGACCTTTACGGCCATAGTTGGGAAGCGGTATGCAGGGACATCTCCGGCACGACTTACAGCGATGCCCAGATTGCGGAGACCATCCGCGACGTCTACAACCGTACGGGATATCTTTGCGATCCGCACGGCGCATGCGGCTTCCGCGCCCTCTCCGAGGGCCTGCGCCCGGGCGAGACCGGTCTCTTCTGCGAGACAGCCCACCCCGCAAAGTTCAAGGACACTGTAGAAAGCATCATCGGTGCACCCGTAGCCATCCCGGAGAAACTGCAGGCCTTTATGAGGGGCACAAAGGAGAGTACGCCGCTCCCGAAGGATTTTCCATCCTTCAAGGATTATCTGACCAAAAAAAGCAATTAAATGAATCAATCTTTTATGGATGGACGGTGACTTATGCTTATCTTTGAGTCAGCATAATTACTAACATTCATAAATGATGAAAAAATCAGTAATTCTTTTTGCCGCACTGTTCATGTCGGCAGGCCTTGCTTTCGCGCAGAATGCCGAGATCAAGGAAGATTTCGTCCCTTCCGAGCTCAACCAGCCCGGACAGCAGTACCCCATGGTCAATTCCCAGGGCTACGCCCGTTTCCGCATCGAGGCTCCTGAAGCCACGTCGGTTCGCGTCAGTCTCGGTCTTGGCGGTTCCGGAGGCACTGTCCTTGCCAAGGGTGAAGACGGAGCCTGGTGGGGCACGACGGCAGGTCCCATGGACGAGGGCTTCCACTATTATCACATCTTTATCGACGGCGGTACGTTCAACGACCCCGGCACCGAGAACTTCTACGGTTCAACCCGGCAGGAGAGCGGCATCGAGATCCCTGCCCACGACAGGGCCTTCTATGAGGAGCGCAACATCCCTCACGGCAATGTCCAGCAGGTCCTCTTCTGGTCCAACAGCACGAACATGCTCAAGAAAGCATTCGTCTACACTCCTCCGACCTACGGCACCGACGGCAAGAAATATCCTGTCCTCTACCTGCAGCACGGCTGGGGTGAGAACGAGTATGCCTGGTGGAACCAGGGCCACGCCAACCTCATCATGGACAACCTTATCGCAGAAGGCAAGATCGAGCCCTTCATCATCGTCATGACCTATGGCATGACCAATGAAGGTTTCCGTCCCGGCGCAATGCCGGCACGTCCTGCCGGAGCTCCGGCAGCTGCGCCCGGACAGCGTCCCCAGGGCGCTCCTGCGGTTGCTCCCGGCCAGCGTCCTCCTCAGGGAGCCCCCGCTGCTGCTCCCGGTCAGCGTCCCCAGGGCGCGCCCGGTGCAGCCCCCGGCGGACAGCGTCCTGCAGGCGGCGGCTTCTCGATGATGATGAACAACGGTTTCGAGGAAGTCCTCTGCGATGAGCTGATCCCTTACATCGACAGCCACTTCCTCACCCTCGCCGACAAGGACCACCGCGCTATGGCCGGTCTGTCGATGGGCGGCATGGAGACCCACACCATCACCCTCAACCGTCCCCAGGTGTTCGGATACTACGGCCTGCTCAGCGGCGGCACCTATTCTCCTCAGGAGGTCGCGAACACCGGTGTGAAGTTCGTCTTCATGGGCTGCGGCAGCAAGGAGAACCCCGACGGTGTCACCAAGGCGGCAGAGGACCTCAAGGCAGCGGGCTACAACGCAATGTCCTACGTTTCCGAGGGCACGGCACACGAATTCCTTACCTGGAGGAGGTGCCTCTACCAGATGGCTCAAAAGCTTTTCAAATAGGCTTTTTGATTAATTATTTATTGGGAGGGAGACGCGATGCAGAATCGCGTCTCTTTTTCCATTTTTCGAGGGCCAGCTGCTGCATGTCACGGACGGTGTCGTACTCGTCCACGATCTCGCTGCCGAGCAGGGTCTCGATGACATCCTCGAGAGTCAGGATGCCCTGGAAACTGCCGTATTCGTTGATGACGACGGAGATCTGCTCGTCCTTGCGAAGCATCTCGTCCCATATCTCGTCGAGGGAAGTATCCTCGTTGAAACTGGCGATCTCGCGCTTGATCTCGCCCAGTGTCACGTCATACTTGTCCTCAGCCATCAGCTGGAGTGCTTCCATACGGAGGATATAGCCGGTGATATACTCGTCATTGTCGGCGAAAACGGGGATACGGCTATGGTGAAGATACCGCTTGTCGCGGTAGAAAGATTTTATAGTCATGCGTTCGGGGGCGATGTGCGCGACGACGCGGGGGGTCATCACGTCCGCAGCCGTGAGTTCATCCATATTGATGAGGTTCTGGATGATGGCGTTCTCGTCCTCCTCAAGGTCGCCTTCCTCTTCGGCTACGTTGGCCATGGCGCTGACTTCGTCGCGCGAGACCGTGGTATCGGCGGAATCCTTGGGCGTGATGTGCTTCTGAAGCCATTCGATGCAGATGACGATGGGGTACATCAGGAAAATAAGCGCCCTGATGCACGCCGTCGTGAAGCCCATCAGGGACTTCCAGCGGGTCGTACCGAGGGTCTTGGGGATGATCTCCGAGAAGACAAGGATGAGTATGGTGACGATGACGCTGACGAGAGCGAACCAGCGCGACCCGAAAAGGATGTTGGCCTGCTGGCCTACGCCGGCCGCACCGATGGTGTTGGCTATCGTGTTGAGAGAAAGGATCGCGGCGATGGGCCTGGAAGTATCCTGCTTGTATTGTTTGAACCGCGAGGCAGGCTTGTAGCCATCCTCCTCGCGCATGGTGACGTATGAGATCGGCGTGGACATAAGCGTCGCTTCCAGGATGGAGCACAGGAAGGAGATGGCCATTGCGCCGAAAAGGAATAGCAGTAATGCTGTCATAAAGGTCAAAACAAATCAAACGCAAATTTAGTCATTTTCCGGAGATTATCATTATAATTGTAATGCCATCCCGGTATGGCCTTCAGTGCATGTGTGGACAGACTCATCAGTCGAAAACCGCGGGCGGATTTTGACGCATTGAAAAATTAATGTATATTTGCAGCCGCATTGGGGCATTAGCTCAGTTGGCAGAGCGCTAGGTTCGCAATCTAGAGGTCGGGAGTTCGACCCTCCTATGCTCCACAGAAAAAAGGTCCGACCGAATGGCCGGACCTTTTTTCGTCGGAGCATTGCGCCCTTAGATCTCGAAATCAAGACAGGAGCGCTGCACGGTATATGGCCGGACTTTGCCGTTGGCCACAGCGACGTGCTCGGGATGCTTTGCATAGCCCTTCAAGGCCTCTTCGCTCTCCAGGGTGCTGTCCAGCATCACGTCGGCGTTCGATGACGCCAGACGGCCATCGATGTGCACCTTGACATCGATGAGCCCCGGCACCTTGCCGACCAGGCCTTCCAGACCGGCCTTGATTCCGGCTTTTACCGTCTTCTTCTCTTCATCCGACAGTTCTGGATTGAGTGTCCAGAGAATAACATGCTTAACCATAACGTTCGATTCAGTTGATAAGGTATATCTTCTTCAAATCCTTGTAGGTGCAGGTGACTGTTGCGCGGCCCTCGACAACGGGGCTGACTTCGCACTTGACCGCAGGGTCAGAGGCCGCCACCTTGATGACGCTGTCCCTGCCGACCGGGCCGTAGACCTGGTAGCGGATCTGGTCGGTGAGGCCGTTGGCGTTGGAGCAGCGGATCGGGGTGTCCGGAATGTTGAGAGCCTTGCCGTCGACCGTGATCGTGACTTTCGGAACCACAGGCTTTTCGCAGGGAGTACTGCCCTTCGAGAAGCCGATGCCGTAGAGGTCGAAAAGACCAACGGGACGCTGGGGCGTCTGGGGACGGAAGTTTCCGAATGAAGGGCCCGCAGGCGGAGCCGGGATATCGGGGCCTTCTACCACCAGATAAATCGCATGCTTGCCGGTGAGGCCTTCCACAGCAGGAACCGCCACGCGATAGTTTGCAACAGCACGTGGCGCATCCTCCGGAACGTCGATGACGGCTATCTCGCGGCCTTTCCAGAAACTGTTGGCATAGGGGCCGTCGAGCATTACGTGGATCTTGAAGGCGCCGCGCCCGCCGGGAGTAAGGAAAAGATCGAGACGGGTGCCGTCTCCCCTCTTTGCGCCCTCGAAAGCCTTGACACCCTTAGTATCCCGCTGCAGGCCGCCGAAACCGAAGTACTTGAAACCTATTATACCGCCATTGGTGATGCCGGCCAGGTCCATACTGTTATTCCACACGTCGTGGTTGTCCTGCATCCAGTTCTGGTCGGTCATATAGCAGGCATAACCGGCTGAGTAATAACGATAAGGAGGCAATCCGAAGATTTGGAAACCCTCGCTGGTGACCTCCGCGCCGGAATAAGTCTGTCCGTCCGCGGCGGAAGCGACCCATTCGTTGCCGGGAGCATAGGGATCGTATCCCGTAATGCGGACCTGGCCGCCGTCAGCCACCTTCTTCTCGTCCCACTCGATCTTGACGGGGGCGACCATGGACTGGCGGGCATTGCCGAATCCGCGGGGCGGACGGTGATAAAACACGTACCACTGGCCGTTGATTTCCTGCAGCGAACCATGGGTATTGTGGGCGGCATTGGCGGTCATCAGATGCTCGCCGTTCTCGTCAGGGACGACCCCGCGCGAATCCACAAGGACACCGCCGGAGCGCCACGGCCCGAGAGGGCTGTCGCCGTAGGCGTAGCGAAGCGCGGAGTTGGTGGACTCCAGGCCATAATCGGGGCCGCTGTAGCCGGAGAATACCATGACGTATTTGTTCCCTACCTGGCGGATGCTGGAAGCCTCGAAGAAATTGAAACTGCCGGGATCCTGGTCCTTGTAGAGATATTTGTACTCGGTACCTTCAGGGTCGCGGACCACTCCGTAACGGGAACTGGCCGGAAGGAAGAAGTCGTGGATCTCGGTACCGGGACGCTTGGAGTACATCGTCTCGGGATCGAGCTCCACTGCCGTTGAATGCTGGAAGCCGTAATAGACATAAGCCCTGAATCCGCGGTCGAAATCCGGATCCTTCCTGTCCGTGATGGTCTCGATGAACACCGAGGGGTCGAAATCGATGAGCGAGCCGGGCAGGCAACCGCGGCCGTCCTCCGTGGCGTTGACGGGCGTGAAAGGACCGTCGGGACGGTCCGACTTGCACACCATCGCCACCCTGTTGCGGCCACGGGAATGAGGATACAGGTAGTAGGTCTTCTTGCCCGTGGCCTTGTCCTTGACCTCGACAAGGTCGGGAGCGTACATCGTGTCCCATTGCCCGTCCACGAACCAGGTGAACAGCGGACCCTCGTCGCGCCACTGGCTCAGGTCCTCGACTGGCGCCGACCACATCCGCACGTCGCTGCCGCAATAGGCGGTATAGGTTAGGTCGTGAGAACCGATTATGTATGCGCGGAACTTCCCGGGATTGTCGGGATCCTCGAAAACGCGGGGTTCTCCGTCAGGAATGTGCTCCCACAGCGGAAGATAAGGATTCTGGGCTGAAAGGACAGATGCGCAGAGGGCACCGACGAACAAAAGCAGTACTCTTTTCATATCAGGTTAACTATCAATAGATTACCGTATAGCATAGGGGCCGATCAGCGTACCGGTGAAGCCGCTGGCGCTGGCAGAAGTCAGGAAGGAAGCGTCCACTCCCTCGACCAGTGCTTTCCATTTCCCGCCGTTAGGGGCATACCAGAAGGAGAAGGTCTCTCCGTCCGATGTGATCTTCAGGTCGACGAACCTGTGCCTGCCAAGTTTGGCGGAAGCCTGTTCTGCCTGCATCTGCTCCATACGGGGAGCCTTGCCGGACTCGACCACGATCTCGAACTCCACCTTGTCGAATGCGACGCGGTCCTTGGTCACTTTCAGGAAATACTGGTGGCGCTCATCCTTGAAAAGCATCAGGCCAGCAGCATCCGAGTGCTTTGTGGGGGTGAAATACACCCTTGTCTGAGCCGAGAACTTGTGATGGTGCAGGCGGCGCCCGATGAAGGCAGGGGTATGACGGCCAGTAGCCTTTTCCTCGGAACAGACTAGTTCCAGGTATCCGGGTACGTCCGTGAGTGAATACAGTTCCTTGGCCGGACCGCGCATGGTCAACCAGGAATCCCCAAGTTCCGGAGCGTCGAAATCGTCCCGGAAACTGAAGTTGCCGAACGTAACATTCTCCGAGCGCTTCACGCCGGGATGACGGACGATAAGCGGCACGGACTCCCCTGCCGGAAGGATGACGGGATACTTGTCCTCTGTCCAACTGACGGGAAGCATGAAGGTCTCGCGGCCGAGATTCTCGAAATTGTCGCGATATGGGCGGTCGGCAAGGAATACCGCCCACCATTGTCCGTCAGCGTCCTTGACGAGGTCGGCATGGCCGGCGCAGTCGACACGGTTGGGACGGGCAGGGTCGAGCCCCACCTGGGTCAGGATGGGATTGCCTTTGAACGACACGAAGGGGCCGAAGGGAGACTCACCCTTGAAAACCACCTCGGAATGCCACTCGCCGAAGTTCGTGCCTCCCTCGGCACACATCAGGTAGTAAGTCCCGTCGATCTTGTAGAGATGCGGTCCCTCGATCCAGTAGGGCTTGTTCTCGGGGCGCGAGCCTTTGTCGACGATGACCTTGCGCTCACCTATCGTGCAGTCGTTCGCGACGTCGAACTCGACGCAGCGTATGGACTTGTGGCCGTTGTATTCCGGCCTGCCCTCGGGGTCGTCATTGCTGACGATATATGCCCTGCCGTCATCGTCGAAGAAGAACGACGGGTCGATTCCTTTCACGACGGGGACATAGATAGGATCGGACCAATCTCCCCAGGGATCCTGGGTCTTGACATAGAAGTTGCCGCCTTCGACATCAGTGGTGATCATGTAGTAGGTCTTGTTGGCCGGATTGTACTGGATGTCAGGGGCATAGATGCCTCCGCTGATGCGCTGCCCGTCAATGTGGGGCAACTGTTCCGGACGGTCCAGGACATTGCCTATCTGCTCCCAGTTCACGAGGTCGCGGCTATGGAAGATCGGCACGCCCGGGAAATATGTAAAGGTCGACGTCACAAGGAAATAGTCTCCCTGGCCGTTCGAGCAGATGCTGGGGTCGGAATACCATCCGGCAAGGATTGGATTGTAAACATAATCGTCTCCGGGAAGCGGATTCTGCGCGTAGAAATCGTCACAGCCTTCATAGGTGAAACTGTCGAACAACGCCGTTCCCTCCGGCGCCTTCACGGAACATGACACCAGCGCTAGAACCGCCGCTGCCGCAAATAAAGAACCTTTCATTTCAATATAGATTTATCCTGATACACAAATATAAAAAGAAATCAGTTAATCCCGAATTCATCCGCGAGTATCCTCTCCAGACCTTCGGCAGTATCGGTTGCCGGGACTGCCCAGCCGTTTCCGTACACTAATCTTGGAATGCCCCCGTTGCCCTGAGTGGAAGTCCTCCCGAAAAGGTCGGTTGTACGCCGCAGAGTCTCAGCCAGTACCGATTCTGAAAGGAATGAGTCAAGCCTTCCGGACCCGACGGCGGCCGCGGCCCGCTCGCGGGCGTCAGCGACGCTCCGCGGCCGCCAGGGGCCGTCATCTCCCACCCCGAACAACCAAGCGTCAAAAGCCGGGAAAGCTTCCGGGTCGAGATGATATACTGCGAGTGCAAGCCTGGCCAGTTCGCAGGAACCTTCGAAACGGGTCTCATCCCTGGGAACGTATGGATTGCACCTGGGACTGAGAGGGCACGGGCACAGTACGAAAGCCACACGTCCGCCGAACGCATCGGAAACCTCTTCCAACAGTCCGTGGATGCGCTGGCAATGCGAACACTGGTAGTCGTAAAGCAAGTCCACCACATACTCTGCATCGGGATTGCCGACCACAGGGTTGACTGCTGCTCCTATCAAGGGAAGAGGTTCTTCCATCTTCCCCGCTTGATAAACGGGCTCATATGGCGTCAACAGTTGGATGACCGCCATCAACAGTGCAAGACCAGCTCCTGCACAGAGAGACCGGACTCCCCTGCCGCCCGCACGCGGAAGTCCGAACAATGCCAGCGCCGATGCAAGTATCCCAAGTCCATGCGCCGCCATACAGTAACGGCATATTTCGCCTTCGGCAAAAAACTGAAGGCCGATGAACCAGACGGCGCTGCCGAGTACGGCACCTGCGAGTATCCGCACTGCCAGCGATGCCGTGTCCTTGATGCCGGCGTCCTTGGAAAGGAACAGGCAGGCGATGCAGAACAGGAATGCAAGATAAACACCGGCGGCAAGTGCACTGACAGGAAATAAACCGAACAGTTTTGACCAGCGCCCCGTCATAAGGTCATCGCAGGGGGCTCCGGCGCCGCATCCGGCGAGCGTCACTCCCTGAAGGGTATGGACGCTCATCAGGATGCAGAGCACCAATGCCGCGACGCCAGTAAGCGCCGCAGCAAAAAGCATTCTCCGCGATTCTCTTGTCATGTCAGAAGCGGTTCGGAGCGCCGGGCGTAGGTAAAGCGCCTGTCACCGGCGTTCCGGAAGCGTAGTCGGAACGTAGAGGGGCCGAGACCGTGATGCCGGAACCGGCAAAAGACTCTCCTGCTGCGTGTGCGGCCTTCAGCGGCGCCGCCAGAACTACCGCGTCCGGAGCCGAAGGCACGGGACTGAACCAACCCCTGCGCGCAGCATGGATCTCCGCGATGGAAGCCTTCTCTTCACCGATGAACACTTCCTGGCCGACAGCGAACCCGGTCACTCCGGACACGGAAAGGCGCGTAGCGCCCTTCGCTGCGGCTTCCGCCAGCGAAGAAGCGCCCGCGGAACCGATATTGGCAGCTATGACCTCCTCATGTCCGGGGCCAATGAAAAGCCTCTGGTTGATGACGAGCCCGTCGACGCTGCTGACTTTGATGTTTCGCGAACCGGCCTTGGCAGGAGCCGCAAGGGTGAGGCTCTTCTGCACTCGGAAGTCGTTTTCATTGTCGTCGTTGTCCATTCCGTCCGGCCAGCGCGCGGCCGAGAGGTCGGGACTGACCGTTGCAGGGGCAAAGCCACGCGGTGCTGCCGCAGGAGCCTGCACGAAATTGCCGGGCTCTTCAAGGCCGGACTGTCCCTGATAACCTTCACCCAGCCAAGGATCGACGATGCCGCCATAATTGAGCGCATCAACGATATTCCCCTTCGCATCGCGCAGAGTCATATTGCCCTGGGAAGCGGAAAGGGCAGGTCCACCGAAGAGCAAGTCAGTTTCTCCCTGGAATCCTGCATCCTTGACGGCGGCATCGAATACCACCTCGTCCACTTCATGAGATGAAGAGAGAGGGCTGTCGAGTTCGATGGAATATACCAATGCCAGGACAGGTTCGTTGCTGGAATGGTCGAAGCGTGTCGCAGGCTCGAAGGTGATGCCGGAGCCGTTGACTGCATAAGGCATGTTGGACGAATGGAAGAACTTCAAAGGCTCTTCAAGGTCCACTCCGGTACCTGGATCCTCATCCGGACGGAGCGGTCCGTTCAGGGTGTTTCGGACGGAAGGAGTGCCTACGGCCTTGACGGTAACCCATTCAATGCCATGTCCTTCGCTGTCGATGTCAAGACGTATCCTGTCCCCGACCGAGATGTTGGAGGTGGAGGAGAGCTTGATATTGGTCTGGCCGGGATATGCATCCATCGCCAGGTATGCCTGGGTACCAGGCTTGCCGACCTCGGTTATCGTTACGACTTCGTATTTCTCGCGGGAGTTGGAAACCGTCGGGTAGGTGGCGCCATATCCGATAGCCATCTTACCGCCCACGGTGAAACCGGCCGTGCTGGTGACGGGGATATTGCTCGATCCGGCAGGGATGGTGATGACGGGACCTTCCGGAAGCGGCTGCCAAAGCGTGGTGGGAGTACCGGGAACGGCGCGGCGCATAATTGCAAGTATGTCCGTTGAAGGAGCTTCAGGAGCCGGGCTGTTGACCGAAACGACCTTGCGTTTCTCGCCTCCTACCAGTATCTCGTCTCCGATGGAAATACCCGTGACATCACGCACATATATAAACTTGTCGCCCTTGGCCGCCGGAGCGGCAAGGCCGGAATTGGCAAGCCCGAGAAGGTAGAATCCCTTCGGAGCCAGTTTCGTTCCCTTGGGTATCTTGATGTCGGAGAACGAAGGGATATTGATGGCATGCTGGGTCAGCGTCCAACCCGATATGTCCACAGGCCTGTCACCGGCGTTGTAAAGCTCGATGAAGTTGGCCGTACGGTTGGAACCGGAAACAATGCCGAACTCGTTGATCTTTACAGGGTCCACGCTGCGGACCTTCTCCACGGCGGTCTCACTCCGGGAAGCGCCGTCCGCTCCGGTCCAGGTCGCAACGGCACGGAGGTCGCCGTTGAACGCCTTCTTGGAAGCTTTCACGGAGAACGTCACCGCTACGGTCTGGCCGGGGGCAACGGTATAACCCACCTTGCGGGTCTTACCGCCGGAGCCCAGGACGCCGGCCTTCCACCTGCGGGGCAGGTCGAGGCCAATCTCGAGATCCTTGATCTCTTCCCCGGTGGTATTGACGAACACGACCGTCGTACTGCCGCTGCCTCCCCTGGCAAAAGTCTGGAGACCGTTGGGCGCATAATTCTTGTCTGACGCTGAAACGGAAAGGGGCGCGACTTCATACCGGGCTGCGACGACGTTAGCCTGGACGGCCAGGTTGGTCTCCTCGGTCGGGAAAGTCCCGGCGACGGTCATGGCACCCTCGTAGAAAGTGCCGGAAGAGCCGTTGCTGTTGTCACCGCCGTTACCGAGCAGGACGGCACCCTGCTTGCGCATCGGATCATAGCTGTTGCGGGGATTGCGGATGCGGCCTCCATCGTAATAGACCTTCAGGCCTCCGTTCTGTGCATCGCCACCCATGGAACGCCAGTGGTGCGGCTCGCCGTCCGCGAATGCCGTGACGAAGCGCCAGGAAATGCTCTCGAGACCCTCGCAGTATTTATCATTGGGATCGTCGTTAACACAGCCTACGAGGTTGTTCTCCTGGTCGGTCATGATCCAGGGGCCGGGGGCGTCGCCATAGTACCAGGCGGGTTGGTTGCCGTAATAGGTGGTCTCCATTGTTCCGTCTCCGTCATCGCGGCTGTCGGTCTCGGCATTGCCGTAGTCGAAGCAGCAGCCTGAGTTGTAGTGATGGCCGTTGATGACCCAGTACTGGCCTTCGGCCTGGTCGTCGACGGCAGTGCCCTTGGTATCGTTCCACCTGTATCCCATTCCGGGAGCGATGAAAACACCATAAACTTTGTGGCCACCAAGATACACAGGAGCCCAGTCCGCCAGTGAAAGATTGTTGAATCCTCCCATTGCCGGACCGCCGAAACCGCCTCTCGGGGCCTGACGGAGGTGATTTTCGTGACCGGACTGATCATAGATGACGGTGATCCAGCAGTAGGTGTCCTTGCAGAAGGCATCCTGCGCGGCAGCGTCGGCATATCCTCCCGGATCCTTGGAGGTCGGGGCGACTACGCCGATGTCCAGGGTCCTGCCGTCCGACTGACGCATCACCTGATAAAGCGGGCCGTCGTAGGAAGCAAGCAGTGCGCGCGTGGTACTGTGCGCGGTGGCGCAAGGGTTACCGGCGGCAGCATAAACGTCGCAGGGACCCTCCGGACGGGGCAGGGCATCCCTCTGGGCGAGCGCCAGCGAGCCGATCAGGGCGGAAGGTGCGGCTATCGCCGCAACCAATGCCAGGCAGAAAACTATTCGTTTGTCCATATAAGTTGGTTATTAGATTCCATGCTCCTTCAAATTTAACGTTTTCCCCAATAAGAAAGAAGTGCATGGTTCTTTAATCAGAGAAAATGACCGAAAAACAAAAACAAATCTTGCAATCCCACCCTTTTTGGATTATATTTGTTACCCGGTTGAACCTTATCGGGATATCCATGCCACATAGCATTCTTAAAGATGCGAGTCTGCTTCCGGCAGACCTGCGCAACGACACAAGTATATACCGGCTCCGTTCCGAGAGTCTGGTAAACGGCTACTACATCGCCAGCAGCCCCGGGACGAGGCGTCTCATGTCATCGCCAGAAGTCATTGGATTCGACTCGTATCTGTGCATGGTTCCCTCGACCATGGCGGCATTGGACCACCTGACTGACATAGGTTTGGACGGTGATATAAGTATCCTGACCATACTTCGCGGAGGACTGAACTATCCCCTGGAGGAGTGCTGCCACCGCAAGGGCATCACTGTCCGGAACATGGATTTCATATCCTGCGAGAGGATCATCGAGAACGGCGTCATCACCTGCCTCGACATACGTTACGAGAAACTCCACATCGAGAAGGACTGCACCCTCATGATTGGGGACATCATCGCCAGCGGCGACACTCTCAGGCTCAGCCTTGAGCAGGTCGTGGACCGCTTCCGCAGGCGCGGGGGAAGCATCCGCAAGATCATCTTCTTCACTATCGGCGGCACAAAGGCCATAGGCCTGATGGAGGAGCTCACAGCCAGAATCCGTGGCATCTGGCCCCAGTTCGAAGGCTTCGTATGCGTGTTCTACGAAGGCATCTTCAGCGTCTATGAAGACAAGGGCTGCACCGGTGTCAACATCCCGGACATCGACTTCTACTGGCGCGACGGTATCATCTCCCCCGACTTCCGCTACCACGTCCTCAAGGACGACGACGCCCTGTTCGAGAAGTGCATCATTTACGACGGAGGAGCGCGCCGGTACGAGATAGCCGACCACTACCGCGAGGTAGTCGATTATTGGAAGGACCTCGCCGCTGCGGCCGGAAGGACGGAATTCAACGACTTCCTGGAGGAGAAGATCGGCCACAAACTGGACATCGGCTTTGAGGACTGGCTGTCCCTCAATGCCTACCGCGACCTCGACGAGGAGGAAATGACCTCGCTCTACATCATGGAACGCGATTTCCTGCGCCGGCAGCGCACGATACGCGAAATAACCGAACGCCGCCTGCGCGAGTTCCGCACGGCGCTCGGCAAATATGCTGAAACTTAATATCTTATACAATGGGCGACAACAAGATCGATTACGACTACACCGTCGGTCCGGTATCAAAGACCGGCAGGAAATCCAATCTGAGCATGTTCATGGTCATGCTCGGTTTCACCTTCTTCTCCGCCAGCATGTGGGTAGGACAGGAACTCGCTGCGGGGCTCGATTTCAAGGGCTTCATCTGGGCGCTGCTCCTCGGTGGCCTCATCCTCGGTGCATATACCGGAGCCCTCGGCTACATCGGAGCAAACAGCGGACTTACCCTTGACATGCTCTCCCACCGCAGCTTCGGCAAGAAAGGCAGCTGGCTGCCCAGCGCGATGATCTCCTTCACCCAGATGGGCTGGTTCGGAGTGGGCCTTGCGATGTTCGCGATCCCGGTCGCCAAGGAGGTCTTCGGCCTGGACGTCACCCCTGACCACATGCCGGCACTCGGCTACCTCCTCGTCGCCGTTGCGGGCATCCTGATGACCGCCAGCGCGTATTTCGGCATCAAGAGCCTTACGATCATCAGCTACATCGCAGTTCCCCTGATCGCCATCCTGGGTACCGTAGCCATGATCCTTGCCGTCAAGCGCGGCGACGCCACCCTCGTGGAGCAGTTCGCAAAAGGCACCAAGGATCTGGGAGTAATAGCGGGAGCGGGCCTGGTCATAGGTAGTTTCGTATCCGGAGGCACTGCAACGCCCAATTTCGCCCGCTTCGCCAAGAACGGCAGGATAGGGGCCATTGTCACCATCATAGCCTTTTTCCTCGGCAACAGCCTGATGTTCTTCTTCGGAGCGGTATCGAGCATCTATGCCGGCGGCAACGACATCTTCGAGGTCATGCTGAACCTCAACCTCTTCTACTTCGCCGTCCTTATCCTCGGACTGAACATCTGGACCACCAACGACAATGCCCTGTATTCGGTAGGTCTCGGCCTTTCCAACATCACCGGCTTCTCCAAGAAAGCCATGGTCCTCGTCGGAGGCCTCATCGGCACTGTAGCCGCAGTATGGCTCTACTGGAACTTCTGCGACTGGCTCAATGTCCTCAACTGCACCCTGCCTCCCATCGGCGCCATCCTGATCATCGACTATTTCACCAACAGGAAGGAATATGCCGACGAGAACGCCCCGCTCAAGACCGTCAACTGGTTTGCGGTAGCGGGAGTAGTGCTCGGAGCCGTGGTGGCCAACCTCCTCAAGTGGGGTATCCCTTCGATCAACGGCATGGTGATAGCCGTGGCCGTGTATCTCCTCGGCAAAGCCGTCTGCAAATAGGAAAATGCCCGGTCAAAACCGGGCATCGATCCCAGGCCACAAGGCCTAATATGTGAAACTGGAACCTCCGACGAACTCGCGAAGCAGGGATGTCGGAGGTATTTCCTTGCTCGGCACCGGCGTGAAATAATGGATGAACTTCAGCAGGCGATGGGCCTCGCAGTACTCCGGGCAGTTGCGCGGGACGCTGGCTAGGATGGGCTCGGCATAATTGCGCAGTACCGCGAACTCAATCAGGTACGCGGAGTTGAACATCACGTCTGCATTCTCCTGGAACGGAAGTATCCATTTTTCCTCCGCATCGCAGACGTTCTGCCACTGGCTGATGGTCTCGCGGGCCGTGAATGCCCCTTTGTTGTAGTCACGGATGATGCGGCGCAGCAGACGGTTGTCGCTGGTAGGTATCCAGTTATGGTCGTCCAGGGCCGTACTCGTGAGCGTGGAAATGAAGATGCGGAACTTGAGGTTGTCAGGGATGCGGGCGGTCAGGCGCGGGTTGAGGGCGTGGATGCCCTCGATGAGAAGGACCGTGTACTTGTCGAGATGCAGGCGCTTGCCGTTATACTCCCTCTTTCCTGTAACGAAATTGTATTCAGGCACTTCTACGGTCTTTCCGGCGAGGAGGTCCATCACGTCGCGCTCCAGCATGTCATGGTCGACCGTGTCGAAATTGTCGAAATCGTAGCTCCCGTCGGGAAGCTTGGGTGTATCGATCCTGTTGACGAAATAGTCGTCCGTCGAGAATGAAACAGGGTGAAGTCCGCATGCCTTGAGCTGTATGCTCAGACGCTTGGTGACCGTGGTCTTGCCGCTGCTGCTCGGGCCCGTGACCAGCACGATGCGCACCGGGTCTTCCTTGCGCCGGCAGCGGCGGTCGATCTCCTCCGCAATCTGCACGAGTTTTTTCTCCTGCAACGCTTCGGCGACCTGGATAAGCTCGCTGGCGTTGCCCCGCAGGCAGGCATGGTTTACGTCACCTACAGTTTTCAGGTCCATGTATTCGTTCCATCGGCGGCTCTCGGAGAACATGCTGAAAGTCTTTGGCTGGTCGATGAACGGGGCGAGTCTCTCCGGGTGATGTCTGTCGGGCACCCGCAGGAGGATGCCCCCCTGAAGGGCCTGCAGCCCCCATACCTTGAGATATCCTGCGGATGGAACGAGACGGCCGTAATAGTAGTCGACAGTATCTCCGAGAAGATAATAGTCCATATAGACCTGGCCGCTGGTTTCTATGAGTTTGACCTTGTCGTCCATGCCCCTGTCCTTGAAAAGGCGGATGGCATCATCGATGGGAAGTTCGCGGCGGTGGAAGGGAGTATCTTCAGCGACGATCTCCCGCATCCTGGAAGCGATCCTGTCAACGTCTTCAGGACTGACAGGAGAGCCGTCGGGCTTGTCCATCGAGCAATAGAAGCCGTTGCAGACAGGATGCTGCATGTGGACCTTGACTCCCGGGAAAACCTCGATGGCGGCCTTGTAGAGCAGGAAGCTCAGTGAACGGCAATACACACGCATGCCGCTGGCGTCCCTGACATCGAGGAACTGCACCGTACGGCTGTTGTAGATACGGAAGCGGAGGCCCTGCGATACATTGTTGACCCTGGCGGAAACGATGGTGTAAGGCTGTTCGAAGTCGAAAGCGGCAAGTACCTCCTGCAGGGTGGAACCTTCGGGAAATTCCTTGGACGTGCGGGTGTTCTGGCAATGGATGGTCAGCATGCGTGAATTGGTTATTGTTTACGCAAATTTACCTCAAATATTTCATATATTTGCAGCGACAATAACCACATCATGAAAAAAATACTGGAAACTCTTAAGACCTGGAAGTTCTGGAAGGAACTTATCATCATGACCCTTGGTATGCTTGTCGGTGCGGCCGCAGTCAATTATTTCCTGGTACCCAGCAAGATCATCATCGGTAGTATCTCAGGTCTGTCGATTGTCCTCGCAGCCGTATTCGAGGGCATAGGAATCAGCATCAAGGTCAGTACGGTCATCGTAATCATCAATGCCATCCTCCTCGTTCTCGCCTATATCCTGATAGGCTCGGAGTTCGGCCTCAAGACGGTCTATACCGCCCTTATCCTCGGTCCGCTGATGGACTTTTGGGAGAAGGTCTATCCGGTCGCCAACTTCCTCACCGAGCCTGGCCAGACCTCGATAATGAACGATCCATGGTTCGACCTCCTATGTTTCGTCCTATTGTTAAGCATTTCTCAATCAATACTTTTCAATATCAATGCCTCGACAGGAGGACTGGACATCCTTGGAAAGATAGTCAACAAATACTTTCATCTTGACATCGGCACGTCCGTTTCGGTCGCAGGCATCATCATCTGCTGCTCGGCCTTCGCCATCAATCCTTTCAGGATGGTGGTCATCGGCATCCTCGGCACCTTCATCAACGGCCTCTGCATCGACTACTTCACCGCCAGCCTCAACAAGCGCAAGAGAGTCTGCATCATTTCGTCCGAGCACGAACGGATACGTAAGTACATCATCGACAAGCTCCAGCGCGGCTGCAGCCTCTATGAAGTGACGGGAGGTTTCTCCGGCGAGAAGAACATGGAGATCCAGGCCCTCCTGACCACCGAAGAGTTCGCAAACCTGATGGAGTTCATGAAGGACAACGAGATCAAGAATTTCACCACCGCAGGCAACGTCAGCGAAGTCTACGGCCTGT
This sequence comes from Bacteroidales bacterium, assembly GCA_017519865.1. Lineage (GTDB taxonomy): Bacteria > Bacteroidota > Bacteroidia > Bacteroidales > UBA932 > Cryptobacteroides. The sequence continues at coordinate 47,159 of JAFWRQ010000024.1, read as the reverse complement.
GGCATCAGCATAGCCGGAGGAAATAATGCGTATCGCCGTCGTCGGAGCCGGTGCGGCCGGATGCTTCTGTGCCGCCGCTCTGGGACGGAGACTCCCCGGAGCGGAAGTCGTCGTCTTTGAGGGCGGGCGCAAGCCTCTCGCCAAAGTGGCGATAACCGGCGGCGGACGCTGCAACTTTACAAACACTTTCGAAGGGATAGACAGGCTGGAAGAAGCCTATCCAAGGGGCGCGCGCCTGATGAAGCGCGCCCTTATGCGCTTCAGCCAGGAAGACACGCGGCTATGGTTCGAGCGCGAAGGCGTTCCGTCGGTGGTGATGGACGACGGGTGCGTGTTCCCTCAGTCCCAGGATGCCATGGACATAGTGCGCGCATTGGAACGCGCGATGCGTGCGGCCGGAGTCAAGGTACGCTGCGGCCATAGAGTATCCTCGATAAAAGACCTTGGGGACAGATTCAGGATCTCATTTGAAGGTTTGGAAGAAACCCTGGAAGCCGACAAGGTCGTAGTGACGACCGGAGGCTCCCCCACTCCTGCCGGGCTGTCCATGCTTGCAGGACTGGATCTTGAAACCGTCGCTCCCGTCCCTTCGCTGTTCACTTTCAATATAGGTGACGAAGCGCTCAAGACGCTTATGGGTACAGTCGTCACAGACGCCCTCCTAGGGCTGGCTGGGACGGGTTTCAAGGCTCAAGGCGCTCTTCTGGTCACCGACTGGGGAGTAAGCGGCCCGGCGGTTCTCAAGCTCTCCTCTTACGCCGCAAGGCACCTCTCCGAAAACGGATACAAGGGCACGCTCAATATTTCCTGGCTCGGTACGGCCAACGAGGGGGAATGCATGGCTGCGGTCAAGGAAATGGCTTCATCAGAGCCCCGGAAATTACTGGTCTCCACCGCCCCCGAAGGGCTTTCAGGCCGCCTGTGGCGGCATTTGGCGGCCCGGGCAGGCTTGCGCGACGATCTCCGCTGGGCGGAGCTAGGTCAGCGCGGTGCAGCCCGCCTCACCGCCACGCTCGCCTGCGACGCCTACCCCATTACCGGCCGCTGCCGCTTCAAGGATGAATTCGTGACCTGCGGCGGCATTTCCCTGTCAGAAGTCTCACTGAATACGCTCGAGTCAAAAAAGCATCCAGGACTCCACTTTGCCGGTGAAGTCCTGGACGTAGATGCAATAACTGGAGGATTCAACCTCCAGGCGGCCTGGTCGATGGCCTATGCCGTTGCGGAAGCTATTTCTTCGACCTGTAATGGTGACGGCGGCGGCGCTTGCCGAAGAATCTCTTCCTGATACCCAGCACAAGCAGGACTGCGAAGAAAAGACCGATGACGATCATCGTCATCGCATTGGCGTTCGACCCCTTCACGCGGCTCCAGGTGGTGATGAGTTTGGGAGTATCCTCACCCCAGTCGCGCATCATCACGCAGCGGTCGATCACAGAAGCGTCGGGATACAAGGTAGGGTCGAGGTGCGCACCGTCAGCCCCCTCGATGTCGCCGAAAAGATAGCGTACATCCAAAGTCTCCTCGAAAGACTCGTCTTCCATCGCCTCAAGGATCTCCGGAGAAGCCACAGTACTGACATAACCGATGTAATCCATGTTGCGAATGGCGTTCTCAGGGATGCAGAGGAAGTTGATGAAGTAACTGGCAGCCTTGATGTTACGGGCGTATTTAGGAATGACCCAGCCGTCGAACCAGACATTGCTGCCTTCCTGCGGCACCTCATACCTGAGGTCGACGCCAAGTTCCCTCGCCTCCATCATCGCCCATTCCGCGTCACCGCTCCAGGTGAAGTTAAGCCATCCGCGCTCCTGCGTCATCTGCTCCTTTCCGAAATCGGCCTCCCAGCCCGCCACGAGCGGCTTGACCTGGGCCATGAAAGCCTCGAACGCCTCAAGGCTCTCGTCCGACGAATCCATCATCAACTCGTCCATCGTCACGGTGCCGGCCTTCAGTTCATTCTGGTGCAGGAAGATATTGATCGGACAGTAGACGTCACGCGCGGCGTCCTTGATGAAGATCTTGCCGGCGTACTTGGGATTGCGGATGACATCCCAGGACTTCACATCCTCGGGGTCGACATACTTCACATTGTAAAGGATGCCGGTCGTTCCCCACATATAACCTACGGAGTAGTCGTTGGCGTCGATACCTCCGTCGGCAATCTTGGTGAAAACGCTCTTGATATAAGGCGAGACGTTGGCGTCGATGTAATTGGGTGTATTACCGAAATCCTTGTTGATGGGCAGCAGGAGACCTTCATTCAGCATCCTCTGGATGATGTAATCGGAAGGGCATACGACGTCGAAGTCCTCGTGTCCCTTCTCGATCTTCGAGAGCATGGTCTCGTTGATGTCGAAAGTCTGGTACACGATCTTGACCGGCTCGCCGGTCTGCTCTTCGTACCACTCTTCGAACTCGGTGATGAGGTCTTCGTCGATATAGTCTCCCCAGTTGTAGACCTTGAGGAGGTGTTCGCGGTCGGTACCGCAGGACGCCAGCAGGCACAGTGCCAGCAGGGCCGCTATATGGACTAGTCTTTTCATTTCACTTCACCACGCACCTTGGATTGGCGCACATTAATGATAATCAAAAGGATAAGGATGACGAGGAAAATGATGGTCATCAGCGGACGCAACTCCGGAGTGAGGCCGCCCTTGCGGGCATCAGCGTAGATGTAAGTGGAGAGGGTCTCCAGACCCACGGTACCACGCGTGAAGAAAGTCACTGCGAAGTCGTCCAGCGACATCGTGAAGGCGAGTATGAATCCGGAAAGCATTCCCGGACGCAACTGGGGCACCATTACCTTCCAGAGGGCCTGGTGCGGAGTCGCACCGAGGTCCAAAGCCGCCTCATAGATGTTGGGATTCATCTGCGACAGCTTGGGAAGGACACTCAGCACAACGTAAGGCGTACAGAATGAAATGTGCGCCAGGATGACCGTGAGCATACCCTGACCGATGTGGAGGAATACGAACAGCAGGAAAAGCGACACACCGATGATGATGTCGGGATTGATCATCGGGATGTTGTTCATGAACATTATGGCCTGCTTCTTCCGTCCCCTGAGGTTGTGGATGCCGATGGCTGCGATTGTTCCGAGCAAAGTAGCGACGGCGGCAGAGATGATGGCTATGACGAGGGTGTTCTCGACCGCCTTCATCAACCCGCTGCCGCCTTGCATTCCACCCGTGAAAAGGGACTGGTACAGGCGTGTCGAGAAGCCTGTCCAGTTACCGAGCGCCTTGGCCTCGGTAAAGGAGAACACGGCGATGAATACCAGAGGAGCATACAGGATGACCAGAAGTATCCCGATATAGAATCGTGCAAAGAACTTTTTCATCATATCAGCCCTCCTTCGGCAGCGTTGCTTTCCTCACTGTTGAACAGCGAAGTGATGCCAATGATTATCAACATTATCAGGGCCAGGGCCGAACCGTAGTTCCACATCGAGGAGTTGATGTTCTCCTGGATGATGGTACCGAAGAGCTTTATCTTGTTGTTGGTCAGGAACTCAGCGATAGCGAAGGTCGAGACCGTGGGCATGAACACCATCATAACGCCGCTCATAATGCCGGGCATTGAAAGCGGCAGCGTGACCTTGGTGAAGACCTGCAGAGGAGTGGCCCCGAGATCCTCGGCGGCCTCGGCGTATGACTTGTCCATCTTCTGGAGTATGTTGTAGATGGGATAGATCATGAACGGCAGGTAATCGTATACCATACCGAAGAGCAGGGTCCCCTTTCCGAGGGTGAAGCCAAGCACGTTGAAGAGTTCGGAGGTGGCCAGGGTACGCATCAGGGCGTTGATCCACATCGGGAGGATGAACAGGACGATGGTCACGGCAGAACGGTTAAGCTTCTTGTCGGCAAGGATATACGCTGCCGGATAGCCCAGCAGTATGCAGATAAGGGTGTTCTCGATGGCGACCTCCAGCGAAAGGGCGAAGGTCGAGATGGCATCCGAGTCGGAGAAGAATTGTCCTATGTTAGCGAGGGTGAACCCTCCTTCGTTGTCCTGGAACGCATATACGATGACGAGTACGAGGGGCAGGACTACGAACAGAACCAGGAAAATGAAGTACGGGATGCTCCAGTTGCTTCTCTTAGTCATTTTTCCTGCTGAGTTTAATATCGTTTGCAGCGATGTTGACGGCCACGAGGTCGCCCTTGTCCCAAATGTCGTTGGTATCCACATAGAGGAAACGTCCGTCACCTACCCTGATGGTCAGATGATAGTGGTCGCCCTTGTAGAGGATGAAATAAACCTCTCCGTTGAGAACGCCGTCCTCGAGGTTGTCCAGGAGATCCACCTTGTCGAAGTCGACGGTAGCGACGACCTCGTCACCCTCCTCGAAACCTTCGGTGGAGCACTCGAACTCTCCGCCGAACAGTTCCACCTTGCCGGCGCCGGTTACCTTTCCTTCGATGACATTCGCCACCCTCTCCTTCTTCATCACCTGGATGTCGTCAGGTTCGACATAGAGGTTGACGATGCTGTCCACGGGATAGGGGTCGTAGTCCTGGATCATCAGTTCGTTGCCGGTATCGCTGTCCACGAACATCTCGTAATGTACGCCCTTGAAGGTGCAGGACTTGACCTTGGCGGTGAACTGGGTCCTTGCGGGATCATTGGTGAAATAAATGTCCTCAGGACGCACCACGACGTCCACGGGGACATTCTCGCCGAAACCTTCGTCGACGCAGTCGAAATCGTGTCCGATGAAACTGACCCTGCGGTCCTTGATCATGGTACCGTTAAGGATATTGCTCTCGCCGATGAAATCCGCGACGAAGGAGTTGACAGGCTCGTTGTAGATGTCGGTCGGAGTGCCTATCTGCTGGATGCGTCCCTCGTTCATCACGACGACGGTATCGCTGAGTGTCAAGGCTTCCTCCTGATCGTGAGTGACATATATGAAGGTGATACCCAATTGCTTATGCATCTCCTTAAGCTCTATCTGCATATCCTTGCGCATCTTGAGGTCAAGTGCGGCAAGGGGCTCGTCCAGAAGGAGCACCTTGGGCTGGTTGACGATGGCGCGGGCGATGGCGATACGCTGCTGCTGGCCTCCGGAGAGGGTCTCGACATCGCGGTCCTCGTAGTCGGACATGGCGACGAGCTTCAACACGCGGCGCACGCGCTTGTCGATCTCTTCCTGCGGGACCTTCTTCAGCTTGAGGCCGAAGGCGATGTTGTCATACACGTCTAGGTGCGGAAAAAGGGCATAACGCTGGAAAACCGTATTGAGCGGACGCTCATAAGGGGAAGTGCCTTCGAGGTCCTTGCCGTCTAGCAGGATGGAACCGCTGTCAGGCTGGAGGAAACCGGCGATCATCCTCAGGAGCGTGGTCTTGCCGCATCCGGAAGGACCGAGGAGGGTCAGGAACTCGCCCTGGTTGATGTAGAGATTGATGTCCTTGAGGACGTCCTTGTCGCCGAACGACTTCGAGACGTTCTTGATTTCAATGATTTTCTTTGCCATTGCAGATATGGGCTAATAGATTCTGATAGCGATGTTGTACAGTGCTCCAACGTTGATGGAGAGGCCCGGGAAGCCGTTGTCGTATGCGACTACGGCATGCAGGCGGAGGGCATCGTTGTCCCTAAGCGGGAAATAGTGCGCCGCCAGGCCGCCGAAGAAACGCTTGTCAAGGCTGAAGACAGGATTGACGACCTTGCGGTTCCCGCTCATGGAATTGCGGTCGGAGATGGGATAGCAGCGCTCATAACCGCCCTTCAGAAGGAAGCTGAGTTTGTCGCTGGGCGTAAACTCGAGGGTTCCGCCGACGTTCATCTCGTTCACGTAGAAACGCTCTTCGCTGCGGAACGAATAGTCGAGGCCTGCGACCAAGTCGCCGAAAGCATACTTCACGCCCAGGCAGGGCATCTTGATGAAGCGGGTGGACCGGTCAAGTTCATAGCCGTTCTGCAAATCTCCGGACAACCCCTGGACACCGAGCAGATTGAAGGAAGCCAGGAAGTTGAAGTCACCCTCGTCCTTGCGCAGCATAAGGCCGGAAGAGAACACGCCGGACTCGAACGGACGCTCGGTAAAAGGAGAGGATGTGAACTGGAGCGTAGCGGTATACTGGTCGAGGATCGTAGCGCCCACGTCCACACCCCACTGATAGACCTGCATCTCGTTCCACATGGTAGAATTGAGGTCGAAGTGGGACTCATAGTCATAGGCATCCTGTTCCCATAAGCCCAGCGCCATGGGGTTTTTGCCCAAAGTGACGAAAAAGTCGCCTGCCGAATACGTAAGGTTGGCCCAGTCGCACCAGTTGACGACGTCACTGTGGAAGAACGTGTCCTGATACAGCGAAGCGGGCTCTTCAGAGAGCCAATGGTTCATTATGGAATAGGAGAAATGCTCGCCGAGAGAGCCTTCGAACAAGGTATATAGAGAAGAATTCGATAAGCTGAAGTCTGTACCGGCATCTGAATTGAACCCGATGTACGGATTGAGGTCAATTCGCGGAATGATTGATAGTTGGGCGCTAGTTCCAACGTTCCCGACTTCTTGCGCATGGGCAAGGCTGACGGTCAGCGCAGCAGCAATCAAAAAAAGTATTCTTCTCATTTATCTACCATAAAAAAGGGATTAGTTAATAATGGCGTGCAAATATAAGACATATTTTAATTAATTTTGTCAAACTAACTAAAAAACAACCCCCATGAAAAGAAAACTTCTCTTCCTGGCCCTTTTTCTCACTGCAATTCAGCCCCTTATGGCCGACGAAGGCATGTGGCTGCCGGCTCTGATCTCCCAGCGCATAGCCGATATGCAGGCGAAGGGTTTCAAACTTTCCGCAGAGGACGTTTATAGTGTCAACCAGGCTTCCCTCAAGGATGCCGTCGTCCTTTTCGGAGGCGGATGTACGGGCGAGATAGTCTCGGACGAGGGCCTGCTCTTTACGAACCATCACTGCGGCTACAGTTACATCCAGAGACATTCCAGTGTTGAACACGACTACCTCAAGGACGGTTTCTGGGCTATGAACCGCAAGGAAGAGCTCCCCAATCCCGGCCTCTCCGTGAGTTTCCTCGAGCGTATGGAGGACGTGACAGGCCAGGTTCTCAAAGGTTATGACAGTTCTATGAGTGAGGCGCAGCGCGACTCCGTCGTGCGCGCCAACTCCGCCGTGCTGACGCGGGCCGCGACTGCCGAAGGCAAGGGCCTGCGCGCCAGCGTCGAGGCGCTATACTACGGCAACCAATACTTCCTGTTCGTTTTCAGGGTCTACCGCGACGTCCGCCTGGTGGGTGCCCCGCCTTCCTCGATCGGCAAGTTCGGCGGTGACACCGACAACTGGATGTGGCCCCGCCATACCGGCGATTTCTCAATCTTCAGGGTATATGCCGACAAGGACAACAATCCCGCCGACTACTCCGAAGACAATGTCCCCTACCGCCCCAAGAAATCCTTCAAGATCTCGCGCGCAGGAGTCAAGGAAGGCGATTTCACCTTCGTATACGGCTGCCCCGGCAGTACCAAGGAATATGCCGTGTCCGAGGACGTCCGCTATGTCTCCGAACTCTCCGACCCCCAGAAGATCGCTCTCCGCACCCTGAGGCTCGACAACATCAAGAAATACATGGACCAGAGCCAGGCCGTCCGCATCCAGTACTCGTCCAAGGCAGCCAATGTCTCCAACGCCTGGAAGAAATGGCAGGGCGAGGCCAAGGGCATAGACAAGAACAAGACAGTCGCGGTCAAGAGGGACTATGAGCGCCGCTTCGCCGAGTGGGCCAAGGGCACCCGCTATGAGGGGCTCGTCGAACGCCTCAACGGCCTGTTCGAGCGCCGTCATCCCTACTACCTCGCATACGAATACTACAGCGAGACCGCACGCGCCATCGAGCTGCTCTCCTTCGCATCGAACATCCGGAACACCCTGGGCAACGCCCAGGCCAAGGCTAATGCTGCCGAATCCTTCTTCAAGGACTATTTCCGTCCCATTGACGAGGAGAATTTCGCTGCGCTGATGGATGCTTTCGGCAAGAATCTCCCCGAGGAGTTCCAGCCCGAGTACTACAAGACCAAGATGGCACAATTCGGCAGCGCCGAAGCATGGGCGAGCTATGTTTTCGACAACACATTGTTCATCGACAAGGACAAAGTCCTGGCTCTCAAGGAGTCTGATGAAGGGATAGTCCTCACTGACCCGGCATTCGAGATGTACAATGCCTTCTACCGCTGGTATTATGACGATCTCCGCCCCATCATCAACGAACTTAGTCCCGAGATCGAACTCGCATACCGCGACTACATGCAGGGACAGATGGATTTCGAGAAGGACAAGACCTTCTATCCTGACGCAAACCTCACGCTCCGCGTCGCCTACGGCCACGTCGAGGGGTACACCCCTTCCGACGGCGTCTACTATTATCCGGTATCAACCCTGAAGGGCATAATAGAGAAGGACGATCCAAACATCTTCGACTACGACATCCCACAGCGCCTGCGCGACATCTATGCCGAGGGAGGTCACGAGGACCAGCCGGTCTGCTTCCTCGCCACCAACCATACTTCAGGCGGCAACTCCGGCAGCCCGGTCATCAATGCCGACGGCAACCTCATCGGCATCAACTTCGACCGAGTTTGGGAAGGCACGATGAGCGACATAGTCTTCGATCCGGAGATCTGCCGCAACATCTCGCTGGACATCCGCTACCTGCTCTTCTGCATCGAGCACATCGGCGGCGCCACCTACCTCTTCGACGAAATGGAATTCGTCGACTAGAGGATGAGCTTTACCGGAGTCAAGGTAAACCGGAAAGTATATTCTCCGAAAGGAAGCATGTAGTCCTGGAGCGGCACGGCGCCCCAGCTGTTGACACAGCCCAGGCCCATCTGGACCTTGTCTATCAAGAGATTGGTGACAGGGTCCTCATTGAGTTCGCCCGAATGGCGCTGGACCTTGACGGGCCCTTCGTCAAGCGTGGAGACACGATAGTGCAGGGCTGACGCCGAGAAAGGCTCTTCGGCAGTAATCTCGAGTCCCCTGCCGGACGGGTCCACAATGCGCCACCAGCGGATATCGCTCTTCGTTCCTGTCTCCTGCGGCCGTATGTAAGGGTAGAACTGCTGCGTCACGGTCTGGTCATAGACGCCCAGGGGCATCGAATCCTTGCGGTCGGAATAATTCTCCACCGGCCCGCGGCCGTAATACACGATCCTCTCGAATGACTTGGGCATAGGCATCTGCATTCCGAAGCGGAAGAAATTGGAGACACGTGCTTCAGGGTCGGCAGGGGTAAGGGATTCGGTCACTTCGACGGCTCCGGCATTGTTGATCCGATAGGTCATCGAGAGGCGACCGCTGACCGCTGCGATCTCATACTCGGCGCGGATTACCGCCAGCCCGTCCTCGATCCCGGACTCGAACGAAGTCAGACGCATCTGCGGGTCCCGCCATACGGCATAGCGCCTCTGCAGGCCTGCTCCGAAATCGTTGTCGGTCGGGGCGCGCCAGAAGTTGGGGGTCAGGGACTCCCCTTCTGCGAGCATCTCTACTCCATCGGCACAATAGCGCACGATGTTGCCGGTACTGCGCTCGAAAAGGATATTGAATCCTTCTCCCGATACAGGAAGATACTGGCGGTCGGTTCCGTCTATGACAGGAAGCGAAAGCGGGACGTTGTTCGTCACAATGTTCGCGAAGGCGGATGCCGGAGCATTGTATCCGTTCAAAGGAACCTGGGCATAGGCCGCCACGTGGCCGGCAGGCAACAGCGGTTCGGCCGATTTGAGCACAAAGCGGACATTCAGCAGGTACTCGGCCTGATCATCCACGGAGAGGCCCAGCCGTACCTGCTTCCGCTCCTGAGGGGCAATGTTCAACTCTTCTACGGCTCCTTTCCTGCACACTTTACCGTCGGCTAGCAGTTCCCACTCAAGGCTATAGTTCGACAGGTCACGAAAGAAATTCTCGTTGTAGACCTCCAGGACACAGCCTTCGGCCTCCCGGAGTTCCACCCAGATATTCTGGTAGTAATAGCCGACTTCGTACATGTGAGGATTCGGCACACGGTCGGGACTGATGAGACCGTTGTCACAGAAATTCTGGTCACTGGGGTCGAAACGGTTGAAATCGCCTCCGTAAGCATAGATCATCCGTCCGTCCCTGCCCTTCCAGCGGATCGACTGGTCGACGAAATCCCAGATGAAGCCGCCCTGATACTTCGGGTATTTGCGGATCAGTTCCCAGTATTCGCGGAAGCCACCTTCGGAATTGCCCATGGCATGCGCATACTCGCACTGGATCAGCGGCTTCGTGCGGGACGCATCCGTGCAATAACGGTCGATGCCCCGGTAATCCAAATACATCGGACAATAGATGTCGGTCTTGCCTTCATATCCAGCCCTCTCATACTGCACGGGACGGGAGGGGTCCATGGACTTTATCCAATCGTAGGCGTCGTCAAAATTGGGGCCGTCACCGCCTTCATTGCCCAGGGACCAGATGACCACGGAGGGATGGTTGATGTTGCGCTGTACGTTGCGGCGGTTACGTTCGACATGGGCATCGTGGAAAAGGGGATTCTTGGCCAGGGTCTCAGGACCGTATCCCATGCCGTGCGACTCCACGTCGGCCTCGGCAACGACATAGATGCCATACTTGTCGCAGAGATCATACCAGTAATTGTCATTAGGATAGTGCGAGGTGCGTACAGCATTGATATTGAACTCCTTCATTATGCGGATGTCCTGTTCCATGCGCGCACGGGGCACGACGTAGCCCCCGTCGGGGTCAAGCTCGTGCCGGTCGGCGCCTTTGAACAGCACTGGCTGGCCGTTCACCAGCACCTGCGAATCCTTGATCTCAACCTTGCGGAAGCCGACGTTCACAGGAACGACCTCTGTGACGGATCCGCCATAAACGGTGCTGACACGTACGGTGTACAGCCAGGGAGTCTCTGCCGTCCATTTGAGGGGATCATTCACGTCGAAATGCGTTATGAGCGTACCGCCAAGGGCGCTCTTGGAAGGCAATTCCTTGACATCCAATACCTTTCCGGAAGGGTCGAGCAGTTCCACGCGGGCACCGGTCTTCGGAGTGACATCCACCATCACGTACATCGATCCGTCCTTGTATCCTGCGTCCAGGTCAGGTTTCACGCGGATGTCCTCGATATGCGCCTTTGGCCTGGAATAGAGATAACTGTCGCGCGCGACGCCGCAGAGGCGGAAAAAGTCCTGATCCTCCAGATACGTACCGTCGCACCACCGGAAAACCTGGAAAGCGATGAGATTCTTCTGGCCGGGAACGATGTATTTCGTCAGGTCGAACTCGCACTCGAGCTTGCTGTCCTCGCTGTAGCCTACGAACCTGCCGTTCACCCAAAGATAGATATTCGAAGTCACGGAGCCGAAATGGGCGATGACTTCCCTGCCCTTCCAGGAGGCGGGGACATCGATTTCACGCCTGTAGGAGCCGACGTGGTTGTTCCTCTCCGGGACATGCGGAGGATCGTTCGCGAACTGGTTGCTCCAGGGATAATTGATGTTGACATACATCGGGTCACCGTATCCATTGAGTTCCCAGATGCCGGGTACGGGCATCGTACCCCATCCCCTGTCATTGAAATCAGTCTTCCAGAAATCCGTCGGACGGCTGTCGGCGTCTGCGACCCAGTTGAACTTCCAGAGCCCGTGGAGGGTCATATAATTGGATGATTCCTCCGGAACTGCGGCAGATGCCGCTTCAGCCGACTCGTATGCGAAGAAATGGCTGTGCATCGGCAGACGGTTGACGGAATTGACGGCAGGGTCCTGCCATTCGGTAAATGACTGTGCTGAAGCAATGCCGGCGACGAAAACAAACACGGCAAGGGACAGGAGCTTTCTCATGTGGTGTATCCGATAATGGTTATTACCGCAAATTTACCATTTTTGTTATATTTGTGGAAACGAATCCACCAATCATGAAAAAAATCTCCTCACTTCTCGGCTTCCTGCTGTGTACCTATGCAATGGCTACCCCGCATTCTGTTTCCGGCCCCGACGGGCGGCTCACAGTAACAGTCTCGGATGATGCCCGGTACAGTGTAATCTTCGACGGCAAGACCATCCTGCAACCTTCTCCTCTTGGCTTCCGCTCCAGCCGCGGAGATTTCTCCTCCGTCGGTGTTACGGATGCACAGACATCCGTCGAAGAAGGGACATACACCCTCGACCGCATCAAAAAGTCGTCCATCAGCTATCGCTACAACGTCCTGTCCTGCACACTCACCAACGACGCCGGAGACTCGGTCAAGGTCGAATTCCGGGTCGGAGACAACGACATTGCTTTCCGCTATGTAATCGACAACCCCAAGTGGGCCAGTATCAGGATCTTCGAGGAGATGACCGGATTTGATTTCCCCAGACATACAACGACTTTCCTCACTCCGCAGAGCGACGCGATGATAGGGTGGCAGCGCACCAAACCCAGCTACGAAGAGTTCTATTTCCTCGACAAGCCCCTGTCCGAAAAATCGCAGTATGGTCACGGCTATACCTTCCCATGCCTGTTCAAGGTAGGAGACGACGGCTGGGCGCTCGTGAGCGAGACTGGCGTCGACAGCCGCTACTGCGGCAGCCGGCTGAGCGACTGGAACGAGCCCGGCGGCTATAAGATCGAATTCCCAATGCCCGAGGAGAATGACGGAAACGGCACCGTGGAGCCGGCGTTCGCCGTTCCCGGCGCCACACCATGGCGCACCATCACCGTCGGCAGCACCCTCAAGCCGATAGCGGAAAGCACCGTCACCTGGGACGTGGTTGAACCGCGATACGATTCCGGGCACACATACAAGTATGGCAAGGGAACCTGGAGCTGGATACTCTGGCAGGACGGCAGCATAAACTACGACGACCAGGTCAGATACATCGACCTGGCTGCCAGGATGGATTTCCAGTACGTCCTGATAGACAATTTCTGGGACAGGAACATAGGCTACGACCGCATGGAAGAACTTGTGAGATACGCTCTTTCAAAGGGAGTCGACGTGTTCCTCTGGTACTCCTCCAGCGGATACTGGAACGATATCTCACAGTGTCCCCTCAACAAGATGGACAGCCCTGTCGAGCGCAAGGCGGAGATGAAGTGGCTCCGGGAAATCGGAGTCAAGGGCATCAAGGTCGACTTCTTCGGCGGCGACAAACAGGAGACAATGCGCATCTATGAAGGAGTCCTGAGCGATGCAGACGATTACGGCCTGATGGTCATCTTCCACGGCTGCACCCTGCCCCGGGGCTGGGAAAGGATGTATCCGAACTACGTCGGCAGCGAGGCTGTCCGCGCCTCCGAGAACCTCGTTTTCGGCCAGCACGAATGCGACATCGAGGCACAGAACGCCACCCTGCATCCCTTCATCCGCAACGCCGTCGGATGCATGGAGTTCGGAGGATGCTTCCTCAACAGATACCTGAACAAGAGCAATGCCCGCGGCCCTGTCCGCAGGACCACGGATGAATTCGAACTCGCTACGGCGGTCCTGTTCCAGAACCCCATCCAGAACTTCGCCCTGGCTCCGAACAACTTGGAGGATGCGCCAGCCTATTGCCTGGATTTCCTCCGCGGCGTCCCTACGACATGGGATGACATACGATACATCGACGGCTATCCCGGCAAATACGCGGTCGTCGCCCGCAAGAAGGCCGGCAAATGGTACATTGCAGCCATCAACGCGGACGAGACACCTTATTCGCTTGACCTAAAGGCGATTGCCAACGAGTTCGGTTCCCCTGCCACGCTCACCGTCCTTCACGGCGGCGCCAGCAGGGAGATGGCCGTCAACTATAAGGCGAAAGACGGCTCCCGCGCCGGCAAGGCCAATCTGCTCGACCTTGCACAGAACGACGGAGCCGTCATAATCATCGGATGATCAAAGTGCCGGGAGTATATTGTCCCAGATGAGGTTGAGTTCCTCGGCCATATCGCGGATGTTGGCAGTGGTGACCACTACGGCATCCTTGTCCGGAATTATGATGATATACTGCCCGTTGGCGCCGTCGGCGCGGAAAGCGCCGTGGCGGCAACGCCACATCTGGTAGCCGTAACCCTGCATCCAGTCATTGGCGGTAGGATCCATCCCGCGTGCCGCGGCCTGATGCTGGTTGATGCCGGCATTGACGGACGGAACGTGGTTCTTGCCCATCTCCGCCACCCAGTCGGCCGGTATCACCTGCTTGCCGCCGAACTTGCCCCCGTTAAGGATGCAAAGCCCCATCGCAGCGAGATCCTCGGTCCTGAGATAGAGTCCCCAGCCACCGGCATTGACGCCCTGCGGGCTCTCCTGCCAAACAGGCTTCTCAATGCCCAGGGGCTGCCATAGACGCGTATCGAGATAATCCACGACTTTCTGGCCGGAACGCTTCTGGACAGCGGCGGAAAGGACGTAAGTGCCATAGCTATTGTAGCAGTAGCAGGTGCCGGGCTCGTAATCCAGATGCGACTCGAGGAATGCCTTCACCCAGTCGTCGCTCCTGCGCACAGAAGCCGGCTCCCTGCCGTGGCCGGAATTCATCGTAAGGAGATTGCGGACCGTTACGCGCTTCATCGTATCGGAGACGTTTTCCGTCACCAACTCCGGGAAAATGTCCACAATCTTCTCGTCCAGGGACAGAAGCCCCTCGGAAATGGCGAAACCTACCGCAGTCGAAGTGAAGGTCTTGCTGACCGAATTGAGGATGTGGGCCGTGTCGGGCACGAAGAATTTCTCCTCCAGCACCTTGCCGTGCTGAAGTACCATCACGCTATGAAGGTCTTCCTTGTGGTCGGCGACCGCCTGAAGATAGGAAGCGAAGGCTTCGTCCATCGCCACGGATGCCTTTCCACGAGGAAGGGGTCTGCTTGCGGAATTGCAAGAAACTGCAGCCGCCGAAACGACGACGGCTGCAAGAATCATTGGAAGGAAGTTTTTCATAACATTAACCAAACAATCATAAGAGTTTATTTGAAAAGGAGCGGGACGAACTCGCTCAGATATATCCTCCAATTGCGCCAGATGTGGCCGCCGTCCGTCTCCATATACTTGTAGGGATAGCCGGCCGCGTCAAGTTTGGCGCGGAACTCGTTGTTCGCCTGGATCAGGAAATCACTGCTGCCGATGCCTATCCAGAGGAGCGCAGGCTTCTTGGAGAAATAGGTGGCGAGCTTGCCGTCTACGTCGGCGTAGATTTCCTTGTGGGTCGCGGTCTGCTCGGAACCGGTGCCGATGGCAGCGGAGAACATACCGGAGTAGTTGAACATGTCGGGGTTGTTCAAGGTAATGTACAGCGTATGGAAACCGCCCATGGACAGGCCGCAGATGGCACGGCTCTGTTTTTTTGCGATGGTGCGGTAGTGACTGTCGATGAAACTGACGACTTCGGGGAACGAAGTCTCGAAGGTGCCTTCCATGGTCTGGGGCAGCGACATGGTAGGACGGGTATAATCCATGGAATTCTCAAGCGGAGCGGCCTCCTGAGAGATATTGCCGTTCGTAAAGACCACGATCATGGGCTTGGCCTGGCCGCGGGCGATGAGATTGTCCAGGATCTGCGTGGCACGTCCCTGGGTGACCCAGGCATCCTCGTCGCCGCCGATGCCATGCAGGACGTACAACACGGGATACTTGGCCTTGGGATTGTCCTCATAGCCGGCCGGGGTGTAAACGGTCAGGCGGCGGTCGAAGCCGGCGGTCTTGCTGGGATACCAGACCTTGGTGACGCTTCCGTGCGGGACGCGGTGTATTGCGTATAAGTCGGAGCGGGCACCGGCCTCAGGGACGAGCAGGACGCTGGTCAGGGAAGCAACGTCACGGTTTACGAACACATTGTTGGGGTCGATGACCTGCGTGCCGTCAACTGAAAAAGTATAATTATAAAGTTCAGGGGCTACCTTGAAAGGAGTGGTATACTCCCAGACGCCGTCGGCGCCTTCCTTCATCTCGGCAGGGACGGTGGTCTCAGCCGTTATGGTCTGGTCACCCATTTTATACTCGACTTTCTGGGGCTGCAGGAAGTCGCCGGATACGGTAACCTTGACGGCCTTGGGAGCACGGTAACGGAAGGTTACGGTCCCATCCTCATTGATAACGGGAGACTCCACGCCGGCGCCTCCGAAAAGCGCCTGCTGCGCGAAAGCGCCGACGCCCAGCAGCATAGCTGCGATGACAAGAGCAATTCTTTTCATTTCGAATCCTATTGTAGTACAGATTTGATATCAAAAACCATATTGCTGGGATAGGGCTCCCAGGAGGGTATTCCATCGGCGGAGGGAACGCCCGTCTTTGCGAAATTGGTCCAAACGCGGCTCATACGGTGGCCGAGTTCGACTGCATCTTCCCCGCCTCCCGTAAACGTCCTGTGGAGAAGCACGTTGTCAAAGACGAAGGGTATTTCCAGACAGTGGGTGCTGCCCAGCGCCCCGTCAAGGACGGGCGAAGCCCACTTGAACAGATACAGATATACCGGAGCGCATCCGGCGGAGGAGCGGTCGGCAGCCTGCTTGAGCGCCAGGGGACGGAAGATAGCATCTTCCTGTCCGGGGGTGAACTCGTTGTAGACCGTGCCGATGATGACCGGGACGTCCTTGGACAAAGCGAGAGCCTCAGGAGTAGAAGGAGAGGCCGGAATCACCTCGCCGTCCACTACCGGCAGGGCGCCGAAAAGGAGGGCGTCGAGCATGTTCTCCGGCATGGCTCCGTCGGCTGAAGCCTCGTCACGGACCTTTGAGATGGCCTTTCGGTTGGCCTCAAGGAGTTCAGCATAAGGGACATCGGCTATCTCGTCGATCCTGGAAGGATTGATGCCCAGGAACTCGACCGTGGCGGCACCGATGCGGCGGGAATACTTCGGGTCCATAAGGTAAGTGATGGAACCGCTCTCGACGATGGCTTTCTTGAACAGGCCCTTGGCGGACGGCATGGCCATGAGCGTGGAAACCTTTCCACCGCCTCCGCTCTGCCCGAATATGGTCACATTGGCCGGATCGCCGCCAAAACTGGAAATATTGTCACGGACCCACTCGAGGGCCTTGACTATATCGAGCATGCCGAGGTTGCCGGAATGTCCGTATTTAGCTCCGAAAGCGGAAAGGTCAAGGAAGCCAAGGGTATTAAGACGGTGGTTGAGGGAAACTACCACGACACCGTGGTCACGGGCGAGGTTGGTACCGTCGTAAGAAATCAACTCCTGGCCGGAGCCGGCGGAGAAGCCGCCGCCATGGAGCCAGACCATCACAGGGCGCTTGGCCCCTTCCTTGATGCTGCCGGTCCAGATATTGACCCGAAGGCAATCTTCGTCGGGAAAACCGTCGTCCCAGTGCATGGAAAAAGCCTGGGCGTCGTCGTACCAGCCGGTCCTGGCCCCTTGGGGGCAGGTCGGGCCATAAGCCCTGCTGGGACGTACGTCCGTCCAAGGATCAGGATCCTCGGCGGGCATGAAACGCTCCGCCTTGGCATAAGGGATACCTTTGTAGATGAAGACGCCGTCATCTACATAACCGGCAACGGGACCGGAAACGGTCTGGACAGTTGTAACTGCGGCCGACGTCTCCAAAGGACCGGCGCACTCGGAACGGGCCCGGGGACCCGGCCCGCTGCATGCGGCGGACAACACCGCAATGCCCAGCAGCAAAGAGGAAAACTTCGAGGTCATGGTTCGTGGTCTGTGTCAATACAAAGTTCAGAATAATAAATCTAAAACGTTATAAGGCATAATTAATTTATTATCCGTATGACACGGAGGGCGAAACATGTTTGTTCAAAAACAGTCGAATTTGTTAAAAATTGACTATTTTTACCAGCGAATAAAATAAATGAAATGAGAATCAAGGAAATAGTATTCCTGACACTCCTGCTGGCATCCTGCGCCGGACAGGAAAAGAATAACTTCCCTCAGGAAGATCCCGACTCCGTCGTCATATCCGACAGGATATCGAACCAGCGGGTCAATGCGTTCGCAGAGGATGCGGACGGTCAGATATGGATCGCCACCTTCAGGGGACTTAATAAATACAGCATCCACGACTATCACCAGTATTTCTGCGCCGATGACACTACAGGCCTGCCGGACAATCAGATAAACACTGTTTTCAAGAGCAGCGACGGCCGCCTCTGGGCTGCTACCGTCAACGGCATCGCGGTCAGGACTGAGCAAGGGGGATTCAAAAGGATTGCCATACTTGACGACAACAAGAATGTGACGAGGATGATGGAGACCGGCCAGGGTGTCCTTCTGGCCGACAATTCCACATCCATCCTCCGCTTCGATCCCGAAGAGAACGTCTTCCGGCCCGTGATGCGCGACCTTAATGCATTTTCGTCCGCACGCGTCCTCGACCAGGAAAACAGGTTATGGATCCCTACGACACAGGGGCTGGACTGCTATGAGACGGAGACTTTCACGAAAGTCGCGACCGTACCCGTCGACCATCTAGTCTATCACATGTGCGATACCGGGAACGGGGAGATCTGGGTTTCCGGCATAGGCCGGATAAGCGTTTTCGACACCCGCACCATGGAGCGCAAGGAGCTTCCGGAGGCCATACGCAAGGAGCGCAGGATAATGGAAGGCGACGTGGACATCATCTACGCCATCGATGACCGGTCCGTCCTGTTGAACGTCATCGGGGTGGGAATGTTCTACTACTACAAGACCACCGGAACAGTGATCTTCCAGGATGACGCCGGTTTCCCTTTCGACCTCCCCTCTTCTGAGATCAGGACTATTTTCCGCGACAGCCGCCACAATCTCTGGTTCGGTACCACCGACCATGGCTACACCGTCTCGTACAACTACAAGAACCAGTTCAACAGCAACAAATACCTGACTGGGTTCTTCTCCGACAAGACCGTCACATCCCTCAACCTGGACCTGTCCAGACGCCTCTGGATCACTACCCAGACCGGCGGGCTGTTCGTCTATGACACGGAATCGCGCTCGATCCGCGAGGTCGGATACAAGCATCTCGTACAAAACACCGGCATCGGTTACGTCCGGCCCTACATGGTCTACAGCGACTCTCGCGGAGACATCTGGCTTTTCTTCACGGAAAAGAACCAGGTCGTACGTTGCCATTATGACGGGCGTACGCTGAGGGCCATCGATGAAGTACGGTTCAACACTCCCCTCGCCGTCACAGAGGATGACAGGGGCTTCATCTGGATAGGAGGCCGCTCCCAGAACCTCCTGCGGTATGATCCTAACACCGGCGACAGCATCGAGGTCACGCTGACCGGCCCGTCGGAGTCTCCGTATGTCACCGACCTGCTGATGTCCGAGCCCGGTAAGCTTCTGGCGGCTGCCTACAACCATGCCTTGATCGAATTGAACACCTATACCAACGAAACCCGCAACCTGGAACTTTCGGAAGAAGACAAGGCCGCTTGCATCCGCCGGCGGTCCATAATGGTCCCCACCAAACTTTTCAAGGACGGAGTCGGCAAGATATGGACCGGCACCGTTGCCAACGGACTGCTTGTTGCGGAAAAAGACGGCCATACGGTTTCAGTACAGGGTGTCCCATGCCTCGACATCTGCTCCATAGAGCAGGATAGGCAGGGCAACATCTGGGTATCAACGATGAACGGATTGGGCAAGTACGACAGGACGACCGAAACCTTCGTCAATTATTTCGACCAGGACGGCATCGGAGGCAACCAGTTCTCCGACAGGGCGTCCTGCCTGCTTCCTGACGGAACGCTCGTTTTCGGCGGCACGCACGGACTCACATGGTTCAATCCTCTGGATGTCCCTCAGAAACGTACCGTTCCATTGGTTTTCGAGGACCTCAAGATCCACAGCCAGTTGGTCAGGCCGGCGGAGGGCGGACCCATTGAAAAGGAACTCGCCAAGAATCCCGACGTCCTCATCCGGAATTGGCAGAACGGCTTCAGCATCTCGTTCGCAGCGCTCGATTACAGCGAGCATGAAAGGACGCATTACTACTACATGATGGAAGGCTTCGACAAGTATTGGGTCGATGCCGACAACAAGCATGAGGTCTATTATGCTAATCTCCCGGCCGGAAAATATACCTTCCGGGTCAGGATCACCAACAATAACCAAAGTATAGTCGAGACGGAGAAATCCCTGAATGTAAGGGTGTTGCCACCGTGGTTCAGGACTTGGTGGGCCATCCTGTCTCTCATTCTCCTGGGGTTGGCCCTGCTCGGAGCCGTATGGCTGATGTACCAGAAGATACGCCAGGAACGGGCAGATGCGGCCGCCAAGGTCCGCGACGAGAGGCTCGAGAGGGAAAGGGCGGAAGCCGCACGTCAGCAGGAGAAGGAGCTGAGCCTGGTCCAGATGAGGTATTTCTCCAACATAGCGCACGAGTTCCGCACCCCTCTCACGATGATCGCCGGTCCCGCCTCGCAACTTGTCGACTCCCCCGGCATCAAGGGACAGGACCGCCAGCTTGTCGGCATCATAAGGCGCAACTCCGACTGGATGCTTACCCTGGTCAACCAGCTCCTGGACTTCAACCGCATCAGCAACAACAAGCTTCAACTGAAAGTCGTCAAGACAGACATCGCCGGCCCGCTGCGCTCCATTGCGGAAATGTTCCGCTTCAACGCCGGGTCCAAACGGATCGAACTTGCATCCTATGGTCTCGAAGACCCCTTCGTCATGTGGGCGGATGTGGACAAGATCAGAAAGATAGTCATGAACCTGCTCGCCAACGCCCTCAAGTTCACCCCTACCGGAGGGAAGGTCTCCCTTTCCTTCGATGTCATGGGACGGAATGAAGCTGCAGACAGGTATCCTCTGACCGATAAGGACAGCGATGCCCAGTGGGCGTGCATCTCCGTCTCCGACAGCGGATGCGGCATCCCGTCCGGAGAGGAGGAAAAGATATTCGAACGCTTTTACCAGGCTGGTAACCAAGGAGATACACAGGGTTCGGGAATAGGCCTTTATTACTCCCGTGCCTTGACTGACCTGCACCACGGGTATATCAAGGCCGGAAACAGGCCCGAAGGAGGCGCGGTTTTCAGTTTCATCCTCCCTACCAGCGCAGCCTCCTATACCGAGGAAGAGCGTACGGAAGCCACGCAGGAGGTCGTCCTGCCTCAAGCCACTCCCGACATAGCGGTCCCCGACAACTCGGAGGAGAGGGACAAGAAGCGCATAGCCGTAGTGGACGACGACATCGATATCGCCAACTACGTGAAAGTCCTCCTTTCGCCTTATTACAACGTGACCATCTATTTCGACGGGGCATCCGCCCTGAAAGGTATGGCCGACGAGGCTCCGAACCTGATCATAAGCGATGTGGTCATGCCGGGAATGAGCGGTTATGAACTCTGCAAGGCCGTCAAGGGAGACTTGCAGCTCAGCCACATACCCGTCGTTCTCGTCACCGCCAAGGTTGCAGTCGAGAACCAGGTCGAAGGCCTCGGCGTAGGCGCCGACGCCTATGTCACCAAACCTTTCCAGCCGGCCTATCTCCTCGCACTCGTAAAGTCGCTGCTTGAAAACCGCGAAAAACTCCACAGGCAACTCGGTTCCGTCACCTCGACCGAAGACATCAGTTCAGAGGAGCTCACTCCCAGGGACAAGGCCTTCATGAAGGACCTCTACGAACTGATGGAGAAGGAGATCGCAGACGTCGACCTGGACATCACACGCATCAGTGAGATGATGCGCATGTCCCGTACGAAGTTCTACTACAAGGTCAAGGGCCTGACCGGCGAGAACCCCAGCGCCTTCTTCAAGCGCTACAAGCTCAACTTCGCCGCCAACCTGCTGAAGGAAGGCAAATACAACATGTCCGAAATCGCGTACATGACCGGATTCAACACCTTGTCCCATTTCTCTGCCTCGTTCAAGAAGCAGTTCGGAGTGCCTCCTTCCGAGTACATTGGATAGGGCCGGACATTGTTCCAATACTGAATTATTTTGTTATATTTGCACTAACTAACATTCAAACCACAGAAATGAAAAAAATTATCACTACCCTTCTGGCGGCGTCCATGATGTTCGTGGGCACCACCGCATTCGCTCAGATGTCCGTCGGTGCGGGCTACATCAATTCCACGATGAAGACCACCATAAGCAGCACTGCCAGCACAATGCCTTACAACGGCTTCTATGCCGGAGGTGATTACACTATCGCCGAGGGCGTAGGATTCGGTGTCAGCGTAGGTGCTTTCTTCTCCTACGTCACCGCCACTTCTTCAGCCTCCACCAGTATCTTCGGCATCAACATCGGAGCTTCCTCAAAGGTTGAGGAGATGTATCTCGACGTTCCCGTACACTTCAACTATTCCGTCGACCTCTCGCCCCAGCTCAGAGGCTTCGTCTATGCAGGACCCACCTTCAGTTGCGGTCTCAACTCCACGACCGAAGTCGGTGGCTCCATCGGCGGTGTCGGCGGCAAGAGCGGCAAGCATGACAACTATGCCGACAGCGACTACAACCGCTTCGACATCCTCCTCGGAGGCGGTGCCGGCCTTGACTTCGGCAAGCTCCGCTTCACCGTCGGTTACGACCTCGGCATGCTGAACCGCGTTTCCTCCGAAAACTTCGTCCAGAAGAGGAACGTCCTCCATGCCGGCATAGGATTCCTGTTCTAAAATCGCTGTTTCGCCATGAAACTTGACGGTAGAAGAGAAAGCACGAACGTCGACGACCGCAGAGGCGGTACCATAGCCACTGCCGGCGGTATCGGACTCGGAGGACTCATCATCATCGGACTCATCACCCTCCTTATGGGCGGTGATCCCACGGACGTCCTCGAGAACGTGCAGCAGATGGGCGGCGCCGGAACGACGCAGGTGGACCCCAACTGGCAGCCCAGCGCTGAAGAGGAAGAGCTCGCTACGTTTGCAAAGCAGATCCTGGCAGGTACCGAGGATGTATGGACCAAGATTTTCGAACAGAACGGCAGGACCTACGTCCCTCCGAAGCTCGTGCTTTTCACGGGCGCCGTCCAGTCCGGATGCGGTGGAGCCACGTCTTCGTCAGGTCCGTTCTACTGCAGTGCCGACCGTTGCGTGTATCTCGACCTGTCATTCTTCACATCGATGAAGAGGCAGATAGGTGCCGACGGAGACTTCGCCTATGCCTACGTCATTGCGCACGAGGTGGGCCATCACGTCCAGAACCTCCTGGGTACGCTGAGCCAGGCACATTCGCAGATGGCACGTGTCAGCAAGGCTCAGAGCAACCAGATCAGTGTCCGTCTGGAGCTTCAGGCCGACTTCTATGCCGGCATCTGGGGCTATTACGACAACAAACTGTATGGTTCCCTTGAGGCCGGCGACATCGAGGAAGCCCTCAACGCCGCTTCGAAGATCGGTGACGACTATCTCCAGAAACAGAGCATGGGATACACCGTCCCGGAGTCGTTCAACCACGGTACTTCCGCACAGCGCAACAGATGGCTCAAGAAAGGCCTCACCACCGGCAACATCAGCCTTGGCGACACCTTCTCACCCAAATACAGCGAACTCTAGGATACTGTATCCGTCTTATCTTCGCCCGCTCCCTCTTCGATGGTGCGGGCGATTTTTTCTATGTTGAGGCTACGGGCGGAGGCATCCAGGATCTCCTTGTAGATACCGCCCTGCTTGTAGACCTCATCAGGATTTCCGCCCTGCTCGACGCGACCTTCCTTGAGCGCGTAGATGACGTCGCTGTCGATGATCTGGGAGATGCTGTGGGATATGATGATGACCGTACGGTTCTGTTTGATGGCGTCTATGCTGTTCTTAATCTGTTCGGTGGCAACGGCGTCAAGGCTGGCAGTGGGCTCGTCAAGGAAGATGATGGGAGGATTCTTGAGGAACATACGGGCTATGGCCACGCGCTGCTGCTGGCCTCCCGAGAGGAGGGTCGCCTTGGTATTGAAACCGTCAGGGAGTGCCTGCACCTGGTCAAGGAGGTATGCCTTCTTTGCGGCCATAAGCACCTCTGCATGAGTCGCATCCGGCTTGCCGTACTTGATATTCTCCTCGACGCTTCCATCGAAGATATGATTCTTCTGGAGCACAAGTCCGATATTCTCCCGCAGGAACTTGGTGTCCCACTCCCGAAGGTCCACTCCGTCGAGCTTTATGGAGCCGCAGTCAGGCACGTAGAACTTGTCGAGAAGATTGACTATCGTACTCTTTCCAGCACCCGAGAGACCGACGAAAGCGGTGATCTTGCCCGGGTCTATGGTCATATTGATGTTGTGGAGGGCCTTGTTCCCGTTGGGATAGGTGAAATCGACGTTGCTGATCTCGAAATGGCCATGGACCTTTTCAGGGATATACGTACCCGAAGGTTCGATCTCGTCGTCTGAATCCAGGATGTCGAAGAATCCTTCGGCATACACAAGGGCCTCGTTCATGTTGTCGAAAATCATCTGAAGCTGACGGATGGGGGCTATGACGTTGGAGAAGAGCATGATATGGTACATGATCTTACCGATGGTCATGCCGGGATAGCCGATAAGCACCAGATATGCGGTGAGGATGATGATAAGGACCGTGCCGACCTGCTGGACGAAACTCTTGAGGCCGTCGAACAGGAAACTCACCTTGCGCGTGTTCATCTGGTTCTCGGTCAGCCGGACCTGCAGGTCTAGCTGCTTGTCGCCCTCGATGCGCTCGCGGTTGAATGATTTGATAACATTGATGCTCTCGATGATGTTCATTATGCCGTTGCTCTTCTGCTCGTGGTAGGAGCGCATTTCCCGGCGCCAGCCGCGCAGTTTCTTGGCCTGCAGCCAGGTGATGAGGAAATAGAGGGGCACGATGAAGAGAGCCGTGAGACCGACGTACACATTGGCGGCAAACATGAGGATGAGGGCCAGGGCAGCACTGGTGAACATGGGGAGGAGGTCTATGAAGACATTGTTCACCGTATTGGTCAGGCTGTCCACTCCCCTGTCGATACGGGTCTGGAGCTTGCCGGGTTCGTTCCCATTGGCGGAATAGAAGGCCATCCGGAATGTAAGCATCTTCTCGATGACCGCCTGCGCCAGATCGCGCGATACCAGGATGCGCATGCGCATGCCGAAGTATTTCTGCGCAAAGCTGATGAGCGCGGTAAGGATTTCCTTGCCCAGCAGGACGACTGAGATGATGGTCAGGATCCTGGCTGCCTTGGACCAGGCGAATTCCGCGGCAGTCACCAGGGCATTTACCGCGTCCACTGTCCGGTCGAGGACTATGGCGTTGACCTGCGCGAACAGGGAACTGATCAGGGTCAGCGCCAGTGTCGCCGCAACCAGCCACTTGTAAGGGAGAACATACTTCCAGATCTTGCGGAAGAGTTCCCAGATAGTCATGTTGGTTCGTCTTTTCATATACTGTCGTTCACAAAAGTCTTGCGATATTTCAGACTACCGAAATTACGGTAGTAAAGCATGTCCGTCGGATCGGACACGTATTTGACGGCCCGGCGCTCCCATGTAGAAGGATCGACTGCGAAAGTAACAGGCTCCCTGGGGCCTTCGAGGATGAATCCAAGTTCGCGGTAAGCGCGTCCGTCAGACCATTCGAGGTCGGCATAGGTCATCACGTCTTCGGGCCGCACTTCCGAGACGAATGCGTCAAAGAGCTTCCCCATCCCGCCCTCGACGCGGACGCCGGGCAGGGATGCATAACGGACCCATTCGTATGAATGGACCCGACGTCCTCCGACTACGCGGTTCCTGGCCTTGGAAAAGGTCGCTACGGCCACCAGGTCACCCGGCGAAGGAGGAATGTCCTTGGACTCTTCGAGGACCGAAGGCAAGGATCCCTTTTCGCCGGTGACACGGTCTATGAAAAGGCCGTAACGGAAGCGGCTCAAGGCATCTCCGTAACTGTGCGTTTCCGTCAGGAAATGAGCGGCCGTGCCGCGGTCGACGCGCCTTACGCTGCAATTGCGGGCGTAGACCTGGCGGAAGCGGCCGGCATGCGCCAGGAGGCGCGCCCGGACGGCGTCGCCGCGGCTGCGCCAGCGGTCCTCCACGACGAAAGTCGCGGAGCCCGCCAGCGGCGCCAGGGCGCTGCTCTGCGCCTCCGCCGCAGGCAGGTCCCGTGCCGTGAGCGGCACGGGTATGATGTCCGTGCGCCCCGCCATACCGTTCGCCGACAGGAAGGCGGAAAACTCTTCTACAAAACCCATCCAGACAGAATCATTTACGCAAATTTATTGAAAAACTTTGAGTTTTTTGGGCTATATTTGTAAAATGCATAAAATGTAGGAATAACGATAAAATCATAAGACCATGTACGACAACGAAAAAGGGTTCTACGTCGCCCACGGCCCCAATGGGCCCATCACCATCCTCGGTAAAATGGCCAACCGCCACGGTCTCATATCCGGCGCGACCGGCACCGGAAAGACCGTCACCCTGCAGGTACTTGCCGAATCGTTCTGCCAGGCAGGAGTCCCCTGCTTCATGGCAGACATGAAGGGCGACCTGAGCGGCATCAGCCAGGCCGGATCGATGTCAGGCTTCATCCAGAAGCGCTGCGCCGAGTTCGGTATCGAGAACCCCGACTTCCACGGCTGCCCCGTACGCTTCTACGACGTTTTCGGCGAGCAGGGCCATCCCATGAGGACCACCATCTCCAACATGGGGCCCCAGCTCCTCTCACGCCTAATGGGCCTCAACGAGACACAGACCGGTGTGCTCAACATAGTCTTCCGCGTTGCCGACGACAGGGGTCTCCTGCTGCTCGACCTCAAGGACCTCAGGGCCATGCTCGGTTATGTCGCCGAGCACGCCTCCGAGTTCACGGCCAATTATGGAACTGTCACCGCCATGAGCGTCGGTGCCATCCAGCGTGCCCTGCTGGAACTCGAGAACCAGGGAGCCAACAAATTCTTCGGCGAGCCCTCCTTCGACATCTACGACCTGATGCAGTGCGAGCAGGGCAAGGGTGTGATGAGCGTCCTTGCTGCTGACAAGCTGATGCTCAACCCCAAGCTCTATTCCACTTTCCTCCTCTGGCTCATGAGCGACCTTTACGCCCAGCTGCCCGAGGTCGGCGACATGGACCTTCCCAAACTCGTATTCTTCTTCGACGAGGCGCACACCCTTTTCGACGACACGCCCAAGGCCCTGGTCAGCAAGATCGAGCAGGTCATCCGCCTCATCCGAAGCAAGGGTGTCGGCATCTATTTCGTCACCCAGAACCCTACCGACGTGCCGGACAATGTCGCAGGCCAGCTCGGAAACCGCGTGCAGCACGCCCTGCGCGCGTACAGCCCCAAGGAGCAGAAGGTCGTCAAGGCTGCGGCCGAGACCTTCCGCGCCAATCCCTCGTTCAAGACCGAGGACGCCATCATGGAGCTCGGCACCGGCGAGGCCCTCGTCTCCTTCCTCGATGAGAAGGGCGCCCCGACGGTCGTCGAGCGCGCCAAGATCCTCTTCCCCCTCAGCCAGATAGGCGCCATCACCGAAAGCCAGCGCGAGACCATCATCAAGCAGTCCCGCGTCTACGGCCGCTACGACCACATGATCGACCGCGAAAGCGCCTTCGAACTGCTGCTGGCCGAGAGCGAGGTTGCGGCCAAGGCTGCCGAGAAGGAGCGCGCCGAGGCAGAAGCGGCCAAGGACGCTGAGAAGAAAGCCCGCGAAGTTGCCAAGGAAGAAGAGCGCCAGAGCAAGGAAGCCGCCAAGAAGAAGGCTTCCAAGCCCAAGAAATCCGTCGGCAAAGCCATTCTCGGAGCCGCCGTAGGCGCTGCGATCACCAGCGTCACCAACACCATCGGCAACGAGGTCGCCAACAGCGTGACCGGCAAGAAATCGAAGAAAACCAGCGCAAAGGATGTCGCAGGCAAGGCCGTCAAGTCCGCCACCACCACCGCGATGCGCAAGCTCACCAGATCCATCCTCGGAAATCTAATGAAATAGAAAATATGGGCAAACTCTTCGACGAACTCAGCGAAGACTACCGCGTCAAGGAAGGGCTCAAAACCTGCATCAACTGCGGCACCTGCACAGCCATCTGCCCCGCTGCGGAGTTTTACCGCTACGACCCGCGCAAGATCGTGGACACGGTGCAGCGTAAGGATGATGCCGAGATAGAAGCCCTTCTTAAGAGTGATACCATCTGGTATTGCGGCGAGTGCATGTCCTGCGTCACCCGCTGTCCGCGCAAGAACGGTGCAGGACTCGTTATAATGGCACTGCGCAACCTCTCGATCAAGAAAGGTTATTTTACCGAATCGGAGAAAGGCCGTCAGATCTACCCTCTGACCAAAGCCCTCAACGGCAATATCCTCAACCTGGGATACTGCGTCCACCCCCTGACTTTCGCATATGCTGACCATCCCGAATCGGGACCCGTTTTCGAATGGGTCCTCAAGAACAAGGATGAAGTCTATGGACGGCTCGGCGCCAACTACCGCGGCAATGGCCCGGGAGCGCTGCGCGAGATCCCCCAGGAAGACCTTGACGAACTGAAAGCCATCTACGATGTCACAGGCGGCACCGAAAGGCTCGAACTCGTCGAGCAGTATTCACATGCCAAGGCGCAGGAGATGGGTATGACCGACGAGGAATACCTCAAGTATACGTTCGAATACTGCTCGAACAAGCATTTCAACAACGAAGGTTAAAGAAAATGATATACCAAGGCAAACAGAAGATCTGGTCCGACTATCAGAAAGAGATTCCTGACAACCACTGGTTCTATGTCCGCAGTTGCATACGCCAGAGTTTCTTCCCCGCGTCTGAGCGTTACTTCTTGAACATCTGCCGCGACCTCCTAGGCAAGGATATCTACGAGACGGAGCACCATACCACTTGCGGAGGCATAGCCTATCACAGCGACACCATCCCCCAGGAGACGGCGATGACCATCGTCGCCCGGCAGTTCGCCCTGATGAAGGAAGCGGGATACAAGAACCTCGTGACTTCCTGCATCACTTCCTTCGGCAATTACACCGAAATCCTCGAGACCTGGCGGGAGTTCCCCGAACTCGAAGCCCGCATCCGCGAAAACCTCTGGAAAGCCTGCAGGAGGGAGTTCGATAAGCCGGAGTACCTGGCCCATGCCAGCGACCTGGTCTACAAGTTCCGTCACGAGATAGCCTCCAAGGCAAAGTACAACCTCGTCGACCACATGACAGGCGAACCGCTGCGGGTGGTCGAGCACATCGGCTGCCATTACTCCAAGATGTTCCCGCACAAGGGCGTCGGCGGCGCCGAATACCCGTGCGTCCTCAGCGGCATGGTCGACTCATGGGGCGGCCAGGTCATCGACTATCCCGAACGCCGCCACTGCTGCGGTTTCGGCTTCCGCCAGTATCTCGTCAAGGCCAACCGCGGATACAGCATAGCCAATACTCACAAGAAATTCGAATCGATGGAGCCCTACCATCCCGATATGATCATCACCAACTGTCCCGGATGTCCCTACTTCCTGGACCGCTGGCAGTACGTCATCTCCGAGATGGAAGGCAAGACATACGGCCGCAACGGCTACGGCATCCCCGTCTTCACATACGAGGAAGTGGCCGGCCTCGTGCTGGGCTTCGACCCCTGGGACCTCGGACTGCAGATGCACCAGGTCGCCGTCGAACCTCTCCTGGAGAAGATGGGTGTTCCATACAATCCCAAGACCAAGTACCTCGGCCTCAACGGCAAGGAGATAATGAAACCCGGACTGCCTACAGTCCTAAAATGCTGCTAGAATGAAAGACAACATCGTCATAGTCGGCGGAGGCATCGCCGGAATGGAAGCTGCCAGGCAGCTGCTGCTCCTGGGCTATAAACCAATACTTGTCGAAAAGTCCGACCACCTCGGAGGCCACGTCGCCGACTGGCACTGCCTGTTCCCCGACATGACACCGGCACAGGATGTCGTCAAGGGGCTTGTGGAGCAGATCAAGGACGCCAACATTTTCCTGGAAACGGAAGTGTCGTTCATCAACAGGATGAAAATGGGCTACAACGTCATGTTCTCCAACGGCGTTAACGTCATCTGCAAGGCCATCCTCCTGGCAACGGGCTTCGACCTTTTCGAAGCTTCCAGGAAAGAGGAATACGGCTACGGCATTTACGACCAGGTAATGACCAACCGCGACCTCGAACGCTGGTTCAACACCGGCGACGACAAGCGCATCACAGGCAAGGACATCAAGAAGATCGGCTTCGTGCATTGCGTCGGCTCGCGCGATGTCAAGGCGGGCAACCAGCAGTGCTCAAAGGTCTGCTGCATCACCGCCATCAAGCAGGCAATGGAGATGAAGGAGCGTTTTCCGGACGCTGAGGTCTACTGTTTCTATATGGACCTCCGCCTCTTTGGAAAGAAATACGAAGACTTCTACATCAAGGCACAGATGGAAAGCGGGGTGCACTTCATCCGCGGACGCGTATCCGAGGTAAGCGAGAACATGCAGGGGCAGGTCATAATCAAGACCGAGGACACCCTTTCCGGCAAGCCCGCCAAGATCACACTTGACCTCCTGGTGCTTATGGCAGGTATCGTCTGCAACAAACAGGCTGTCCAGACCGCATCGATGGTCCAGGTCCAGACTGACTCTGACGGCTTCCTCAAGAGCAAGGACAACATCCTGAACATCATTGAGACAGGGTCCAAGGGCGTTTTCCTGGCAGGAACGGCCACAGGCGCAAAGACCATTCCCGAGACGGCGGCTGAAGCCCGCGCCGCAGCCCTCGCCATCCACAACTATCTGGTAGCTCAGTCATGATGGATTTCGGATTCAGCATATCTCCAAGTTCGACGATGAACCTCGACAAGGTCGACCTCACGCTCTATGACAGGCTGTGTTCGATCGAACCTGACGCCAGGAAGTGCATGGCGTGCGGCAGTTGTTCCGCAACGTGCACTGCCGGCCCGTGGACAGGAATGAGCGTCCGCAAGGTCCTGCTCGACATCCAGCGGGGCAAGGACAAGGAGGCTGCCGCCATGCTCAAGGGCTGCATGCTCTGCGGCAAATGCACGATGGTATGTCCCCGGGGCATCAACACAAGGCACCTGATCCTTTCACTGTGCCGCATATATGGGGAGGACGCGAAATGATTGACCGCTTTGCATCGGGCTTCGACCCCTTCGTGATCCCCTTCCTCATCGGAATGGCCTTCGTCCTGGTATACTGCATCATCGGGGCGATCCGCCTCATCCTGCAGCTGGATGCCGAAGACAAGAAAAGGTTCTTCATCTCGCTCATCACGCCGAAGACCATCTGGAAGAACCTCAAGGACCTCTTCCTCAACTGCCTCATACACGTAAAGCTCTGGAAGAGGAACAGGATGCTGGGCTTCATGCATTCCAGCATCGCTTTCGGATGGTTCATGCTCATCCTCCTGGGGCACATCGAGTGCTTCATCTATATGCCCCACAGGGTCAAGCTGTTCTACTACCCGATCTTCTTCAACTACTTCGTAGCGGAGAACGAGACCACCATCGGTGGATCGGTGATCTTCTTCCTGATGGACTTCTTCCTGCTGCTTGTGCTCACGGGCATAGTACTCGCCATCATCAAGCGCGTGCGCTCGCGCATCTTCGGCATGCGCCGCACCACGAAGCCCTCACTACTTGACCGCGTGGGACTCTACTCCCTGTGGCTGATCTTCCCTCTCCGCCTCATAGCCGAGAGCTTCACCGCACACATCAGCGGCGGGTCCTTCCTGACGATCCCGATGAACATGATGTTCAAGGCCTTCCTCGGAGACCAGATGAACATGCTCCCGACCTGGTGGGCCTATTCCATCTGCCTCTGCATCTTCATGTGCGTGCTGCCGTTCACCCGCTATATGCACATCCCGGCGGAAATGCTGCTCATACCTTTCCGCAATGCCGGACTGACCATCAAGCATGCCCGCAGGGGCTTCGCAAAGGCGCAGGTCTACAGCTGCCCGAACTGCGGAGTCTGCATAGACGCCTGCCCGATGAGCGTCAAGAAAGCCAACATCAAGGACACGACCGTATACCTCAACCGCAACATCAGGCGCGGTAACGAGAAACGCATCGAGGAGATCAGTGACAAGTGCCTGCTCTGCGGCAAGTGTACCGCAGTCTGCCAAGTAGGCGTGGACGGCCCCCAGATGCGCATCGCACAGCGTTCCATACGCAATTACGGCTTGGAGCAGGACTATTCCGGAATCGACATCACACCGTTCAAGGAGGCTGTCGCGGCAGAGGCCTCACCCGACCGCGTCCTGTATTTCGCAGGCTGCATGACGGCCCTTACTCCGGCCATCAGCCGGGCCATGGAGTCCGTCTTCCGCAAGGCCGGCGTCGACTACGCGTTCATGGACAAGGACGGCGGATTATGCTGCGGCAGACCTATCCTTATGGCGGGCCGTTTCGGCCAGGCAAGGCAGATCATACGGAAGAACAAGGAGATCATCAAAGCCAGTGGAGCGTCCACTCTCGTACTCTCCTGCCCCATCTGCTACAAGGTCTTCCGAGAGCATTACAAGCTCGAGGGCATCCGTGTCGTGCATCACACCGAATACATGCTCGAACTGGTGAAGGCCGGCCGGCTGTCGCCTGACGCCGGAAGTGACGTACTCGTCTATCACGACCCCTGCGAACTCGGCAGAGGCAGCGGGATCTACGAGCAACCGCGCGAACTGCTGCGCCATACCGGCGAACTTGTCGAGGCCGAGCAGAACAGGGACATGAGCATCTGCTGCGGAGGAAGCCTTGGAAGCCTTACGCTTGGATTCGACAAACGTGAGGACCTGACCAGGAACGCCCTGCGCAACCTCAAGGCAGGCAATCCCGAGACCATCGTCACGGCATGTCCTTTGTGCAAGACCACATTCGCCATGTACTCCGACATTCCCGTGGAGGACATCGCCGAGACCGTCAATAAACATCTGAAATGAACAGTACGAACTCCTACAGATTCACCATCATAGTCCCGGTATACAACGAAGAGGACAACATCAGCGCTCTTGAGAAACGTCTGTCAGCCTTCCTGCCCGAGTGCATAGAACACGCCTGCGTGCTCTTCGTCGACGACGGGTCTACCGACTCGAGCCTCGCACGCATACGCGAGGTCTGCGCCCGCAATGCCGGTTTCTACTACATCTCATTCGAGAAGAACGCCGGACTGAGCGCAGCCCTGAAAGCCGGAATAGACTACACCTGCTCCGAGTATCTCGGCTATATGGACGCCGACTTGCAGACAGCGCCGGAAGACTTCAATCTGCTGCTGAAGCACATCGACGGTCATTCAATGGCCATGGGCATCCGCGCCGAGCGCAAGGACTCCCCGTTCAAGAGGCTGCAGTCGAAGATCGCCAACGGCTTCCGGCGTATGATGACGCACGACGGGGCCACGGACACAGGCTGTCCGCTCAAGGTGCTGCGCACCGACGCTGCCCGTCGACTGCCCCTCTTCAAGGGAATGCACCGCTTCCTGCCAGCCCTCATCCTCCTGCAGGATGGCGGCAGTTATGAACAGGTACCGGTGAGGCATTTCCCCAGAACCGCAGGCAAGTCCAAGTTCCACCTTTGGAACCGCCTTTGGGGCCCCTTCGCCGACTGCTTCGCCTACCGCTGGATGAAGAAGCGTTACATCAACTATTCCGTCGGGGAGACGGATCTCACTTAGCATTACCGCAATGGACAGCCCGTTCTGGATCTATGCCGTCGGCCTTGCTGCCCAGGTGTTCTACACCGGGAGGCTGCTGATCCAATGGTACCTGTCCGAGAAGCACAAGAGGGTCGAGTCCCCCACCCTTTTCTGGATGTTCAGCCTCATCGGCTCGGTGCTGATGTTCCTGTACGGATACCTGCGTAACGACCTGGCCATCATACTTGGCGAACTGTTCACGTTCTACATCTATATGTGGAACCTGCACGAGAAAGGGCTCTTCGTCAAGGTTCCGAAGGCGGTTCCCTGGCTCGTTGCGCTGATACCGGTGATAGTCATCATCGCGCTCCTGTACGACCTGCCGAGTTTCTCGGCGAGTTTCCTCCGGAACGAAGCGATCCCGCCCGCACTTCTGGCCTTTGGTACCGCCGGACAGCTGATCTTCAAGTCCCGCTTCATTTACCAGTGGTTCTACAGCGTGAAGCACAAGGAGTCGCTCCTGCCGCTGAATTTCTGGATCATCGCAGTCATCGGCTCGCTCATGATCATCATCTACGGTGCGATACGCCACGACTGGGTGCTCATCCTGGGACAGGTCGGCATAATCCCATCGATACGCAACATAATGATCGCCCTCAAATACGACAGGAAAGGAAATGCTGAAAAGATTGACTGAAAGGCATCCGGTTCTCACCGTGATACTCCTGATGCTCATCACCCTCTCGCCGATGATGGCCCTCAGGGACTATACCCCGTCCAACGAGTTGAGATATCTCAGCATAGTGGACGAGGCGCTTGAGGACGGTCATACCCTTGCCTTCACCAACCACGGCCAGGACTACGCCGACAAACCGCCGCTCTATTTCTGGCTTATGATGGTCTGCAAGATGCTATTCGGCGGACATTGCATGTACGCGCTGTCGCTGCTGTCGTTCATCCCTGCCTGCATCATCATCGCAGTGATGGACAAGTGGTTGCGAAGCGCATTCCCGGAGGGATACACTTCCGGACAGCGTGCTGGGGCGGCCCTGATGCTCGCAACTACCGGACTGTTCCTCGGGATGACCGTCTTCCTGAGGATGGATATGCTGATGTGCATGTGGATAGTGCTTGCGCTGTGGACATTCTGGAAATGGGACAACGGCATCGGAAAGGAAGGGAGCCATCGCCTGCTGCTCCCGGTATATACTTTCCTGGCCCTGTTTACCAAAGGCCCCGTCGGTATCCTCGTACCACCCGTTTCCATCATAGTATACCTCGCGGCATCCCGCAGGTGGAAGGACATCGGCAAATACTTGGGAGTGGTTTTCTGGGGCATTCTGGCAGTATTGTGCGCTGTCTGGTTCACCGGTGTGTTCCTTGAAGGAGGAGCCGGGTATCTGAAGAATCTGCTCTTCCATCAGACAGTCGACCGGGCTGTCAATTCATTCCACCACAAGGCCCCTTTCTGGTATTATCTCGGAATCATCTGGGCAGTGATGGCACCGTGGTGTCTGGCTACGGTCCCTTCGCTGGTCTCCGGCCTGCTCAAGAAGCGTGAGGGCGATAATCCCTCGGAATACGAGCGCCTGCTCGCACTGACGGGCATAGCCGGTTTCGTTATGCTGAGTTGCTTCAGTTCGAAGCTCGCCATATACCTCGCTCCCATCTTCCCTTTCGCGGTTTATCTTTGGCCGGCAATCGTGCGGCGCAAGGGATGGAACGGATGGCACAGCGCGGCGATAACGGTTCCATCCGCCCTGGCCATCGTCCTCGGACTGGTGGCCGCCCTAGTCAGTTTCATCTGCATGATAATGCCCAAGTTGCCTGACTTCGTCAACTTCCCCTTCCTGAAATCGCCGCTGATTCTGTCGGCCGGCATCCTGCTGGCATACGGCGGGATCAAGGCCCTCCTGTGCAGGGCAAAAGAGCGCGAGGCGTGGGAGAAACCTGTCATCGCCGTCTCTACAGTCATCCTCCTGGCAATATTCCTGATTTCATTCAAGATGCCCGCCATCAATGACTACATCGGCTACGCAGGGGTCTGCAAACTGGTTCCCGAGGAAGGTACGGTCTACACGCTGCAGGTCCATCGCCCGGAGAATATGGATGTCTACCTAGGCCGTGAAGTCTACGATTTCGGCAAGGATACGGAGTCGCTGCTGTTTCTCGCGCCAGAGGAAGGCACGCTGATAATGCCGCTGAAGGCGTTGGGAGACTCCGAACGTCTCGGGGCATTCGTCGAAGACCTCGAAGTACAGTACTGCGGTCCGTATGCAGTCTATCAGTTGGCGCCGCACAAGCGTCAGCGGCGTTCCAGATAGTTATAGCGGATGAAAGCCGTCATCGCCATAGATTCGTTCAAGGGCTGTCTTGGCTCTGCCGAGGCTGCAGCGGCTGTTGCCGAAGGCCTTGACGGCTGCGACTGCGTCGTGCTGCCCGTCTCCGACGGGGGCGAAGGCTTCGCCGCAGTCCTGACGGAGGCGCTGGGCGGCAGGATTGTTAGCGCCAGCGTACACGATCCGCTGGAACGCCCTGTCCAGGCAGCATACGGCCTCATCGGAACCACGGCAGTCATAGAGAGTGCGGCCGCAAGCGGCCTGACCCTGATGCGTCCGGAGGAACTCGACCCAATGCGGGCGAGCAGCCGCGGCACAGGCGAACTCATCTCCGATGCGATCCGCCGCGGCGCACGCGACATCTTCGTCGGTTTCGGAGGGACAGGCACCAATGACGGTGGTGCAGGTATGCTTGAAGCATTGGAGGAAGTGCGCGACATCTGGGCAGAATGCCGGTTTACGGGCCTGTGCGACGTCTCAGCCACCTTCTGCGGGCCGGAAGGCGCCACGGCCGTATATGGGCCGCAGAAAGGCGTAAAACCGGATCAGATAGGACTGCTGGACACTAGGCTGCTGGCACTTGCCGAGCAGTACCGTCCTATCCTGGGGCGGGACGTGCTCTCCGAGCCCGGCAGCGGCGCAGCCGGCGGAATGGCCGGGGCCCTCTGGGCAGTATTGGGAGGCGAACTCAAGCCCGGAGCAGATGCAGTCCTGGACCTGCTGCATTTCGAAGACCATCTTGATGGGGCTGCAGCAGTCATAACCGGCGAAGGCCGTATCGACGCGCAGACCCTGCAGGGCAAACTGCCCGCAGTCGTAGCGCGTCGCGCCAAGGCCTTCTCCCCCGCCCTCCGGGTCATCGCCATCACAGGCTGTTCCGTATTGTCGTCGCCTCAGCGGGACTTCGACGAAATAATACAGATCACCCCCGAAGGGACCCCGCTTCAAAGAGCACTGGACCCTGCTTTCGCGCGCCGGCGTATCATGGACGTATCCCGGAACATCCTTCTCTGATTCCGGGACTCCTTCCGTAATCAGATGCCGCTGAAGGAGCTGAAACCGCCGTCGACAGGCAGGACGACACCGGTGACGAACGACGCGGCGTCGCTGCACAGGAACTGTGCGGCGCCATTGAGTTCGGTCAGGTCTCCGAAACGCCTCATGGGGGTTTTCGCCAACACCTTGACGGAACGCTCCGTAAGGCTGCCGTCAGGATTGAGGAGCGCAGCACGGTTCTGCTTGCCGATGAAGAAGCCGGGAGCAAGGGCATTGACACGGATCTTCTCGCCGTATTTGATGGCCATCTCCTGTGCCAGCCAGCGGGTGAAGTTCGATACGCCCTCCTTGGCCGCACCATATCCTGCAACACGCGTCAGCGCATCATATGCAGCCATCGACGAGATGTTCAGGATACATCCGAATCCTTGTTTCGCAAACACTTCCGTGAATACATGGCAAGGATATACCGTACCGTTCAGATTGAGGTCCAGGACCTTCTCCCAGTCCTCGAGTTTCATGTCCCAGAAATTCTGGTCGGGCATCACGTTTGCCCCGGCGACATTGCCTCCGGCGACATTGATGAGGATGTCGACCCTTCCCCATTTGGCAAGGACTTCGTCAGCGATGCTGCGCACCGCCGCCGTATCCATCACATTGCAGGCATAGCCGCAGGGGTTGCCACCCAACGCTCGGAGCGACTCCACTGTCGGCTCCACCTGCTCGGGACGATGCACCAGTGCGACGACGTCGGCGCCCTGGGACGCGAAATGGCGGGCAAGGGACCCGCCCAGCGCACCTGCCGCGCCGGTAATCACGGCGACTTTTCCCTTGACAGAAAACATCTCGTTCATATCAAATTGTTTTTTAGTTCATTACGTACAGCGGCCATCATCCCTTCGACCTGTCCCAAAGCCAGCATCCTGCCGTGGAAACTGTAACCGGGATTGTACCCGACCGATGAGTCTCCAAGCATGTTCTTGCCGTGGTCCACACGGAACGGCAGCGACGGGTCCTGCTTCTCGAAAATGCGGACCAACTCGACAAGGTCGGCGCGTCCGGCGGTATGCGGGGCTTCGATGAAGTCCCCGCCTTCGAACACCTCGCAACTGCGGAGGTGCACGAAGCGCGTGCGGGCAGCGAAGCGCCGGGCCATGCGCACCACGTCGTTGTGCGCGCCCGACGAAAGCGAGCCCGCACAGAACGTAAGGCCATTGTGGGGATTGTCCACGGCATCCAGTATCCAGGCGATATCCTCCTCGTCCGTAACTATGCGGGGAAGCCCCAGGACGGGCATCGGAGGATCGTCGGGGTGGATGCAAAGGTCAATCCCGTACTCCGTGCACAGAGGCATCACAGCATCAAGGAAATACACCAGGTTTTCGCGGAGAAGTTCCTTGGTAATACCGTCGTACAGGGCCAGAAGCGATTTGAAGGTCCGTACCGGGAAGTCGTCGTCATCATGGAAATTGGCATTGACAAAGCCCTGTGTCTTAACGATGATGACGTCCACAAGATGCCTCCTCTCCTCGTCCGTCATGACCTTGTCCAGTTCCTCTACCTTCGCGAGAGTCTCAGGAGAATAATCGGCGGAAGCTCCTTCCCGGCAGAGGATCTTAAGGTCGAAATATGCGAACTTGACGTGGTCGAAGAACAACGAAGTAGTGCCGTCAGGCATAGGATACTCCAATTCAGTGCGGATCCAGTCGATTACCGGCATGAAATTGTAGCATACGGTATGGATGCCGCAAGACGCCAGGCCGGCAAGGCTCCGGCAGTAATTGGCGATCAGCCGGTCCCTGTCCGGACCGGCGAATTTGATCTCCTCGCTCACCGGCAGGCTCTCGACCACAGACCATCTCAGGCCGAAGGATTCGATATATCCCTGGAGGTCGCGGATCGCGTCTACGGTCCAGACTTCCCCGATTGGGACATCATGAAGGGCGGTTACGACACCCTCCACCCCGATCTGCCTGAGCATATCAAGGGTGATCCTGTCCTTGCGGCCGAACCAGCGCCAGGTCTTCTCCATAGCCCTATTCTGCTATAAGATGGAGGACGCGGCTGGCATAGCCCTGAAGGTCGCGGGAGAATCCGCCGGGCATCTCGAGGCCGACATCCATAAGGAAAGACCCGCTGAAGGAACGTCCTTCGAAGGAGAGCGGGCGGCCGGGAGCCTTGTCGAGTTCGACAATCCTATAATTGCGGTCCGGATCGAGACCGGCCATCTTCACCCTGGGTAAATGGCTGTCATACATGTTATCGATTCGCCACCAGTAGAAGACTGCCTCGGACTTGTCCTGGCCGACATACATCATGGAAGCGACACCAAGGTTGTCGTACGGCGACACCAGACGGTAAATGTCGCCGAACTGCACCACGGGACGGACAGACTTGTAGTCGGCTATTGCCTGCTTGCACTGTGCTATCTCTTCAGGAGTCATGTCCTTGGGCTGGAGCTCCATTCCGAGACGGCCGCTCATGGCTACGTCGATACGGAATTTGAGCGGGGTGACGCGGTAGACGGTATGGTTCGGTACCGCGCTGATGTGCGATGCCATGGTGATGGACGGGAAGAAATAAGACGTGCCCCACTGCATATATATGCGCTGGAGGGCATCGGTATTGTCGCTCACCCAGAACTCGTCGAACCAGGGCAGGACACCGTAGCTGGCGCGGCCGCCGCCGCTGGCACATGCCTGGATGGTAAGGTCGGGGTACTTTGCCCTGATGCGGTCGCAGACGGCAGCGAATCCCTGGTGATAACGGATGTTAAGTTCGGACTGCCTGTCGGCAGGCAAGTAACTGCTGCCGTGGCTGCTTACCGACATGTTCGCATCCCATTTGATATAGTCGATGCCGGGGTAGTCAGTCATAAGGTTGTCGACTATGCTGAACACATAATCCTGGACAGCGGGATTGCTGAGGTCGAGTACGACCTGGCTGCCGCCGCGTCCCTTTACCACGTCACGGCCCGGAGCGTTGATGATCCAGTCAGGATGCTTCTCATACAGTTCGGAGACTGTATTTGCCATCTCGGGCTCGATCCAAATGCCGAAACTGATGCCGTGTTTGCGCGCAGTCTCGACAAGGCCTCCGACACCGTTGGGGAGTTTATTCTTGTCCACCACCCAGTCGCCGAGCGAACTCGAATCGTTGAGGCGCGGATACTTGTCGCCGAACCATCCGTCGTCCATTACGAACAGTTCTCCGCCCATCGAAGCGATGTCGCCCATCATCTGGTCCATACCGGGCTCGTTGATATTGAAATAGACACCTTCCCAGCTGTTCAGCAGGATCTTGCGCTCGCGGTCGCCATGGGCGATCTTGTGGGCGCGCGCCCAGCGGTGGAAATTGCGGGAGGCTCCGCTTAGGCCTTCGTCGGAAAAGGTAATGGCGAGTTCAGGCGTGCGGAAAGACTCGCCCTTATCGAGAGTGAGCGTGCTGTTGTCCGGGCTTATGCCCGCGAAGAGCCGATGATAATCGGTATCGTTCGTGATGATGTCGAGATGATAGTTGCCGCTGTAGCAGAGCGCTGCGCCGATGACCGACCCGGTATTCTCGGAAGGCTTGCCGTCAAGCGATATCATTATCTCGGCGTGGGAAGTATGCGAATTGCGGACGCCGTCCTTGTTCTCGATGCGCAGAGTCCCGCGCTGGAGAGGCTCCTCCACGAGGCGTCCTTCGTTGGCCCAGGTGCCGTACAGGTGGCTCACCCACACGTCTCCGGTATGGAAAGGAAGGAAGGCGGAGTCGAACTTGCGCAGGACGACCGGCTTCTTCCCGTCATTGACGATCTCGGTCCATGTCTCGATCATGTCGACATCCTTGAAAGCCTTGTAGTAAACCTTCACACGGAAATCGTAGACCTTGTCCTTCAAGGTGATGCATGCGATATCCGTATCGCGGGAGGAGTCTGTGATGACATTCTCGACGACCAGGTCGAGGGACATGTTGCCGTCAGGGTGCGTTACGGCGATGGCATCTTCACGTATCTCTCCCTGCCCGTATGCAGGATAGGCATTCAAGGGTCTAACCCCGGCGAATTGGAGTGCTTCGATGTCCGCATCCGAGAGCCGTGCCCCGAAATGGAGGAAACCCAGGGAAGACCCACTGCGAGCGCTAAGAATCAAAGAGTTGTTTGCGGTATTAACCGCGATGCGGTCTCCAAGGACCTTGACCTGCGCGGATGCGCAGAGGGAAAGCGCCAGCGCAGCCGCACCGGCAAGGAAAAGCTTCTTCATATCAATAATGCAATGCTATCGGTCCACAATCGAGTCCGACTACGGAAACCGTTCCCGTGCCGGAGGCTCCTTCGACGCTGCGTATAAGCAACTGGGCCTTTCCGGAGAATGTCTGGATGGAGAAAGAGCCGGTCGAACCGGCGACAGGACGCTCAAGTACCTTGAAACCGGGATCCCCATTACCCCATCCGAGTATGGTGAGGTTGGAAGAAACGCTTACGGAAAGAGGTACGGCAGCGTCAGGTACTTCGTTGCCCTTGGCGTCAACAACGGTGAAGTCGAGCACCACGACATCCTGTCCGTCAGGACGGAGGACGGTCTTGGAAGCCTTGTACTGAAGCGCTGAGGCATATCCGGCTGACTCGAGCACCTGCTCGGCCACCTTCTTGCCGCGGGCGTATCCAGTGGCGACAAGTTTGCCGTACTTGTATGATACAGGCCAACTGATGTGGCCGTATTTAGGCATATCCTTGCGGCCCAGGGACTTGCCGTTGAGCGTTAGCTGGACGGATTCGCAGTTGGAATAGATCCAGAGGTCGACCGTCTGTCCCTCGACGACACCCTGTCCCCACGCGGGTGCGACATATACCATGGGCTCAGTCGTCCAGCAGGACTTCAGGTAGAACGCCTCCTCCTTGGGGAAGCCGCAGTAGTCGAGAATGCCGAACTGCGAACCTGTGGCAGGCCAAGAGAGCGGACTGGGCTCACCGCGATAGTCGAAACCGGTCCAATAGAATAGTCCTCCGAGCCAGGGTCTTGCGGCATAGTACTTCCAACCGCGCTCGATGACGTTCAGGATCTTGCCGTCCGGAGTGCGCTGCATTCCGGCATCGCTGCCGTTGATGCCGTCGGGATTGACTCCCGTACGGTTATAGGACCTGAACCAGCCCTTGCTCTCGTCCGTGACATACTTTCCACGCGTACCGCTGCCCGTAGTCTCCTCCGTCCCCACGGCGCCGTGGTCCGGGAACCTCTGGTGGAACTCCTCGATATAATTCTGTACCACATAGTTGTATCCGAAAACATCGCATGCGAGCACGGCTTCGCGCCCGCTGCAGTTGCCGTAGGTGACGGGGCGGGTGGAGTCGATGCTGTGGACGAAGTCCACCATGCGGCGGGCGATGTTGCGGCCGATGGCATCGTACTCGACTGCCCACTCTTCATTGCCTATGCTCCAAAGGATCACGGAGGGGTGGTTTACATCGCGGCGGATCATACGCTCGAGCAGGTCGAAATGCTCTTCATTGGTACCGAACATACGGTTCTCGTCGATGACGACGAATCCCATTTCGTCGCACAGGTCGAGCATGGCGGGAGATGCGGGATTGTGGGAGGAGCGGATGGCATTGAAGCCGTATGACTTGAGCGTCTGAAGTTTGTAGCGCCACAG
This sequence comes from Bacteroidales bacterium, assembly GCA_017519865.1. Taxonomy (GTDB): domain Bacteria; phylum Bacteroidota; class Bacteroidia; order Bacteroidales; family UBA932; genus Cryptobacteroides. The sequence goes on along the minus strand of JAFWRQ010000024.1, from coordinate 4,724 downwards.
CTCGTCCGGGATGGCCGTACCAACCCCGGCATGATCGAGGTGAAGGTCACAGCCTTTGAGCTCCTCTCGCCTGCCGTTGAGGATGAAACCGTTCTGCGGGTCGAAATATGCAGAGCGGATGCCGATGCGGACGTCATACTCGTCGAGCAGGTTCTCGATCGCATATCCACCTTTGTAAATGCAGGTACGCAGGGTATAGAGATACGGGAAATCGATCGACCAGAGCTTAGGTGCCGTGACCTGGAGTTCCATTATGGAACCGTCCTGGTCGGAGAAAGCGGTAGCGACGGACTGTCCGGATGCATCCAGCAGGGTCTGGGCTATCTGGTACTCTTTCTCGGCGCCGACCTTGCCCACCCGTACTTCGGATACGATGGTGCAGGCGGTAAGGTTGTCGTTGAACCGGTATTCCTTGAGGCTCACCCCATAGGGCTCGACCGCCGTCTGAGCGGTCTTGTGGAGCCAGACATTGCGGTAGATGCCGGCTCCTTCATAGAACCAGCCCTCCTCCAGGGAGGCATCTGCACGCACTGCGATGAGGTTTTCCTCACCGAACCTGATGTACTCGGTCATGTCATAGACCGCACTGGCATAGCCGCTGCGCTCGTGACCCATGTATATGCTGTTGCAGAAGACCTCCGAATCGCGGAAGATGCCTTCGAACTCTATCAGTATACGTTTGCCCCTGTCTTCCTCGGGGATGAATAACTTCTTGCGGTACCAGCCGACGGATGACTCGGGATACTTCCAGCCGACGCACTTATAGCCATGGCTGTGACTTGCCTCGGCAGCGTACGGGAGGTCAACAACCCAGTCGTGGGGAAGATTGACCTTCTGCCAGGAGGAGTCATCGAAATCCAGGGAAGAGGGACTCTTGTCCTCCTTGTTGGACATTACCTTCGTGACGTAGGTAAAATACTCCGTACCGTGAGTGTAATCTTTCTGTTTGTCGCCGGCGTAGCCGTAGGCAAAAGACCATCCGTTGTTGACAAGTATCTTCTCACGGACGCTGTCACCTGCCAGAAGGGCCGTAGGCACGGCTGCCAGGAGGGCGACGGCAAGAAGGATAAAGCGATGGAAAGCTTTCATTTTATATGTATTTTCCACAAATTTACGCACAATCGACCTGTAAAAAAAGTACTATCTTTCCCAAAACCAGTAAAGTTCAGGATCATCCCCGAAAAACCGCGAAATGCGATACGTTTTATCGCAAAGATAGATGAATTCAAAGAAAAATTTGTAAATTAGCACCTGAGAAAGGAAACATTTTGACCAAACCACAGGATAATATGAAAAAGTATTTTGCTGAAATGATCGGAACCATGGTATTGGTTCTCATGGGCTGCGGCACCGCAGTCAGCCTTGGTTGCACCAACGCCATCGCCGCCACCGTAGTCGGTACGGCTTTCGCTTTCGGACTCGCAGTCGTCGCCATGGCCTACACCATCGGCGGCATCTCCGGCTGCCACATCAATCCCGCCATCACCCTGGCCGTATGGCTCTCTGGCAAGATGAGCGGTAAGGATGCCTGCTTCTACATGCTGTTCCAGGTCATCGGTGCCATCCTTGGCTCCGCCATCCTTGCCCTTCTCACAGCAAACGTCGAGTTTGCAGGAACGGGCGCCAACGCATGCCAGGAAGGCGTATCCCTCATCGGAGGCTTGCTCGCCGAGGTGTTCTTCACCTGCGTGTTCGTCCTTGTTGTCCTCGGTACGACTGACGAGAAGAAGGGCGCCGGCAACTTCGCCGGACTGGCCATCGGTCTTTCCCTCGTTCTCGTTCACCTCGCCTGCATCCGCTACACCGGCACCTCGGTCAATCCCGCCCGCTCCATCGGTCCCGCCCTCTTCCAGGGAGGCGATGCTCTGAAGCAGCTGTGGATCTTCATCCTTGGACCTCTCGCTGGCGGTGCCTTCGCTGCCGGCATCTGGAAATGGATCGGTTCCGACTGCAAGAAAGCAGAATAAACTTCTATCATGAACAAAACCCTCATCACCATTTTGCTGGCGATGACCTCTATTGCTGCGGCCGCACAGCCGCAGCATTTTGGTTATACCAATCCCGTCATCCCCGGCTTCAACCCCGACCCTAGCGTCTGCCGGGTCGGGGAAGACTACTATCTGGTAACCAGCACTTTCCAGTATTTTCCCGGGGTTCCGGTATACCACTCCAAAGACCTTATACACTGGGAGCAGATCGGCAACTGCCTGACCCGCCCCTCTCAGTTAAACCTCACCGATGCCAACAGCGGCGGAGGCATCTATGCTCCGACCATCAGATACCACGACGGTGTCTTCTATATGGTCACCACAAACGTTTCCGGCAGAGGCAATTTCTTCGTGACCGCCACCGACCCTGCCGGCGAATGGTCGGATCCCGTCTGGCTCGAACAGGGTGGGATCGACCCTACCCTTTATTTCGAGGGCGACAAGGTCTATATGGTCAGCAATCCCCGTAATGGACTGTACCTGTGCGAGATAGACATCAAGACAGGGAAGCAGTTGACCGAGAGCAAACTCCTGTGGCAAGGCGATGGCGGACGCTATCCCGAGGCTCCGCACATTTACAAGAAGGATGGCTGGTACTACCTGATGATAGCCGAAGGCGGTACGGAGTACGGCCATAGCATCACCATAGCCAGGAGCCGCGACATCTACGGCCCGTATGAGTCCAATCCCGACAATCCCATCCTGTCCAATTTCAGCCGCCTGGGACAGTCCAAGGAAATCCAGGGCACCGGCCACGGAGACCTTATTGAAGACCATCAGGGAATGTGGTGGATCGTCTTCCTCGGCTTCCGGCCGCAGAACGGCAGTCATCATCTTCTAGGCCGCGAGACATACCTCGAGTCAGTAGAATGGTATGACGACTGGCCTATCGTAAACGGAACGGGGACTGCCGACATCCAGAAACAGATAGCGACTCTTCCCCAAGTCGAAGTCCCCCTGCCTCCCATGAACAGGCTCTCCACCGGTCGGATGGAGCCTTCCTACCTGCATCTCAACACACCGGTAGAGGGCAATTACCAGTTCGTAAAGGACACCGTCCTGCGTCTGAAGCCCACTAAAGTGACCCTTGACGATGCCGGCTCCCCTACTTTCCTGGCCATCCGCCAGGACAAGTTCGACTTCCGGCTCGACACCGAAGTCGAACTGTCGAGCGCGACTTTGGGAGATATCGCCGGCCTTACCGTTTATATGGAGAACAATGCCCACGCCGACATCTATCTCCGCCAGGAGAAGAGCAAGAAGAAGCAGTCCATAGTCGTTGAGTATAGTCTATATGGACTCAAGTACAAGGCTTGTGAGGTCGAAGTGAAACAAGGCCCTGTGCAGTTCCGTGTAGATGGAAGCAAGACTGAGTACAAGTTCTATTACCGCGATGCCAAGGGCAAGTGGGTCGATGCCGGAACCCTGGACACCAGATTCCTGAGTACCGAAACCGCCGGCGGCTTCACGGGAGTGACCCTAGGTATGTACGCCGTCTCCAAGCGCGGCGGCGGCTTCTCCTGCGCCGATTTCAAGTACTTTAGGTACAGGTAGTTATATCTTCCCCAAACTCCGCTGCAGTCAGCGGCATCCTTCGGGAATTTCCCGAACGTAGTGCCCAAAATGCCAGCATCCTTCGGGAAATGCCCGATCGTAGCGCCCGAAACAGCGGCATCCTTCGGGAAAGGCCGCTGTCTACTCCGATGCAGGCGGTGGCACTGTCTCCGCTGAAAATGCTCCGACAGCGCCACCGCCTGACATCTCCGGTCACACAGCATCCGCAGTTGCGCTGTGTTCAGTCATGTCCTGAGAGACTCTTGTCCAGTTGCGCCTGACTGGATTTTGACCAGGAGCATTATAGGCGTTTCAGAAATGAATCTGCTCTTAACCTGGCTTTATAATGTGCTCTTAGGCGCATTTCCGCACTTCAGAGGCCCTTTCTGCGCCTAAGCCTTATTCGTCTCCGACAAGCAGCCCTCTCCTCCCCCCACACAACGGAACACTCGACCGGCGGTTGAGGGTTAATGCGGTTTTTACGCCTGATTTATCCTAACATATAAGGATGTTCTTTTCCTGATACGCCTGACAGAATTTTGACTGAGAGCATTTCTGGCGTTCCAGAACTAAATCTGCGCTTAACCTGGCTTTGTAATGTGCCCTTAGGCGCATTTCCGCACTTCAGAAGCCGTTTCTGCGCCTAAGCCTTATTCGCCTATTACGAGCAGCCATCTCTCCCCCCCACACAACGGAACCCTTGGCCAATGGTTGAGGGTTAACGCGGTTTTTACGCCTGATTTATCCTAACATTTATGGATGTTCTTTTCCTGATACGCCTGACAGAATTTTGACTGAGAGCATTTCTGGCGTTTCAGGGCTGTATTTGCGCTTAACCTGGCTTTGTAATGTGCCCTTAGACGCATTTCCGCACTTCAGAAGCCGTTTCTGCGCCTAAGCCTTATTCGCCTATTACGAGCAGCCATCTCTCCCCCCACACACAACGGACCCCTCGACCGGCGGTTGAGAGTTAACGCGGTTTTCGCCATTTTTGCCGGTAACACTCGACCAAAGGTTGAGAGTTAACACTATTTATGAAGTGAAACGGCTAATGAAAGCTTCCGCAGCAGAGACCCCCAAGAGGAATAGAATAGGAAGGGGATCAAGGAGTAGTCGAGAGTGGATGACGAGTGGCCAGGGCAGATAGCATGAGAGACTTGGGGCGGAGGCGAGGGAGGGCGG
>JAFWRQ010000023.1 GCA_017519865.1 Bacteroidales bacterium | reverse complement strand
GTCGAACCTGAACCGTGATCTCCACCAGCTGAACCTCGCTGTGGGCATCAGCCTTCTGCAGAAGGACTTGAAGATTGCATTCCGCGGCATCGATCTGCTGCGCAGCGGCTCGGTCTATGCCATTACTATGGGCCCGTCCTCCGTCACTCACACCTGGACTCCGGTCTACGGCCGTTATTTCGTTCTGGACATCTCCTACCGCTTCAACAACTCCGGCGGCCGTTCCATGCCGCGATACGGAATATAATCATTATCTTTGAATGTGGTGACCCGCATTACCCATTGATTATTTATTTATATTTGTATTACCAATTGATTTATAACACTATGAAAAAGATTATATTTTTGTTTTGTTTCATTTCCCTTTTTGCGTGCTCAAAGAGTGAGGATATCCCTCTCATTCCCGATAATATTGAGGTTTCTCATATCACCAATGATGACTTGGCTCTTGTTGATGGACTGATTCAGTTGAAGATCAGCAAGGAAGAAGCCGTTAGTAGAGGTGTACCTGCCTTAGAGTATGATGTCGTGAAGGAAGCCTTGATTAAACATAATGAAGGAACAACTGAATTGTTGAAAAAACAGGGAAAGGAGAGAGTTCAGACTAAATCCGATAGATATGGTAATACTATGGCCTATGGTATGCTTCAAGATCCTGCTGATCTACATTTTAATTACATCAGTTTTATACCTTTGTGTGTAGCAAACGAAGAAAGTGATGGTGGTATTATTCTAAGTTATACTTTCTCTAGTGACAGCATATCGGAATTGGATAGACATGTTTTAAAGTATCAATATGTTGGATATTTCGGTGGGATGGGCGAGATAGAAGAGTATGGATATACGATTGGTGATCTGCCTCTCCCGGGTTTTACGTCCGGTTCGGCGTCACTTGAATACAACTTTTACGGCAACGCTTCTTATGGAATATGCATATATCAGATTTATGACAACACGTAGTTTATGAATAAGATTCTCATACCTTTTCTTCTGTTAATCACAGGATTCTTCCTGCCCCTATCTCTTCTGGGGCAGGAAAAGCCTGCAGATACCCTTTCTTCCATTCACGGCCAAGTTTTCAAGTATGCTTCGCCGCCACCTCCCTTTCCCCCCTCCACTACGTGTTTCAATGTCCATGGTATGGTCACGATGGTCTCTAGCGGGGATACGCTACGGGTGGAAGCGGGTACCTATGGTATCTTTTCCGTCCCCGAGATTGCTTCCGGACAGGTGAGTATTATCGAAGTCTCACTCAGGAACAGTATGGGGGAATTCAACGGGCGGACCATCCCTATCCTCTTGTCATTCGAACTGATGCCGGGGGAGAATATCATGCTGATACCCGTTGAAGATTTCTTTGAAACTATGCCTTCCGCCAATCATACAATCGTGACTTTGGATGATGACGACTGGATATTCCACTACCCCAGCATGAAAGGTATTGGACTGTATGCTGCAGACAAGCTTAAGGATTTCCCGGGTACCAAGTACAACAGAAGAAAAGAAACGATTACCATTCCCAAGGATGGCATCTACCGGGCCTATGTAGATGGGGCGTACATTTTTGCACTGGATCCATCTTCTTCTAAATAAGAATAATAAACAACAACTATGAAACGTTCACTGATTCTGTTCCTGTCTTTTATCACTGGAATCTTCCTGCCCTTGAAGCTTCAGGGACAGAATCAGAACCAGCCAGCCAACACCCTCTCCTCAATTGTCGGCAAGACCTTCTACCGTATGGAGATAGGAGATGCAGGACAGGCGCTTGGAATAGAGACTCTCGACGCACCCGTTTCCCGGATTGAAGTCATCCTGGTCGCAGCCGGGGATACATTGAGGACAAAGACGGATGACCAGGGACGGTTCTCGTTCTCGGGCATTGCCGCCAAGAACGTCACCCTCTCGATGGTGAACGACGACTATGCTCCCTTCTCCGAGTCATTCGTGTTGATGCCAGGCGAAAATGTCGTCATCGTTCCCCGGCAGCGGAAGATCGAGACCCTGGACGCAGCCTCGGTCACGGCTGAAGCGCCGGTGATGACGATGAAAGGTGATACTTTGGTGTACCATGCCGCCGCCCTTCGGGTCGACGAGGGCGATTATGCCATCGACCTGCTGAAGCAGATGCCGGGCGTGGAAGTGAACCAGACGACGGGCGAGATCAGGATTTCCGGGAAGAATGTAGCCCGGTCGTACGTCAACGGGGCGCTGATCTTCGGGCTTACTCCTATGGACGCGATGGAGAACCTGCGGGCGGAACAGGTGGTAACGATGGAGGTGTACGACGAGACGGACCCGGAGGAGATCATCGACCGGAGGGCGAGGGAAAAGCAACGCGTGGTCAACATCAAGACCAAGGACCCGATCTTCAGCACGACGGACCTGCAGGTGCGCGCGATCGCCGGTGCGGACGAGACACGTCAGGAGAACGGAGACCGGCAATATCGCTACGCCGCCGGAACAAACGCACATTTCTTCTCTGAACTGATCCAGCTGTCGGCCGATGTCATCACCAACAACGTCGGGATGAACTCCAGCAACATCAACGCCGTTCCCCTTCCGCAGTCCACTTACCGGCAAACGACGGATCTGGAACTGGGATTCTACAAATATTGGCACAACCCTCTCTTCGGCAACGGTCTGAACACCAGCTATTCCTATACGCACGACCAGACACGCAGCAGGCGTCGGGCGCTGCAGGAGTATTTCGAGATGCCGGGGATACCGGCCCATACCCAGGAGGAGGAAACCGCCGCAACCCGGAAGACGGAGCAGCACCGGTTCCAAACGGCATTCGCCTATAAAACCGGGGAACGGATGACGGTGCGGTGGCAACAGCAGTTCAATCTCTCACGAACCCGTACGGACGGACTCTCCTCCAATTTCATTGACTATGCCGGCATGAACCCGATATCCCAGAATGAGACATCCTTCTCCGGGAGCAAGTCCTGGAATCTTTCCGAAAACATCACGGTGGGATTCAAGCCAGGCGAGAACAACAAGCCGGGACCGAGCCTGTCTCTGGGTGTTATGCTCAGGCAGAACGACCTGGATTCCTGGAATCTGGATACGCTCGCTTCTTCCTATACGAAACGGTTTCTGACCAAGGAGGGGAACAATCTGTCACAATACTGGACAGGTAATCTGCAGCAGACGCTATATACCTACAGAAAGGATAGCCGTGATTTACAGGTTTCAGCCAGTTATATCATTGATTACCGGCTCGAAAATCGGCTGCAGGAGGCCTACGACCTGTATGGTGTTGAAGAACCTGTGCTGAATCCGGCCAATACGTACGACTTCACCTATTCCTCCCTTAAGAATTATTTCAGTTTCACTTCGAGGTATATCCAGAGGGAGATGAACAATCCCAAATCAATATCCCTTGATCTGGCGTTCGTAATGGATAAGGTCATAGACCGAGAACGGCTTCCTGAGGCTTATTCCGGAGACAAGACCTATTTCTATATCGTTCCCTACTTGAGTTTCATGCTAAACAGGGTCAGTTTGAGTCTCGGCTCATCTTACAAGTTACCTTCCGTAGAACAGTTGCGCCCGCGGATAGACGACTCTAACCCTCTATCCCTGGTAAGCGGCAACCCGGACTTGGAAGTTAGCCAAACATACACTTTTCGCATTCAAAAGGGCCCACGCATGCAGGCCAGGAAATGGACGACGAACTGGAATGCGAGTGTACAGTATGAGCGCCGCCCGCTGGTCCAGCGAATCTTGTTCTTCCGCGAAGCGACTGTGTTGGACGAATACGACGGCTATCGCGTGCCGGCCGGAGCGTCGCTCAACCGCGCCGAGAACGCGGACTATGGCCTGAGCGCCAACATCACCATGAATACTTCGTCCAGGCCGAGCCTGCTGAAGGGTAAGCTGAAACCCACCGTCACGTTCCAGCCGAAACTGGACTACCGGTTGATGCCGCAGTATTTCGGCGAGGTGCTGGACCGCACTGCGGAATGGACGCCGTCCCTGAACGCCACGGTGTTGGCTCCGCTCTGGAAGGGTGCGGAGTTGTCCCTGAAAGGGAATGCGGCGTATATCCGGGCCATCAGCCAAAAAAGCACGATGGACCGCAAGGCCTTCCGCGGCCAGCTCGATGTGGACTTCTCTACCGATTTTCTGAAGTATGCATTTTTCTCGGGGAACTATTCCTGGCGCCCCGTCCGCGACCTGTCGGAGTCGAACCTGAGCCGGGACCTTCACCAGTTGAATCTGGCGGTGGGCCTCAACTTCCTGAAGAAAGACCTTAAGGTCTGCTTCCGAGGCATAGACCTGCTGCGCAGCGGCTCGGTCTATACCATCACGATGGGCCCTTCCTCAGTCACACATTCCTGGACGCCGGTCTACGGCCGTTACTTCGTGCTGGACATCTCCTACCGCTTCAACAACTCCGGCGGCAGGTCGATGCCGCGATATGGATTATAAGCCTTTAAGTGTCGCCAAAAACAAGAAAATCGGCCTCAGAGACGCTCTGAAGCCTATTTTGGTGCGCTGTTCTTCGCTCAAGGAGCGAAGGCCCAGACCAACTTCCAGACTTTCTACGACTTCGGCGGGCTCGAGTTCACCACCGGCAAGGCCTTCAACGTCATGCCTTGCCTCGGCTGGAAGTGGGTCTTCTAAGAATTTTCCGCACTTTAAGTCCTAACGGCTCCGGAGTTCCGGGGCCGTTTTTTCGTTGACTTTGTCCTTGTACTTGCGGGAGATGGGGAGCTGGGTGTCACCGACGTATAGTATGTCGACGTCGATGCCGGTCACGGCCGTCCTGTTGACGAGGTAGGAGCGGTGGATGCGGATGAAGTGCGGCTGGAGGTTCGCCTCCCATTGGGATATGGGAGTCTTGTTCTTGAAACGCCGTCCATCGGTCGCGACGACGGTGGTTACGGAGTCGTTGGACTCGACGTAGAGGATCTCGTCAAGCGGCAGGCTCACCGGTTTCCGCCCCGAAACGAACCTGATCGGGCCCGACTCTTCCGGCCGCTTCCTGTCAAGCCAGGACTCGAAGAAATAGGCCCCGGCCGCAAGCGCCGTCAGGATCAGCGCGATGAAGACGGGATTGGTGAGAGGCTGCGGGATTTCAGACATATTCAGGAACCGACCGTTCTGACCTTCCCGGAAGGTGAGGATATAGAAATGGGCCACCAGGAAGAGCAGGACTTCCGCCAACAGGATTCCGAGGACGATGAAAACCGTATCCCTTATTCCGGAGACCCTGTCCTTGAAGTTCACCTTCGGGAAAAAGAACTTGGCGGCCAATGCTCCCGGGAGGAACATCGTTCCGACGAACAGCGCTTCCAGGAACTTATACTCGAAACTTGAAAGGACTATCGCCACCAGAAGGGTGGAGACTACCCAGTACGATATGACCAGAAGACGCTTCATTGCAATCACAAAAATAGCACAAAAAACATTCTCCGTCTATCATGGGACATGAAAATGGGGTTTTAACATCCATACGTAGGGTTTCGGCTTGGAAGGAAGAAAGCCTTCCGCTACTTTTGCGTCAGAATGTTCAACCACTTAAATATTTGCCTTATGTTCAGATTGTTTGTCGCAGGAGGCCCTGCATTCATGGCCACTCTCACTGTCCTGCTGGTCGCCATTTTCTTTGCTGCATGGAAAGCTCCGCGCTGGGTGAAGGAAATCGGTGAATTCGCCCTTATCTTCGGTTTCCTGTCTTTCGTGCTGGGACTGATGCAGATGTTCCAGGCATTGCAAGAAGTTGCGGGGGCGCTCGATTCCAACACCGTCTCCGGCATCTTCGACCTGATCTCCCCCGGCGTCCTTTTCGGCGGACTCAAGGTCGCCCTGATTCCCGTCATCTACGGTATCATCATCTACCTCGCCTCCGTTGTAGTCAGGGTAATCCTCAAACCCCGCCTCTAATCCCGCGGGAGAAACAAAAGGGAACAGCTCCGGCGAACACTCAAACGGAAGGAACCGTTACTACTTTGACCGAGATGTCCTGTCCTTGACACTGCCATTGCCAGAGTTCTACGAGCTGGATTCTACTCTGAAGTGCAACGCTTTGAAGCTTGATAGTATAACTTTACTGTCATAACCAGAAAAAGCGACAGAGGATGGGATACAAGCATCTGACAAGGGAGCAACGATTTACGATAGAGAGGTTGCTGCAGAGACCAATGAGCCTAAGGGAGATTGGAGAAGTAATAGGGGTCAGCACAGGTACAGTGAGCCGTGAGATCCGTAGGAACTGCGACATGAGAGGATACCATCGGTACCGATGGCAGCTGGCTCAGAAAAAATACGAAAGGAGGATGAAGACCAGGCGACACTACCTGAAGTTCACTGCCGAAATGAAGCGGACGGTAAGGCGTTTCATCATCTATGGCCAGTACGGCAATCGAAGCGCTGCTACCCTATAGGGACAAAACACACACGATAACGGCTGACAACGGAAAGGAATTCGCCCGCCATAAAGAGATTGCGAAGGGACTCGATGCCGAGTTCTACTTCGCACGCCCATATCACTCTTGGGAGCGGGGTGCAAACAAAAACACGAACGGGCTGATACGCCAGTACATTCCGAAAGGAAGTCGCCAAAAACAAGAAAATCGGCCTCAGAGACGCTCTGAAGCCGATTTTGGTGCGGTAGGTGAGAGTCGAACTCACACACCCCAACGGGCACTACCCCCTCAAAGTAGCGTGTCTACCATTTCACCACTACCGCAGTCGTTTGGGATTGCAAATATACGGCGAATAATTTAATTCGCAAACATTTTGGCAAAAAACTGCTGAAACCGGTCAGTCTCCGATGACGGATTGGAGGTAGGCGCACTTGTCGGGATTGCCGAGAGTCTTGCCTTTGTCGCAGGAAAGCTTGACACAATCGTGCCATTCGCGAAGCTCCGTGATGCGGCCCTTGATGAGTTTGACGACGATGTTCATAGGCTTGCAGTTGGTCACGTCGCAGGTCAGGAACGTGCCGACGCCATAAGAGTCCTGGACGCGGCCGGCGCAGTACTTATGGATCTCGATGGCGCGGTCGACATTGAGACCGTTGGAGTACACGACCTGCTTGGTGGCGGGGTCGATGCCGAGGGACTTGTACTTCTCTATGATCTTTTCGGTCTGCTCCTCCTCGTTTCCGCTGTCCACGCGGAGGCCCTTGTACATCATGGCCATACGCTTGGAGAGGTTGGAGAAGAAGACCTTGTCGCCGAAGCAGTCGTAGAGGAAGATACCGTTGTCGCCGTCGTAGACGTCGCTGAACTTCCTCATTACGTTGAAGTTGCACTCAAACACGCCGCTAACGTTCTCTTCGAACGAGATGAGCTGGTGCGACATTGTGCCGAGGCACTTGGTGCCGTATTTCATTGCGAGCCAGACATTGCTCGTACCGGTGAAGATGCCTGGCCACTCCTGCGACTCATACACGGTCTTCATGGTCCGGATGACCATCTCCTGATGCTCGAAACTCAGGCGGCGGCGAGTGCCCATGTCGCCGAAGGTCAGGCCGTTGGAGAAAATCTGCACGGCCTTGTCCCACGCACGGCGCTCTTCCAGTTCGGGGTCATACGACTCGAGGTCACCGCGGAGGATGTGCATGAGCTCGGAAACGGAAGAGAGGATGGGCATCTCCCACATGATGGTGGAGAACCATTTGCCGCGTACCTTGATGTCAAGGTGTCCTTCCTCGTCCTGCGAGATGTGTACCTCCTTGGGGTTGAAACGGTAACCCTTCAGGAAAGTGAAATACCACAGCGGCAGGAAGTAGCAGCTGTCGCGCATATAGTCGGCCTCCTCCTGGGTGCAGACAACATCCTTCATTCCGTCGATCTGCTCCTGCAGCAGGGCGGCGAATCCCTTGGGATAGACCGTGCCGTTGCGGTCGAAGAAGGAATATTCCACTTCGGCGCGGGGATATTTCATCAGGATGTAGTACTGGCAGGTGAAGGTATAGAGGTCGTTGTCGGTAAAGTGGGTAACAATCTGTCTCATTACGCGAAGGGTTTGATTAGTGCTTGCAAATATAGAAAAAATCAGTAACTTTGCAGCCACTTTCCTCGGGTAGGAAAGACTTAGGTACAAACTTTAATAAAACAGATTCACAATGGCTGTTAAAATTCGTTTACAGCGCCACGGTAAGAAGAATTTCGCATTCTTCCACATTGTTGTGGCAGACTCACGCGCACCGCGTGACGGTCGTTTCATCGAGCAGCTCGGATCGTACAATCCGAACACCAATCCCGCTACCATCGTCCTCGACGCCGAGAGGGCTCTGGCCTGGCTGAACGTAGGCGCCCAGCCTACCCTCACCGCCCGCCGCATCCTCTCCTACGAGGGTGTCCTCCTCCGCCATCACCTCGCCGGTGGTGTCGCCAAGGGTGCTCTCACCCAGGAGCAGGCTGACAAGAAGTACGTCGATTGGAAGGCTCAGAGGGACGCCAAGATCGTTGCCAAGAAGCAGGGTCTCACCAAGGACGCCGCCGCGAAGGCCAAGGCCGCCGCAGAGGCTGAGATGAAGGTGAACCAGGAGAGGGCCGAGGCCATCGCCAAGAAGAAGGCCGAGGCTGAGGCCGCTGCCGCCGCGAAGGCCGCCGAAGAGGCTGCCGCCGCTGCTGCCGAGGCCGTCGAGGAAGCCACCGAGGCTTAATCCTCCCCCGGACGTGGCAAGCCCTGATTCTTTGATCCAGATTGCCAAGGTCCTGAAGTCCTTCGGCACGGACGGAGGGGTCCTGCTAGGATTCCGCGACGTCATGCCGGAAGACATCGATCCACAGGAACCGGTGTTCATCGAATTCGATGGACTGCCGGTTCCCTTTTTCTTTGATTCATTCTCCAGGAAAGGCCGTGACAAGGCCATTGTCCACCTCACCGACGTCATCTCGCTCGAAGATGCGGAAGAACTCGTCGGCCGCGCCGTCCTCGCAGAGGAGGACAGCGTAGCGGGCTGGGACGAGGACGAAGGCCCGTCGCTCGACGACTTCGTCGGCCTGGTCCTCTTCAATCGCGACGTCCGCGTGGGCGAAATCACTGACTACGAAGACATTCCCGGCAATCCCTGTCTCTATGTGGATACGGAAAACGGACAGGCGATGATACCTCTCCACGAGGATTTCATCCTGTCCGTAGATCCTGAAGCCGGAGAGATCGTCATGGATCTTCCCGACGGTCTGGTCTAATCCTTACAATGACACTCCTTGCTGCCGCTGTACGGGCAGCTGCCCTTCTGTGAACAGCAGGAGCAGCTGCCGCCGTCCTTGCGCAACGCAGTGCGCAGGGCAAGGAAGGCCAGCGCCGCGACTGCAGCGAGTATGATTATGCTGGCGGCGTTCATGCGAATATAAGATAGGCTGCCAGGGCGCAGACCCAGGCTATGGCACACTGGAAGATCACTACGAAGAACGCCCATTTCGAGCCGAGTTCACGGCGTATGGACGCGATGGCGGCGACGCAGGGCGTATAGAGGAGGCAGAATACCAGCAGCGGCACTGCGGTAGCCGCAGTAAGGGCAGCGGTCACGCCCAGCACTTCCATGGTCGAGACGACGCTCTCCTTGGCGAGGAAGCCGGTGATGAGGGCGGTGACGATGCGCCAGTCACCCAACCCGAGAGGGCTGAAGACGGGCGCGATCAGGCCCGCGAGCCACGCGAGTATGCTCTCGCTGCTGTCCTCGACGAAGTTCAGATGGAAGTCGAAGGACTGCAACAGCCAGATGACTATCGTCGCCACGAATATTACGGTAAAGGCCCTCTGGATGAAATCCTTGGTCTTGTCCCAGAGCAGATGCCATACATTGCGTGCCCTCGGGATGCGGTATACCGGCAGTTCCATCACGAAGGGAGTAGTGTCCTTCTGATGATGGAAGACCTTGGAAACCAGAGCGGTAACAATACCCACGACGATACCCAGCAGATAGAGCGACACCATCACCAGGCCGGCCTTTCCGGGGAAGAAGGCGCTGGCCAGGAAGCCGTAGATGGCGATCTTGGCCGAGCAGCTCATGAACGGGATGAGTAGGATGGTGAGGCGACGGTCGTGCGAGGACGGCAGGGTGCGGGTGGCCATCACGCCCGGCACGGAGCATCCGAAGCCGATGAGCATCGGCACGATGCTTCGGCCGGAGAGGCCCAGGCGGCGCAGCAGTTTGTCCGAGACAAACGCGATGCGCGCCATGTATCCGCTGTCCTCCAGCATTGACAGGAAGAAGAACAGCACGATGATGATGGGCACGAAACTGAGTACGGAGCCAACTCCGCCGAAGATGCCGTCGACGACCAGCGAGCGTACCGGCTCGCTGACGTCCCAGCGCACGAAAGCGTCGTCCACGACGCCTCCCAGCCAGTCTATGCCGGCGGCCAGCAAATCCTGCAGCCACAGGCCGATGACGTCGAACGTCAGCCAGAAGACCAGCGCTATGATGGCGATGAAGGCGGGAATGGCAGTCCATTTGCCCGTCAGGGTACGGTCTATCCTGAGGCTGCGGAGATATTCCTTGCTCTCACTGGGCTTGGATACGGTCTGCGCGCACAGACGGCCGATGAAAGAGAAACGCATGTCCGCCATGGCCGCATGGCGGTCCAGGCCTCGCTCCTCCTCCATCTGGACTATGATGTGCTCCACCATCTCCTTCTCATTCTGTTCAAGACCCAGGCGCGCCGTCACGACTTCGTCGCCCGCCACAAGGCGGCTGGCGGCGAAGCGGGCCGGCAGGCCGGCGCGCTGCGAGTGGTCCTCCACCAGGTGCATCAGGCTGTGCAGGCAGCGGTGTACGGCACCATCGTGATCGTTCTTGTCGCAGAAATCCTGGCGTTTGGGTTTCTCCTGATATTTCGCGATATGGACGGCGTGTTCCACCAATTCGTTGACACCCTCGCCGCTGGCGGCGGATATGGGGACCACGGGAATGCCAAGCAGGCGCTCCATCTCGTTGACGCGGACGGATCCGCCATTGCCCCTGAGCTCGTCCATCATATTGAGGGCCAGGACCATAGGAACGTCCAGCTCCATCAACTGCATCGTCAGATACAGGTTGCGCTCGATGTTGTTGGCGTCGACAATGTTGATGATCGCCCTGGGTTTCTCTTCTATGATGAAATTGCGGGATACAAGTTCCTCGGCGGTATAGGTCGAGAGGGAGTAGATGCCCGGAAGGTCTGTGACGCGGGTATTGGGATAGCCCTTGATCACGCCGTCCTTGCGGCTGACCGTCACGCCAGGGAAGTTGCCGACATGCTGGTTGGAGCCGGTGAGCTGGTTGAATAGCGTAGTCTTGCCGCAGTTCTGCTGGCCGGCAAGGGCGAAAGTGAGGACCTCGTCCTTCGGAAGCGGGTGCTCGTCCGCCTTATCGTGGAAACGGCCTTCCTCTCCGAAGCCCGGGTGTGCATTGTGCTCATGCAGGGAAAGGTTGTATCCGAAATCCTCGTCGAGGGGCGCTGCCGGTACGGTCTCCCGGGCGCAGTCCGCGTCCACTTTGATCTTCAGGGCCTCGGACAGCCTGAGGGTCAGCGCATAACCGTGTATCCTGATCTCAATGGGATCGCCCATGGGCGCCATCTTGACGAGCCTGACCTCGGTACCGGGGATAAGGCCCATGTCCAGGAAATGCTGGCGCAGCACACCTTCGCCGCCGACGCTCTTGACGACGGCGGACTCCCCTACCTTCAAGTCTTTTAATGTCATATCAGGATGCTGCTGTTTCAGCCTACAAAGTTAAGGCATATTTGGCAACGCGCTATCCCCATTTATAGGGATTTTTAGGGGGGCACGGTTCTTTTAGCATTGAAATGAACTATCTTTGCATACGGATAATCATCAGATAATGGCCCTTACGGAGTTCAACCCAAATATCAAGCTCTCTGAGCTGGTGGACAGGAACATCCACGTCATCGGACTGCTGGAGCGTCTGGGAGTATGCGGCAATTTCGGCGACATGACCGTCGGAGACGTGTGCAGCGCGCATTCCATGGACCCAGGGACCTTCATGATGCTCTACAATTTCTATATCGACGAGCATTTCAAACCTTCGGAGAGGATGCTGAAGGAAGGACGCATCGAAGACGTGGTCGAGTATCTGCACCGCTCCCACGAGTACTATCTGGACACTGCCCTCAAATCCCTTTCCAGGCTCCTGGACCTTTTGCTGGCCCCCTGCAACGAAGCGCAGAAAAAAGTCTTCCGGAAGTTCTACAACGACTACGAGGACGAACTGAACCGCCATTTCGAATTC
Source organism: Bacteroidales bacterium (assembly GCA_017519865.1). Taxonomy (GTDB): domain Bacteria; phylum Bacteroidota; class Bacteroidia; order Bacteroidales; family UBA932; genus Cryptobacteroides. The sequence goes on along the minus strand of JAFWRQ010000023.1, from coordinate 88,053 downwards.
GAAGAAAGGCATGTCATGCCTTATGTCCGTTCGCTGCTGGAAGGCAACGCCGGAGGCGAGTCGACGATCGAGTCCTTCACCGACGACCACAACAGCATCAACGAGAAGATCTCCGACCTCAAGAGCCTCGTGATGAATTCGCTGCCGGAAGGCTGCGACTCCTCCCTGCGCATGCAGGCCCTCTACATGATCTGTTCGCTGGAATACGACCTCGACCGCCATACCGCGGTGGAGGAGGAGATCCTCGAACCCATGGTCCAGCTTCTGGAAAACAACGGCTCGTACGGCAGGCCAAAGGACTCCGATGAAGGGCGCGAGGCTTTGTCCGAGCGCGAGAAGGAAATCCTCGTCGGAGTGGCCAAAGGCCTGCTGAACAAGGAGATAGCCGACTTGTACAATATCTCCATCTATACGGTCATCACGCATCGTAAGAACATTACGCGCAAGACCGGCATCAAATCCGTCGCAGGACTGACCGTATACGCCCTCCTGAACGGTCTCATCGACATCAATTCCGTGGAGTGATGGCACGGCAACCAAAGCATGGACTCGTCCTGGAGGTACCCGGAGGCGCCAAGCGTGTGCTGCTGCACACGTGCTGCGCACCGTGTTCCTCCGCCATTATCGAGATCATGCTGCGCCAGGGCATCACGCCAACCATTTTCTATTCAAATTCGAACATCTTCCCCCTGGAAGAGTATCTTCACAGGAAGGAGGAGTGCACGCGCTACGCGCAGTCTCTCGGGCTCGAAATCGTCGACGACGATTACGCGCACGAGGACTGGCGCTGCGGTGCCGCCCGCGGGCTCGAGAACGAGCCCGAACGCGGCGCCCGCTGCCTGGCGTGCTTCAAGTACCGGCTCCGCCGGGCCGCGCTCTATGCTTCGGAGCACGGCTTCACCGTCCTCACCACCACCTTGGCCTCTTCCCGATGGAAGGACCTGGCCCAGGTGGATGAGGCCGGACGGTGGGCCTGCGAAGGCCTGCCCGTCACATGGTGGGGCCAGAATTGGCGCAAAGGCGGCCTCCAGGACCGCCGGAACCAGCTCATAAAGGAGTTAAACTTCTACAACCAACAGTATTGCGGCTGCGAATATTCCTTGAGAAAGACCGAATAACCCGAAGATTTTGCTATCTTTGAGTTCTCAAGCCTGCAGTATATGGACCTGACTCCGCATATCCAGTCCATCCTCGACGAATACCGCCGGGACCTGCCCCTTTTCCGGGAGGCAGAAGCACGTGTAAAGGGTGTCATCAACGACTTCCTTGCCGAGAACGGCCTGGTTGTCGCATCCCTCGAGTCACGCATCAAGACCGAAGGGTCGCTCACCGGCAAACTTGAACTCAAAGGCAGCAAATACAACTCCCTCGCAGACATCACGGACATCCTCGGGCTGCGCGTGATCACCTTCTATCTCGACGACGTCGACAAGGTCGCATCGGTCCTCGAGCGCCTGTTCGAAGTGGATTGGGAGAACACCGTCGACAAACGCAAACTCCACGAGATAGACCGTTTCGGCTATATGTCCCTCCACTACATCTGCTATCTCAAGGACACGCCATACCGTTTCGAAGTGCAGGTTCGCACCATCCTTCAGCACGCCTGGGCCAACATGAACCACGACACGGGCTACAAATCCGGCATAGAGGTACCGAAAGAATACCTCCGCAACCTCAACCGGCTGGCCGGTATGCTGGAACTGGTGGACGAGCAGTTCAGCATCATACGCACGGACCTGACCGACTATCGCCGCCGCGTGCAGTCGCTCGTGGCCAGCGGCAACCTCGACGAAGTGCCTCTGGACGGCGACACTTTCAGGAGTTTCCTCAAGATCGATCCCTTCGGCCCGCTCAACCGCCGCATCGCGGCCGTGAACCAGGCCGAGATCCACGAAGACACGCTGATGCCTTTCCTCGCCGTATTCAAGGGCCTTGGCTGCAATACGCTCGGAGACATCGGCAAGATCATCAAGGAGAGTTCGGAAGCCGCCTATCAGCTGGCTTGTTACCAGATAGGCATCACGGACCTGGACATCATATCCTCGTCCCTCGGTCCCCAGAACCTCTGCATCGCACATATACTCAAGCAAGGAGGAGGCCCCCTGGGCATCAGGATCCTGCTTGACACCCTCAACGGCGCTTCTGAAAGCAACTCCGCATTGGCCGAAGTGTTGCTGGAGCAGGCCAGTAACCTTCCTTTCATGAATCAATGACCATGGCAAACAATCCCTTGAATACCGAAATCCTCGACCGCGCGATCGTCTTCGCGGTAAAGGCCCACGCCGGCACGGAACGCCGCGGCAAGGGATTCCCGTACATAGTCCATCCCATGGAAGCGATGGAGATAGTCTCCACTATGACTTCAGACCAGGAACTCCTCGCCGCCGCCGCGCTGCACGACACCATCGAGGACACCGACGTGACCGTAGAGCAGCTGCGCGTCCTTTTCGGCGAACGCATCGCCTCGATCGTGGCGGCTGAAAGCGACTCCGTCATCGAGGGGATGAACGAGGAGGAGAGCTGGCACACGCGCAAGCTGGAAGGCATCGAGCGCCTGAGGAGAGCATCCCGTGACATCAAGGTCGTCGCCCTCGGTGACAAATTGTCAAACATGCGCTCCATCGCCCGCGACTACGCGGTGCAGGGAGACAGGCTCTGGAGCCTGTTCCACGTATCCGACCCCACGGAGCACGCCTGGCGCTATCACGCCCTGGCGGAAGCCCTTGAGGAACTGGCCGGCACTGCGGCATATGACGAATTCGTGAGCCTTATCGAAAAAGTATTTGGGAAATGAGTCTGAAGCCTGTCAAAATATCCCTTGACGACTATGTCCTCTCCGGCGGCGGCGCCAACGGCGAGAGCTACGACCATAAGTCCGACCCCTCGGTGATGCTCAAACTCTATTTCCCCGGCAAGATCACTCAGCCGATGGATGAGATGGAGCTCGCAAGAAAGGTCTATTCCCTCGGAATACCCACTCCCGAACCGGGTGAATACGTGGTCACGGAGGACGGGCGCTACGGCATCCGCTTCCGTCGCATCACCGGAAAGAAATCCTATTGCCGCGCAACGGCAGACGATCCCGGAAACGTGCGCAAATACGCCGAAGAGTTCGCCGGGATGTGCCTGGACCTTCACTCGACTCACATCGATACCACGCAGTTCGAGAGCATCAAGGAACGGTATCTCCGCCTGCTTGAAGAGAATCCCTTCTTCACGTCCTCCGAGAAGGACCGCATTGGCCAGTTCATCAATAGTGCTCCCGATACGGATACCGCCATCCACGGCGACCTGCAGTTCGGCAATGCCATCTTCGTCGGCGACAGACGCTATTTCATAGACCTGGGAGATTTCTGCTACGGGTACAACCTCTTCGACGTCGCCATGGTCTATCTCTGCTGCCGCCTCAGCGACGACTCTTTCATAAGGGAGACATTCCACATGCCGAAGTCGCTTGCGGGGCGCTTCTGGGAGTGTTTCGCGCCCGTATATTTCGGGGCGGACCGGCCACTGAAGGAGATCGAGGAGGAGATCGAGCCCTATGCAGGACTTAAGACACTCATCATTGAACGCGACATGCGGCAGCCGATGCCGGAGTTCCGCGACGCACTGAGATCGATACTATGAAACAGGTAAACAAATACTTGCGCAAGTCAGTCTGGACCGGATTGCTGCTTGTGGTCATCGCAGCAGCCACGCTGGAAGCCACAGGCCTTATCCAGTACTATTTCTCCCGGAAAATGCTGACGGAAGAAGCCCGGCAGAGAGCCGAGAGCGAAATGGCCCTGGCACGCCAGAAGATCGAGAGCGTGATGACCACGGTCGAGACTGCCACCGAAAACCTGTCCTGGACGGCAGGACTCATCCTCGAGAGCCCGGAATACTTCTTCATCCCCATACGCAGGATGATGGAGACAAACGATATCATCATGGACGCTGCGCTCGCCTTTACGGATGGCTTTTATCCCGAAAGGGGTAAATGGTTCGAGCCTCTGGTCGCCCGCAGGGGAGACGGTTTCGAGGAAATGGTCCTCGGATCCGAGTCTCACGACTATATGACGGCCGAATGGTTCACCAAGCCCATCCTCACGGGCAAGGGAAGCTGGAGCGAACCTTACTTTGACGACATCGCCGGCATGACCACCGTCATCACGTATTCCGTCCCGTTGAAAGACACTACGGGCGCAATCGTCGGAGTCGCTGCGGCCGACATCACGATGGAGTGGCTCAACGCCCTGATGGGACAGATCCAGCTCTACCCCGATTCTTACGGCACCATCGTCAACGGCAACGGCACGTTGCTGGCAAGCCCGCCGGAGACCCTTAAATTCGCCAATCCGCTACGTTACACGAGCTCCGTAGGCGACACCGGCTGGAGCATGTCGGTCGTCATTCCCGAGGAGTCGGTGTTCGGCGGGATGAAACACATCAACACCCTGGTCCTGCTTCTCCAGCTCCTTGGCCTTGCAATGATCTTCCTCATTCTCCGCAGTGCCGCCAAGAGCCAGATCAGGTATCAGGAACTGAATGAGAAAAAACAGGTGATGGAGAGCGAACTGCACATCGCACACGGCATCCAGATGGCCATGCTCCCCAACATCTTCCCTCCTTTCCCCGAGAGGAACGATATCGACATGTTCGCCTTCCTCGACCCTGCGAAGGAGGTCGGAGGTGACCTTTACGACTTCTTCATCCGCAACGACAAGCTGTATTTCTGCATCGGCGACGTCTCCGGGAAGGGCGTGCCCGCATCGCTCGTGATGGCCGTGACGCGCAGCCTGTTCAGAACGGTCTCTGCCCACGAGAGGAGCCCGCTGCATATCGTCACCAACATGAACGACAGTATGTCCGATACCAATGAGGACACGATGTTCGTGACTTTCTTCTGCGGCATCCTCGACCTCCTGAACGGACATCTGCGGTACTGCAACGCCGGTCACAACGGCCCGTTGCTGCTCGGCGACACCGTGCGTAACCTGCCGGTCGAGCCCAATATCCCGCTGGGAATAGTCTCCGGAGCGGCCTTCAAGGAACAGGAAGCCGACCTGGCATACGGGGAAGGCATCTTCCTCTACACGGACGGCATCACTGAAGCCGAGGACAAGAATCACAACATGTTCGGCGAAGAACGGGTGAAATCCGTTCTCGCCGGAGGAAACGGCATGGCCAAGGACAAGCTCGCGAAACTCAAGAAAGCCATCTCGGATTTCGTAGGCGGAGCAGTCCAGAGCGATGACATGACTACAGTGCTTATACGTTATATGAACGACAGGAATCCCGATACTATGGAAAGACATCTGATCCTTCACAACGACATCCAGCAGATTCCTCAGCTGGCAGGCTTCGTGGAAGCCATAGCACAGGAAAAGCATCTGGATCAAAGCCTTGCAATGTCACTAAACCTGGCATTGGAGGAGGTTGTCACCAACGTTATCATGTACGCCTATCCCGAAGGCGCCGACGGCCTGGTGGACATAGAGGCGATAATCCGCAAGGAGTCCATAGACTTCCTCGTCATAGACAGCGGCACGCCGTTCGACCCAACGACGGTGCCTGCCGCCAACATAGACGCTCCCGCAGAAGACCGGCCGATCGGAGGATTAGGCATCTATCTTGTAAAGAGCATCATGGATACCGTTGAATACAAACGGTATGAAGGCAAGAATATTTTATCAATGACCAAGAAAATCTGACAATATGGAAACCAAAATTTACAAAGAAGGTGATGTGACGACCGTCAAATTCATCGGTCGTCTCGACACTCCTGCCGCCCAGGAGGTAACCAAGGAGATAGAGTCGGTCATGGACGCCGCATCAGGTACCGTAATCATGGACTGTTCGGAGATGACCTACATCTCCAGTTCCGGTCTCCGGATCTTCCTTTCGCTGAGAAAGGCTGCCGCGACAAAGGGAGGCGAGATCATCGTCAAGAGCATTTCAAATGATATCCGCCAGGTCTTCATGATGACCGGCTTCCTGAATCTGTTCCAGATCCAAGACTGATGCTGCCGCTTTCCATCTTCTCCGTCAACCTGATGTCCGACCACCTGCTCCTGCTGGCGTCGGTCCTGGTTTTCTTTGCCATCCTCATCACCAAGGTCGGTGCACGTTTCGGAGCACCTTCCCTGTTGCTGTTCCTTCTCCTGGGAATGCTTGTCGGAGCCGACGGACTAGGAGTCAAGTTCGAGGACTATCACGTCGCGGAGTCCATAGGCCATTTCGCAATGACCATCATCCTGTTCACAGGCGGGCTAGAGACCTCCATGCACGAGACCAAACCGGTGATGAAGCAGGGCATACTGCTCTCGACGCTCGGAGTCTTCCTTACGTCCCTGCTCACCGCCTCGTTCATCTATTTCGTTGCAGGTAAATGGATCGGTCCTCTGGGAGCCTCGTTCCTCGGATGCTTCCTGCTGTCGGCCGTGATGTCTTCGACCGATTCGGCTTCGGTTTTCTCCGTGCTGCGCGGCAAACGCACGCATCTGCGCGAGAACCTCAGCCCCATGCTGGAGCTCGAGTCGGGAAGCAACGACCCCATGGCGTATGTCCTTACTATCATCCTCGTCCAGGTCCTTTCCTCTACGCACCATTCCGGAACCTGGTCCATGGTCGGCACCGGCATCTGGACCCTTATCATACAGATAGTCATAGGTTTTCTCATCGGCGTCCTGGTAGGACACGGCGCGAAGTGGGTCCTCGAACGGGTCAAACTCCCGAGCAACGCCCTGTATTCGGTGATGGTGCTGAGCATAGGTTTCTTCGCCAACGGCATAGCCTCGCTCCTGTTCGGCAACGGACTCCTCGCCCTCTACGTGGCGGCCATCATCATCGGCAACAAAGCCGACATCCCCATGAAGAGGGACATCCTGAAGTTCTTCGACGGAATGACCTGGCTGATGCAGCTGCTCATGTTCCTCATGCTGGGGCTCCTTGCCCGGCCGTCCCAGTTCTCGACCATCGCCTTGCCGGCCCTTTTGATCGGAATCTTCATGATGCTCGTGGCCAGGCCGATCAGCGTATTCCTCTGCCTGGCACCTTTCCGCGACCTTTCATTCAAGGCCAAGGGATTCGCATCCTGGGTGGGCCTGAAGGGCGCCGGCCCCATCCTCTTCGCCCTCTGCCCGGTCGTTGCCGGCCTGGACGGCTCGTCCGAGATCTTCAACATCGTGTTCTTCATCACGCTGATCTCGCTGCTGCTCCAGGGCATGACACTCTCCCCTGCCGCCAAATGGCTCAAACTGAGTTATGATGCCGATCCGGAAGTGGAGACGTTCGGAATGGAGATCCCGGAAGAGATGGGAATGCTTCGAGACCATACAGTGACCGAGGACGACCTTGCGGATGGAGATACGCTCCGCGACCTCCACCTGCCGCACGGCATCCGCGTGATGATGGTGAAGCGCGACGGGCGGTTCCTGGTACCGCACGGCAGCATGCCGCTCCAGCCCGGTGACCATCTGGTCATCATCATGGGCGAAAGCGACGACTGACGGGTGCGTATCTGACACTTATTTCATTGATTATCGGATAATTGCGGCCCAGCCGCCACCGCCGGCAAGATGTATGTTCAGCTTGTCGGAGGCGGAGACGCCCTGCGTGGAATGCTTGTAGTCCTCGGCGTCGCGGTGCGCGTTGGCGCCATCGGCGAAGATGTCCGCGGAATGGCTCCCAGACCCCAGGAATGACAGGTCGACGACCAGGTCGCGGGGAGTCCAGTCCGTCATTGCGGCGACATACCAGACACCGCCCTTGCGACGAGCAATCACTATATACTCCCCAAGTTCGCCGTCCAGTGCCACGGTCTCGTCAAATACGGTCGGGACCTTGGCGATGAAGTCGGTGCATTCCTGCTCGCGGGTATAGCGTTTCGGACTGTCGGCAAGCATCTGCAGAGGCGCCTCGAAGATGGTGTACATGGCCATCTGGTGCACGCGGGTACCCTGGCTCATGGGGTGGTCGTTGTTCCCGAAGAAATTGTTCCTCAACGCATTGGCCATGGAGCCGGGAGTATAGTCCATCGGACCGGCAAGCGCGCGCAGGTAAGGGATGGTGACGTCGTAGCGCGGCTGGTTGTGGACAGGGCCGCGCGGACCGCGCTGCTCCCACTTGGAGTTCTCCATTCCCTTGACGCCCTCAAAGTTCACCACGTTGGGGTATGTGCGCTGGATGCCTATAGGATGCATGCCGTGATAGTCGAGCAGCAGATGGTACTTGGCGGCAATGCCGGCGATTCGGTACATGGAACTGAGGGCGACCTGGTCATCCCTGTCGATAAAGTCGACCTTGAATCCCTTGATGCCCTTGGCGGCATAGTGGGCCATCATCTTCTCAGTGGAGGCATATCCGTTCACCGGGTCGCCGGCGATCATGTCTATCCAGCTGGACCAGAGGATGATACCCACACCCTTGGAATTACCGTAAGCTATGAGGGCGTCGATGTCCATTGCCGGGTTGATCTCGAACAGGGCATCCGCGCGGACAGGTCCGACATTGCGCATGCCGCCGCCGCTCCAGCCCTCATCGATGATAATATACTCGAGGCCGTTTGCGGAAGCGAAGTCGATGTAGGCCTTGTACGTATCCGTGTTCATACCGGCTACGAAATCCACGCCGGTGATATTGTTGTTGTTCCACCAGTCCCACGCGACCTTGCCGGGTTTGATCCATGAAACGTCGTCAAGGCGGCAGGGCTCGGCAAGGCGCTGCGCCATGTCGCAATTGAGGATGTCGGCGTCACGTGCCGTGACGACGACTGCGCGCCAAGGCGTCGCGAACGCGCCCTGCACTTCGGCAATATGGCCCAGACGGGTGTCAGGCACGAGGTTCAGGCGGTTGTAGCCTCCCTGGGTGACTTTTCCCGGCACGGGCGGGAACTCGGCCTTCAACGTATTGCCCTCCCCCTTGAGCAGCATCATAGCAGGATAGTCCACTACTCCGGCATCCATCGCGATGGCCTTCACGCCTCCGGGGAGGCATACGGCCAGCGGAGTGATGGCCAGGGAGTCGGGGAACATCTTCGACAGCGGGGTCTCGTCGTAGTACGACTCGAAGGAGAAGCAGTAGCGCTCCCCGCCACGGTTGTCGTTGACATAAGGGACGAATGCATTATAGTCGGAAGCGAATCTGTACTCCACAGTCTCGTCGTCCACCTTCGTGGCCTTTGCATTGTCGGAAAGGATCCTGTATGCCGCGCCGTCGTCATAGGCGCGGAACTCGACGCGTGCATCGCGTCCGTAGCGGAGAGTGACGGTGTTGTAGCGGTCTTCGACAGAAGACTTCTTATAGACGGGCGTGGCGAAGGAAGTGCTGACCGCGCTCCGGCCGGTCTCGCGGGCAGCGCCCTTTAGCAGCGCCCTGCCGTCGACGCTTATCCCTATGGCGGACGGCTCCAGTACCGTGAGCCCTGCGCGCTCCACTGCCCATGTCAGGCCGGCTGCGCCGGATACGGCGGTAACCTTGAGATTGCCGTCAGGAGAAACCAGAACGGTGGTCCGGGGCTTCTCGGCGGAAAAAGCCGCGCTGCACACGAGGACCAGCGCCAATGCTACGGAACGGAAGGATTTCATGATAAAAGGTTATTAAAGTGTTACCCGCAAAAATACAATGATTCCTTATCCAAAACAAATCTCATTTTATCATCTTTTATGCTTTGACGGAAGAAATGCCTATCTTTACCGTATGAAACGAATCTTACTTCTTTTCGCGGGAGCGCTGATGGCCCTCGCTGCGAATGCACAAAACAATCCCCTGGAAGTACGTCAGTTCGAACTGTCCAACGGCATGCAGGTCTGGATCAACCGAGACAGTTCACAACCAATAGTTTACGGAGCCGTGGTCGTCAAGGCCGGCGGCAAGGACAGCCCTGACACCGGCCTGGCCCATTATCTGGAGCATCTGCTCTTCAAGGGCACCGAAGAACTCGGTACCGTCGACTACGCCGCTGAAAAGGTCTGGCTCGACTCCATCGCGGTGTGCTATGACCGTCTCGCCACCCTCACTGACGACGCCGAGCGCAAAGCCGTCCAGAAAGAAATCGGCCGCCTGAGCCAGAAGGCCGCCGAATACGCCATCCCCAACGAGTTCGACAGGCTCATCGCACGCTTCGGCGGCACGGGCCTCAACGCCGGCACCTCCTACGACTACACCTACTATTACAATACTTTCTCTCCCCAGTATATCGAGCAGTGGGCAGAACTCAACAGCCACCGCATGATGAACCCGGTGTTCCGCCTTTTCCAGGGCGAGCTCGAGACGGTGTACGAAGAGAAGAACCGCGGGGCGGACAACACCATGCAGGCTCCCCTCTTCGAGATAATCAAGGAGTTCAGCGGCAGCAACCCCTATTCCTACCAGGTCATAGGAAGCACCGAGAACCTCAAGAATCCCCGACTGGGAGAGATGATGGCATTCTTCGACAAGTATTACGTCGGCTGCAACATGGGCCTGATCCTCAGCGGTGATATCGATACGGAGGGGCTCGGGCCGCTGCTGGAGCGCACCTTCGGGCGCATCCGTCGCGGCGAGAAGCCCGAGAAGGCTCCGGTGGAAGTCGCTCCCTTCACGGGCGTCCGGAACGTCAAGATCAAGGCCGAGATCCCTCTCGTCAAAATCTCCGTCTATGCCTTCAACGGGCCGACCGACAAGGATGCGGACGCCCCTGCCCTCGACCTTGCGACGGGGCTGCTGACCAACAGCTTCTCCTCCGGCCTGCTGGACTCGCTTACCACGGGACACAAGATGCTCCTGGGAGGAGCCCTGCGCCTGCCTATGTTCAACGAGATGGGAATTGTCGGCTTCGCCGTCGTTCCCAACCTTCCGTTCGGTTCGCTTCCCAAGGCAGAAAAACTATGCTGGGAGCAGATCGAGAAGATCAAGCGGGGCGAATTCTCCGAGCGTGAAGTCGAGGCCCTGAAATTCGAGGCGGCACGCAATGCCGAGGAGATGCTCGAGACCATCGCCGGCCGTTCCGAACAGATGGTATCGGTGATGAGCCAGGGTCGGAGCTGGGACGAATACCTCGCCCAGGTCGACGCCATCCGTTCAACCACTCGCGACGACATCGTCCGCGTGGCCAACAAGTATTTCACGGACAAATACATACGCTTCGAGAAGGTCATGGGTACATATCCCAAGGACAATATCGCCAAACCCGATCTCGAGCCGGTGGTGCCCAAGCACGCCGGCGAGAGCTCCGAGTACGCGAAGCGTCTCGAAGCGATGCCGGTGCGCGACGTGGCACCACGCCTCGTGGACATCGACAGGGATGTCGAGCGCGTCGATGTTACTCCCAATGTCAGGCTTTACTATAAGGAGAATCCCGTCAATGACCTGTTCAACCTGACCATCAGGGTAACGAAGGGAAGCCAGGAGGATCCCAAGGTCACACACGTCGCCTCGTTCCTGAACACCATCGGCACCGACTCCCTCTCAGTTCAGCAACTCAGCAAGGCGTGGCAGGCACTGGGGACGACTTTCTTCGTCAGTTCCGGGAACCATAACTTTGACCTGACCATCAGCGGCTTCGAAGACAGGTTGGACGAGTCGCTCAAGCTTCTCAGGCATTTCATCGACCACGCCAAGGCCGACAAGGATAGTTTCAAGGAACTGCTCACCGGCATCGACCTTGAGAAACAGACCTTCTTCACCGGCGGGACCTCCAACATAATGTCCGCCATGCAGCAGAAGGTATACTACGGGGCCAATTCCTCATATCTGACCCAACTGGACAAGAAGGAACTCAAGGCCATCGGGACAGAAGGCTTGATGAACGCCTTCTCCGACCTGATGAATCACTGTTACACCGTGCTGTATTCGGGAAGGAAGCCGGCCGGCGAGGTCGCACGCGCGCTTGCGCGCAGGATCGACCTGGGCCGGGCTGCCGTCTACGAGGACTGGGCCAGGATTAACAATCTCCGATATGACAGTCCGACCGTATTCTTCTATGACCTTCCCGGCTCGCGCCAGGCCCAGATAGTCACTTATCAAACCTTTGACAAGCCCGTTTCGGCCGCCGACAAGGCTGCCTTGAGCGTTCTGGGCGAGTATTTCGGCGGAGGCATGTTCTCCCTGATGTTCCAAGAGGTGCGCGAGTTCCGCGCCATGGCTTATAGCGCTTCAGGCCTGACTAACGCCCCGTCTCCTGCCTACCCTAATGACCCGGCGCTATTCATCACCTCGCTTGGCACGCAGGCCGATAAGTCCCTGTCTGCCATACAGCTGGTAGACTCCCTGATCCACACTCTCCCTCTCAAGGAGAACGGCCTGGAGTCAGCCTTGCACTCCATCCGCGCAAAGGCGAACAACAGTTATCCCACATTCAGGGAACTTCCTTCGACGGTTTCCGAATTGGAAAGGCGGGGCTACAAAGCCGATCCCGATGTCGAAATACTGGCCGGACTTCCGTCCGTAGACGCAGGTACGCTGCGGGCATACTACGATAAGAACGTGCTTCCCGCACCCGTCGTCTGGATCATAGTCGGCGACCGCAAGATGCTGCCCATGGACGAAATAGCCCGCTACGGAACGATCGTGGAACTCGAAAAGAAAGACATTTATAAATAAAATCACTATGAAACTCGTACGTTTATTCGGCGCAGCGGTCCTGCTGGCAGCCGTTGCATGCGGCCAGAGGCCTTCCCAAAACACATCTGAAGCCGTCCCCGCATATCTCGACCCTTCCAAGACTGTCGAGGAGAGGGTGGAAGACGCGCTTGCGCGCATGACCACCCGCGAAAAGGTGGCAATGACCCACGCCCAGTCAAAGTTCAGTTCGCCGGGAGTTCCGCGCCTCGGTATCCCTGAGGTTTGGTGTACCGACGGCCCCCACGGCATCCGCACGGAAGTGCTCTGGGATGAGTGGGAGCAGGCTGGCTGGACCAGCGACTCCTGCACGGCCTTCCCCGCCCTTACCGCCCTTGCAGCCTCCTGGGACCCTTCGCTCGCTGAACTATACGGCATCAGCATCGGCGAAGAGGCACGCTACCGCAAGAAGGATGTCCTCCTCGGCCCCGGAGTCAATATCTATCGTTCTCCCCTGAACGGACGCAACTTCGAGTATATGGGCGAGGATCCCTTCCTCTCATCGCGGATGGTGGTTCCCTACGTCCAGGGCGTCCAGCGCAACAATGTCGCAGCGTGCGTGAAGCACTATGCCCTCAACAACCAGGAGACCAACCGTTTCACCACCGACGTGGCAATCGACGACCGCTCCCTGTACGAGATCTACCTGCCGGCCTTCAAAGCTGCCGTGCAGGAAGGCGGAGCGTGGGCGATCATGGGCTCCTACAACCTCTACAAGGGCCAGTGGAACTGTCACAACCAGTACCTTCTCAACGACATCCTCAAGGGTGAATGGGGCTTCGACGGTGTCGTGATCAGTGACTGGGGCGGAGTACATGATACGGACCAGGCCATCACCAACGGCCTCGACATGGAGTTCGGCTCCTGGACCGACGGGCTCACGATGGGCAAGACCAATGCATACGATTCCTACTTCCTCGCCGACCCGTACCTAGAGCGCATAGCCGACGGACGTGCCGGAACCGAAGAACTGGACGCCAAGGCCCGCAGGATCCTCCGCCTGATCTTCCGCACCAGCATGAATCCCGAGCACAAGACCGGCAAGTTCACCTCGCCGGAGCATTATGCCGCCGCCCGCAAGATAGGCGCCGAGGGCATCGTGCTGCTGAAGAATGACGGCGGCCTGCTGCCGGTCAAGGGCGCGAAGCGCATACTCGTGACCGGCGAGAACGCCGTCAAGATGATGACCGTCGGCGGAGGCTCGTCCTCGCTGAAGGCACAGCACGAGATCTCGCCCCTGGACGGCATCAGGGAGGCATTCCCGGATGCGGAAGTCATCTATGAACGCGGCTACATCGGCGACGCCAGCGGCGCCTACAACGGAGTCACCACCGGCCAGGACCTCAGCGACTCCCGCTCCTACGAGCAGCTCATCGCCGATGCTGTGGCCGCTGCCCGCACGGCCGACATCGTCATCTACATCGGCGGCCTCAACAAGAGCCCCCACCAGGATGCAGAGAGCAATGACCGCCTGGAGTACGGCCTGCCGTACGGACAGGACGCTGTCATCGAAGCGCTCGCAGCCGCCAACCCTAAACTGGTCGTGGTCAACATCTCCGGCAACGCCGTCGCGATGCCCTGGATAGACCGCGTCCCCGCAGTCGTCCAGGACTGGTATCTCGGCAGCGAGGCCGGCCACTCCCTGGCCGACGTGCTGAGCGGCGCAGTGAACCCTTCGGGCAAACTGCCGTTCACCTTCCCCGTCGCCCTCGGGGACGGCCCTCTCCGTTCCGAGGTCCAGTATCCCGGCGTCCCTGCCGGAAAGACTATGGCAGGAATGCCCATCATGCACGAGGAATACTCCGAAGGCCTCTACGTAGGCTACCGCTGGTTCGACTCGCAGAAGATAGCCCCGCTCTTCCCCTTCGGCCACGGCTTGAGCTACACTACGTTCGCTTACGGCGAGCCTAAGGTATCGAAAACTTCGGTGACCGCCTCCGGCACCGTCACGGTCTCCGTGCCCGTGACCAACTCCGGCTCCGTAGCCGGCGCCGAGGTCGTCCAGTTCTACGTCTCGGACCCCGAGGCCTCCGTCGACCGTCCGGTCAAGGAGCTCAAGGGTTTCTCGAAAGTCTGGCTGGAGCCCGGCGAGACCAAGACTGTCTCGGTCGAACTCGACCGCTCCGCCCTCAGCTTCTTCGATGCCGCCAAGCACGAATGGGTCGCGGAACCCGGCCGCTTCGACGTCCTAGTCGGATCCTCCTCCTCGGACATCCGCGGCACGGTCTCTTTCGACCTGAAATAGCGCCAGTTACCCAGCTCCGGAAGCATTTCCCCTCCCGGAGCTGGTTTTGGTTTGTTTGTTTTTTTTATATATCTTTGCAGTCCCAAAAGGAAGGATGGCCGAGTGGCTGAAGGCGCTGGTCTCGAAAACCGGTATACCCTTCACGGGGTATCGGGGGTTCGAATCCCCCTTCTTCCGCAAACGGGAAAAGCACCGCAGTTCTCACTGCGGTGCTTTTTTTGTCCGGAACTAAGGATCTTCCATGAAGCGTTCGGCGCGGACGAAGCGGAGGGACTCCTCGACGAACTGATAGGCGCGGGTGCCGGGGCGACCGACCTTAAGATAGCGTTCGTAATACTCCACGGCGTGCCTGTAGTCCTTCTTCTGCTCGTAGCAGTAGCCGATGGTGGAAAGGGCGGAGATGTTTTTCTGATTATATTCGTAGGCCTTCTGGTACAAGCTGATGGCCTTGTCCCAGTCCATCCTGGTGTACTCCGCCGTCGCATAATTCTGGTAAATCGACGACATGAGTGTAGAGTCCGGTTCCATCATCTTCAGCGCCTTCTCGAACCAGGGAACCACCCCGGTCCGATACGCTGCGATACCGTTGGTCCTGTTCACCGCTATCTCCAGCGCCAGTGACGCCCTCGTGGAATCAAGCTGCCAAGCGCGCATGAAATGCTCGTCGGCCTCCCGGAACATATGGAGACCGGAATAATCCTTGGCCAGATAGTAATGCGGGGCATAAGTGTCGTCCCCGAGCTCCACGGCCAGTTCGAATGCATCGGCGGACAGCATCCAGTTCTCTTTCAGATAGTATGCGAGTCCCTGTATGCGCAGTATGTCGATATTGAGGGAGTCCAATGCAAGATAGTTCTCCGCCAGGGACAGCGCCCCGTCGTAGTCCTTGCGCTCCAGCAGTATGTTGGACATCTTGCTGACGACAGAGGCGTTGCGGGGCCGGCGGTGGAGCGCTGCACCGTAATAGTGCATCGCCGAATCGGGCTGCTCCATCTTGTTGAAGGCATCTCCGACCAGCGTCAAGACCGGTATGAGGGTGTCGCGCTGCAGGACTTCCCGTCCGCGCGCGACGACGTCCGACAATGCTCCGGCCCTGTTCAGCAGCGACAGGAAACGCACCTGGTTGCCGAGATCCTCGGGATGCAGCTGGGTGAGCTGCATATACAACAGCATCGCTTCGGGCGACCGCCCAGCCTGATAATGGCAGTCGGCCAATTCGCCCAGCACCTCAGTGTCCATCGAGCCCGGTCTGAGCAGCGAGGAGAGCGCTTCGGCGGCCTCGTCGAAGCAGTACATGCGCTTGAGGAGCGTGGCCTTGCGCAGGACGAGGCCGCGCGCGGCGGCGCTGTCCGAGACAGCCACGAGGCTGTCGAGCGCCGCGATATCGCGGCGGCTCTGCGCCGGCGCCGCCAGGCACAGCACCGACAGCAGGGCTGCAAGGATGTATCTACGGGGACTCATATGCATATCATTTCCACAAAGATATGCATAATTCCGGGAACTCCTAAAAAAATTAGTAGTTTTATTTCACCGTTAAAAGGGCGGACTTCAGGTCGCGGCTGTTGGGGCCTACCATAATGTCGAAATCACCCGGCTCGCAGACATACTCCAGTTCGTGGTTGTAGTACTTGAGATCCTCAGCGGTGAGGGTGAAAGTCACGTCGACGGACTGTCCGGCCGGGATATGCACTTTCTTGAAGCCGCGGAGTTCCTTGACCGGACGGGTGGAAGTGGCATAGATGTCGTGGATGTACAGCTGCACCGTCTCGTCGCCGTCACGCGACCCGACATTGCTCACCTTCACCGTCACGTCCACCGAGCCTGCCATCGGCATCTCCGAAGCCGACAGGTGCGGCTCGGAATACTCGAACGACGTATAGCTGAGTCCGTATCCGAAAGGATAGAGCGGTCCGTTGACTTCGTCGATATAGCAACTAACGAACTTCTTGTAGGCGTCGTACTCCCCGTGCGGGCGGCCGGTATTCTTATGGTTGTAGTAGAGCGGCAACTGGCCTACGCTTCGCGGGTAGGAATTCGTAAGTTTGCCGGAAGGATTGACGTCGCCGAAGAGAACGTCCGCAATAGCCCGGCCACCTTCGGTACCCAGCGCCATCACGTCCAGGATCGCGTTCATATCCCTGTCCTCATCGACCAGAACCAGCGGTCGGCCCGTGAACAAGACCAGCACCACGGGTTTGCCGGTGGCCTTAAGCGCGCGGAGCAACTCGACCTGCGCGTCGGGGATGGACACGTCGGAGCGCGACGCGCCCTCGCCGTTCATCTCGGCAATCTCGCCGACGCAGGCCACTACCACATCGGAAACCATAGCCTTCGCCACGGCCTCCGCGATCATTACCGCCTGTGGGACTTCGTGTACTCCCGGAGCCTGGAAGTTGGGCCTGAACACTTTCATCATACCGTAGCGGACGCTCTCTTCTGTCTCCTTGTCGCGGAAGAGCCAGCTGCCCTCGGCGTACAGGGTCTGTGTTCTCTCGGCAAGGCCTTCCCTCACGGTCACAGTCTCGTTACTGCGGCTGGACATCGCCCAGGTGCCCATCATCGCCGATGCATTGTCGGCCAGGGGGCCGACCACTGCTACACGCGTACCGGGCTTGAGCGGCAATACGCCGTCGTTCTTCAGCAGCACCTGGCACTCGCCTGCCAGTTCCCTAGCGAACGCCCGGTTCTCCGGAGTGAATACCCTCGCGACGCGA
This sequence comes from Bacteroidales bacterium, assembly GCA_017519865.1. Lineage (GTDB taxonomy): Bacteria > Bacteroidota > Bacteroidia > Bacteroidales > UBA932 > Cryptobacteroides. Next base: position 70,515 of record JAFWRQ010000023.1, on the reverse strand, counting down.
CGGTCCTCATCCAGATAGCGGAAAGGATCCTCGAACAGTCCGAGCTTGTACTTGGCCTCAAGGATACGGCGGCAAGCCCTGTCGATGTCGGCTTCCTTGATACGCCCTTCCTCAAGCGACTTTTTCAGCGTTCCGACGAAGCCGTCGGAATTCATATCCATGTCGAGCCCGGCCTGAAGCGACCTGGCGGACACTTCCTGCAGGTCACCGATGCCGTGCGCGACCTCTTCGACCACTGCGGTCGCATCGGAGACGATGAAGCCGTCGAAGCCCCACATCTTGCGAAGCACATCATCCATAAGCCACTTGTTCATCGTGGCGGGAATACCTTCGAACTCGTTGAAAGAGCTCATATAACTGCCCGCGCCGGCCTTTGCGGCCTCGCGGTAAGGGATCATGAAGCCATTCATCGCCTCCTGGCGCGAAAGGAACACAGAATTGTAGTCGCGTCCTCCTTCAGCCGCACCGTACAGGGCATAATGCTTGACGCAGGCCATCACTTCGTCTGTGTCGAACACATCATCGTGTCCCTGATAACCCAGCACGATCGCCTTGGCTATCTCGCCGCCGAGGTAGGGGTCCTCTCCCGCACCTTCGGCGATGCGGCCCCAGCGCGCGTCGCGGCAGATGTCGACCATCGGGCTGAACACCCAGTTTATGCCAGATGCCGACGCTTCAGTCGCAGCTATCCTTGCAGCCTTTTCTATCTTTTCGATATTCCAGGATGTGGACATCGCCAGAGGGATGGGAAACACGGTCTCGTGCCCGTGGATAACATCCATTCCAAAGATAAGAGGGATGCCGGCACCGGCTTCCAGGGCGATTTCCTGGGAGCGTTTCAGGACATTGAAATTGCCGGAGCCATAGATACCGCCCATCAATCCTTCGCGGAGCATCTTGGTGTTTTCATCCTCCTCCGTCACCCTCTCGGCGGAGATGAAACCCGGAGCGGAGTGAAGGTTGAGCTGACCGATCTTCTGTTCGAGGGTCATACGTGACATGAGGTCGTCGATATAGCGGTCCATGTCAGACTTGGGAGCACTGCAGCAGACGAGCAGTATCAATAACGCTGAAAAAGGAATGATTCGCTTCATTTTCGTGGTGTTTTTTCAAAAATAAGCAATCATTTGCAAAAAACTCCAATTCCCATGCAAGAAATCATGGACAATTGAGTTTATTTAGCAAAACTTAGATTTCAAGAAGATGAAAACAAACGTATTCAGATGGCTTGCCATCACCGCGGCGGTTCTCACTGCAGCCGCCTGCAACCTTGAAAAAGACGACTTCGATCCCAGCATAATGACCCCTTCGGCCCTCGTGACCGTCAAGACCGACCAGGACAACTCACGGGTTTGGTTCCAGCTGGACGACAAGACCGTCCTTTACCCTGTAAACATGAAAAAGTCCCCCTTCGGGAACAAGGAGGTCCGCGCCCTGGTCAACTACCGCAAACCGACCGATGTAGAAATGCAGGAAGGCGGTCTGTTCGATGAGGCCAACAATGTCTATGTCAATTGGTTGGACTCCATACTCACCAAGAAATCCGCTCCAAACCTCGGCAAGGAAGAGAACATCCTCAAATACGGTAACGACCCTGTGGAGATGATCAACGACTGGATGACAACGGTCGAAGACGGCTATATCACCCTCCGTTTCCGCACCTACTGGACCAATGGCATCATGCATACGGTCAACCTGGTGACCGGTTCCGACCCCAACGATCCTTATAAAGTCGTATTCTACCACGATGCCGGGGGCGATTTCTTCGGCGAGGCCGGCGATGCCCTCGTGGCCTTCCGCCTCTCGGACCTGCCCGACACACACGGTGAGACTGTCGACCTTACACTTGAATGGCAGTCCTTCTCCGGAAGAAGAACTGCCAAGTTCAAGTATTGCACCAGGGCAGAGTAACTATTTCACTTTGATCTCCTCGACCGGCTTAGCAGGCAGGAGGACGCGGTTCACGGGCCATGCCTGGGCCTTCGCCTCCTTGAATGCAGCGGTCTGACGGATATCCTCCGACGAGGCTCCGAAGAGAGCCTTGTATTCACCGGCGGCCATCTCCCAAGCGGAGGTGGCCTCGTTGAATGAAGCCAGGGTGTAAGGATCGACCGTCATCGTGAGGGTCTGGCTTTCGCCGGGAGCGAGTTCGCGGGTCTTGGCGAAGGCCCTGAGCTCACAGGCGGGCTTCACGAGGCCGCCACCCGGGGCTGCGATGTAGAGCTGCACGGCTTCCTTGCCCTTGGCGGCACCGGTATTCTTCACGGTAACAGAAGCCGTAACGGTTCCATCCTTCGCTACCTTCACCGCCGGAGCGGAATACTCGAAGGTCGTATAGCTGAGGCCGTAGCCGAACGGATACGACACTTTCTTTCCGGCCGTGCCGAAGTAACGGTAGCCGACCCAGATGCCCTCCTTGTACTCGGTAAAATCGACGTTGGGCTCCTTCTCGATCGAATAGCCGAAGGCCGCCATCAGGGCTGCGGTATCCTCGTCGATCTCACCGCCTCCACCGAAAGGATTGAGAGAGCCTTCGCCCGAATAGTTGTACGGGAAGTTGTAGGACGAGGGGATGTCGAAGTACCTTACCGGGAAGGTCATAGGGAGCTTGCCGGAAGGATAGGCGGCGCCGCAGAGCACGTCTGCGACGGCGTAGCCGCCTTCCTGGCCGGGCGTCCAGGCGAGGAGGACGGCATCAGGGAGTAGCTTCCACGAAGCGGTCTCGATGACTCCGCCGATGTTGAGCACCACGACCACCTTCTTGCCGTTCACGTGATAGGCGTCGCAGAGATCCTGAAGCATCTTGCGCTCGGAGCCCGTGAGGGTCCAGTCGCCGTCCTCAGCCTTGCGGTCGCCGCCCTCACCGGCATTGCGGGAGATGGTGATCACGGCGATATCGGTCTGCTTCTCCATCTTGTCGATGAACGCGCGGGACACCTCCATCTCGGGGATGACGGCATCGCCGAGCAGCACGGCGGAAGTTGCCGCAGAATTGTTCGAGGCTTTGGTCTTCTCAAGTGCAATATACTGCTTGTACCAATTCTCGATGTCGGCGTTGACCTCGAGGCCGTTCACACGGAGGCCATCGGCGACGTTGCGGACATAAGCCTTGTTGACGTTGCCGGAACCGGTGCCGCCGGCGATGAAGTCATACGAGCCGACGCCGTACAGGGCCACCTTCTTCACGCCCTTGAGCGGCAATACGCCTTCATTCTCAAGCAGGACGAGCCCCTCGGGAGTCGCCTCGCGGACAAGCCTGGCGTGGCCGGTGAGGTCCGGCTTATTGGAATACCTGTATCCGGCGAAGCGCGGGGTGCGGACTATGAACTCGAGCATCCTGCGGACGTTGCGGTCCACGTCGACCTCGGGGATGGTGCCGTCCTTGACGCCGGCGACGATGCGCTGGATCTCATTGTCCATGCCGGGCTCCATCAGGTCGTTGCCGGCGATGACGGCCTTGGCGGTGCCGGCCTTGTTGCCCCAGTCGGTCATAACGATGCCGTTGAAGCCCCACTCGTCGCGGAGGATGGTGGTAAGCAGGTCGTGGCTCTGCTGGGTATAGGTGCCGTTGAGTTTGTTGTAGGAAGACATTATGGTCCAGGGGTCGGACTCCTTGACCATGATCTCGAAGCCCTTGAGGGTCATCTCGCGCAAGGCGCGGGGATTGACGCGGGAGTCGTTCTCCATACGGTTGGTCTCCTGGTCATTGGCGGCGAAATGCTTGGAACTGACGCCGACGCCGTTGCTCTGGATGCCGCGGACGTAGGCAGCGGCCATCTTTCCGGACAGAAGCGGGTCCTCGGAGAAATACTCGAAATTACGGCCGCAGAGAGGGTTTCGGTGCAGGTCCATGCCCGGAGCGAGCAGGACGTCGGCTCCGTATTCCTTGACCTCCTCGCCCATCGCTGTGGTCAAATCCTCGACCAGAGGGGTGTTCCAGGTAGAGGCAAGGACGGTACCCACCGGGAAACCGGTGGCATAGAAAGTCTGGTCCGTGCCGGGGCGGGTAGGGTTGATGCGGATGCCCGCAGGGCCGTCTGCGAGGACGGTCTGGGGAATGCCGAGACGAGGGATGGCTCGGGTGGTGCCGGCGGCGCCGGAGACGAGCGTCTCGTTGGACGCCGTCAGCGCGCCGGCGGTCATGCTGCCCCAGCCGGAACCGACCAGCAGGGTGGCCTTCTCCTCGAGGGTCATTGCCTTCAGGACTTCGTCGATATTGTTCTTTTGGAGTTTCGGCTGGGCGAGAGCGGCGGTAGCGCAAAGCGCCAGCCCGAGAGCGGTAATGCTTTTCTTCATGATCGTTCTGGTGTTATCAATTTTCACAAAGATAATAAAAAACGTACATTTGTGCCGCAGAACAAAAGCACAGGAATATGATGGACCATCGTCTCTTCTCGTTTGTTTCGTGCACCCTTTGCTGCATCTTGGTTGCAGCGGGATGCGGACAAGTTCCCTCTTCGCAGGACCTTCAGGGCCGCTGGGCGGAGAAATCCGCGGAGCGCATCGCAGCCGTCTTCACCCCGGCCGGCGACGGATATGACGTATACATCGGCTGGCGCGAGCCCGGACTCGCCCAGTACGAGGTCTGGGAAATGACCGCCACCCCTTCCCGCAACAAGTTCAGCTACAAGGACGGCAGGCATTCATACCTCACTTTCGAGCACGAGGGAGATGTCGAATATGTCGAAGAGACGGATTACACCGACGGTGCCGGATCCTTCAGCATCAACAAGGACGGTGAACTGGTCTGGACCGACAGAAAGGACGGGAGCAAGACCGTATTTTTCCGCATCGACCCCGAGGCGGAAGACGGAACGATCGACGACAGCAAGAAAAAACTATGAATACTATCTGGATAGTCCTTCCCATCCTTACGGTCCTGATGTTCGACTTGGGCCTGACGCTCAAGCTGAAGGATTTCTATATGGTTATCATGAGGCCCAAGGCTTTCATCGTGGCCCTCACCGGGCAGATTGTGCTCCTCCCACTCATCGCCCTGGGACTGGGACATCTGTTCCATCTGCCGCCGGTGTTCTTCATCGGCCTGATGCTGATCGCCTGCTCCCCGGGAGGCAGTTCATCGAACATATTCTCCAAACTTGCCGGCGGCGACGTGGCCCTCTCGGTCACCCTGACCGCGATGAGCAGCCTCATCACCCTGATTACTTTACCTGTCCTGATGGAGTGGGTTACGGTTTCGACCGGGTCTGAGGTCGGGATCACCCTTCCTGTCGGCAATCTTCTGAAACAGAATCTCCTGCTGATGCTGCTTCCGGTCCTGATAGGTATAGCCATCAACCGCTTCTGGCCCAAGGCCGCAGCCAGCATCGACAAGGTGCTCTCAAAGATCGCTTTCCCCGCCCTGATGCTGCTGGTGGCCGTTTTCTTCGCCCAGCATTACCGCACCATCTTCGCGAACATCGGCCGGCTAGGAGCGTGCGTCACCGCACTGATCCTCCTCGCCGCAGGCTGCGCCGCTGCCGCCTCGCGCATCTTCCGCATCAGCGGCAGGGAGCGGCGCACCGTCGTCATCGAAGTCGGTATGCAGAACGCCGCCCAGGCAATAGCCCTCGCCACCAGCCCCTTCGTCTTCAACAACCAGGAAATGGCCATCCCCGCCATCCTCTACTCCCTGATGATGAACGTCGTTCTCCTCACCTACGTCGCCATCGTCAAGAAACGCACCCTCTAACCCCCTACATCAAGAGACGTATTCTCGCCTTTTGTGTGTTATATAGTTAGCTATGATATCACACAAAAGCATAGTATATTTCAGACTATTTGCGGGTTCTTTATTAGTACTTTGTTTAACCGCACTCATTGCTTGTGAGCGGGAGGTGGATTTGCGTCCCGAAGGGAAAGGTAATATAGTGGTGGAGTGCATCCTGACGGAAGGTGAAACGCAGACTCTTCGCCTGTCATCAACGGATATTGTATCGGCGTCCTTGAAGGATGCGGTCATCTCCCTGACAGATGAAACAGAAAGCACGCTTGCCGGCAGATTCGTTTTCCAGGAGGGAGACCAATGGAAAATGGATTACGCGGCAAAGCCATATCACAAGTATCTGTTAACCGTAGAAGTCGATGGCTTTGAAACTGTTATAGCTCATACGGTGATGCCGGAGAGAGTAAGCATCCAACATACTGTCCTATGGAGAGTATGGCCTGAGAATCTTGAGTTTGATGGATTTCCGGATTGGGAACTCGGCTCTCGATATGAGATCAAGTCTCTTCCGCAAGGTGCCGTCTGGGTATGCGGAATGAATTATGACGAGTCATCCGGCAAACACGTATTAGCCTCGACGATAGCAACAAGTTTAGAGAGTTCTGACCTGTTCAATCTGACAGGGGAAACATATTGGAATGAATATAATCCTCAGGCTGATCAGAGGTTCGAGGACCTATATGAGAAGAAGGGGCCGGAAGATGTCTCTATGGTAGGTTCAGGTAATTGGATCTATCATTTCCCCAGAGAGTTCAGGCCTACGATGTATAAATACGTTGTCGGATGTCCGTTGCACGATACGTTCCTGCGTATCCCTCCCATAACGGAGGATGATAATAGAACGGCAGCAGATCCGAAAGGTTTTTTTTCCATTGCCGGATCCTTTCAAGGATCGACATTCGGTATTGAGCCCTCTTCTTCAACGGATGGTTACATCCTTTTCATCTCTGTCTCAGAAGAATACGACCGCTATCTGAAGGAATTGCTGACGGAAGAGTCGCGCCAGGCCTCTATGCAGGACTTTGCCAGCTTGTTTTCCAGGGAAAACATTCACGGCAACATCGAAAATGGAATAGGGATTTTTGGGGCGAAAACAGAACAGGAACTTCCTTGGATCAAGCATAACAAGCCCGGATCATGGGGCAACGATTTCGAATGGTAAAGGGCCTATTCATTATTGGCTTGTCCCTGATTCTAGTGACAAGTCCTGCCCTGTGTGCGCAGCTTGAGCAGAGGGACACATTGCCGGCGTCCATCGTCACCGGATTGCGGCGTATACATTTGGACGCCGGTTATATCCAGTCGACGCAGGAAGCCATCAGGGCCTCCGCGTCGCCTATGGGCGAGGGGGACCCGATCCGATGGATCCAATATCTGCCCGGTGTTTCCACGGGAGCTGATGGAACTTCAGCATCTTTTGTCCGGGGCGGCAATATGGGTGGGAACCTGGTTTCTATTGACGGAGTACCGGTGTACGGTTATTCCCACGTGTTAGGATTGACCACGGTGATTCCGAACGATGCCATCGAATCCGTTTCTTTTGCAAAGGGAGGATTCGGAGGTAATAATGGGAATTTTACCGCCTCACACATCGCCATTTCTTCCAAACAACCACCCGAAGACCGTAATCATACGACATTGTCCCTCAATAATTTCCTGACCGGCGGCCATATATCGGGGCCCGTCTCGGATAAAATAACATACGCTCTGTCCGGGCGGATTTCCCCGTTGGGACTGGAATATGTCGCACTCAAAGGCCTGATGGACGGTCATTTAGGCAGTCTGAATCATTTCGCTGCCGGAATTGGCGACCTCTACGGGAAAATCCATTGGAATGCAGGAAGCGGAAAGTGGCTGACAGCCTCCATTCTCGCATCATTGGACCATTATGGCTTCAGTATGCCGGACGGTTCTGGAGAGAAGATGGGTTGGCGCAACCTGATCGGCTCCGCACATTACCACAGTGCTGGGGAAAAGGGGGAATCTGACCTTTCTGTTTCCTATAATTCATACGTCAGCACCCAGGAACTGTCAAATGAATACCACGGCACGGAGAACCATTTCTCTCTACGTTCGATGCTAGACGAGATTACGCTTTCAGAGGATTTCGAAAGGAATACGGAGGGTACCACCGGGTGGAAAACGGGAGGCAGCTTTCGTTATGCGGCATTCCGCCCGGGAGAGGTGGCGGGGGCTGTTAACCGTAAGCGCGTCCTGATGGCGTCAAGCTACCTGCAGGCTTTGCAAAACTCGAAGAGACTCAGTTGGGAGGGCACCCTTCGCCCCACAGTCTTCAGGAGCGATACGACGATGTTCTCACTGGACATCAGCCTGAAGGGGAAATGGCAGTTCCTCCCTTTTCTGGCTCTCGAGGCCACCGCCGATGCCATGTCACAGTATTACCATACCCTTGAAGGTCTCCCGGTCGGCTGGTCGATGGACCTGCTCGTCCCTTCGGTAAGAAACATCCCCGCCGAACAGATGCGGCAAGGCTATGCCGGGCTGGAGGCAAACTTCGGTGACCACTTGATCTCAGCCGGCGCGTACATCAAGGAACTGAACAACGTCGTCTATTACAAGGACGCGCGCAATTTGTTCAATTCAGGCATTTCCTCCTGGCAAAGCGACGTGGACCTGGGCAAGGGAGATTCAAAAGGAATCGAGATGATGTACCTGTATCAAGGAAACGAACTACGGGTCCAAGCTTCTGCAACCCTTTCGAAATCAACCAGGAAAGGCTTTTCTGTGATAAATGACGGGAAGCCATTCCATGCTCCTTTCGACCGTCGTTTTGTGGGGAATCTGTCTGCGCAATGGAAAGGAATCAGCTTGAATTTCACCTGGCAGGATGGCAACTGGATCAATGGAAGGGGCGAACGATATACCGTCGTGGGGCCTAAGGGGAACGAGATTCCGTTGGAGTATTACTCATCAGTAAACAATTACCAAATGCCGACATTGATCCGTCTGGATGTCGGATATCAATTCAAGTGGCAGAGAGGCAGGACGGCGCAGGAACTGAACGTCGGCATCTTCAACGTCCTGAACCATTACAATCCCTTCACGATCTACTACGACACGAAGGAAGAAACCTGGAAGGAGCTTGCCCTGGTCCCCATCCTCCCCAACCTCAGTTACCGAATCAACTTCTGATAAATGATATATGAAACACTATCTATTCATCCTTTCTCTTATGGTCTGCCTCATATCTTGCAGTAAAGAGAATGATACACTTGCCGGCACTGAATGGGTTGACGCGTCAAACCCCTTCTTTGTTGTCAGTTTCAGCAAGGACAAGGTCAGTTTCTATTCTTACGGCGAACTGCACACCAGTGGAGACTACTCATTGAATGAGAACTTGATATCCCTGAATAAAGGGAAAGGAATCGTTAGTAGTCAGATCGAAGGTCTTAAGGTCATTATTACAAAAGCTGTCCTCAACGAGCAAACTAAAGAAATCACTTTTTATCATGAGGAATGGCAAGACAATAAAACCTTTAGTGAATTCTCTATTGTTTACAAGAAGAAAGAATAGCGAGGGTGAATATTCAGTTCCTTGAAAGAGCCGTTTTTTGTGTATCTTTACAAGTGATATAGACATGTCCGGTGTATAAAGAACTTGATGAGCAGGCACTTGCCGGGTACTGCGCCAAAGGAGACATAAAGGCGGAGGATGAGCTGTATAGGAGATATGCAGCGAGAGTCTATACGCTTTGTCGCAGGTACTGCGGCGATGTCAAGGAAGCGGAGGACCTGATGCAGGATGCCCTCATCCAGGCACTTGACAAGATCCGGACATTCAATTACACAGGCCGAGGCTCGCTATATGCATGGATAAGGAAGATCGCCGTAAACAAGGCTATAAACCACATCCGGAGGCACAGGTGGAGGATGGTACCCCTGGACCATTTGGAAGAGGATTCCGCCGATGATCTTAGCGCGGACGAAATGGAGTCGGTGCCGCAAGAGAAACTGCTGGAGCTGATCTCTAGGCTGCCGGAGACTCGGAGAGCCGTGCTGAACCTCTACTGTATTGAAGGGTATTCGCACAAAGAGATAGGACAAATGCTGGGTATCAGCGAAAAAGGCTCGGCAGGGATTCTGGCCAAGGCCAGGAAGCAATTGAAAGAAGCTGTCAAAATCTATCTGAAAGATTCGGAAAGATGAAGGGTTGGGAAGAAATAATGAAGGATAAGCTGGAAGGATACGAAAGTACCCTTCCGGAAGGTAATCTCGAGCGCTTCCGGGCGCGGCGGGCTGGCGCCGAAGGCGCGCTGCCACCGCGGCGACACACCGCGGTGTGGCTGGCGGCGACTATCGCCGCCGCCGCTGGGCTCGCCGCGGTCCTATTCCTCCGACAACCGAAAGAACAGGAGGAAGCCGTCCAGGTCGTCCCCCAGACTCCCGCAACTTCAGCTTGGACTCCTGACCGGAACGAAACAGATGCTCCGCCAACAGAACAGCCATACAACGGTCTTCTGGCCAATGCCCATGCACCGAAGCATAAAATCATTGATCCGCAAGTCCCTGGCGAGAGTCCTGTCATAATTCCTAAGAACAAGGAGGATGAAGTCCCTCCTCGCGAGCCCGACAACAGACCGGTCAATGAACCGGTCGTCACGATAAGCCTGCCTCCTGTACAAGAGAGTTCTGAAGTCGGAAAAGCAAGTTTTAGAACAGGTGGTGCCGCCGGTACGGTGATGGGCGGAAGTGCTGTCGGAGCCCTGGTGACACATCTTATCCGGGAAGAAGGACATACAGAATCCACCATCCCGACTGAAACCTATACACATGATTACATACCCGGATCTCCGGACATCACAAAGGAGAGTATTCTCCGCCATACCCACTATATACCTTTGAAAGCAGGCCTTTCGACAAGGATACCCGTTGCTGAAAGACTTGGCGTAACGACGGGGCTGGAGTACAGCCTGTATGCCTCAAGTTTCACTCTCGAGCATTCAGGAAACAAAATGCAATTCGCGCACTATCTTGGCATACCTTTGCGTCTGGATTGGACCATAGCGTCCGGAAAATGGATGGATGTATATGTCGGCGGCGGAGTGTCCGGAGATATCTGCCTAGGTGCATCCCTTGACGGAACACCTCTGAAAAAGGACGGGATTTCTTTCTCCGCCATCGGAGCAGGAGGCCTTCAATTCAAGCTTTCTGACAGGCTTAGCCTATACTTGGAGCCAGAAATCGGCTGGACATTCCCTTCTGAGAGCCGTGTGCTGAATACATACCGCAGCGAGCATCCTCTCACATTTTCGATTGCTACCGGACTGAGAATCAATCTCTAAGGACTCCCCCTCTCTCAACCCCCCTCCTTTGCAGCCTTCTTCCCTGCAAAAGATTTTTGAAAATTTTAGTACCTTGTATTGCAAAGTATTAAAATTTCTTTATATCTTTGCATCGAAAAATACTTTAGGAAATGAAAAAGACTGTCAATGCCGGTATCGGCGGAAGGAGTTTTACTCTCGATGAAGATGCTTACAATCGTCTGGAAGCCTATCTGAAGCTTTTCCAGACCCGTCTTAAAGATGTACCTGCGGCTGAGGTGATGGATGACCTGGAGTCGCGGATCGCAGAGCTGTTCACGGAAAAGGTCGGTTCCGGAGCCCGTGTGGTGGATCTCACCCTGGTGGAGGAGGTCATCGGCCAATTGGGGATGCCCGACGGGAGCGAAGTGCCCGGCGGAGCCGGGGAATCGGGCGCCGGGGGCGCTAAGAGCGCTGCGGCTGTGCCGCACAAGCTCTACCGCGACCCTGAGGGCGCCCGCGTAGCCGGCGTCTGCGCCGGCCTCGCCCAGTATTTCGACGTGGACGTCACCCTGATCCGTATCCTTATGCTCGTTGCAATATTCGCAGCCACCGCCGGCCTCTGGGCTTATATCGTGCTGTGGATAGTGGTTCCAAAGGCCGTCACACCGGCTGAGCAGTGCGAGATGCGCGGCCTCACCCCGTCCGCGGAAAACCTGGCGAAATTCGCCCGCAAGAAATAGTGTCGATATGGAAAGCAATGTAGACAATGTACGCGCACAGATGCGCAAGGGCGTGCTGGAGTACTGCATCCTGTGCATCCTCGCCAAGCGCGAAGCCTATGCTTCGGTCATAATAGACGAGCTTAAGGCCGCCGACATGATCGTGGTCGAGGGGACGCTCTATCCCCTGCTGATCAGGCAGAAGAACCAGGGTCTGCTGACCTACCGGTGGGAGGAGTCCACCCAGGGGCCTCCACGCAAGTATTACTGCATCACCGACAAGGGTCGGGAACAACTCAGGGACATGGACACCGCCTGGCAGGAAATGGTCAAGGCCATCAATACACTCAGAGGATGAAACAGATAGAAAAAGTCAGCATAGGTGGATACGCATTCACCTTGGAGAAAGAGGCCTCGCAGGCCGTCGCGGCATACCTTAAGGAGATGTCCGAACACTACCCCAATCCCGAGATTGTCGAGGGTATAGAGGAAAGGATGGCCGAGCTCCTGCTTGAAAAGACCCCCAGGGACGGTGTCGTCACACTGGACACCGTCAATCAGATAATGGGCATCCTCGGTCGGCCGGAGCGCATCGAGGAAGAGGAACCGGAACAGGCCGAAGCCGAGGAAAAGCCCAGGAAAAAGCTATACCGCGACATGGAGAACGCCCGTGTTGCCGGCGTCTGCAGCGGCCTGGCCAGCTACTTCAACCTCGACCCGGCAATCTTCCGCATCATATTCCTGGTTTTCTCCCTGCTGGGATTCTTCGGCGGAGTGAATATCGAAACACCTGTTGTCTCCATTTCATTCCCCGTTCTATACTTAATCCTGTGGGTCTGTATGCCGGCGGCGCGGACTGCCCGCCAGCGCTGGGAGCAGAAGGGCGAGGACGGCACAGCCGAGAGCATCCGCCGCTCCATTGAGAAAGGCGCGGCCGAGCTCGGTGAAGCCGCCGGCAGGATAGGCCGTTCCGCTGAATGGAACGGCATAGGCCGCGCATTCGAAGTCGTGATAGGCATTATTCTGCTCATCGTGGCAATCGCCGGGCTGTTCGCCTGCGGACTCGGGCTGTTCGGCTGGGATTGGGCCGGCCTCAGCAACGCTTTCGAGATAGGCATCGACAGGGTGACCAGGGAGTGGCCGCAGTTGGAGGACATAATCATTACCCCCTGGGTAATCTGTCTTGCGGCCCTCGTCTGCATACTACCCTTCATCGGCATACTCTACGGCAGCATAATGATGATTTTCAACTTCAAGTCGCCGTCCTGGCATCCCGGCCTGGTGATATTCGTCCTTTGGCTCATCGCCGTCACCGTTCTGGCCGTCCTCGTCTGCAGCGTCATGCTGTCCGCCGACATCCAGAACTCCTATTTCGCGTCCAGTTCCCTTTCCTTATAAACGGCCCTGGTCCGGCATCACCGACTGCAAGCACAGAACAGCGTCTTCTGTGCTTGTTGTTGTTTAAATAAAGCACAACAAGCCCCGGTTTGTTCTTTTTCCGCTCTGCGCAAGCTGAAATAAGAACAAATCTGCCTGATCTGTTCTTTTTCGGGGGGTATTTTCAAAAAAAATATGAATCTATCGAAGGTCGGACGTCTTATTCCTTATCTTTGGCCTGAACCATATAACCGACAACTATGAAAACGATGAGACAATTTCAGGAAGACAAGGAACGGCGGTCCTTCCAGGAGGCCGAGTCCCTATGCGAGTACCATTTCAGAAGACTGGGACATTGCTGGCACCTCTATACGCCGGAAGACTTCGAAATCATTTTCTCAAATGAGGATGAATTCCGTGCCGGGATGACCCTGTTCGCCCTTTGTGCATTGTCTTTCCCAGGCATCAAGGTACTTACATTCGAGTGGATGAACAACCATCTCCACGCTACGCTGGCAGGGGAAGAGGAGGACATCAGGCTGTTCTTCAAGAAACTGTCCCGGCTACTTGAACGATACCTGCAGTTTAAGGGAAGGAGCGTCTCACTCCGGTCATGGACCTGTCAGTTGCGGCTGATCGGCGACCTGAAAGACATAAGGAGCGTAATCGCGTACAACAACCGCAACGGATTCCTGGTCAACGAAATGGAGACGCCATATACTTATCCCTGGGGAGCCAACCGATTCTTTTTCAACCGTTACGCAAAGAGAGAGCATGAACGGAGTGAAACAAGACTCAAAGTCAGGGACATCTGGACGTGTTTCCACACCAGGGAGTTTGACAGTAATGCCGGGCTCGCGATGATAGACGGGTATGTCTCCCCACTGGAGTGCTGCCACATTCAAGAAGCAGAAGCCTTGTTCAGGGATGCCCACCATTATTTCCACGCCATCTCGAGGGACACGGACGGGCAACGGCGCGCCGCCAAAGAGTTCGGGGACAGGATAATGTACACGGACAATGAATTGTATACCGTTGTCGTCAACCTGTGCAGGACCCTCTACGGAGTCGCCGCCCCCTCCATGCTCCCGAAGGACGGTAAGACGGACATTGCCAGGAGGATGCACTTCGACTACAACGCCAGCGACAAGCAGATTATCCGCTTTCTGAAGCTGGACCCGGGTCTGCTGCGCGGTCTGTTCCAGTAACGAACCCCTGTCGGACGTCCCCTCCGGCCCATGAAGGAATTCGAAGAACAGAAAGGGTCATTTTGTTCTTATTTCGGGCTTCCAACAGCCAAATAAGAACAAAAACAATGGTTCTGTGCTTATCCTGACGGAAAACAAGCACAAAACAGCCCTATTTGTGCTTGGGAAAGGCGTAACAGCCAGATGAGAGCAATTGCGTACCAGGAAAGTCGCCAGAGGGCCAGGCCGGCGGGACAGTGACAGGCGTATCGGAGGGCCAGGGGGGGACAGGAGGACTAGCCGGGGACACCAGGTGGGGTTAGCCTGGGGGAAAGGGACGGGGTGCCGGCAGGAAGGGGGGAGCCGTGGGCGGAACGGGGCGGAATGAGAGAAGGGGATGCCTGGGGGGCTGTGAGGGAGGAGGTGTGAGGGATAAAGTGGAGGGAGGAGGAGCCGGGGGGAACGGGAGGGGTTAGTCGGCGTCGGGCCAGCCGGGGGCGCGGAGCGGGAGCTCGACGCCTTCGGGCGTCACGAGCACCGCGCCCGCTTCAGGCTGGGCAAGATGTCCAATGATGTCGAAGGTCTGGAACTCCCTGCGGAACTTCTCGAGGGAGAGGATGGGCACGGTGAAAAGCAGTCGGAAATCGTCGCCTCCGTTCATTGCTGCCGAAATGGGATCTATGCCGAGTTCCTTGCCGAGTTGGAAGGAATTGCCCTCGAAAGGAATCTTGTCGGCGTAGACCTTGGCGCCGAGGCCGGTGTCGCGGGCGAGCCGCTTGACGGCGTCCGCGAGGCCGCGGGTGACAAAGCACCCGGCCGAGGGGACTATTTCCGCGGCCTCGAGCTGCGAGACCGCAGTGGCCGGGACCTCGGGCTTGAGGTACGCCGCCACGAGCATCTTGTACTGCGAAAGCGCCTGTTCGCGACCGGCGTGGTCGCCCTCACCGGCGTCGAAACGGCGGCGTTCGCGCTCCAGCGCCTGCATGCCTAGGTACGCGGCGCCGAGCGGCCCGCTGACGCAGAGCAGGTCCTTGGACTTGGGCGCAGGCCGCCGCTTGGCTGTCAGCAGCGCTGTCTCGCCTACGGCGGAGACGCTGATGCACAGCCCGTTGCGCGACGGCATCAGGTCAAGGTCCACCTGCCGGTAGCCGTGCTCCTTCGCCGCTGCGACCACACCCTCCCAGAGCTCACGCACCTGGGCGAAGTCCAGTTTGGCGGACACGCCCAGCCGCACGCTCAGCGCGGCCGGATGCGCCATCTGCGCGTACAGTTCGCCAGTAGCGCCGAGCACGCTCTTGTATCCCAGATGCTTCAGGGGGAAATACACGAGGTCGAAATCGATGCCCTCGAGCATCACCTTAGACGCGTAAGCGACGTATTCGCGTCCCGCCGCCTCGAAGCGGTTCTGCCCGAACGCCTCGAACGGCGTTCCCTCATAAAGGGCACGAAGGGCTTCCACCCTGCCTAAATCCGAGAAATCTTTTCCTGCCATGGCGTACTTCTTTTACTGGATACAAAAATAGGTTTTTTCGCTATATTTGTCAAAATACACGATTATGAAAACCCGGAAAATCCTCTCCCATATCTTCGGTCTCGCCGGGCTGGCGATACTGGTCGGCGCCTGGGCCGTATTCGGCCCCCTGGTCAAAGGCGCTATGTCCGTCAAACAACTGGACGACGGACTGTATTACATGGAATTCAAAGGAGACGACGGTTTCGAAGGGCTCATACGGTCCGGAGGAGCCCGCAGTTCCCTGGAGATCAGCCGCTACATATTCCAGTTCCTGTCCAAAGGCTTCGCCCGGACTCCGGAGATTGCGGAAGAAGCGGAAGCCTACGGCTGTTCCGCCTTTACCGTACGGGACCCCGAGGACCGCTTCCTGATGGGCCGTAACTTCGATTTCTCGGAATCCACTGCATTGATCCTTCACAGCCGCCCGAGGAACGGATATGAATCCATCTCCACCTTCAACCTGCGGTTCCTCGGTTTCGGCGAAGACTGGAAACCGGACTCCTTCGCCCATAAATACATGGCTCTCAGCTGCTTGTTCGTCTCTCTGGACGGAATGAACGAGAAGGGACTGGCGATTGCGGACCTGATGGCGGGAGACGATGCCGAGACGCATCAGGACCGCGGCAAGCCCGACCTCACGACCACCTCCGCCCTGCGTTATGTCCTGAACAGGGCTGCTACGGTCGACGAAGCCATCGTCCTGCTTGAGAGCATTGACATGCACTCCGACATCGGCACGGCGCACCATTATGCCATCTCCGACGCCTCAGGACGCTCGGTGGTGGCAGAATACATCGACGGGGAACTCGTCGTGACCGATACCCCCATCGTAACCAACCATTATCTTTCCGACGCAAAGTTCGGTGAAGGGCTGATACCCGGGGACAACCGATATGATATCCTTGAAGACGAATACGTGGAATACCTGGGCGTGTTTGACACGGAAAGCCTGAAAAACGCCATGGAGTCGGTCAGCCAGACCCCTTCCGGCAGTTTTGCCGGCACGCAATGGACCGTGTTGCTGAACCTGGAAGACCTTACGGCGACATATTACTTCCGCCGCAATTTCGACAAGGCATACAATTTCCGTCTCGGAGGGCGGAAAGCGCTTATCGATTGACAGTATAGGTGATGCCCAGGTCGCGGAGACCGTAGATGAAATCGTTAGTCACCGCCACGTGGAACTTGCGCGACTTGAACTCGACGTTGTACCTGGTCTGGGGATCGTAGAGATACATGTGCAGCTCCGTCTTGCCTTTGTTGTCCCTCAGGAGTTTCACCAGGTCCTTGCGGAAAGACTCGTTCAACTGTGGCGTCGTGAGGTTGATGGCGAAGGTTTTCAGCATGGATTCATTGACATTGCCCAACATGCTTACTTTCTTGATCCTCAGCGCATAAGGAGCGGTCTTGCCTTGGGCGCGTTCCTCCGGTTTGAGGAAATACTTCTCCTTGATGTCGGCCTCTACGAACACCTCGGAATGCAGGCCGAGGAGCGGCAGCCACGTCTCGCAGTCCTTTCCGAACAACGCCAGTTCGTACGAGCCGTCGAAGTCCTCGATCGTAGCCCGCAGCAGGGGCGAGCCGCTGCGCGTCGAGCCCTGCTTGGAGTCTACGACGATACCGGCGAAGCAGACGCTGCCGTTCTTGCGCGTCTGCTCGCACTCATCAATCCTCGCCTGGATATCGCCCACTTCGCAGGTCGTGAAATTGTCAATCTCGAAGGCGTAGCGGTCCAGGGGATGTGCGGAGATGTACATCGTCACGAGTTCCTTCTCCTGCTGAAGCAGCGCCAGGGTGTCCTCCTCGGCCGGCGGAGCCGGCATCGCAGGACGCTTGGGGCGCATCTCCTCCACGTCGCCGAACAGCGAGAAAGCGCTGTCGACGGCGTCGTTGCGGTAGTTGTCGGCGTAGCGGGCGAGTTCGTCGATGAACAGGTCGCCGCTCGCTCCCGGAAGGAAGAACTGTGTGCGCTTGTAGCCGAAGGAATCGAAAGCGCCGGCGTACACCAGCGACTCGAGCGAACGACGGTTGATGATACCGCCCATCCGCTCCATGAAGTCGAACACGTCCTCGAAGAGACCGTTCTCCTCCCTCTCCTTGATGATCATATCCACGATATTGGAGCCGAAACCCTTGATGCCGGCGAGTCCGAAGCGGATGCTTCCGGCCTTGTTGACGGTAAAGTGGGCCAGACTCTCGTTCACATCCGGGTTCAAAACCTTGATCTTGTGGGCCTTGCAGTCGGCCATGATCTTCTTGATCTCATCACCCTTCGAAAGGTTGCATGAGAGGTTGGCGGCCTGGAACTCGGCAGGATAATGCGCCTTGAGCCAGCCCGTCTGGTAGCTCACCCATGCATAGCAGGTGGCGTGCGACTTGTTGAAAGCGTACTGGGCGAATTTCTCCCAGTCCTTCCATATCTTGTCCAGGATCTTTTCGGGATGGCCGTTCTCGACGCCCTGCTTCATGAACTTGTCCTTGAGTTCCATCATCACGGCTATCTGTTTCTTGCCCATGGCTTTGCGGAGCTTGTCCGCCTCACCCTTGGTGAAAGAGGCAAGCTTGCGGGAGAGAAGCATGACCTGCTCCTGGTACACCGTGACGCCGTAGGTTTCGGCGAGGTATTCCTCCATCTCCGGCAGGTCGTACTCGATGGGCTTGAGGCCGAGCTTGCGGTCGACGAAGTCCGGGATATAGTCCATAGGTCCCGGACGGTAGAGCGCGTTCATAGCGATGAGGTCCTCGAAACGTTCGGGATGCAGCTTCTGAAGCCAGTTCTTCATGCCTTCGGATTCGAACTGGAACACGCTCATCGTGTCTCCGCGGCCATACAACTCGTATGTGAGCTTGTCGTCGATGGGTATCGCCTCTATGTCTATGTCATCGCCGTGGCGCTGCTTGATGGTGTCAAGGCAGGTGTGGATTATGGACAAGGTGTTGAGCCCGAGGAAGTCCATCTTGAGCATGCCGACATCCTCGATGTAATGGCCGTCATACTGCGAGGTCCATACGTCCAGGCCCGTTTCCTTGTCCTTGGAGAGGCAGATGGGGATGTAGTCGGTGAGCTTGGCCGGGCCGATGATAGTCGCGCAGGCATGCTGGCCTGTCTGGCGTATGCATCCTTCCATCTGGCGGGCGTACTCCAGCACCTCGCGGTTGATCTCCGGCCCATTCTCGAGTTCATTGCGGAACTCCGGCACCAGCCGGAAGCAGTTGTTAAGGTTGACCTTGACGTCAACCTCCTCCATGCCCCTCTGGAAAGTCTTTCCGTCCCGCTCAATCTTCTTGAAGCCCGGCTTCAAATCGTCGAACTTGGGGTTGAAGGGGTACTCCTTCTCGACCCTTTCGCTGAGACGGTCCGGGACCATCTTGGAGAGACGGTTGGACTCGTCGATGGAGACGTTGCTGATGCGGGCGACATCCTTGATGGCGCTCTTGGCAGCCATGGTACCGAAAGTGATGACGCGTGACACGTGGTCGGCGCCATAGGTCTTCTCGACGTATTCGTGGGCCTTGGTGAGGTCCTCGAAGTCGACGTCGATATCAGGCATGGAGATGCGGTCCGGATTTAGGAAGCGCTCGAACAGGAGATTGTATTTGATAGGGTCCAGGTTGGTGATCCTCAGGCAGTAAGCGACGACGGAGCCGGCTGCGGAGCCGCGTCCGGGGCCCACAAGGGACCCCATCGCGCGCGACGCGGCGATGTAGTCCTGGACAATCAGGAAGTAGTCCGGGAAGCCCATGCGGCAGATGGTCTTGAGCTCGAAGTCCAGCCTCTCCTTCTGCTCATCCGTGAGACTTTCGCCGTAGCGCTCGTGAGCGCCCTTGTAACACAGATGGCACAGGTAGGCGACGGACTTGCAGAAGTCGTCCCCGCGATAGTTGCCTTTCTTGTCGCAGCGGCCCTCATCGATGACGTCCTTATACTTCTCCAGATAAGTGTCGATGTCCGCAAGGAACGCGGGGTCAATCTTGAACTTGGGAAGCACGTGGTCGCGGTCGATGGAGTAGACCTCCACCTTGTCCGCCACCTCCAGCGTGTTGGCCAGGACCTCAGGATGGTCAGGGAAGAGCGCTGCCATCTCCTCTTCGCTCTTGAGATACTCCTGCTGGGTATAGCGAAGACGGTTCGGGTCGTCCACCATGGCATTGGTCGTGAGGCAGATGAGACGGTCGTGGGCCGGGCCGTCCTCCTTGCGCACGAAGTGCGCGTCGTTGGTGGCCACAACCTTGATGCCGTACTGCTCCGCCAGACGGAAAATGCCTTCGTTGGACACTTTCTGATGCTCATAGACGTCGAGAGACTGGCCGGGAACCTCGGTCTTGTGAAGCTGGACCTCGAGATAGTAGTCGTCCCCGAAGACGCCCTTGTGCCACTCCACCGCCTTGCACGCACCATCCCAGTCGCCTGAGACCAGCGCACGCGGAATCTCTCCCGCCAGGCAGGCGGAACAGCAGATCAGCCCTTCATGATACTTTTCGACGATCTCGTGCGTAACGCGAGGCTTGCCGTAATACGAGCCTTCGATGTGTCCGATCGAGACTATCTTCATGAGGTTCCTGTAGCCGGTAGGATTCTTGGCCAGAAGGATCAGGTGATAGTATGCCCGGTGGTTGGCGTCCTTGAGTTTGTGGTCATAGTGGCGCGTGACGTATATCTCGCAGCCGACGATGGGCTTGACCTTGTAGCTTCCATCCTCGTTCTTATGCTTTCCGGCCACCTTGAAGAACTCCTTGACACCGTACATGTTGCCGTGGTCAGTGATGGCGATCGCGGGCATTTCGAGCTCGACGGCACGCTTGAAAAGCTTCCCCATATCAGAGAAGCCGTCGAGGATGGAGTACTGGGTGTGGACGTGAAGATGGACGAAAGGCATAGGCTCGTGTTTGAGTAACAAAGATAGAAAAACAGCCGGCCTTTTGAAAGGGCCGGCTGCTTTTTGTTGATATCTTTTTGGTAAGCCTATTTCTTGGCTGCCTTCTTGGCGGCTTCCGCCTTGCTGGCCCTGCGACGGCTCACATCGTACATGACAGGAGTACCGATCATGATGGATGCGTAGGTACCGATGAGGACACCGAGGCAGAGGGCTACGGAGAGACCCCTGATGGACTCGCCTCCGAAGATCGCGATGGTGAGCATAGGGAGGAGGGTCGACACGGAAGTGTTCAAGGTACGGGTGAGGGTGGCGTTCAACGAAGTGTTGACGGTATCCTTGAAGTCGGCATTGGGATGCAGGCCGAGATTCTCACGGATACGGTCGAAGATAACCACGTTGTCGTTGATGGCGTATCCGATGATGGTCAGGATAGCGGCGATGAACGTCTGGTCAACATCGAGGTTGAACGGCAGGATGCCCGAGAACAGGGAGAAGAAGCCGATGATGATGATGGCGGTATGCGCAAGCGAAACCACACCACCGAGACCCCAGGCCCAGCCCTTGAAGCGCCATGCGATGTAGGCGAAGATGATGAGGAGGGCGAGGATGACGGAGATGACTGCGGAACGCTTGATGTCACTGGCGATGGAGGCTCCAACCTTGTCGGACGAAATGATACCGTTCGGGTTGTTGGCGGTGTCCACGAAATCATCGTAGGTGATGTTCTCGGAGTACAGGCCCTTGAGTCCGTCGAAGATCATGTGCTCGATCTCGGGTCCACGGTCGCGGACTCGTCGTCAACCTTGTAGGAGGTGGTGATCTTCATCTGGGACTCTCCACCGAACTGCTTGACCTCGACGGAGGACTCGGGATCGGCGGCGTTGAACACGGTCTCAGCAGCGGCACGGACACTCTCGGCGGTGACAGGCTGGTCGAAGCGCACGACATAGGTGCGGCCACCGGTGAAGTCTACACCATAGGTGAAGCCCTTGATGAAGATGGAGCCGAGGGCGATCAGGATGAGGGCGCCGGAGATGATATAGGAATACTTGCGCTTGCCGAGGAAGTCGACGTGCGTATTCTTGAGGAAGTTCCTGGAGATCTTGTTCTCGAAGGTGATGTTCTTGCCCTTCTTCAGACGGTCGTCGATGACGATGCGGGTGATGAAGATGGAGGTAAGGACGGAGGTGATGATACCGATGATGAGCGTGGTGGCGAAGCCCTTGATAGGACCGGAACCGAAGAAGAAGAGTACGATACCGGTAAGGAGGGTGGTCACCTGGCCGTCGATGATGGCGGAGTAGGCGTTGCGGTAACCGTCCTGGACGGCCTTGCCGATGCCCTTGCCTGCGCGGAGCTCTTCCTTGATGCGCTCATAGATGATAACGTTGGCGTCCACTGCCATACCGAGGGTCAGGACGAGACCGGCGATACCCGGGAGGGTAAGGACGGCGCCGAACGATGCCAGGGTACCGAAGAGGAGGAGGACGTTGGTCAAGAGGGCGAAGTCAGCCACGAGACCGGCACCCATGTAGAAGAGCACCATGTACACGAGCACGAGGAAGAAGGCGATCACGAAGGAGATGAGACCCTTGCGGATCGACTCGGCACCGAGGGAAGGACCTACGACCTGCTCCTGGACGATAGTGGCCGGAGCGGGAAGCTTACCGGACTTGAGGACGTTGGTAAGGTCGGTGGCCTCCTCGACGGAGAAGTTGCCGGTGATGGAGGAAGAACCTCCTGAAATCTCATTCTGGACGGTAGGATAGGAATAGACGGTACCGTCGAGGACGATGGCGACCTGGCGGCCGATGTTGTCCTTGGTCAGACGGGCCCAGGTGTTGGCACCTTCAGCGTTCATGGTCATGGAGACACCGGGGGCGCCGTTGCCGCGGCGGCTGTCATACTCGACGCGGGCGTCGGTGACGACGGAGCCGTCGAGGGGAGCCTTGCCGTCACGGGACGAAGCCTTGATGGCGACGAGCTCGTAGACGTTGTCACCCTGGACATACTCGGAGGGCTTGACGGACCACATGCCGCGGAACTCCGGAGGGAAGATCTCAGCGACCTGGGGCATGGCAAGGTAACGGTTGACGGTGGCGGTATCGATGGCGTTGGCGAAACCTATGCAGGCATTGCCGCGCATCTGCGAGGGGCTGAGGATGGAGAAGAGAGGATTGGCCTTCTTGTAGGCATCCATCTCGGCATCGCTGCCCTCCTGCTGGGCGAGCTCCTCGGCAACGAGGCTCTCGGCCTGGGTGGCAGCAGCCTCTCCCTCAGCGGCCTCGGCCTCGACGGGAGCTTCCTCGGCGAGAAGCTGGGCGAGAAGGTTATTGGCCTCGACCATGTAAGGATAGATCTCGGAATACTCGAACGTGGTCCAGAACTCGAGGGAAGCGGTGCCCTGGAGGAGTTTGCGGACACGCTCAGGCTCCTTGACACCAGGGAGTTCGACGAGGATGCGGCCGGTATTGCCGATCTTCTGGATCGAAGGCTGGGTCACGCCGAAACGGTCGATACGGTTACGGAGGACGTTGAAGGAGTTGGAAACAGCACTCTCGGCCTCGTTCCTGATGACGTTGAGGACCTCGGCGTCGGTGGACTCGGGCTTGATCTGGTCGCGCATCTCATAGGTGCCGAAGATCTGGGCGAGCCTCTGGCCGCCGGAGACTTCATTCCAGGCCTCACCGAAGAGGGTGATGAAGTCGGACTGGGAGTTTATGCTGCGTTCCTTGGCGAGGGTGACGGCCCTGTTGAACTCGGGAGTCTGGTTTTCACCGGCGAGAGCCTTCACGAGGTCCTCGAGCTGCACCTGCAGCATGACGTTCATACCTCCCTTGAGGTCAAGGCCAAGGTTGATCTCCTTGGACTTCACGTCCTTGAACTTATAACCGAAATAAACTTTCTCGGAAGAGATGGAATCAGTGTACCACCTGTTCTGGTTTTTCCTGATGGAATCGAGGTAGTAGGCCTTCTCCGCTTCGGGAATCCTGTTGAACTCGGCAGAATTCATCGCTGCGACGGCAGCTTTCTCCGCGTACTTCTCAGCCTTTTTCTCCTGGAGGTTGGTCACCAGGGTAAAGGAAAGCTGCCAGAAGCACGCGATGGCTAGGAGAATGGCTACAAGCCTGATAGCGCCTTTACTTTGCATAATTTTTAACTATTAATATTTAATTGTTTGCACGTTAAAAAGGTGGCGTTTTGCGCCACTTACTCAAAATAGGCCACAAATTTACTATTTTTTTCTTAGAAAGAAACTTTCTTCCAAGTATTTCTTATTTTTGTAGGACGTTTTCACCTGAATCGCAACCGATGGACAGAGGACTATTACGGGTTTTCACCCTGACCGGCGCTTTGCTGCTGGCCGCCTCCGGTACTCTGAGCGCCCAACAGCAGGAGGGCACCGGAGAGCCGCCAAAGGCAGACACGGTGACAGTGGCGGGCGGGCGCAACTCTTCCGAGCGCCTCAAGGCCAAGGTGGACTCCCTCCGCCAGTCGCTGGCGGAGTCTCCTGAGCGGCGGAGGACGGCGGTCGCCCGGCAGATTGCCCTTGCCGACTCCCTCCACAAGTCCTACGATTTCAGTTCCGCGGTGGATGTCCTCCTCAACGCCGCATCGTCGGCGGACTCTTCACAGGCCGGCACCATCCAGAAGGCCCTGTCCAGCAGCCGGGCCGGACTCAGGATGACGTCCGCCGTCTCGATTGCCCGGGTGGTGGCGCGGGGACAGTTCGCACGCAAGGACTTCTTCAACATGTTCCCCGACAAGGGGGAAAACCCCGTGAAGCGCTTCCGCTCCACGAGCCGGGACGGCAACACCCTGTATTTCTCCGCCAAGGACCGCGTCGGCGCGGGAGGCTACGACCTCTACGTGATGAGACGCGACCGCTCCACCGGGAAATGGAGCGACCCGGTCAACATGGGCTTTCCCTTTTCCTCCCCCTTCGACGACCTCCTGTACGCTGACGCGGGTGACGGGACGCACTCCGTGCTCGTGTCGGACCGCGACTGCACGGCTGACAGTTTAAACATATACGTGCTCGCGTACGACCCGGTACCGGAAAGGAGGGTCGTAAGAGACCCCCGCGCGCTCAGGAACATAGCCGCGATGGAGCCGGTCCGCAGGGTGCCTGCGGCCAGACGCTCCAGGACCAGCGTGGACATGAGCGCATATACGGCCGGCAATGCCGCCGTCCGCGCCATACGCGACTCGCTCGCGGTCGCTGAAGAGTATCTGAGACTGATGCGGGAAGAACTGGAAGAGACAATACTTTTCGAGAAGGAAAAGGAACTGGAAGGCCTGCGGCAGCGGCTTGAGGCCGCGAACCGGAACCTGCTGGTCATCGGGCAGAGTTTCCTCGCCGGAAACGGCGTCCAGGGACTTTCCCCGGCACAGACTGCAAGCGGGGAGGATGCCCAGACATCCGTCGGGCTCGTGCTGACCCGCATCGGCGACGACGCATTCCTCGAACTGGAAGAGTCGGGTACGCGGACGCACATCCTGCCGGAGGGCTCTTACGAGGAGTATCTCGTGCTTCCGCCCGCGCCCTCCATCACTGTCAGCGCATCCGTGCCCGGCGACGGCGGCCTGCCGCGTTATGCAGCGACTGTCATCCGCCTGCTCACCGGGTCCGCACCTTCTGTCCGGAAGACGGACGAAGGGACCGTCGTCACGGCGGCTCCGGTAAACGACCGGCTCAAGGCCGAATCACTGAGGATGGCCCTGCTCGCCACCGGTGTGGCGGATGTCTCTGTAACGGAAGATTAACCCCGGGTAATACTTGCGCCCAAGGCGTTGAGGCGGATATCGATGTCTTCGTATCCGCGGTCGATCTGCTCGATATTGTCTATCACGGAAGTGCCCTTGGCGGACATGGCCGCCAGAAGCATGGCTATACCCGCGCGGATGTCGGGCGAGGTCATATTGTTGGCCCTCAGGCGGAAACGGTGGTCGTGGCCGATGACTACGGCACGGTGAGGGTCACAGAGGATGATCTGCGCACCCATATCGATCAACTTGTCGACGAAGAAGAGGCGGCTTTCGAACATCTTCTGATGGATCAGCACGCTGCCCTTGCATTGGGTGGCGACCACCAGCATGACGCTCAGGAGGTCCGGCGTAAGGCCGGGCCAGGGGGCGTCGGCGAGGGTCATTATGGACCCGTCGATGAAGGATTCGATCTCGTAAGACTCCTGCTCGGGGACGAAGATGTCGTCACCGCGTTGTTCAAGCTTGACTCCCAGGCGGCGGAAGCACTCGGGGATGATGCCCAGGTCCTTGTAGGATACGTCCTTGATGGTGAGGGACGACTGGCAGATGGCGGCCAGGCCGATGAAACTGCCTACCTCGATCATGTCCGGAAGGATGCGGTGCGAGGCGCCGTGCAGTTCCTTCACTCCGGTGATGGTCAGAAGGTTTGAGCCTATGCCTTCGATCCTGGCGCCCATGGCGGTCAGCAGGCGGCAGAGCTGCTGGACGTAAGGCTCGCACGCGGCGTTGTAGATGGTCGTGACGCCCTCGGCGAGCACGGCGGCCATCACGATGTTGGCCGTGCCGGTGACGGAAGCCTCGTCAAGCAGCATATAGCAGCCTTTAAGGCCCTCCTTAGGAGCACACAGGTGGTAGGCCCGGACTATGGAGTTGTACTGCATCGCCGCGCCGAGGCGGACCATGCCGTCGAGATGGGTGTCCACCCTGCGGCGGCCGATCTTGTCGCCTCCGGGCTTGGGGAAGAAAGCCCGTCCGAAACGGCTCAGAAGCGGTCCCACCAGCATAACGGACCCGCGAAGCGCTGCGCTCTTGCGCACGAAATCCAGGCTCTCCACATAGGAAGTGTCGATGGCGTCGGCCTGGAAGGAATAATCCCCCTTGGCCAGGCGACGCACCTTGACGCCCATGCCCTCGAGCATGACGATGAGATTCTTGATATCGAGGATTTCGGGGATGTTGGAGATCCTCACCTCCTCGGAGGTCAGAAGCACTGCGCTGATGACCTGCAGGGCTTCGTTCTTGGCTCCCTGCGGGACAATCTCGCCGCTAAGCTTCCGGCCGCCTTCGATCGTGAACGTTGACATAGGCGACAGATTATATGTGTTCGACTTCCGGGTGGAGTTCCACGCCGAATTTATCCTTAACTGCAGCGATGACCTTGCGTTCAAGGGCAAGGATGTCTTCGGGAGCGGCCTTACCGGTGAGGTTGACGATGACGAGGGGCTGCTTTTCATAGACGGCCGCGTCGCCGAGCCTGAAGCCCTTGAGGCCGCAGCGCTCTATCATCCACGCGGCCGGCACCTTGACACCTTCAGGGGTGTCGAAGTGAGGAACGCGCACGTCCGGGCCGGACTCGGCACGGGCTACCTCCTCTATCCTGGCGAAATGCTCCGCGGAAATGACGGGATTCTTGAAAAAACTGCCGGCGCTGCCGGTCTCGGCAGGATCCGGAAGTTTCGCCTTGCGGATGTCCGAGACGGCCTTGCGCACATCGTCGGGATGCATCGGCTGCCGGCCGTCGAACGCAGAACGGATATTGCCGTACTCGAGCCTCGGATTGTACTTGCGGGACAGGCGGAACAGGACGCTGGTGATGATGTAGCGGCCCTTGCCCTCCTCCTTGAAGAAAGACGTGCGGTAACCGTAGCGGCAGTCGGCATTCTCGAAGGTCACCATCTCGCGCGCCTCGCGGTCGAAACAGTTCACCCTGACGATGATGTCTCCGGCCTCGACCCCGTACGCGCCGATGTTCTGGACGGCCGCGGCGCCGACCTCTCCGGGGATGAGCGAGAGGTTTTCGGCGCCCCAGAGGCCACGTGAGCACGCCCACTCCACGAAGGAGTCGAACACGGCCCCGGCGCCGACCTCCACGAGCACCTCGTCCTCCTCGAGGCCCATGGGACGGAGGAACTTGATGCAAGAGTGCAGCAGGGTGCCCGGCCAGTCGCCGGTGAAGAGAAGGTTGGAGCCAGCCCCGACGTGGAACACCGGCTGCGGCAGTTCGCCGAAATCCAGGCTGAAGAGGTCCTCCAGCGAGTCGTATTCGACGAAACAGGCGCAGGATACTTTCATTCCGAAGGTATTCCTGCGGGTCAGGTCCTTATGCGTCTCTATCCTTGTCACAATACAAATATAACCAAAATCAGTCGAAAATGCCGATCACCTGCAGGCACATCCGGACATTGTGGTAAGGGCATTTCCATTCTCCCGCCTTGTCGGAAGAGCGGTCCGGCGAGCCGGAAGCGTCACAGCTCCACCACCACTCCCCTCCTTCGCGGTCGACGAGGTGGTGCGAGATGTATTCCCAGGCCTTGACGGCACGTACGTATCCTTCCGGTTCGGAAAGATACTTCCAGGCCCAGAGATTGCCCACCACGGACTCGGCCTGGACCCACCACTGGCGGGAGTTGTCGGCCTCGCCGGTGGCCTTGACCTCGTAGGTCAGGCTGCCGTCCGGCTGGAGGCCTTCGAGGCCAGCAGCGTACAGGCGGCGCGCCAGCGCGCGGGTGCGCTCAACCGTGTCGAAACTCCGCACGGCCATCGCGCACTCAAGTGCGAGCCACGACGTCTCGATGTCGTGACCGTATGAGATACCTCCGGGCACTACCGTCCAGTCCTTGTCGAAATAGAGTTCAAGATGTCCGGTTTCAGGGTTGATTATCCTTGTCCCAAGCAGTTCCAGCAGCGCTTCGACCCGCTTCCTCAGGCCCGGGTCGGGCCAGATGCGGAACAGCGCCGCATAGCCCTCCAGCAGATGGAGGTGGGAGTTCATCGTCTTCTGGCAGTTGACGTCATGCTCGCTCAGGCGCATGTCCTGAAGCGGCTCGAAATCGCGGCCGAGGGCCTCGATGTAACCGCCGTTGACAGGGTCGGCGAAATGCCTCTCCACGATATGGTAAATGTTCACCGCCGCCTTGAGCGCTTCGTCGTCGCCCGTGGCGGCATAGAACTCCGCCAGGGCATAGATGCCGAAACTCTGGGCATACAGCTGGGCTTTGTCCACCCGGCGCTTGCCTTTCGCGTCAAGGGACCAGTAGACTCCGCCGTATTTGTGGTCCATGAAGTGCTCCACGAAATAGTCCTTGGCGTGTACGGCGGCCATCAGGTGTTCCTTGCGGCGGAACCTGCGGTAGAGGGCGGAATAGGTCCAGAGGATGCGGGCGTTGAGTACGGCGCCGCGGGGGGCGTCCTTGATGAGGGTACCGTCGCCCGCGATCTGGCCGAAGAAGCCCCCGGCAGGATCCTTGAGCCTGTCCCAGAACGGCAGGATATTGTGCTCGAGGACGTCGTTGACGTCCTTTATCATAGCGTCCGTAGCGATGAAACCTGTCATAACTCCTTGGCGCAAGTCTTGATCTGCAGCTCGTCGAGCTGGACCTGGTCGATGAGGGAAGGAGAGTCTATCATCACGTCGCGGCCCTGGTTGTTCTTCGGGAAGGCGATGTAGTCGCGGATGGTCTCCTGGCCGCCGAAGAGGGCGCAGACGCGGTCGAAGCCGAAGGCGAGGCCGCCATGGGGCGGAGCGCCGAACTTGAAGGCGTTGATGATGAAGCCGAACTTGTACTCGGCCTCTTCCTTGCCGATGCCGAGGACTTCGAACATGCGGCCCTGCATGTCGGCGTTGTGGATACGTATGGAGCCTCCGCCGAGTTCGGTGCCGTTCAGCACGAAGTCGTAGGCATTGGCGCAGACGCGCTCGAGGTCCTCCTTCTTATCGGAATAGAACCATTTCTCATGCTCCGGCTTGGGGGCGGTGAAGGGATGGTGCATCGCGTAGAAGCGGCCGTCCTCTTCGCTCCACTCCAGGAGCGGGAAGTCGACGATCCACAGCGGAGCGAAGACCTTGGGGTCGCGGAAGCCGAGGCGGCCGCCCATCTCGATGCGCAGGACGCCGAGCATGGTCTGGGTCTTGCGCTTGGGGCCGCAGAGCACGAGCACGAGGTCTCCGGCCTTGGCCTCGACGGCCGCGGCGACCTCTGCCAGCTCCTCCGGAGAATAGAACTTGTCCACGCTGGACTTGAAAGTACCGTCCTCATTGCACTTGATGTACACCAGGCCCTTGGCGCCGACCTGGGGACGCTTGACCCATTCGGTGAGGGCGTCGAGTTCCTTGCGGGTATAGCCGGCGCAGCCGGGGGCGGCGATGGCGCCGACGTACTCGACGCTGTCGAATACGGAGAATCCATGGCCCTGGACCTTGTCCGTGACCTCGTGTATCTTCATTCCGAAACGGATGTCGGGTTTGTCGGAGCCGTAGAAATCCATGGCGTCGTACCAGCTCATGCGCGGGAGCGGATCGGGGATGTCGACGCCGAGGGCGTTCTTGAACATCGAGCGCATCATGCCCTCGAACATGTTCAGGACGTCCTCCTGCTCCACGAAACTCATCTCGCAGTCGATCTGCGTGAACTCCGGCTGGCGGTCGGCGCGCAGGTCTTCGTCACGGAAGCAGCGCACGATCTGGAAGTAACGGTCGTAGCCCGCAACCATAAGCAACTGCTTGAAGGTCTGAGGCGACTGGGGCAGGGCGTAGAACTGGCCCGGGTTCATGCGGGACGGCACGACGAAGTCGCGCGCACCCTCCGGGGTGGACTTGATCAGATAGGGGGTCTCGATCTCCATGAAACCCTGGGCATCAAGATAGGTGCGGATTTCCTGGGCGAGACGGTGGCGGAGGGCCAGGGCACGCTGGAGCGGAGGCCTGCGAAGGTCGAGATAACGGTATTTGGCGCGGATGTCCTCGCCGCCGTCACTCTCCTCTTCGATGGTGAACGGAGGGGTCACGGATCTGTTCAGGACATTGATGGACTCGATGGACACTTCGATGTCGCCGGTGGGCATCTTGGGGTTCTTGCTCTGGCGCTCGACGACAGTGCCGACCACCTGGATCACGAACTCGCGGCCCAGCGAGGTCGCGGTCTCTACCAGCTCCGCGGGAGCGGCGGCATCGACCACGAGCTGGGTGATGCCGTAGCGGTCACGCAGGTCGATGAAGGTCATTCCTCCGAGTTTGCGGGATTTCTGCACCCATCCCGCCAGGGTGACTTTCTTGCCTTGGTCGGAGAGCCTCAGCTCACCGCAAGTGTGGGTTCTGTACATATCTCGTGTGCTTTTGTTCCAATCAACAAATGTAACAAAAAAAGGTCTATTTAAGGCAGACAAAATCGAAGAACTTTTCGATTTCTTTCCGGTCCTTGAAGCGTGCTATGTAGGCCATGTCGCAGAGGTCGTCCGCCAGGGCGGCCGGGACGCGTTCGGCCATGCAGACATTGGAGCCGTAACGGGACATGATCTCCTCGTGGCTATGCCTGTAAGTGTAGCAGTCGCGGCGGCCGGCATAGGCGCAGTAGAACTGCTCGCCCTGCTCCTTGACGGCCTTGTCGAAGACCACCATGTCCGCCCAGATCTTGAACACGTCGGTGGAATGCGCGAAATCCATCATGTCGGGGGTATAGCCTCCCGGCGGGCGCATGTTCACCTCCAGGCCGACGTAGTCGCCTTTCCTGCCGAGGCCTTCGCGGTCGCGGTCCAGCTGGAAGAATTCCAGATGGACGAAGCGGCCCTTGATGCCGAAGGCCTTGACTGTGCGGCGGCCTATGGCGGCGAGTTTTGCCGGGACGGTCTTATTGGTCCAGTAGCACGTCTCGGAATTGGCGTGGACTATCTCCATTATGGGAGTGGGAAACACCGTATTGTTCTCGAATATCGGCTGTCCCTCTGAATTGTAAATGGCATCGTAGCTCACCAGAAGGCCGGTTATGAACTCTTCGATGACAAACGCACCGTAGTTGTCAGGATGCGAGAGGAACCAGTCGGCGAGTTCCGCTTCGGAGCACAGCTTGTAGGTACCGGAAGCGCCCATGCCGCTGTCGGGCTTCGCGATGACGGGGAATCCCGTCTTGCGGGCGAAGGCCCTCACGGCGGCCTGTCCGGCGGAGCCCTTTATCTGCCGCGCCGTAGGTATACCGCCCTCAGCGTAGTATTTCTTCATCTCGGATTTGTTGCGGATGGCGGACACGTGGTCGCTCTTGATGCCGGTGGTGACGTTGAAGTCCGTGCGCAGGCGGGCATCCTGCTCAAGCCAGTACTCGTTGTTGGACTCGATCCAGTCGATCTTGCCGTATTTATGGGCGAACCAGGCGACTGCCCGGTACATCTCGCCGTAATCCTCAAGGTTGTTGACTTTGTAATAGTCTGTAAGGGCACCGCGCAACTCGTCGCTGAGTTCGTGCCACGGGGCATCCGCGATGCCCAGTACGTTCGCGCCATTTGCGCGCAGACCCGAGCAGAAATGACTGTAAGTCTGTGGGAAGTGTGGGGAAATAAAAATGACGTTCATGAATGTATATATTCGGTTTTCATCAGATATCTGTCTCATCTGGCCATTGGATATCTCCCAGGCAAGGCCGCGGATCTCCTCATGGCCGTCCTTTGAGATGATGTATCCCCCGTCGGGGAATGTGTAGAAAGCGTGACGCCAGCTCTCCGGGAAGATGATGTCCTCGAAAAGCCTCAGCCCGTCGACCTCCGCGTGACGGACCTGGTCATAATGCGGTACGATCTGGCGGGTAGTCAGGCCGAGGCCTTCCAGCCAGCGGGGATATGACGGGTCCACGGCCTCTCCCGGAAGTTCCGGATGCGAATATACGCGTTCCGCGCAGTTCATCGACCCGGCGCTGCACCCCATCACCAGGCCGTCAAAGCCTTTCAGGAGTCCTTTCAGGCGGATCTCATGGATGAAACGGTTCTGGGTAGGTACATGCCCGCCGCACATGACGATCCAGTCCGCGGCGCGGACCAGCGCCGGCGCGCGGTCCGCATTGCGCCGGTCCAGCATCGTCACCCCGGCGGGTTCTATCCCGGACCTGCATATGCACTCCGTCATGGACTCGAGTACGTAGTCGGTGAATCCCCTGTCGTTGGGCGCCGCGCTGACCAGCAGCACGCGCGGCCGCCGCGGCAGTGCCGACTTCACCTCGGCCAGCAGGCCGTTGTCCCCGGTTATATGGTCTTCCCCGTACCTGGTGGGGCTCCCTGTAAGTATCAGCGTCATTGCGCCTGCAAAGATAACAAAAAAGTGCCGGACGGAAACCGGCACTTTTTCTGTCTTGGCTGAAAGGTCTAGTCCTCTTCCTCCTGGGCGGCGTAGTCGGCGAGGAGCTTGGTCTGGACGTCTCCCGGGACAGGCTGGTAGTCGGCGAACTCCATGGTGAAGGTCGCGGAACCGGAGGTGATGGAACTCAGGGTCGTGGAGTAACGGTAGAGCTCAGCGAGAGGAACGCGGGCCTTGAGGATGGCGAAGCCCTTGTCGGAACCCATGTCGCCGAGGATACCGCGGCGGTTCTGGAGGTCGGACATACAGGCGCCCTGGTACTCGGCCGGGGTCATGACCTCGACATTGTAGATAGGCTCGAGGATCTTGGGACCGGCGTTGCGGAAAGCCTCACGGAAGGCGTTGCGGCCAGCGATGATGAAGGCGATTTCCTTGGAGTCGACCGGGTGCATCTTGCCGTCGTAGACGAAGACGCGGATGTCGCGGGCATAGGAACCGGTGAGAGGTCCTTCGACCATGCGCTCCTTGATACCCTTAAGGATAGCGGGCATGAAGCTGAGGTCGATGGCACCACCGACGACGCAGTTGTAGAACTCGAGCTTGCCGCCCCACTCCATCTCGGTGATGTCCTGGGTCTTGATGTTGAGCTGGGTTTCCTTGCCGTTGATCATGAACTTGGTGTTCAGCTCACCCTCGGCAGGGCAGACGAGGAGGTGCACCTCACCGAACTGGCCGGCGCCGCCGGACTGCTTCTTGTGACGGTACTGGGCGCAGGCGACCTTGGTGATGGTCTCGCGGTACGGGACCTTCGGAGCGAAGAGCTCGACGTCGAGACCGAACTCGTTGTTGAGTCTCCACTTCACGACATTGATGTGCTGCTCGCCGTTGCCGCTGAGGATGGTCTGGCGAAGCTCCTTGGAATACTCCACGATGACGGTGGGATCCTGGGAGGCGATCTTCTTGAGGGCGTCGCCGAGCTTCTGCTCGTCCTGCTGGACCTTGGCCTTGATGGCGCAGCGGTACTTGGGGGCGGGATAGGCGATCTTGCCGTAGTCGAGACCGGCGCCGATGGCGCAGAGCGTAGTGCCGGCCTTGCCGTTCTTGAGCTTCACGACGCAGCCGAAGTCACCGGCGTGCAGGCAGTTGACGGACTCCTTCTTGAGGCCTGCGACGGCGTAGAGGGCGGAGAAACGCTCCTTGGCACCGGTATTGGGCTCCTCGAAGTCGACACCGGTGGTGACGATGCCGCTCATGACCTTGAAGAACGAGACCTCGCCGAGGTGCTGCTCGACGTCGTTCTTGTAAATATAGAGGGATGCGGGGTCGCTTTCCTTGCCTGCGGGCACGATGCCGAGGTGGGTGATGAACTCGAGAAGACGGCGGACACCGACGTCTTTCTTTGCGGAAAGGCAGAACACGGGATATGCATCGCCGTTGGCGTAGCCGGTGGAGAGGCCCTTGATGATCTCTTCCTCGGTGAGGTCGCCCTCGTCGAAGAACTTCATCATGAGCTCCTCGTCAAACTCGGCAGCCTTCTCGACGAGTTCGGCGTGCATGGTCTCGGCCTGGTCTGCGAACTCGGCAGGGATGTCGGAGACGGTGTGCTTGCCGTTCTGGTCCGTGAACTTGTAGTATTTCATCGTGAGGACATCCACGAAGGCGTCGAAAGCGGTACCGGGGTTGACCGGGAACTGGACGTAGACGGGCTTGCCGCCAAAAGCCTCCTTGAGGGAGTTCTGGAGGTTGTCCCAGTCGGCCTTCTCGCTGTCGAGCTGGTTGATGGCGAGGACGAGAGGGAGCTTGGCGTTGCCGGCGTGACGGGCGAAGATCTCCGTGCCGACCTCGACACCCTGCTGGGCATTGACGAGGAGGACGCCGTTCTCACAGACCTTGAAGGCAGCGAATGCGCCGCCGCAGAAATCGTCTGCGCCGGGGGCGTCGATGACATTGATCTTCTTGCCTTCGAACTCGGCATACAGCGGAGCGCCGTAGATGGAACGCTGGTTCAGCTTCTCGATCTCGGTGTAGTCCGAGACGGTGTTCTTGTCCTCAACCGTGCCCCTTCTGTCGATGACCTTGCCCTCGAAAAGGATGGCCTCGGACATGGTGGTCTTGCCGGACTTGGTGGAGCCGAGAAGGACCACGTTGCGGATGTCTTTGGTGGAATACTCTTTCATTTTTCAGTTATTATATTGTTATTTCTTCTAAAATTCGCTGTTTGTCGGCGGAGTTTGCAAAGTTAGAAATTTTTAAGGGCATAACCAATAAAAATGTTTCAATGCTCTTGAAAAAAGCAATTTAGGCCATATTTCCTCTCCAGACGCTCGGGCAAGGCGGCGCGCAGGGACGCGAAAAGCGCGTCCCCGTCGAGCCCTAGCTCCTGCATCAGGAGCGCATCCATCCCGGCGCGCGGCACTCCGAGGAGGCGGCATACCCTTTCGAAAGGGTAAGAGGGATCCAGGAAAATCTTCTCTTCGTTGACCAGCTTTTCCAGCAGGTCATAGCATTCTTCGACTGTTCTCATTTCCGTGTCATTTTGCAATGCAATTATGGCACTATTGGTCGATTCCTCCAACAAATACCCGTCGATACAGGGGGGTATAACGGAGAAATATATGTTTTTTTCGAAAAAAGTGTCTTTTTTTGGACGAATGACAACATTTATTTGTCATTGACATCAAAAATGTGTCACGCGTTTTTGATGGCCCAGGATAACTTTGCCTCGTAAAAGCCGACCATTCCGCGATGGATAACGAATCCATAAAGAAGAATATCATGAAGCTGCGCCTGGAACACAATTTGTCCCAGGGCGACATGGCCGATGCACTCGGGGTGGCAAGGAACACCTACCGCAGTGTCGAGAAGGGCAACACCCGCATGATAAGCGACACAGTGCTGGAAGTGGCGAAATGGGCTGGCATCACGCCCGAGGAAGTAGTCTTGGGCTTCAAGCCGGATGAGGCCATCAGCCAGAGGCTCAAGGACGCCCGTGCACAGTTCAACGACCGCGTGAAGGGGCTGACGGAAGAATATGAGGCCCGTCTGGACGGACTCAGGAAAGAGATCGACCTTCTCAAGGACCTGATCAAGGAGAAGGATGACAATATCCGGAATCTCAAGTCATTGGTAGCTTTGCTGGAAAAAGGGCAGGAAGAATATAAAAATGATTAAATTTGTGGCATGATGCTTAAAAAGCTTCGGACATGCCACGATCCATCCGACTGAAACCATACATGCATGAAGGCCTCGTTGAGGCCGGCTGCGACGAGGCGGGCAGGGGCCCGCTTGCCGGGCCGGTTTTCGCCGCGGCCGTCATCCTCCCCGAAGGCTTCAGCCATCCGCTTCTGAACGATTCCAAGCGGATGACCGAGCGTTCGCGCGACATCCTGCGTCCCATCATCGAGCAGGAAGCCGTCGCGTGGGCGGTGGAAGCCGTGCAGCCGGAGGAGATCGACAGCATCAACATCCTCAACGCGTCCATCGCCGGCATGCAGCGTGCCGCCCTCAGGCTTGCGGTCAAGCCTGACGTCCTGCTGGTCGACGGCAACCGCTTCAAGCCGCTTGACGGCTATATGCACGTGACCGTCGTGCACGGCGATGCGACCTACGCCAGCATCGCCGCGGCTTCCGTCCTCGCCAAAACCTGGCGGGACGAATTCATGAAGAAGATCGCCCTGGAATACCCGCAATACGGTTGGGATCACAACATGGGCTATCCTACACGCGAACACATCGAAGCCATACGAAGATACGGCTATACCCCTTACCACCGTATGAGTTTCCACCCGAAAGAACTTGAACCAACATTATTCGATACAATATGAAAACGAACCTCAGAAAAACCTTCCTCGCCGTCGCGGCAGCCATGACACTCACCGTCGGAGCCCGCGCTGACGAAGGCATGTGGCTCCTCCCGCTTCTCCAGAAGATGAACGCGGAAGCAATGGCCAACCTTGGTTGCCGACTCACCCCCGAGCAGATCTACAGCATCAACAATACCTCGCTGAAAGACGCCATCGTCCACTTCGGCGGAGGGTGCACGGGCGAGATGATCTCGAACCAGGGTCTCGTCATCACGAACCACCATTGCGGCTACAGCAACATCCAGGCACTCTCCACCCCCGAGCACAACTATCTCGAAGATGGATACTGGGCTATGAATCTGAAAGAAGAACTTCCCGCCAGGGGCCTAAGCGTCACCTTCCTCCAGAGCATGACGGACGTCACTTCCGTACTGGAAAAAGCTTATGACGCCGCCCTCAAGCAGAACAGGAAGGCAGAGGACAAGGAAGAGATAGCCGAAGCCGCTATGGAAGCGGCCGCCAGGGCTCTCATGGAGAAGGCTGAAGCCGACAACCCCCACTGCTCGGCTTCCGTCTCCAGCTTCTACAACGACAACGTCTTCTACCTCATCATCTACAAGACGTACACCGACGTCCGCTTCGTGGGCGCTCCCCCGGCATCGTCCGGCAAATTCGGCGGCGAAACCGACAACTGGATGTGGCCCCGCCACACCTGCGATTTCTCGATGTTCCGCGTCTACGCCGGCCGTGACAACGAGCCCGCCGCATATAGCCCGGACAATGTCCCCTACCGCCCCAAGAAGACCCTCGGCGTATCCCTCAAGGGCTACCAGGACGGCGACTTCGCCATGATAATGGGCTATCCCGGACGCACCCAACGCTTCCAGACCGCTGCCCAGCTCAAGCAGATGATCGCCAACCAGAGGGTTGCCATCGACGCCCGCACCGTCCGTCAGGACGTCATGTGGGAGGCCCGCATGGCCGACCCTGCGGTCAACCTCCAGTATGCCAGCAAGTACGCCAGTTCATCCAACGGATGGAAGAAATGGCAGGGCGAGGAACTCGCTTTCGAAAAACTGGACATCATCGGCCGCCAGGAGCGCAAGGAGGCTGATTTCATGAAATGGGTTAATGAAAAGAAGAGCCGCCGCGAGGCTTACGGCAGCGCCATCCAGACCATAGCCGACGCCGTCGCTTCCGCTTCCGAGGCCAACAAGGCCTACAACCTGCTCACGGAGTCCATCTACAGGATCGAGGCCGTCGGCTTCGCCTCCAGTTTCGGCAGCGCCTACCGCCGGGCCCAGGCCCAGGGCAAGGACGAAGCCGCTGCCATCCAGGACGCCATCGCAGCCGTATCGCGTTCGTTCAAGGACTACAGCGAATCCCTCGACAGGAAGGAAGGCGTAGCCCTGCTGAAGCACTATCTCGCAAATGTAAAACCTGAGGACAAGATAGCCATCGAAGGCCTCGATGAGTCGCAGGTAGAGCCTTTCATGAAGTATTTCTTCGACAACACGGCTTTCACTTCCGAGGAAAAACTCCGCGAGAAGATCAAGACTTATGACGATTTCCTGAAGGATCCCGCCATCAACTTCTACAATGCGATCGCCGGAGCCGCGATGAAATTCACCCCCGCAATCAATGCCAGCGCCGGCCCCATCGCCGAAGCCAGCAAGGCCTACACCAAGGGCATGATGGAGTGGAAGGCCGGAGAGCCCTCCTATCCTGACGCCAACAGCACGATGCGCCTCACCTACGGTACGGTCAAGTCGTATTCCCCGAAGGACGGCGTGCTCTACAAGCATTACACCACCCTAAAGGGCGTCATCGAGAAGGAGAACAACGACGACTACGAGTTCCGCGTCCCCGCACGTCTCCACGAGATCTACGAGACAAAGGACTACGGCCAGTATGCCAATGAGAAGGGTGAACTTCCCGCCTGCTTCCTGATCAACTGTGACATCACCGGAGGCAACTCCGGCTCGCCCGTGATGGATGCCGACGGCAACCTCATCGGCCTCGCATTCGACGGCAACTGGGAGTCGATGTCCAGCGACGTGATGTTCGAGCCTGACCTGCAGCGCTGCATCTGCGTCGACATCCGCTATGTCCTCCTGCTCCTCGACAAGTTCGGCGGAGCCGGATATCTCCTTGACGAAATGAACATCATCAAATAAAAATGACTGAACAGGAAGTCTTGAAGGCGCTCGCCGCCGTGCACCATCCCGGCAGGGACGACAAGGATATCGTAGGACTCGGGATGGTGCACGCGGTGGAGACCGCCGGGGGCAGGATAACGGTGACCCTGGGATTCCCCAAGCGGCGTGACCCGCTGACCGAATACCTCGTGGGCAGCACCCGCGCCACCCTCAACCGGGAGTTCCCCGGAGTGGAGAACGAGGTGCGGACCATTGTCCTGGACGAAGCCCCGGCAAAGAAAAAAACCAACGTGCTCGACCTCGACCTTGAACAGGTCAAGGACATAAGGCACATCATAGGCATAGCCTCCGGCAAGGGAGGCGTCGGCAAGTCCACCGTTGCGGTGAACCTTGCCGTCGCCCTGGCCCGGATGG
The DNA here is from genome assembly GCA_017519865.1 of Bacteroidales bacterium. Classification (GTDB taxonomy): domain Bacteria; phylum Bacteroidota; class Bacteroidia; order Bacteroidales; family UBA932; genus Cryptobacteroides. The sequence goes on along the minus strand of JAFWRQ010000023.1, from coordinate 31,434 downwards.
GCTACAAGGTCGGCCTCGCCGACGCAGACGTGTACGGGCCGTCCGTGCCGGTGATGACCGGCACCGAGGGTCACGTACCCGAGGCGGTCGAAGAGGAGGACGGCAGGCAGTGGATACTCCCCGCCGAGAAGTTCGGTGTGAAATGGATGAGCATCGGCTACTTCGCCGACCGCGGCCAGGCCCTGATCTGGCGCGGGCCCATGGCCTGCAACGCATTGAAACAGATGATATTGCAGGTCCATTGGGGCGAACTCGACTTCCTGCTCATAGACATGCCGCCGGGCACCGGCGACATCCACATCTCACTGGTCCATGACATCCCGATGGAGGGAGCCATCATAGTCACCACCCCGCAGAACGTCGCACTGGCAGACGTCGAGAAAGGCGTCAACATGTTCGGCAACAAGGGCGTGGAGAAACCCGTCCTGGGTCTCGTCGAAAACATGGCATGGTTCACCCCTGCAGAGCATCCTGACGAGAAGTACTACATCTTCGGCCAGGGCGGAGGAGTCGCGATGGCGCGGGCCCTGGGCATAGACCTGCTGGGGCAGGTCCCGCTCGTCCAGGGCATCCGCGAGGGCGGCGACGAGGGCGAGCCCGTCGCCCTCGGCTCGCGTCCCGACGGCCTCGCCTTCCTGGAGATCGCCTCCAGGCTGGCAGGAAAACTCGAAAACAAGGAGGGAGAATGAAACGGCTGTTTATAGTGTTTGCAGCGCTGCTGCTGGCGTCAAACCTGTTCGCCCTCGAGCCTTGGAAACAGTCCAAAAAGGCCCGCAACGCCGTTGAAGGATATGGCCATATAAGTTTCACGGAGGGTACGGACTTCGCCGCCGGAGCGACGTACGTCTGGGGGAAGCAGCGCACCAAGGGCTTCTTCCTCGGAGCCGGCGCCGGCCTGCGCTTCGTACGTTCCAGCGAGTTCGTAGGAGAGACCGACGTCCTGAAGCCGGTATATGGCAATGAATACGTGTTGCCACTGTTCGTACGCGCCCGTTTCGGGCGGGTCAGGCCGGGACAATTCCGCCCGTTCGTAACTGCAGACATCGGTACAGCCATCAATTTCGACCCTGACGGCAAGACCAAGGGATTCTTCTTCGAGCCCCAGATAGGACTCGACCTGGCAGAGAACGTCTATATCACCCTTGGCGTGGATACGCATCACTTCCTCAGCCGCAGGCTGATCGGCATCAGTGACGTCATCGGCACCATCCGCAACCCCGAACAGAAGGTCAAGGACGTAATGTCCACCGGCATCTCCCTCCACCTGGGCTATTCCTTCTGATCCACGTCATCCATAGCGTTGCTGTAATCAAGTGCGAAAAGGAGATTTCATCGGTCTGGCGTTGCTGGCGGGAGTGGCGGCTTGCCGCTTCTGGACGCCGGCAGCGGATTTCTACGCGGAGCACTGCTATCCGCCCGTCTCGGCGGCACTGTCATGGGCGGCCTCCTGGGTGAAGTTTTCCCTTGAGGAAATCGTCGTGGCCGGCTTCGTGCTGGCTTTCCTCGGTGTGCTCATACGAGCTGTCCGAAAGAAAGAGGGCTTCCTCAAGTGGATGGTTCGGACGCTGCGCATCGCCGTCTGGCTCCTGGTTTGGCTGTATTTAGGCTGGGGCAACAACTATTTCCGCACCCCGCTGTATGCACGGATGGGCATTACGCCCGTGCATTTCGAGCAGGAGGCCTTCGAACGCTTCCTGTCGGAATATACCGCTGCGCTGAACGCCGACGCCGGACGGGAGCAGGCAGGCAGGGGTACGGCCAACGTGGAACAGGAGGTCAAGGAGTTTTATGCCGGGCGGGCTGCCGATTGCGGCTATACGCCCCTGCGGGAGTGGCAGCACGTGAAGAAGCCGCTGCTGAACCCCCTGTTCTCCGCCGTTACCGTACTGGGATGGATGGGGCCCTTCTTCTGCGAATCGCAGGTGAACCTCGATCTGCCGGAGACAGAATATCCTTTCACCCTGGCCCACGAGATGGCCCATCTGTCGGGAGTTACCGGCGAAGGGGAAGCCAATTATTGGGCCTACGCCTTCTGCCGCCAGTCAGACAATCCACACATCCGCTACAGCGGGTATCTGTCCCTTCTGCCATATGTGGCCGCCAACGCCCGCGCCCTGCTGCCGGAGGAGCGCTATGCGGCCTGGACAGGCAGCCTCTCGGAGAAAGTCCTGGATGACAATGCCGCCATACAGTTGTTCTGGGACAGCAAGCGCGTCCGTATCATCGAGGACGCGCAACGGGCCATAATGAACCTCTTCCTGAAATCCAACGGCATCTCCGAAGGAGCCCGGGACTATCAGGGAGTCATCGGTATAATCATGACGATGGACGGCTATTTCGGCGACTCTCCCTCCCCGTCACCCAAAGTGCCGCCGTACTCGATGCAAGCACTCCTCTTGAGCGGAAAATGCCTGTCCACCATCCCAACGACCACTACCAGGCATTCTATGCATACGATCAGCGACAGGGCGATGGCAATGTCCTCGGTCCATGGCGAACCGAAGTAATCCGCCATCGTCTCATACCTGCTTTCCTCTGCCGACACCATGCCTGCGATACATGGCAGGGAATTGTTGAAGACATGCAGCACGATGCCGGGCAGGAGGCTTCCGGTCCGGTAGCAGAGCCATCCGAAGAACAGACCCATGGAAAGCGTGGCAGGCAGCTGCGCGGGATTCATGTGGGCAAGGCTGAATAAAACCGCTGACAGGATGACGGCCAGCCAGGGACGCCCTTCAATCCTGTCCCAATGCAGGAGGGAATCCAGCACCACGCCCCTGAAAAGCAGCTCTTCGGCAATCGGGCCTAATATGCCTATGGCAAATACTCCCTGAACGGAGTAAAAAGACTCGGTATCGATATCCTCAAACACCGTATCGGGTAAGTCGAGGGTTTCAATTATCCTGAACTCGGGCAACAGGAAAGCCAGCCAGACAAAGATGCACGGCAGCAGTATCTTCCAGGGCCGCACCGTGAAGGAACCCGGTTGCGGACGGGTTTCCTTCTTCAAAAGGACATAGACGATGAAAAGGACTGATGAAAACAGCAGCCCTATCAGTAAGGAACTCTCTTTGACGCTGCCCAGAAAAAAGGTCGGAATGACGCCAATAATCTGGAAAGCGTAGAAGATAAGGATGTATTTGATAGCTTTCCACATAAGCAGTTAGGGACATAGAATGGATGGGAGAATGCTGACGTTCATTCTGTGGCGGCTATAACGGCGTTTGTGTGCTTTTTGCTGCCACAGAATGGATGCAGGGGCGGTGGGATTCATTCTGTGGAATGCTGCCCGTCAAAGCGGCGGGTGAGGGCGACGAAGTCTTCGACGCCGAGGCGCTCGGCGCGGAGGTCGAAGACCGGATCCGCGAAGAAGGCTGAGGCGTCTGCACCGGCGGGCAGCATCGGCTTCAGCGCGTTGCGCAAGGTTTTGCGCCGCTGATTGAAAGCCGTCTTGACCACCGCCTTGAACAGCTTTTCGTCGCAGCCGAGGTCGGTGCGGGAGTTGCGGGTAAGACGGATGACGGCCGAGCGGACTTTCGGCGGCGGGCTGAAAGCCCCTGGGCCGACGGCGAGGACGTACTCGATGTCGTACCAGGCCTGCAGGAGCACGGAAAGGATACCGTAGGTCTTGGAGCCGGGCTTCTCGGCGATGCGGTCCGCCACCTCCTTCTGTATCATGCAGACCACTTCGGGGACGCGGTCCTTGTCGTCCAGGATCTTGAAGAATATCTGCGAGGAGATATTGTATGGGAAGTTTCCGATGATGCGGTACGGGCCCTTGAAGAATTTCGATATGTTGAGCTTGAGGTAATCCCCTTCTATGAGGCGTCCCTGCATCCCGTTGAAATGAGTCAGCAGGTATTCCACCGACTCGGTATCGATCTCTATCATCATGGGATCCAGGTCCTCGCGCTTCAGAAGGTACTGCGTCAGGACGCCCATTCCGGGGCCGATCTCGAGGACGTCCCGCGGAGCGGACGGGTCCTCGCGCAGGGCCCGGACTATGGCCTGGGCTATGCCCTGATCCGTCAGGAAATGCTGCCCCAGGGCTTTCTTGGCTCGGACTTCCATCTATTCCTCCTTTTTACGGACCGCCACGAAGACGGACTTTGCCGCTGCCAGCAGAAGCACGATGATAAGGCCGATCGACGAAGCCCTGGAGATGGTCACGCTCCTGGTGATCGAAGGCGGATCGAAGCGCATGACGAGGTCGTGCTCTCCGGCAGGCAGGACGGCGGCGCGGAGTATCCAGTCGGCGCGAAGCACCGGAACTTCCGCTCCCGTGTCCGCCAGGCTGGCGTGCCAGCCCTCCGGATAGTAGACTTCGCTGAAGACCGCCATCCTGGTCCCGGCCGAACGGTAATGGAAATGCAGCTCGTTCGGGGCGTAGGAGGTCATCACGACGGTGTCGCCGGGGGCGGCGGCAGCGAAGGCCGTGCCGGCGACCGCTGCTGCGTCGGCAGGCTCCAGGACCGCGGCGGAGCGCAGGTCCGTGGTACCGACGAGCGCAAGCGCCTCGTCGGACGACGCCGCAGGCACCGCTCCATCGACGAACCAGGCGTTGCCGAAGGCATTCTTGTTGAAGGCCGGCATATTATCGTCGCCCAGCACGATGTACTTCAGGTTAAGCGCCGACATTACCGGCAGGTCCGGCAGCACAGCCTCGAGGTCGGTGATGGTGGCGGCACCGTTGGCGGCATCATAGATGGACTGCACTTCGGGGATCAGATACTTGGAAATGAGTTCCTGGTAGCGTTGCAACTTGGCAGGACTGTATCCGCCGATATTCTTGTGCCAGTAGGAACGGCGTGAACTGTTGAAAGGATCGACCGTCAGGTCCAGGACGCGGTACGAGATGTCCTTGTCTTCCAGGATGAGGTCGTCCACGGTAGTCTTGGCGAACTGGCTGTTGAACGAACGCGGGGTCACGAAATCATCGGCAGAAAGATAACGTTTTCCGACGGTGAAGAGGTCCAGCAGGACAAGCGCGCAGACGAGCAGCGCTGCCGTGCGACGGCGGGCAAAGGCCGCATCGCGGCCCTCCGACGTCCGCGCGTCGAAGCTCTTCGGCGCGCCCTTCGGCACGGAATAGCCCCAGCGAAGCAATCCCCCTGCTGCGAGAATCAGGATCAGGGACCTCAGGACGTCCGCCCTCAGGAGATAACGCCTGTCGGCCTTCAGGGCATCCACCAGGATGTCCTGCTGTCCGGCATCGACGCTTCCGGTAAACGAACCGGCGATGGACGGGAATATGTACAGCAGCAGGCAGAAGCCGGCGACTATGGTACCGGCGACAGGGATCTTCTTCTTGAACTCCTCTGCCGTGGTCTGTCCCTTGACGATCCTGTCAAGCGCCAGGAAACCGAGCACCGGCAGGGTAACCTGGAGGATGACAAGGGCCATGGACACCGTCCTGAACTTGTTGTAGAACGGCATGTGGTCGTAGAAAAGTTTGGTAAACCACATGAAATGGCTGCCCACAGCAAGCAGTATCGCCAGCACGGTGCAGACAATCACCCACCACTTGTCTTTCGGCTCGCACAGGAACAACCCCAGGATGAACAGGAACACGGTGATGGCTCCCATGTACATGGGTCCCGCCGTAAACGGCTGGGGACCCCAGTACAGCGGCAAGGCCTTGACGATATCCTTGTAGTTGGAGTAGCCGGCATCCTTGAAGAGTTTTGCGGTCTCGGAGTGCTTGGGATTGACGGCGCCGCTGGATGAGCCGCCGTTGAAATTGGGAATCATGAGGTTGGGGAGTTCCTCCCAACCGTACGACCAGGCGGTGGCGTAGTCGAGGGTCAGGCCGCCGGAGGCGGCGTTGCTCGCGGAAGCGAGCTCGGAGCCGCCGCGCATGGACTGGGCCGTGTATTTGTATACCGGTATCAATTTGTTGGCATTGGTGGCGATGCCGGCTACGCCCATCGCGACCAGCAGGGCCGAGGCGATGAAGAACCGCCCGAGCAGACCCCTGCGGGCCTTGTCGGTGACCAGCCAGACAAACAGCACCAGCGCATAGATGACCAGCATCAGCGCAAGGTAGTAAGTGATCTGCTGATGGTTGGCCTTGACCTGGAAACTCACGGCGAAGGCGAAGAGCACGGCCCCCAGCACAGTCTTCAGCAGCCAGGCCTTCCTGCCCTTGCCCTCCTTGAAGGCGCTGCGGTACGTGAAAATGAAGGCCGCCAGCGCCCAAGGCAGGAATGCGATGGCCTGCATCTTGGTGTTGTGTCCGACCTGGATGATCTGGAAATTGTATGAGCAGAAAGCCACGGCAATGGCACCCCCCGCGGCCAGTAAAGTGTCGACACCGAGCGAGAGCAGAAGCAGGAATCCTCCCAGCAGGGCGATGAACAGGTAGGTCGCCGGGCGCTTGCCGGTCAGCAGGGCATCGTAGATGGCCTGCGTCCAGTCGCCCTGGCGCGGCGCCGAGATCGTGGTCGTCGGCATGCCGCCGAACATGGCGTCGGTCCAGTACGCCGGGTCTTCAGGATGTGCCTTGTTCCATTCGTTCATCTCGTGCGACATGCCCACATAGCCGGAGATGTCGCTCTGGTTCACGATCTTTCCGCCCAGTACCTGCGGTACGAAGGCGTATGCGATCACGAGGAAAAACAGTACGATAAGCGCGTAGGGCAGTATCCCTTTCAGTCTGTTGCTCATATTACAATCCTAATTCTGCTTTCATTGAACGTAGCAGGTCAAAGGCCTGCATGGGGGTCATATTGTCGAGGTCGGCGGCGTTCAGTTTGTCGCGGATCGCGCTCAGCGTGGGGTCGTCGAGCTGGAACAGCGACAGTTGGAATCCCGGCTCCACGCCCTCAGAGCGTCCTCCTGCCGCGGAGTCCGGCTCAAGCCCGCGTCGGCTAGGGTCCCTTCCGGTACACGCCGACCCTGCCCGGGTAAATGCGGTCTCCGAGCCGGACTCCGCGGCTTGTAGGCCAGGTCCGTAGACCTTCGGCGTAGAGCCGCCTTCGAGTTGCGCGAGGGTGCGCTCGGCGGAGTCGAGCACCTCGCGCGGCATTCCGGCGAGCCGGGCCACATGGATACCGAAACTGTGTGCAACACCGCCTTCCTTGAGCTTGCGCAGGAAGATGACCTGCTTGCCCACCTCCTTGACGGCGATGTGGAAATTCTTCACCCTCGGATAGATGCTCTCGAGGTCATTCAGTTCGTGGTAATGCGTCGCGAACAGGGTCTTGGCGCGCTTGCCGTGCTCATGGAGGTACTCCACCAGGGCACGGGCTATGGACATACCGTCGTAGGTCGACGTGCCGCGGCCGATCTCGTCCAGCAGGACCAGAGAACGCTCAGAGAGGTTGTGCATTATCATCGATGTCTCAAGCATCTCCACCATGAATGTGGATTCGCCACGGGAAATGTTGTCCGATGCACCGACGCGCGTGAAGATCTTGTCGAAATAACCTATCGTTGCGCTGTCGGCCGGCACCCAGCAGCCTACCTGGGCCAGCAGCACGATGAGTGCGGTCTGGCGCAGGAGGGCCGACTTACCGGCCATATTGGGACCCGTCAGGATGATGATCTGCTGCTGTTCGGAATCCAGATATACATCATTGGGGACGTACTCCTCGCCCGGCCCCATCATTTTCTCGATGACCGGATGGCGGCCGGCGCGGATGTCCAGCACGAGGCCGTCCGTCATGACCGGACGGCAGTAGCGGCTGTCGGCCGCCAGGTCTGCGAAGCCCGACAGGACGTCCAGCCGCGCCAGTATCTGGCAGTTGGCCTGGATGTCGCGGATATAGCTTTGGATTTCTGCGATCAATCCGGAATAGATCCGGCTTTCAATCTCATAGATGCGCCCTTCGGCAGAGAGGATCTTCTCCTCGTACTCCTTGAGTTCCTCGGTGATGTAACGTTCGGCATTGACGAGGGTCTGCTTGCGTATCCACTCCTCAGGAACCTTGTCCTTGAAGGTGTTACGGACCTCGATATAGTACCCGAAGACGTTGTTGTAGCCTATCTTGAGCGAGCTGATACCCGTGCGGTCTATCTCGCGCTGCTGCATCTGCAGGAGGTACTCCTTGCCGCCGTGGGAGATGTCGCGGAGCTCGTCGAGCTCTGCATCGACCCCGGCGGCGATGATGTCGCCCTTGCCCAACTGGGCGGCGGGACTGGCGGCCATCGTGCGACGGATGTCGCCGAGCAGTTCGCCGCAGCCGCGCAGTTCCCCGACCATGCGGTCGAGCTCCGCGACGCCGCGTCCGCGGCACAGTGCCGCTATCGGGTCTGTCTGCTCCAGCGAGCGCCCCAGCTGCATCACCTCGCGCGGCAGGATCTTGCCGGTCGCCGCGCGGGACAGGATGCGCTCCAGGTCGCCGACATTGGAGACAAGGCCCTGCAGTTCGCGCAAATCGTCGTCCTCCTTGACGAAGTGTTCCACCACGTCGTAGCGGGCGTTCAGTTCGTCCAGGTCCATGACCGGCATCGAGAGCCACTGACGGAGCAGGCGGGCGCCCATAGGGGAACTGCAGCGGTCGATTACATCGACCAGCGCCGTCCCCTCCGCGCCCGCAGCCGAAGCGAATATCTCCAGGTTGCGGAAGGTGAACTTGTCCATCCACACGAACTTCGAACCGTCTATCCTTGAGATGGAGCAGATGTTGCCAAGGCCGCTGTGGTGCGTCTGCTCGAGATATACGAGCAATGCGCCGGCGGCGCAGATGCCCAGAGGGCACGAGCCGATGGCGAATCCCTTCAGGGACCTCACCCCCAGTTGTTTGCGCAACTTGTCCTCGGAGGCATCCTGCACGAACGCCCACTCATCGAGCGTCGTGATATAAGCCGAAGTGCCGTACTTCTCCTTGACGGACTTCTCATAGCCGCGAGGCACGACCAGCTCCTTCGGAGCGAAGGATGCCAGAAGCGTCCCGACATAGTCGGCACTGCCCTGTGCCACTTTGAATGTTCCGGTGGATACGTCCAGGAAAGCCGCGCCGCAACTTTCACCGCGGAAGAACAGACCGGCCAGGAAGTTGTTCTCCTTCTGGACCAGCATCTGCTCGCCGAAGGCGACGCCTGGAGTCACGATTTCGGTCACTCCCCTCTTGACTATGTTCTTGGCGAATTTGGGATCCTCCAACTGGTCGCAGATGGCGACCTTGTAGCCGGCACGGATGAGTTTCGGAAGATAGGCGTCGATGGCGTGATACGGGACACCAGCCATCGGAATCGCATCCTCCGTTGCGTTGGACCGCTTGGTCAGCACGATACCGAGTACCTTGCTGGCTATCACGGCGTCCTCGCCGTACGTCTCATAGAAATCTCCGCAACGGAACAGCAGCACGGCATCGGGGCACTGCGCCTTGAAACCGAAAAACTGTTTCATCATCGGGGTCATCGGATCCTTTTCCTTCGTCTTCGCCATCTTCGTAGATTCCTTATCATACAAAGTTAGTCATTATTCTCGAATTACCGCACTCCTCTCAAGGAGGTGATGTTTGATAGGGCGGGGAAAAAGTGTATATTTGTAGCAATATGAAAAGGGTTCTCGTCATATCTTACTATTGGCCGCCTGCAGGAGGGTCGGGCGTACAGCGCTGGGTGAAATTCGCCAAGTATCTGCCTGCCGAAGGTTGGCAGCCGGTGGTCTACACACCGGAGAATCCCGAACTGTCCTCCGTGGACAAGACTCTGCTGACGGATATCCCCTCCGAGGCTGAGATCATCCGTCGCCCTATCACCGAGCCTTACGGCATATATCGTCGTATCATGGGTTCGAAGGCCTCGACCGACATGCAGACGCTGATAGGCAGCAAGGGCTCGCCCGCGGCGGTGGGCGGTGAAAGCGCGCCAGACGCCGCGCGCGCGACCGGCGGCGAAGTCAACCCTATCTCCGGTGGCAGTAAGAACTGGAAACAGAACCTTTCGCTGTGGATCAGGGGCAATCTCTTCGTCCCGGACCCCCGGGTCTGGTGGGTGCGTCCCTCGGTCCGATTCCTCAAAAAGTATCTCAAAGAGCATCCTGTGGACGTCATCGTCACGACTGGCCCGCCGCAGTCGATGCACCTGATAGGGCGCGGGCTTCACAGGGCCACGGGCATCCCGTGGGTGGCCGATTTCCGCGACCCTTGGACCAAGATGTTCTACTATAAGCACTTGCATCTGGGCAAGGCGGCTGACCGCAAGCAGCACAGGCTAGAGAAATCGGTGCTGGACGAGGCCTCGGCAGTCATCTCCGTCACCCCGCTGGTACAGCGGGAGTTCCAGGAGATGACGCGCACGCCCGTCGTCCTTATAACCAACGGCTTCGACGAGGACGACTACCCTGCCACCTCAGCCCCTACCGTGGAGAAGGTCTGCTCAAACACCGCAGACCTTCCCCAGGACAATCAAACCTCATCCACCTGTAACGCAGAACAGGTGGAGAAGGTCTCCAACCCTCAAACAGACCTTCTCCAGGCAGACAGCCCGGCGGAGTTCCGCGTGACGCACACAGGGCTGTTTGCCGAGGACGGCAATCCCCTGGCGCTGTGGGACGCCCTGGCGGCAAAATGTGCAGAGGATGAGGCATTCCGCAGCGCCCTGCACATCCGTCTGGTCGGCAAGGTTGACGAGGCCATCGTCGCCGCCATAAAGGCGCGCGGTCTCGGCCACAATCTCGACAATCTCGGATATCAGCCGCACGACGTCGCCGTCGCCGAGCAGCGCGCCGCATCCCTCCTGATCCTCCCCCTGAGGCAGGAGCCCGAATACCGCAACGTCCTGCCGGGCAAGATTTTCGAGTACCTGGCGGCACGGCGCCCGGTGCTGGGCATCGGCCAGGAGGACGGCGCTGCCGCGCAAGTCCTCGCCGATACACGCACCGGACTCATGTGCGACTGGGACCAGTCCGCAGCCATCCGCTCCGCGGTGGACCGCGCCTGGTCCGCGCACCTCGCCGCCCCCGGTTCCAGCGCCGGTCCCGCTTTCAACCCCACAGGTCTCGAGCGTTATACCCGCCGCCACCTCACCCGTCTCCTGGCGACTCTCCTTGACCAACTCTCCGCCTGAGGCGGACGGAAAAAGCGCGGATCCCAAATGGGAATCCGCGCTTTTGCGTTCGCTGAGCGGTACGGCAGTCCTACTGGCCCATAAGGGTCTCCAGGACCGTACGGCACTCGCGGTCAGGGTCGTTCTTGACCTCGCAGACGTCATTGAGAACCATCGTCTCTCCGTTCTCGGCGGTATACTTCGGCCAGGCCGGGAGGGACTTGGTGTTAGGATCGCCGGTGCGCATGAACGCGAGCAGGGCGTCGGACATCTTGTCCGACAGCGCGCGCGGACGCGAGCCGCCGCCGGTATGGGTGATCATGGCGTCAGTATTGTGCAGCCAGAAGCAGATGTCGAGGCAGTGGAAGGCGCGCATGCGGCCGTCGAAGAGCGGCGGCTGCCAGCCGAACCAGGCCATATAGACCGGAGACTTCTGCTGGAGCTTGGTGTTGGCAGCACGGACGACGTTGGTGCGGACGCCGGTCAGCATTGCCCAGATTTCGATGGGACGGAGGTCGGGGAACACCTTGGCATAGGCCTCTACGATCTGGCGGGCATTGTCGCCGTACCTGCCGGTCATCTGCTGGACAACACCGTCGAAGGTGATGTCCTCGAGGGCGGCGTTGGTGCGGTCAGGATTCTGCTCCTGGAAAGTGGTGCAGTAAATCATCGGGATGTCCGGAACATTGGGGTCGTTGGCAGCGAAGAATTCGAACGGGATGTCGACGCCGTCGGACACCGGCCTGAAGCCGGAGCTGATGCCGGTCTCGGAAGCCATCTTGCGCGAAGCGCGGTTGGCAAGTGCATAATACTCCTCCCAAGGCATCTCCTGAAGCTTGTCGATCTGGGCGGGCTTCAGGCCGGCCTCCTTGAGGATATACTCACCGAGCTTCTCGGCGGCTGCCTTGTCGCCGCCGCGGATGGAGTTGCCCGACAGGGCAACACCCTTGTGTACCAGGCCCTTGGCCGCAGGCATGGCGGCAACTGTGCTGACCTTGGAGCCGCCGCCGGACTGGCCGATGATAGTGACATTGCCCGGGTCGCCGCCGAAATTGGCGATATTGTCATGCACCCACTGAAGGGCAGCGATGATGTCAAGCATTCCTACATTGCCGGAGTGAAGGTATTTCTCTCCGCCCACACTGGCGAAATCGGAAAAACCGAAGACGTTGAGGCGATGGTTGAGCGAACAGAATACGACGTCGCCGTATTTGGATAGGTTCTCGCCGCAGTAGCCATCCTGCTCGATGCCGTTGCCGCTCGAGAATCCGCCACCGTGCAACCATACGATGACCGGACGCTTGGCGGCGTCAAGGCCAGGTGTCCAGACGTTCAGGCGGAGGCAATCCTCGCTGAAATCGTCATAATTCCAGTTGTCCACGAGGAATCCCGCGGACTCCGGGGAACGCGAGTAACCAAAGGACTGGGGAGCGGAAGCGCCGTAGTTGTAGGCATTGCGGATACCCTCCCACGGCTCCGGTTTCTGCGGAGGCATGAAGCGGTTCTTGCCGCTGGTCGGAGCGCCATAAGGGATGCCCTTGAACTGATAGATGTCATGAAGGATGTAGCCACGTACCTTTCCGTACTGGGTCTGAGCTACGGCGATGTCGTCGCCGATGAACAGTTGCTGGCCCTCTTCGGCCTGATTCCCCTTAGGGGAACCGCATGAGACGGTCGCCGCAATCGCGACTGCCGCCAGGATAAAGAGCTTTTTCATTTTATGGACACTGTTTGTGAAAGGAATTATCTGTCAGCACTTTCAAATATAGCTAAAATACCTTTTAATCACAATACCTGGCGAAAAATGCATTGCGGGCTTCATTCCAGCCGGGCTCAAGTTCGACATGGTGGCCGCTCAGAGGGAAGCATATCCAGGACTTCTCCGTCGTAGAAGGAATATTGTTATATCCGGCAAAGTTGGTATGCGGCGGGCAGGTGTCGTCCTGCAGCCCGAATCCCATAAGAACCGGACAATGGATGCGGTCGGTAAAGTTCTTCACATCGCAGTATGACAAGGTGTGATAAAGGTCCCCGTCGCTGATACCCAGCCGTTTGGCAGCCGGAAGAATCTCATTGCCGGGCCAGGAAGCCACTTTGAAATAGTCGGGATAGTCGCTGAGGAAGGGCACGAATGCAGCGATGGCCTTGATGCGCGGGTCCAGCGCGGCGGCTATGAGGGTGAATGCCCCGCCCTGGCTGCCGCCTTCGGCGAAGACCCGCGTGAGGTCGGCCTTCGGCCGCGAGCACGCGAGGTCGACACCCCGCACGACGTCCAGGAAAGCTCCGTGGTAATAATAGGTTCCAGGACTTTCAAGGCCACGGACCGTGAAATCGGCCGGCTCAGAAAGATCCCGGTTGAAGCCCTGCCTGCGGGTGCAGAGCCAAACCTTAATGGTTTCCGGGTTGTCTGAAGGATCCTCATACCACGGGTCGCAGTTGTACCCCAGATAATTGATGAATACCGGGAACTTCCCTTCCTTGACGGGCTCCATCAACAGCGCGGAGATGGGCTCCCCTCCCCAGGACATCATGTCCACGCGGTAAGCCTTGCGGACATCGTTGGAGTGCTCCGGCAGCTCGGTAAGCCTGTACTGAGGGTCCACTGCAGCCAGTTCATTGAGGCTCTTCTCCCAGAAATCATCGAAATCGTCCGCCTTGTCAGGCTCGGAAACGACCTTCTCCGGATTGCCGATACCCACGACGAAGTCGCGCACCGGCCTGCCGTCGAGCGTGGATTCAACCTTGTAGAACCCGTCCGTCAGGTCGAAAGCGAACTGCACGATACCATCCTTCGGGACTGTTTCCGACCATTCCCCTACCGGCTCCCCCTTGTCCGTCGAAAGCCTTACGGTCAAGGAAGAAGGGGTTTTCCCCACGTTGTGCACGTCAAAGCGCAGGGGCTTGTCCTTGCCAAGGATCCAGTCGTTCTCGACCAGTGCCCTGGCATAGGGCGCATCCATAGCGGCCGTTGCCTCCCTGATGACCCCGATGGTGCCGGCGTCGCTGACGAAAACGGAATAAAGGCCAGGAGCCTCCTGGCCGGGATCGCCGAAGTAGTCGTCGCCCTGGCGCGATTCATATCGCCCGACAGGCCTTACGGCAAAGCCGCTCCAAGCCCAGAAATTGACGCCGGCAAGGGCGCCGCCTTCGCTCCGCGAGCGCAGCAGACGGTCGAAGACGTGCTTGTAATACCGGTCTTTCAGGGTCGTGGGAGTGCCGTCGTCGTACAGTCCCCCGTCCCTCGGGAAGCCGAACTCTTCGATGACCATCGGCTTGCCGAGCTCACGGCAAAAAGCCTCGTGCTCGTCGATATAGGAGTCTGTCCTCAACAACGCCGCGCTGAAATCCCTGTCAAGGGTTTCCTTATGCACCCAGCTCCAGTTCATGGGCCAGATGTGGATGGTGACATAGTCGATGTCGGGACAGGTGTTCAGGCGACGTGCGAGCGCCAGGTCGCCGTCATTGCAGCCCATGGCGCCTTCGTTACCCGTGGAAACCATATGGTTGGGGTCCAGGCTCTTGATCAGCGCAGCGGACTCGGCCAGCACGTTACAGAAGGCATCCGTGACCGCCGGCTCGCGGGAGAAAGGCCTAGGCTCGTTGGCAAGCTGCCAGCTGAAAATGGCCGGATCGTCCTCGTAAAGCTTTCCCGTGACGGTGTTGCGGCGTGTCACGATGTTGCGGATGTGGTTGAAATACATCTGCTGGGCATCCCGGCTCTTGTAGAACTCGGACGGCTGTATGCCCCAGCGCCGCACGGCGGAACTGTCGGCCGCCGAGGCCCACTGGAGATAGACGTTGAAGCCTCCGCTCCAGCTCCAGGCGTTGCTCAGGAAAAGCACGGCCTGCATGTCGCGCTTGCCGAGTTCTGCAAGGAAATAGTCGAGTCCGACCAGGAGCGTGTCGTTGTAGACCCCCGGTTCGGGCTGCAGGACGGGCGTGGTGCGGGCGGGCATATACTCCGGCCCGTCCGCCCCGACCAGGACGCGAAGGTTCGTGACGCCGAGCGACTTGAGTTCATCGAGTTCGCGGACAAGCCTTTCACGGTTTCCTCCACGTCCCTCAGACCCCAGGATCGGCCCGTACCACATGTTCGTTCCGACGAATGACACTTCCTTGCCGTCCCTCTCGAAGCGGCCGTCTACTACTTTAGTGAAACGGCTGCCTTCACGGTCGGAACAGGATGCCATCGTAAGGATGACGGCTGCGGCCGTCATCAGCGCTTTCAGATGCTTCATGACAGAATTCTGACTATCAAATGGTTGTCTCAGCGACATTGAATCCGCTGAGGGTTATATAAGGCTTGCCTGCGCAGTCCTCCTTACGGACCTTTACGCTGATGGTACGGGACTCGCCCGGCATCAGGAAGAAGTAATTGTCGGAATAGAGGACCGGAAGGACAAGGTCTCCGGTGGCCTTGTCCATGGCCTTGAGGCGCAGCATCATGGCCGGGACCTTGTCGTCATTGGTGACCTTGACCGTGAAGCAGTACTCCTCGTCAGAGGATGAACGCGTGACCTTGCACTTGGGAGAGGTCTTGGCAACGCCGCGCAGCGCCTGGAGGTTGCCCTCCTCGCGGCCACGCCAGTAGAAGTTGTCGGAAACGACTTCGCCCGAGGCGTCCGTCAGGACCAGCTTGATGAAGTACGCGTCTGAGAGGTTGTCGGGGAACTCGAGCGGGAAGCAAGGGACAGTCTGGTCCTCACGGATGTCGAGCGTCGCTTCCTTGCTCCAGACCACCGTGCCGTCGAGATTGATGAGCTGCGCTGCGGCCTTGAGGCCCTTGTGGTCGAAAGCGTGATAGTTGACCACCTCCACGTCTTCCTTGACGGGATTGACCAGTATGTGGAGCGGCTCGCAAGCCTTCTTGCTGCCGAAATAGGCTCCCGTAGGTTCGAAATAATAATCGTATGTCTGCCATACCATCGACGGCCAGGCGGGATGGCTCATCCACAGGATCATGCCGCGGCGCTGCTCGCTGCGTCCCTCGAAGATCGCGCGGTAGCCGTCGTAGTTGATCCACTGGGCGAGGGCTGCGAACTCCCTGGCATCGGCGGGTTCGCCGAACGCCTTCGCGATAATCTGGTTGAAACTCTCGGCAGACTGTGCGGAAGACACGTTGGGCAGCCCTCCAAGGGCATAGTCGTGCAGGCCGTACATTGCATTCGGGTGCGCCAGGGTATTGACCGGCTCGACATTGTCCGCACCGAATGCACGCACGATGTTCTCGTAGTTCATCACGTTCGGCATGCCACGTTCGCTGTGGAAGGTATCATGGCCGTGCAGGCGGAAGTAGTCGCGGACCGGAAGGGCCCTGTAGGGACCGCCGCCGCTGACTACACCAGCCGCGGAATGCGGTATGTAGTGCATTCCGGGATGCTCCTTGGAGACCATGTCCGCAAGGAAGGTGTTGATGGCCTCGGGAGGATTGCCCTCGTTGCGGCCTACATAGATGCCTATCGAAGGATGGTTGCGGATGCGGCGTACATACTCCTCGGCAACGTCGCAGAAGAGGTCGGGATAATACGGGTCGGGACCGTCCCAGGGATTGGCGAGCCAGAAGTCCTGCCAGACCATAACTCCGTAACGGTCGCAGGCCTCGTAGAACTCCTTGTCGCCGGTCATGCCCACCCAGTTGCGTATCATCGTGAAATTCATGTCGGCGTGGTACGCCACGGCGATGTCGTATTCGCGGGCGCGATAGTTCAGAAGATACTCGGGGAATCCCCAGTTGCCGCCGAAGCCGATGAAACGGCGGCCGTTGACGAACAGGCTCAGGCGTTCAGGCTTGCCGAAAGAGGCGAAGCCTCCGCCGGGAAGTCCTGGCGTGGGTTCGTATCCGTCGACGGAAAAGTCCATCTGGCGCACGCCGGACTGGAAGCAAACCTCGTCGGAAGTCTTGCCTTCAGCGATGAAGGAGAACTTCACGTCGTAGAGGTTCTGCTCTCCGTAGCCCTTCGGCCACCACAGTTTGGGATGGTTAAGGTGAAGGGCGGGAACCTCGGCGGGGCTGAGTTTCACGAGCTTGCATTCGCCCGGGGCGAGGCTCTGGGCCATGTCGAACATCACGTCGCCGAAAGAGCCACGGAGCGAACCGGAGACGGGTTTGTCGGAGTGGTTGACAAGCGTGACCTCGGCAAGGACGTCGGCGGAAGTGGTGTCGGGAAGCGGAAGGACGGTGCGGACGAACGGGTCGGCAATGCTCACCGCCCCCTTGTAGGCAAGGTAGACGTCGTCCCATATGCCGATGTCGCGGCCGCGAACGGTCGGGATCCAGTCCCAACCGATAGTAGCGTGCATCGTGGGATTGTCGGCACCCACGATTCCGCCGTTCTGGTCGGGAGTATATGCGGTCTGTTCCTTGACCGCCCCATAATGTATGTTCTCATGGATCAGGACGGCCAGGTCGTTGCGGCCATCCTTGAGAATACCAGTAACGTCGAACTCGGCCTCACGGAAAGCACCCTCGATGCGGCCGAGCGACTTGCCGTTGAGGTACACGTCGGCCTTCCAGTTGATGCCGTCGAAATGCAGGTACTGCCTTTCGGAGTCAAGTGTTGCGTTGAAGGTGTCACGGTACCAGAAAGGCGAACGGAAATACGAGTCGGAGGCCAGGAACTGGTTGTCGGCGAAGGCCGGATCGGCCACGGCGCCGGCATTGACGTAGCTGGCCAGCACGGTGCCGGGGACTGTCGCAACCATCCAGCCGGCGTCGTCGAAGGACGGGCCGGAAAGGGTCGCGCCGTCAGCCTGTACCTGCGAAGCGCGCTGGAGCCTCCAGGCGCCGCCGGAAAGGTCCTGGCGGGCGCCTTGGCGCACTGCAGCGGTCTTTGGCACCACGGCGGAGCCGCCGCGGCCGAAGACCTCGAGCTCCGAGAGCTCGAGCGGCCGGCCGTCTGCGGAGCCGCTGAAGGCCACCTTCACGAAACGCCCCTTGGCGGCCTTGGCGAGCTTTACCTCACTGAAGCCTTCGGAACCGTCTATCTTCTCCACCGAATTCCATGACCTGGCGTCGTCGGAGACGAACACCTCGCCGGAAGCGGCGGGATTCAGCCAGTGGAATACAAGTTTGTCGAACGAGGAAGTGTAGCCGAAGTCGACGCTCACCCATTCGTCAGCGGCACCGGCGCTCCGCCAGGCGCTGACGAAATCCTTGCTCGGCAGCACGTCGAGCAATTCTCCGTCTTTGTAGAAGTTGACCGTATGAAGCGAGAAATCATTTGCATCCGGCAGCTTGAATTCAAGCAGGAAGGCCTCCAGGAGTTCAGGAGCAGCCAGATCGAACACGCACGAAACGGTGCGGTTCGCGAAACCCGCCGCAGAGGCTATACCCAGTTCTTTCCATATCTTTCCGTCAGGAGACCCCTTCAAGACCAGCTGGGCCCCCTTTTCCTTTCCGAAAGGCATTGATGCCGTTCCAAGGACCTCGATCCTGTCGGCGTATACGCCCTTTCCGTGGAAGTCGATTTCGACTGTCGGGTCCGACGCCTTGAAATTGATACGCGAGTCGGGCTTGCCGTCGAAAAGTTTCTCGTGGTTGGGCCTGTCCACCAGCGTCCCGCCCCCGATCACATCGACGTAGGATACCGGACCATTGTCGATTATTCCGTCGGTAATCAGTTGCGAGGTAAGGTTGTAGTCATAACTGGACGACTGGTAGGTTGCCCTTCCGAGCGCGATGTTGCGGTATGTATCGTCGCCCTTAACGACGGAAGGGGCTGCCGACTCATCGGGATTGCCCGGATACACGCCGATGCCCCTCGTTCCGGCGGCCTGCTCGTGTGAGCAGGCTGCCATCACGATGAGGGAGGCGGTTCCTAAGATGATTGGAAAACGCTTCATGGTCGAGGTTTTATTTGATGTTATTTATGTCTTCGTAGAAGAGGTAGTGCTTGTCAGCCTTCAAGGCTTTCAGGAGTTCGTCCGGCTTGGGCTGGAAACCGGATTCCCGGACACTGCGGGGCACGGCATTGCGCCAGGTCAGCACATAGGAACACTTATAGTCCGGCAGGATCTTCTGCAGGTCCAGGCTGAGGGGGCCGCACTCGCTGAGCGCGAAGAGTTTGCCCTTCTCTTCTGCTGTCTGGGAAACGAAATCCATGGCCTTGCGGACGTTGCGGTTGAACTCCGCACCCTGGCCGTACCAGTCGATGGAGAGCATGTCGCAGTACGCGTCTCCGGGATAGCCGCGGAGGTACTCCTCCTTCGAATACACCTTGTCTGTGTTGTACATGAAGAGGATGTTGTGCAGGCCCTTGGCGCGCAGGTAGTTGACGGTATAGCGGAACAATGCGGCATACTCCTCGTCATAGCAACGGTCCCGTCCCCACCAGAAGAAATTGCCGGAGTGCTCGTGGTACGGGCGGAAAAGGAACGGGATGAGCTTGCCGTCGTCGTCCCTCCAGCTAAGGAAAAAGTCGGCTAGACGGTCGAGCCAGGTGTTGAACATAGCATTATTCCCTCCTCCGGGCAGGACGCTGCGAACGGCGTTCATGCCGCTGGCGGACAGCATTTTGACCTCCCAGGCAGAACCGGCGCCATTGGGCTCCTTTACGCCTGGCCACTGCGAGGTAATGGGGTTCACAAGGTGCCAGCTGACGGTAAGGATGCCGCCGCGGTCGTGGAACCACTTCGCCATCTTGCGCATATGGGCGAAGGACACGGAGTCGAGGCTCCTGTCCTTTCCGAGTTCGAGTTCACCGAGCTCACATCCGGCAATGGCCGGATAGTCCCCGGTGTTGGCCTTTGTATCGGAATTGCCCTCGACCTCCCACCAGGTATAGCCGGTGAGAAGGTCGTCCTGATGGCCGTACATTATGCCCTTGTCGCGGATCCTGACGAGACGCTCGAGGAGTTTCTGCGCCTCAGGAGTAGCCTCCGGATCCGCGCATCTGAAGGCCTGCGCCGACATCGTCAGCGCGGCCCCCAAAGCGAGAATGGATAAAAGGATTCGTTTCATTATCTGTGTTAAGGATTAATTCTCCAGCAGGTCCTTCGCCGCAAGGACGAGGAACATGTAGTGCGAGGAGCCTCCTCCCATCACATACTCCACCTGCTGCCACAGGAACGGGAACACCAGCAGTTCGGGGAAGTCGGGACGGATAAGGGCTGTTCCGGACACCGTGCCGCCGGGGACGTACGTCCAGTCGGCGCGGTTGAAGCCGTAGCCGACGGTAGTGGACTCGGCGCCCACGCCACCTGCGAAGGAGGCCTGGTTCAGACCGGGATGACGGCCGAGGATGAAATTGAGGGCGTCGAAGACCTGGTCGGGGGCGAAGATGTCAGGATATGCCTTGGCCAGGAAATAATGGCGGTAGCCGAAGGACTGGATGTCCCAGCCGGCACCCCAGATGCTGGGGCTGTACGGAACACCGTACGGAGTAGCGGCGCTCTGGCGGTCGAGCTGGTCACGGTATCTCACGAGGGCAGCACGGAAGGCGTCGCACTGTTTCCTGTATTTCTTGTCACCCTCCATCTGCTTCTCGATACGGGCCATGTACCATGCGCAGTTCGAGGCGGAAGCCACTACGGCGTCCCAGTTGCTGATGATGAAGTCCCAATACTGCTGCTCGCCGGTGGTCAGGTAGAGTTCGACGGCAAGCTGCATCTTGCTCATCGCACCGCCTCCGCGGCCGGTGGCCGGGACCTCGGCTTCGGCGAATACTTTCTTGGCGATCTCGACGCAGCGGGCGGCAAGGGTGTCGTTCAGGCCGCGGAGGGCGCGGGCGGAAGCAGCCACGTTGGTGGCGACGCTCACGCCGTTGCCTGTATCGGGATAGATCCAGCGGTCGTCGTCGTTGGGAATGCCGTCAGTAGCATAGGAAGGATCGCCGAGGGTGGCGTACTGGCGGAGATTGTTCGTGATGATTCCCTTCGAGAAGCGGCCTCCGAGGCCGTCATAGCAGCCGACGACGTGGAGCATACCGTGCTCGATCTGCTGCTGGATGTCGTTCTTGCCGTCAGGCTCGTGGATCTCGCAGACGCGCTTGATCTGGTCGATGGCTGTGGCATCGATCTCGGGGTGGAAACTCTCCAGGGCCATGGTCAGGATGTAGCATTCGTTGCCGGTGGTGTGGCGGACGTCGTCGTCGCCGGCATCATGCCAACCGCCGATATTGGCGCCGTGGACGCGGGTATAAGGCTCCATCGGGACCTTGTAGTCCTCGGGCTGGACATAGCCGTCGATGTGGTTGCCTGGAGGCGCCATGATGGCATCGTCCATGTGGCAGGTGTTGTGCCAGACCTTATACTTCTCGGAGACACGCATGTGGCACATCTGGTAAGGGAGGAAGTACTCGATGACGGGCTGCCAGACTCCCCTGTCGTACACGTCGGGGGCGATGCGGAATATAGGAGACTTGCTGGAACCGTACTTGAGGGCATAGAGACCCTCCTCCTCGATTTCGGTAAAGTCCACCTTGAGATAGTTGTAGCGGAGGAAACTGCCCTCCCAGGGCACTGCAGGATAGTTCTTTACGAAATGCTCGCCGTCAGCCTCATAGCGTACGAGGGTCGCGCCCGCGAGCGGAGCGTCGCGGCGGTCGGTCTCGATGATGGCGACCTTGCTCTGGTTGGGAAGATAGCCCACCTGCGAAGTCTGGACGACGGCGGGATAGGTCCAGCCGGGGACCACGTTGGGCTCGATGTACCACTGGACGGCTCCCTTGGTGGCGCCGGCGGGGATCTCGGAACGGACCACGAACCATCCGTTGGTATGGTTCATACGGCCGTCGTAGAGTTTGAGGTCGGCACCGTTGAGGCTTTTGATGGTCAGGCGGCTGTAAGGGTCGTCCGGGCGTGAGGTGAAGACCTTGCCCACCGCATACGGCTCGGCGATGACGGCATCGGCCGTGTAAGGGCTGTAGCCCTCGCCGATCAGGTGCTTGATGTCCGTATCCGGAGCGTTCTTAGGACGGAAATCGCCGACGCTCCTGTAAACGTAACTCTCCTGGGTGATGACCGGGGAGTTGGGCTGCTGGGGATAGATGCCCTGCTTGTTATCCATAATCCACGGCTTGCCGAAAAGGTCGCCGGGAAAGAACTCGATGTTGAAACCGGCGCGGCCGAGGAGTTCCTCGGGGACCGGTTTGTCGAGATCGACAGTCACCAGGAAGCCCTTGTCCTGCGGCTGGAGCGTAACGACATAGGTAACCCTGTAGTCAGGGTAGATCATGGGATTGAAGCCGGTGAAGTGACGGCTCGAATCCGGGAAGCACAGGGTGGTGATGACCTTGTCGCCCTCAACCCTGCGGTTAAGCTGTTTAGGTACAGGCTGCCACTGGCCGGGAGTGGCATCGAAACGGATGTCGCCGTTGCTGGCGACACGATGCCCGTTCATAAGGACGGAGATACCGCCCTGGTGGCCCTCAGGATAGAAGTCGTTGAACGCCATGACGTCTACGCCGTCCTTGTTGAAATATCCGGAAGCGTTGATGTGGAAATCCTGTGCACCCGTTACCGCAGTGCAGGCCAGCGCCGCAAGCATGAGTATAAGTCTTTTGAAAATCATAGTGTCAGATTATTAAGTCGGTCAATTCCCCGTACTGGTTATCAGTATACTGCAAAGATAAAGATTCATCGTTAGAATAAGTAGTACTTTTTTTGCCGTCATGAATAGAAAAAAGACAGCTGCGCACGATTGCGCAGCTGCCATGTTGAAGAACCCGGAAAAGGTTAGATCAATACTTTACGTTCTTGACCGCATTCCAGTCGATATCCTTGGTGCTCTGTGCCACCGGAACGGTCGGAATGACCGCACCCTTGCGCACGAGGATCACCGCCTCGAGGTCGGCCGTGGTGATGTCGTTCCAACCGGCCTTGTAGACCTTTCCCGTCTGATAATCAACCCACTGCCCTCCGGGGAGATACACTTTGCGGGTCCAGTGGCGGAGGCCTGTAGTCGGCTTCCCTTCATTGCTCACCGGGCGCTGAGGCACATTGTAGTCCTGCGGCGTGTCGAAGATGGGGGCCACGAGGATGTCGCTGCCGAAGAGGTACTGGTCCTCGACCATCCACGCGACGGGATCGTCGGGATACTCGATGAACATCGCACGCACCATCGGAAGGCCGGTCTCCGTACACTTCTTTGCCTGCTCCAGGATATAGGGCATCAGCTTGTACTTCATCTCCGCGGAAGCGCGGTAGTAGTCGGTGAACTCCTGATTGTAGAGCCAGGGTTCGGTCGGGGGCTCACCGTGGCTGCGGGTGTGCGAACTAAGGAAGCCGAAGGGCAGCCAGCGGCGATAAAGGTCCTCGGGCGTGGACTTCACGAAACCGCCGATATCGTGGCTCCAGAACGGGAATCCGGACAGGCCGAAACTCAAGCCGGCGTGCAGCGTGGAGAGCATAGCCTCGTTGGTGTTGGCGGCGTCACCGCCCCAGTGGAGCGGATAACGCTGCGAGCCGGCCCAGGCGGAACGCGCCCAGATGACGGCTCCGTCAGGCCTCTGGACATCCTTCGTAACCTCCCATACGGCCTTGTTGTACCTCACGGGATAGAGGTTGTGCTCGTAAAGGCCGCCGCGGCCGTTGTGATAGAAGCCGTCGAGCGGAGCACCCTCGCCGAAGTCGGCCTTGATGGCTCCGACACCCATCTCCAACAACTCGCGGAGATGTCCCTGATACCATTTCACGGTCTCGGGATTGGTGAAGTCGAGCACGGCATCCTCGTACGGCATGGTGCCATCGGCGTTGCGCACGACCAGGTCCTTGTCTATCAACTCGTCGTAGAAAGTATTGTGCTGCGTGAAATAGGTCAGCTGCCACAGGCTGATGTGGAAGCCGTCGTCAAGCAGGTCCTTGATCATCTTCTTCGGGTTGGAGAAGCGGTCTTCGGCGAACTTGTAATCGCACTGCCAGTCCACGCCGAACCAGCCGGTGTCGAAATGGATGACGTCGGCCGGAATGCGGTTAGAACGGAGCTTGGAAGCAATCTCATAGCCGTCATCCTGAGTAAGATAGGTGATGCGGCTCATCCAGGTGCCGAAACTCCAGGTCGGAGGCATAGGAGTCTTGCCCACGACATCGGTATACTCGTCCAGGATCTCGGCAGGGTCGCCGATGAAGAAGAAGAAATCGAGATTCTCGTCGGCCATGAAGAGTTTCGTCGCACCTACATAGGAGGCGCCGAAGTCGCAGGTGACCGGTGCCGAGGTGTGCATGAACACACCATAGCCGCGATTTGAGAAATAGAAGGGAACGGGCTTGTACATCTCGTCGGTCTCCGGGCCCTGGGGGTCGGTAACGAAGAGATTGACCTTCTGGCCGACCTTGTTCAGGCCGGTCGGCGACTCGCCGCATCCATAGATGCGCTCGCCTGCCTTAAGGCTGAACACGGGATTGATGCGGCGGGCATTGTCGATGCCGCCCTTGCGGAATCCGAACGGAATGACCTTGACCTGGCTGACGTCATTGTCGCGGCTGGTCCAGGTCTGGGTGAGGACCTTGCCGGAAGCGTCCTTGAGCACAAGCCGCCAAGGCTGCTTGACAATGGTCAGTGAACCCTTCGGGCTCGTATAGACGATCTCGTTCTCATTCTCCGTGCAAGCCCACGCTGCATGCGGGTCGGAAGCGATGAATTCGGGACTGAACATCACCTCTTCCACCTCCTTGGGCTCGACAAGGGAGGTAAGCATCCTGACGCGCACGGTGCGGTCGGAGATGAAATCCACCTTGAAACGGAACTGCGGGTCGTTCTCGTATCCGCTTGCGGGAAAATCCTTCATGCGGAGCCGGTCCATCACGACCGTGTTGGTGTTGAACGCCTGGCGGGGCTCAAGGCTGTAGCGGCCCCACTGGACCGTTCCTTCGCCGGACGCCGTATCGAACTCGGAGAGTCTCTCGGCGAAGAAATAGATGGAAGACATGTCGACATAGTCGCGGCTGAAGTCCGGTGCCTGGTTCATCAGGCGCTGGGCGGACAGGGTCGTCGCGGCCAGAAGCAAGAAGGCGCAGAATAGTATTCTTTTCATATAAGCGATCATTATGTTTTAGTGTCAGTCATTCAAGAGGAAGTCTCCGGCAATACATCAAATATGTACCTTGGCGGAGAGACGGATGTCGTCGGAAGCGGAACCGACCAGTATCTCGATGTCGCTGTCCTCAAGTTTCCATTTGTCAGACCTTACGTCCCAGTAGCACAGGCTGCTGACGGGAATCTCAAGGGATACGCGCGTTGTTGCCCCGGCATCGAGGGTGACTCGGTCGAAGGCCTTGAGTTCCTTGAGTGGCCATTCGACCTTGGTGCCGATACGGCGGACATAGACCTGGGCCACTTCGTCGGCCTGCATGGCACCGGTATTCTTGAGGTCAAAACTGACCTTGATGACATCCTTGGCTTTGTAGGAGGACTTGTCGGTCCTGAGATCGGCATAGTCGAAACCGACATACGACAGGCCGTGACCGAAAGCGTACATCACGGGAACGTCCTTGGTATCGTACCAGCGGTATCCTACGAGCATTCCCTCGGTATACTTGGAAACCGGGGATGGTCTCTGGGCGCGTCGGTCGCCACCCTGCTGCGCCCCGCCGGTGATGTCGCGGCGGTACTGCTCGGTGAAGAGGTCGCCGGCGGTGGGATCGGCGTTCGGGAAATTGCCCATGGCATAGGCCGGGGAATCCTCAAGCTTGACGGGGAAGGTGAAAGGAAGTTTGCCTGAAGGGGCGATGTCACCGAAGAGGATCTCGGCCAGGGCTGTTCCGCCCTCGATACCGTTCCACCAGCCCTGGAGGATGGCAGGAGACGACTTCACGAGCTCCTGCAGGTCGCAAGGACCGCCGGAGATGATGACGCTGACGAGATTCGGATTGGCTGCACGGAGTGCTGCGGCGACTTCTTCCTGTCCGGTAGGAAGTTTTATGTCCTGGCGGTCGCTGCCCTCGGACTCGATGGTCTTGTTGGTGCCGCAGAAGAAGATGACGACATCGGCGTCCTTCGCGGCAGCGACGGCCTCGGCGAGCAGGGCCGGGTCGGCAGGCTCGTCGATGGCGGCAGCAGCGAGCGGATCGGCGGGAGCGCCCGCAGGGCCGCGACGGCGGCCTCCGAAGTTCTTATAGCCGGGAGCATAGACGACCTCTATAGCGTCGCCCGCGCGGCGCTGGATGCCCTGGAGAGGAGTGACCTCATAAGGAGACTTGACACCTGCGCCAACGCCTCCGGACTGGGTTTTAAGGACGGCGTTCTGGCCGATTACGGCAATCTTCCTGACAGTCTTGGGGAGAGGAAGGACGCCGCCGTCGTTCTTGAGGAGGACGACGGACCTGCGGGCGATCTCAAGGGCAGACTCGCGGCTCTCGGGACGGGAAGCCAGCACGGTATTGGCCACATCTTCGGGTATGGGCTCGAGTGCCAGGCGCACTCGGAGAAGTTCGCGGACCTTGTCGTCCACGACCCACTCGGGAACCTTCCCTGCCCTGACGGAGTCGATGAGGGCGGGGCCGAGATAACTGCTGCCCGTCATCTGGACGTCGAGGCCGTGCAGCGCAGCGCCCATGGTGCTGTGCGTGCCGCCCCAGTCGGATACGGTGAAGCCCTTGAAGCCCCACTCGCCGCGGAGAATCTCGTTATTCAGGTGTTCGTTTTCAGAGCAATAGTCGCCGTTGACCTTATTGTAGGCTGTCATAACGCTCATCGCGCCGGCTTCGCGGACCGCTGCCTCGAAAGGCTTGAGATAGATCTCGCGGAGGGTGCGCTCGTCGATCTGGGCGTCGACGCTGCCGCGGTTGGTCTCCTGGTTATTGACCGCGAAATGCTTGACGCAGGCGGCGGTTCCGGCGTCCTGCATTCCGGAGACATAACCGACAGCGAGGACCGATGCGAGTAGAGGATCCTCGCTCAGATACTCATAGGAGCGGCCGCCGACCGGCAGACGCTGGATGTTGATGGCCGGTCCGAGCATCACGTCCTTGCCGCGCAGGCGGGCTTCCTCGCCGATGCCGTTGCCGCAAAGGTAGGCCATCTCCTTGGACCAGGTGGCCGCGAGGGCCGATCCCGTAGGGAAGTATGTGGCGGAATCGGTCGTCCAGCCCTTGGGGCGGAAACCGTCGCCAACCTCCTCGCGCACGCCGAACGGACCGTCGGCATATTTGATGTCCTGGATGCCTTGGCTTGGAACTCCCTCCGAGGACATGATGGTCTTGCTGTGCAGCATCTCGACCTTTTCCTCAAGGGTCATTTTAGCGATAATCCTGTCGATTTTCTTCTCGTTCACCATCAGAAGGTCCTGGGGTGACTTCTGGGAGCAGGAGAGACAGAGCAGTGCAGCCATTCCTGCAAGGATCTTGATTTTCATAATCTATCAGTTTTTGAATAGGTTTATAATTTCACGGTAACGGCCCTGCCGTTGTAAGTGACCGTTTTGGGTTTGCCTCCGGGAACGTCCACGACGAACTTGCGGGACTTCAGCATGCCGTCGTAACTTCCCGTCCTGGCCCCGATGGTGAGGGTCCGGTCAGCATCGTTCCAACTGAGCGGGATCTCGGTATAGGCACCGTTCTCGTAATTGTAGTTGTCAAACTCATCCTCATAGAGGGTGAAGGAGCCATCCGCACCGGGATAGACGCGAAGCTCCAGCCGGCTCCAGTCCTTTTCGGTCGAATACTGGACCTTCTCGGTAGTCATGGGGACAATGGATCCTGCCTTGACATATACGGGGATGATGTCGATGGGGGCCGCCTTTGTGACCCTGCGGCCGCCGGACACGGCCTCGCCCGTCCAGAAGTCCACCCACGTACCGGCAGGAAGATAAACCTCTCGACGGACGGTTCGGCTCTCGCCTGCACCGTCCTCAAGGATGGGAGCCACGAGGAAAGCCTGTCCGAACATGAACTGGTCGTCAAGGCCATAGGTATTACTGTCGGCCGGGGCTTCCATAGACATGTGGCGGAGGAAGGAATAACCTTCATTGGTCGTCCTCCAGGCAGTGGAATAAATGTAAGGAAGCAGGCTGTAACGCAGGTTCAGGAACTTTTCCTGCACGTCGAAGGCCCAATAGCCACGTTCGCCGAACTGATAGATCTCGCGAGGCGAACCGGTGCCGTGGGCACGCATCATGGGGTTGAAAGTGGCGAACTGGAACCAGCGGCAGTAGAACTCCTGATATCCGGGATCTGTATTGGCCGTGTTGTAGACATTGCCGTAGGGATGCCAGGCACCGATGTCGGTGTTCCAGTAAGGGATGCCGCACATCGAGAAGTTCAGACCGGCTGGAATCTGTTTCTTGAAGACATCCCAGGAGGCGCGGATGTCTCCGCTCCAGGAGCCGGCACCATAGCGTTGGAGGCCGGCGAACGCCGAGCGGGTGAGGATATAGACCCGCTTGTCGGACGTGACCTTGCGCTGGTTCTCGTATACGCCCTTGCTCACGAATAGAGGATAGGTGTTGCGGACGTTGCGAAGGGCGGTCCCGGCACCTGTAGGCTGGTTGAAATCGCTGGGTTGGGTGTTATAGAACTCCGGTTCCGGGCCGTCAAGCCACCAGGCGGACATTCCGTTGTCGAACATGTTCTTCTTCATATAGGACCAGAAGTGGTTCCTGGCCTCCTCGTTCCAGATATCATATACCTTGGCGACGCGTGGGGACGTCTGCATAGGGAAAAGGGCGTCCATTCCCTGAAGGTCCTTGTATATCTGCGTGACTTCGCCGACGCTGGGCCAGATGGTGATCATCATCTTCGCATTCAATCCCTTGAGGTCTGAGAACATCTGCTTGTAACCAGCGAAGGCCGGATTGTCGAAACTGAGGGCATTCCAGGTATTGTCCTCCTCGCCCCAGTATTTCCAGTCCTGGACAATGGCATCGAGCGGGACTCCGAGGTCGCGGTATTTCCTGACGACCTCCACGACCTCGTCGGAAGACTTGTAACGCTCCTTGCACTGCCAGAAGCCGAAAGTCCATAAGGGCGCGAGCCTGGCAGCGCCGGTCAGCTCCCGCATACGCGCGACGGTTCCGTCTCCGTCACCGCCGTAAAGGAAATAATAGTCGATCGCTTCGCCCGCCTCGGACTTGAACGACGTCCCCATGGGCGTATCGTCGAAGGTCGTGATGGAATAGGTGTCCCAATACACTCCGTATCCTTTTACGGATGTGAAATAAGGGATGGCTATCTCCATGTTGTTCTGCTCCAGGACCAGACGCTGGCCGCGCTGGTTCATCATGCCGTTCTGATGCTGGCCCAAGCCGTAAATAACCTCATCCTCGTCCAAGATGAACGACTGGGAGATCTCGTTGGTATTCTCTATGATCGTGCGCATGCCCGGGCGGACAGTTCCGGGAGTGTCCTGGCCGGGGGAACTCTGGGTGGGGGTGACACCGGACGGAGGCGGAGGGGGGACCTGTGGACGCACGCGCTGGACGAACTGTACGGGCATGAAATGGGCGCCGTACTCCTTTTCTGCAAGCAGGCGGGTGCCTTGAAGGTCGTTGAACGCAATCTTGCCGGTTTCAAGGTCCATGGTTACTTCCAGTTTCGAGGAAACGGCCCTGACAATGCCGTTTGACGAAGTGACCCGAACCGAGGGATGCTGCGGTGCCAGTTCCACGACAAAGTCCTTCTTGTTTTCAAGATTGGAGGTTGCCGCGGTTTTTAAGACCCGGACGATATCCGGAGTATAGAACTCGACCTTGACGTCGACGCCTCGGACCGTGGCCAAAAAACCGTCATCGGCAGGTTTAACCTGTGCGAAAGCGGAAATGGTCGAAAAAACAACCAGAAAAGGAATAAGGTTTCTCATGCTGATTGGTTTGCTTTAGTGTCTGTAACAAATATAGTGAATTTCCCGGAAAGCCCTAGAAGGAGAAACTGAGGAAACCCAGTACGGAATATTGGAAACGGATCGGAGTCTCCGTGACCCTGGCTCCGACATCGCCGCCGGCGGCAAGTCCGGTGGTGCTGACGCTGACATAATTCTTGGTCAGGAAATAGTGGACGGCGGGCGCGAATCCAAGGTGGAACTGCCATATACGGAAAGACATCGAGAATCCGGCGTCGGCAGAAAGGGAGAAGCGGCTGTTGAGCGCCATCGTTGTCTGGTTGTCCCATTCTCCCGCAAGGGCATCATAGGACGATTTCTTCAAAGGAACATTCGTCCCCGCTATGCAGCCCGGCGTGAGTCCGACGAAGAATTCCGCACGATTGAAGAGGCCGAAGAAAAAGTCCCCCAGGATGCTTTGCGCCGTAGGTTCATAGCCATAAACGGCGTCGCGGACGGCTCCGACGGCAGCCGACTCGAGCCCGGTCGTGACCGACTCGGAGAAGGTGCGTGCCCGCGTCCGCGCCGAAAAGGCCACCGGGAACCCGAAATACGTGTCCACATCCATGTTCTCGGGCATGAATTCCGCCCCAAACCTGTAGCCGAAGCCTTTCTGGCCGTAATGCGCATAGGACAGGCTGACGATCTCGGAAGAGTTCCATCCGAGCGAACGGTCTACCGGACCGCGTACACCCACTCCGAAACGCACTTCCTGGAAACTTTCCTTGTATTTTTGCGCGCACAGTACCGTTGCGGTCCCAAGGATGAGCACGGAACAAATGAGGATTCTCTTAACATTCATAAAACAAGGCTGTATTTACTGTCTTCCCGGACAAAGTTAGTTCCATTATTCCTTAATTACAAAACACGGCGGCTGAAATAAAAAGACCAGGCGGGCGCTGAAGCGCTCGCCTGGTCAATATAAAGGGTAGATGATTACCTGCTGCTGTCGCGACGCGGGCGGCGGTCACCGCCGCGGCGTCCGCCGCGATCACCGCGGCCACCGCGCTCGCCACGGCCACCCGCAGGGGCCTGGGCGTTGGCGGCATAGCCGGCGTTCGGGGTCAGATCCTGCTTGCCATAGCGCTCGCCGTTGCAGATCCAGACCTTGATGCCGAGGCAGCCGACCTTGGTGTTGGCGACTGCGAGAGCATAGTCGATGTCTGCGCGGAAAGTATGGAGCGGGGTACGACCCTCCTTGAACATCTCGGAACGGGCCATTTCGGCGCCGCCGACGCGGCCGCTGATCTGGACCTTGATGCCCTCGGCACCAACCCTCATGGTGTTGGCGATGGCCATCTTGATGGCGCGCCTGTAGGAGACGCGGCCCTCGATCTGGCGGGCGATGCTGTCGGCCACGATGCGGGCGTCGACCTCGGGACGCTTGACCTCGAAGATGTTGATCTGGACATCCTTCTTGGTGACCTTCTTGAGCTCTTCCTTGAGCTTGTCGACCTCGGTGCCGCCCTTTCCGATGATGACACCCGGACGTGCAGCGTGAATGGTGACGGTGATGAGCTTGAGAGTGCGCTCGATGACGATCTTTGAAAGGCTGGCCTTGGAAAGACGGTTCATCAAATATTTGCGGATCTCATAGTCCTCGGCGATCTTCTCTGCATAGTTGCCGCCGACCCAGTTGGAGTCCCAACCACGGGTGATACCGATTCTGTTGCTGATAGGATTAGTTTTCT
>JAFWRQ010000022.1 GCA_017519865.1 Bacteroidales bacterium | reverse complement strand
CCGGCGGCATCCGCGGCGGGATCCGGACGGTCGAGGGCGAGATAGAACTTGAAGTTCGGGAACTCCCTCTCAATCTCTGCGAAGTCCTCAAGATAGAAGGCCTCGACAAGGGCGCGGGCTCCATAGAAGAAGCTGACCTTGCGGCCGGTCTTCAATGTCTTGAAGAGGTGCATGATGTGGCTTCTCAGAGGGGCCATACCGGCACCACCACCAACGAAGATGTATTCCAGATCCTCGGGATCGTCCTTCGGGAGAAGGAACTCGCCGTAAGGGCCGCTTATCCACACCTTGTCACCCGGCTTGCGGGAGAACACGTAGGTGGAGGCGATGCCCGGAGGCACTCCGGGAACGAACTTGAATACGCCCTTGGGCTGGGTCCTGTCGAAAGGAGGGGTGGCGATACGTACGTTGAGCTTGATGACGTCCTTCTCTGCCGGATACGAGGCCATCGAGTATGCCCTGATGGTCGGAACGGTGTTCTTGAACTTCAGGTCGGTGATGCCGTACTTTTTCCAGTCGCCCATATAGATGTCGTCGACTCCCATGTCGGAGAAGTCAGCCTCGTATGCGGGGATGTCGATCTGGATGTACTCGCCGCTCTTGAAGTCGATGTGCTCGCCTTCAGGAAGCCTGACGGTGAATTCCTTGATGAAGGTAGCGACGTTCTCGTTGGAGATGACCTCGCACTCAAGTTTCTTGACGCTGAGAGCGGACTCCGCGACCTGGATCTTGAGATTGTCCTTGACCTTGACCTGGCAGCCGAGCCTCCAGTCATCCTTGATCTGCTTCTTGTTGAAGAAGCCGACCTCGGTGGGGAGGATGGTGCCGCCGCCCTCGTGGACCTGGACCTTGCACTGGCCGCAGTTGGCCTTGCCGCCGCAGGCAGAAGGGAGGAAGATCTGGTTCTCGGCGAGGGTGCCCATGAGGTTTCCGCCGGGCTGGACGCTGAGGACCTTCTTGCCGTCGTTGATGTCGATCTGGACTGTGCCCTTCGGGGTGAGTTTTGCTTTCACGAAGAGGAGGATGGCCACCAGGAAGAGGATGACCAGAACCATGAAGAGCATGGAAGAAATGATAGTACCTGTCATAATCTTGTCCTCCTTATTATAGTGAAATACCCATGAAGGCCATGAAGGCGATGCCCATCAGGCCGACCGTTATGAACGTGATGCCGATGCCCTTGAGGCCGGCGGGGACGTTGCTGTAGGAAAGCTTCTCACGGATGGCGGCAAGGGCGACGATGGCGAGCCACCAGCCGATGCCGGAACCGAGGGCGTAGACCGCAGCCTCGCCGATGTTGCCGAAGTCCCTCTGCTGCATGAACAGCGATCCACCAAGGATGGCGCAGTTCACGGCGATCAGCGGGAGATAGATGCCGAGCGAGGAGTAGAGTGCGGGAAGGAACTTCTCCACTACCATCTCGACCACCTGGGTGAAGGCGGCGATGACGGCGATGAACAGGATGAAACTGAGGAAACTCAGGTCCACGCCTGCGAATTTGTCGCCGAGCCAGGAGAGCGCTCCGGGCTGAAGGACGAACTTGTTGAGGAGATAGTTGAGTGGAAGCGTGATGATCAGCATGGCGATCACGGCGATGCCGAGACCGTTGGCCGTCTTGACATTCTTGGATACCGCCAGGTATGAACACATACCGAGGAAGTATGCAAAAATCATATTGTCAACGAAGATTGACTTTACGAATAAGCTTATATATTCCATAACCGATAATGTGTTTCATTAATTTTCCTGGAGATCCTTCTGGATCGAACGCTGTACCCAGATGATGCAGCCGATGAGGATGAGCGCCATCGGAGGCAGGATCATGAGGCCGTTGTTGGTGTAGCCGAGGGCCGAGAGCACCGGGATCCCGAAGAGGGTTCCGGAGCCGAAGAGCTCGCGGAAGAACGCCACGATGATGAGGATGAGGCCGTAGCCTACTCCGTTGGCCAGACCGTCAAGCAGGGACGGGATGGGCTTGTTGCCGAGGGCGAAAGCCTCGATGCGGCCCATCACGATACAGTTCGTGATGATGAGGCCGATGTACACCGAAAGCTGCTTGTCCAGCGGATATGTGCCTTCGAAGGACTTTAGCACCTGGTCCACGAGGATGACCATCATTGCCACGACCACCAGCTGGATGATGATGCGTACGCGGTTGGGGATGGTCTTGCGGAGCAGCGAGCAGATGAGGCTGGACATTCCGCAAACGACGATGACCGACAGAGCCATCACGAGGGCACCCTTGAGCTCGACGGTAACTGCCAGCGAAGAGCAGATGCCGAGGACGAGGACGGTGATGGGGTTGCCCTTGAGAATGGGGTTCAGGATGGTTTCTTTCAATTTAGCATTCATGGCTGTTCCTCCTATTCTTCAGGGTTTTTGGTAAGGTATGCCTTGTAGGCCTGGAGCCAGACATCGATGGCGTCGCTGAGGCCCTTGGAGGTCATCGTGGCACCGGAAATGGCGTCGATGGCATTGGCCTTGCCGGCCGGAGCGCCGCCCTTGACGATGCTGAAAGCCGCCTTGGGATCGTTGAAGTCGATGGACTTGCCATTGAACTGTGCGCGGAAAGCGGGGTCGTCTTTGATCTTGCCGCCGAGTCCGGGAGTCTCGCTCTCATGGTCGAAATATGCTCCGGAGATGGTCTTGAGGTCGGAACCGAGGGCGATGTAGCCCC
This sequence comes from Bacteroidales bacterium, assembly GCA_017519865.1. GTDB lineage: Bacteria > Bacteroidota > Bacteroidia > Bacteroidales > UBA932 > Cryptobacteroides. The sequence continues at coordinate 38,978 of JAFWRQ010000022.1, read as the reverse complement.
AGACCGGACCCCAGAGGCCGGCTCCGTACACCGGAACGACCGAGACGCCGTTCTTGAAGATGTAGACGGGAAGTTTCATGCCCTTGCCGTCCTTGATGTTGTAGTTCTGGGCCTTGAGCTCCGACTTGCCGTAGACGGTGGCGTCGGCGGTGCTGAGCTCGCCGGTCTTGTTGCCGGAAGCGTCGATGAGGACGGCCTCGGCAATGTTCTGCTTGTAGAAGTCAAGCACGGCGGCGTTGCCTTTCTTCTGCCACTCGGACTTGTCTCCGAACTGGGCCGCGGTAAGGATCTGGCTGATGGTCTCGGCCTTCTCGTTGGCGTCCTGCTTGGGTTTGAGCGAGGACGAGACGAGCGCGAGGACCGCAGCCACCAGGACACACACTACTGTAGTGTATATCACTGTATATACGTTGTTGTTTGTATTCATATCCCTGTACGTTTATGCGGCTTTGACAACTTTGTTCCTGCGGGCGATGTGACGGTCCGTTACATAGTAGTCGATGAGCGGAGCGAAGGTGTTGCCGAGGAGGATGGCGAGCATCATGCCTTCGGCGTAGCCCGGGTTGAAGAGCCTGATGATGACGCAGACGGCGCCGATGAAGAATCCGTAGATCCACTTGCCGCAGTCGGTCTGGGCCGAGGTGACCGGATCGGTGGCCATGAATACGGCACCGAAAGCGAAGCCGCCCATCACGAGGTGGTACAGGCAAGGGACGTCGGTACCGCCGCAGAGCTGTGCGAGACCGCCTACGAAGAGGGCTCCGAGGACGGTGGAGAGCATGATCCTCCAGCTTGCGACACCTGTCCAGAGAAGGATGATGGCGCCGAGGAGGATGGCGATGACGCTGGTCTCTCCGACCGATCCGGGAACGATGCCTATGAACATGTCCCAGAAACCGGTGCCGTACTGGGCTCCGGAATTGGTAAGGGCGTCCATGCCGTCACCGATGAAGGAGAGCGGGGTGGCGCCTGTGGCACCGTCCACGAGGGTCTCTCCCTTGCGCAGGGCAATCCAGGTCTCGGAACCGGACATGCTGTTCGGGTACGAGAAGAACAGGAAGGCGCGGGTGAGGAGCGCGGGGTTCCAGATGTTCATGCCGGTACCGCCGAAGACTTCCTTGCCGAAGATGACGGCGAAGGCAACGGCGACTGCGAGCATCCAGAGCGGAACGTCGACGGGGACGATCAGCGGGATGAAGAAACCGGAGACGAGGTATCCTTCGTTCACTTCCTCACCGCGGATCTGGGCGGAGGCGAACTCGATGGCCAGACCTACGACGTAGGATACGATGAACAGCGGAAGGACCTTGAGGAAACCGAACCAGAGGTCGGCCCAGAAACGCGGGTCGGCTCCGGTGGCGAGGGCATGCTGATAGCCGGTGTTCCACATACCGAACAGGGCTGCGGGAACGGCGGCGATCACTGCGATGATCATTATGCGCTTGAGGTCGACGGCATCCCTGACGTGGGCTCCCTTGCGGGTTACGGTGCCCGGTACGTGGAGAAATGTCTCGAAAGCGTCGACGGTCGAGTGAAGCCAGTAAAGCTTGCCGCCTTTTTCAAATATCTTGTTCATATTACTTTCTTTAAGCCATTTCCTTGAGCATCAGGTCGATGCCGTTTGCGATGATGTCCTGGACATAGTTCTTGGACGGATCCATGAACTCGATGAGGGCGAAATCCTCAGGAAGCACTTCGTAGATGCCGTACTTCTCCATGTTGTCGATGTCGTCTGCGAGGCAGGCCTTGACAAGATAGAGGGGATAGATGTCCATGGGGAGGTACTTGGCGTAGTACGAGTCAGGCATGACGAAGGCGCGGGGACCTCCGTGGAGGTTGGTGTCCATGTCCCTTTCCTTGTCCATCAGGCCGAGGCACCAGTTGAAGTAGGTGTGGTCGGCGCTGTACTGGTTGAAGCGGAACGGGCGGGCCCAGCCGAGGAGTTCAGGCTCGGTGCCTTCCTTGAGGAGGGTGACCTGCGTGTCGTAGAACCCGAGGTAGCCGGCCTCACCGGCATTGCGTCCGGTGAGGACGTCGCCGCTGATGATGCGGACGCCTTCGGGGTGGACGTAATACTCCTTCAGGGAAGTCATGGGGATGCCGGGGAGGGTGTTGATGTAGGCGGGGCCGTTGGTGGCGGGACCTCCTACGGCGACCGTCCTGCGGACGTCATAGCGGCCGGTGGTGAACAGGCGGCCTACTGCAGCGAGCAGGGCCAGCGAGATGGTCAGCACGGTCTCGTCCTTGCGGATGGGGCTGACCGCCGCGATCTGGACGCCGACATTGCCGGCAGGGTGCTTGCCCTTCACTACATGTACCGTGGCGTCGGAGAACTTCGCGAAAGCGGAGTCCGCGGACTTGACAGACACGTGTACCGGGGCGAGTTTGGCAAGGGCGCTTACGCCTGCCTGGAGCAGGGAGACCTCGGAGGCGAGGGTGAACTCGGTGTCGGCGGCGAGGGGCGCGGTGCTGAATGCTGAGACGAAGACGGCCTTCGGCGCAGCGGACGGATCGGCCACTATGCCGTAGGGGCGCTGGATGAATGCCGCCCAGAGACCGCTCTTGAGGAGGGTGTCCTTGACGACCTCAGCGGTGAGGTCGCCCTTGCGGACGCTGAAGTCCAGGTATTCCTGTTCTTCGTCGGCCTTGACGAGCACTGCCAGCAACTTCCTCTTGTCACCCCTGACGACCTCTTTCACGGTGCCGCTGACGGGCGATGTGACGAGGATGTCGGGATTCTTCTTGTCTGCGAGGACGGGCGAACCGGCAAGGACCTTGTCACCCTCCCTGACGAGGAGTCTCGGGTTGAGACCCTTGAAATCGGAAGGCTGGACAGCGACGATGTCCGGAAGGACCGTTCTCTTGACTGCGAGGTCCGGCACTCCTGCGAGGGGAATGTCCAGACCCTTTTTCAAATTGATGCTGTTTGACATTATGGATAAGTAATTTGGATATTTACAAATTGCCGTGCGAAGATACGTATTTTTTAGTAATTTTGCGGTAAATATGGAGAACAAAGTGAATGCTATTTTCGAGGGGCTGAACAGTGAGCAGAGGAAAGCTGTAGCCTGTGTGGAGGGACCGGTGCTGATCGTTGCAGGTGCAGGCTCGGGCAAGACCAGGGTATTGACCTGCAGGATCGCCCATATCCTTGAGCAGGGCTGCGAGCCGGACCGCATCCTCGCGCTGACATTCACCAAGAAAGCCGCGGGGGAGATGAAGGAGCGCATAGCGATGATGGTGGGGGAGAGAAAGGCCCGCAGGCTGTATATGGGCACGTTCCACTCCGTATTCGTACGCTTCCTCAGGGAGTACGCCGGTTTCCTGGGCTATCCCTCCTCATTCACCATCTACGACGCTTCCGACTCCGTCAGTGCCGTCAAGGCCTGTATCAAGGAGTTAGGCCTCGATGACAAGCTCTATAAGCCCAAGGAGGTCCTGAGCCGCATATCCATGGCCAAGAACAACCTCGTCACGGCCGAGAAGTACCGGTCCAATCCCACAGTCGTGATGAACGACACCCGCGCCAAGAAACCGCGGATCTGCGATATATTCACCCTGTATGCCCGGCGTTGCAAGGAGTCCGGCGTGATGGACTTCGACGATATCCTCGTCAATATGAACATCCTTCTCCGGGACAACCGCGAGGCCCTGGAGGACATCGCGGGGCGTTTCTCATATATCCTGGTGGATGAGTATCAGGATACAAACTTCGCACAGTACCTCATTCTCAACCGCCTCGGGCAGTTCCATAGGAACGTCTGCGTGGTGGGGGACGACTCGCAGTCGATCTATGCTTTCCGCGGGGCTAAGATAGAGAACATCCTCAATTTCCGTAAGGACTACCCCGAGTGTAACGTCTTCCGGCTCGAACGCAACTACCGCTCCACCAAAGTCATCGTGGAGGCAGCCAATTCCTTGATAGCCAAGAACGAGAACCGTATCCCCAAGGAGTGTTATGCCGTTGGGGACGCCGGCGAGAAGATCCGCCTGGTCAAGTCTTACACCGAGCAGGAGGAGGCCGTGCTCATCACCAGCGGCATCCTTGACAGGATGCGTGAGGAAAGGGCACAGTATCAGGACTTTGCCGTGCTGTACAGGACCAATTCCCAGTCGCGCGCCATCGAAGAGGCGCTCCGCCGGCGAAACATCCCCTACATGATCTATTCCGGCAACTCCTTCTTCGAGCGGGCCGAGATCAAGGATATGATGGCGTATTTCAAGCTGGTGGTCAATCCCCACGACGACGAGTCGTTCAAGCGTGCGGTCAACAAGCCCGCGCGCGGGATCGGTGACACCACGATGGAGGCGCTTGGCACGGCAGCGCGCGCCCACGGTGTATCGCTCTTCAGGGCGGTTTTTGTCCAGGACCTGCCGGAGCATGGCCTGAAGAATGCCGCAATCGTCAAACTACGCGCTTTCTGCGGCATGATTGACAATCTGGCCTCCAAGGCCGCATCCACCGACGCCCTTGTCCTTGCGCAGAAGATTGCCGACGATTCCGGGCTGTATGCCTTCTTCAAGGCCGACACCTCTGTCGAGGGCATGTCCCGCACGGCCAATGTCGAAGAACTCATCAACAGCGTCGCCCAGTTCGTAGAGGACCGCCAGAACGAGTACCTCGCGGAGCAGGAGGCGACATTGGACGAGGGTACTGCCCCCGGAAACCGTGCCACCCTCGGCATCGTAAGAGGGGGGGACCCAAGCTCGCTTGGGGGGGGTCCAAAGGACGTTTCGGGGGGTAGTACCCTCGACAATGAGCCTCCTGTCGTCACTCTGGGGGAGTTCCTGGAGAATATCTCGCTGCTGAGCAGTGTCGACCTGACGGACGAGGAGGACACAAACAACAAGGTCGCCCTGATGACCGTGCATTCCGCAAAAGGACTGGAGTTCCCTTATGTCTACATCGCCGGAATGGAGGAAAACCTCTTCCCGAGCGGCGGCATGCTGGCCTCTCCGTCAGACATAGAGGAGGAGAGGCGGCTTTTCTACGTGGCCATGACAAGGGCCAAGAAAGCAGTCGGGATATCATTCGCCGCCACGCGGATGCGTAACGGCCGCCACGAGTCCAATGCACCGAGCCGTTTCATCCGCGAGATCGATCCGAAGTATATAGCCAATCCTCTGAAGGACAATGCCTTCGAAGAAGATTCCGATGACGGTGACGACTATGGTTTCGGCGGCTTCGGATCGCGCTTCGGGCGCGGTGGCGTCCAGCGCGGGCCGTCGTCGTACGGACGCTCTTCGGGTGTGACGTACTTCAAGCGCCCCGAGGCTCGTCCGGCGGCACGCCCGGCTGTGCCGCAGTCTTCGCCGCGACCGGCCTTTCGGCCGTCTGCGCCTGCCCAGGCGGCGCCGCGCTACGACGAGTCCACGTTCGTGCCCTCGCCCATGCGTGATTTCAGCGTGGGGCAGCGCATCGAGCACAACCGTTTCGGTCCGGGACGCATCCTGGACATCACCGGAAGTTTTCCGGAGTTAAAGGCAAAGATAGCTTTCGACGATTATCCGGAGCCGAAAACCATACTGCTCAAGTATGCGAAGATGCGTCCGGAGCAGAAATAATCCCTTTTAGAACAGATAGTTGGAGCCCATTATGAGTCCGAAATGACCGTCGTCACGGTTCAATGGACGGGCTACCTCGACGGACATGACGAAGTTGCGGTTCATGACCAGTTTCAGGCCTGCGCCGTAGCTCCCGTGGAACTTCGTCGCATCCTTGTATGCCTGGCTCCCCCTGGCGGCATTGAGGCGGTAAGGGGATACTATGGCGCCACAGTCGAAGAAAGGATTGGCGGCTATGTAGAAAGACTGGTTCTGAAGGCTGAAGAGATGCGTCGGCAGGGTGAAGTTGAAGAGTTTGACACGGGTTTCGAAATTGGCCCAGACATAGCCCTTGCCTATGAAGCGGTTGTAAAGCGTACCGCGGATGGTATTCTTGTTGCCGAGACCTTCGTTCACGGTCCTGTTGACGATAAGCGAAGTGATGTTCTGCAGCACATAGAACGGAGGGTCTCCGCTGATGATGCCCTGATAGGCAAGATGATAGGCGAAGGTCAGCCGGTCGTTGTCGACTATCCCTACATAATGGCGGAAATGGGCGCTGAGCCTGGTATAGTCGTGACCGGTGCGGAACACGTCCGGAGCGACCGTGAAATACAGTTCCGACCAGATACCTTTGGAGGGGATGGTCGTGGCGTTGCGCGTATCGCAGACGAGTCCGGCATTGAACTCCAGGACGTTTCCTCCTTCCGCTTCGTCAGGACGTATGACGCCGGTCTCGACGTAGCGGTTGTAGAGCGAGTTGTCAGGGTCGTATCCGTACTTGGGGTTCAACCGGTCGATGCGGTAGGACAGGAAATTGACTCCCGCAGCCCAGTCCAGTCCGTTTACGATCGGACCTTGGAAATTCGTCACGGCACGGATGAATTTCCTGTCGAAATCGTAAAATGCCACTCCGCCCTTTCGGTCCAGGGCACGGTTGAAAGGCGTTGCAGAGCCGTTGAACCCGTAGAAATGATACATGGGGTTCATGTTGTATGCAAGGGCGGCTGAAACGCGGATGCCGGGGATAAGATAAGCGGACTGGTATGTGAGTTTCAGGCCGGTCTGTCCGCGGGTATATCGTGACAGTTCTACGACGGCTTTGTGCCTGTAGTTGGGGAAGATGGAACCGTCACCATAGTCGAAAAGGGTATAATTGATGCCGTACTGGATGCCTAGGTCGTCGCTGTAACCGACCACAGGATATGGTACGGAATTGAATCCGTGCTTCACTTTGTCCTGGGCGGGAGCAGCTAAGGACAGGAGGAGCAGGGTTATCGCGGCAAGGGCCTTCTTCATGTTTCGTTACGGACGGTCAAATCTCCACGAAGTTATCCATTTTTCCCGGGAATCCCACAAAAAGAATACAAAAATCCCCGAAAACGATGGTTTCCGGGGAAGTCTCTAAGGCTTTCTATTAGAAAATGGTGGATTAGAAGCCGCCGAAGCCGCCTCCGCCTCCGAACTGCTCCATCATCTTCTTCTGCTCTTCCTGATAGGCCTTGTACTGGTCGGCAGTGAGGATCTTCTTGATCTCCTCGTCCTGCTTCTTCATGTTCTCCTGCATCTTGCTCATGTCGGGCATGCCGCCTCCCTGGAACATCTTGGCCATCTCTTCGTTCTGCTTCTTGAACAGGTCGGTGAGTTTCTTGACCTGGCTGTCATTCAGCTTGAGGGACTGCTTCATCTGGTCGACGCGCATCTTGACCATCTCGTCGGGATCGAAATTGAATCCGCCGCCGGGACCCTGGGCATTTGCCGTGGACATTCCGGCGAAGAGCATCATCGCGGCAGACATGAGAATCATCAAAAACTTCTTCATGATTTGTTGGATTTAATGTTATTGTTTTTTTCTCGGACTCCCTCCATAAGGAGGGTGACTGTTATTAGACAAATGCTCCTGGCGAAGGTTTAATCCATCTCCGGATTATTTGTACATAAACTTTCAGGCATATCAATATCACTTCTGTATATCGAAATTGACAATATTGAGATAAAAAATTGATATTTTTTTTGAAAAATCATTGTGAATACAAAACGAATGATTATTTTTGTATCGAAGTTTTTCATAGTTTAAGTTTAGGTTAAGTAGCGGGGCGGTCGCAGTGATGCGATTGCCCCGTGAAAATTTTAAATGTCTTAAAAAAACACCTGGACCATATCAATTCTTCCACGCCTGTCAGATTCTTATCTTATTATCGATGACAGGGGATAATTCTCGCTATCTTTGACTGGACTTAAAACTATGATGACATGAAACACCCATCTATTTTCCCTGCCGCTTCCGCAGCCGCATTATGCCTCTTTCAGGCCTGTGAGGCATTCATCCCCGAACGTCCCGACGGGCGTCTCTCCCTGCGTTTTTCCGAAGATGTCTTCCTGAGCACCCGTGCTGCCTACGACATCCCCGACACCAACGATTTCATCCTTACCATCCTCGACTCCAAAGGCGTCGAACTCTACAAGGGCAAGTACGGCGAATCGCCCGAAGCCTTGTCGGTCCCGTCCGGCAGTTATACGGTCTTCGCCGTGTCGGAGGAGTTCTCTGCACCCAAGTTTTCCGCGCCCCAGTACGGAGACCGCCAGGTCGTAGTGGTGTCTTCGGGGCGCGATACCTGCGTGGAACTCATCTGCAGACAGATGAACGCCGGGGTCAAACTTAACATCGCACAGAATTTCCTGACCTCTTATCCTGGCGGTTCCCTCCTGCTCCGGAGCGACGATGGTAAGCTCCTCTACAGTTATTCCGAGAAACGCATAGCCTATTTCAATCCGGGCAATGTTTCGCTGGTCCTCAGCGATGGAGGGAAGGATGAGGTTCTTCTGACGAGGGCGGTCGAGAGCCAGGAGATCCTGGTCCTTAACGTCTCAGCCCCTCAGCCAGGTTCTGCACCGACCGGCCAGGGTATACGCGTCAGCGTGGACACAACTCGTGTCTGGACCGTCGAGGATTATGTAATCGGGCAGGAGGACGGCCGGGGCGGAGACAAGGTAAGCGCATATAACGTCGGCCAGGCCAGGGCTGCGGCCGGAGCCGAGGATGTCTGGGTATGCGGATACATCGTGGGCGGTGACCTCAGTTCATCATCCGCTTCCTTCACTCCTCCCTTCAAGTCGCGGACCAACCTTGTGCTGGCATCCCGCTCCTCCGTGACCGACAAGGCTTCCTGCCTGTCCATACAACTGCAGAAAGGAGATATCCGGGATGCCCTCAACCTTGTGGACAACCCGGATATCCTGGGAACCGAAATATTTCTGAAAGGTGATTTAGTGGAGGCCTACTATGGTATTCCCGGCCTTCAGAACATCACGGAATACGCTTTCAAGGAGTGATGCCTAGTATCCGAAGATCTCCTCGAGGGTGAGCTCCTTGACTGGACCCAGCGTGCGCAGGAAGTCCATGTCCAGCAGGTCTTTGTTGCCGAGGAGTCCATACACGTAGGTGCGGTCCTTGATCCACTTGCGCTGCGTCGCGCTGAGATCGTCCAGCGTGATGCCGTCCAGATGCTCGAAGATATACTTGCTGGTGGGCTCGGTAAGTCCGAGTTCACGGGCGTTCAAGTAGCTGTTGAGCACTGCCATTCCGGTGGTGCGCTGGGTGCGGAGTGTTCCTTCAAGCGAGGACTTAGAGATGTCGAAAGCCTTCTGGGATTCCGGCATGTTGTTGATGATCTCGTCGAAGGCCTCGACTGCTGCGCGAAGCTTGTCGCTCTGCGAACCGATACGGGCATAGAATGAGTAAGTGTCATCCTTGAAGGCGGGCTCGGACAGGAGGGCGCCTGCGGAGTATGCCAGGGCCCTGGCCTCACGCATCTCCTGGAACACGATGGTGTTCATGCCTCCTCCGAAATACTCGTTGAACACTTCGATGGCGGGGGCATCCTCGAGGACGAACTTCTCGCCACGGTCGGAATACTGGATGTAGTTGAACTGGCGGGCGTCGTAGGGGGCGATGAAGACCTTGGCCTCGGGGGTGAGCATCATCTGGGGATACTTGCGCACCAGGGGCTGGAGATCGCCTGCTACGTTGTGGTACTCGGCGAGGAGATTCCTGACCTCGTTCTCGCTCATAGGACCGTAATAGAGCACGGTATGCTGCTTGGTCAGCAGGTTGGTGGCCTTGGCGAGCAGTTCTTCCGAAGTAAGGGCTGCCAGCTGCTCGTTTGTGAGCGTGGTTTGCCTGATATAGTCGGGGCCGTAATAGATGTAGTTGTTCAGCGCGGAATTGCAGCTGCGCTGGGTCATCTTGTTCACGGCGCGGCTCTGCAGCATGTCGGCCTTGAGCTCGGCGAGGACGCCTTCGTCAGCCTTGGCGTTGGCGATCAGGTCCTCCATGATCTCGAGCGCCTTGCCGAGATTCTCGGAGAGGCCGGAGACGGAGTAGGAGGTCTGGTTGACGCCGGAGCGGAAAGAGTTGCTGCTCGCCAGGGAGTACATCTCCGTCGCGATCTGCTCTGCAGTACGGGTCTCGGATCCGAGCATCGAGACATACTGGGCAGCGATCGGAAGTGCGGGATCCGTAAGGGTACCTTCGTCGAAGAGGAACTGGAGCTGTGCGATGTCGTTGATGTCGTTGTGCTTGTAAAGCACCTCGATGCCGTTCTGTGTCTTGAAGACCGACATGTCCTTGGAGTAATCCACGAAGACAGGCTCGATGGGCTTGACCTCGGTGTTCTGGAGAGCGGTCAGGAAGTCGCTCTGCTTGTCACGGTTGGTGACGATGGGGGTAATCTCCGGAGCCTCGATCTTCTCGTTCTTCGGGTTGGTACCGACATGTTTGTAGGCAATTACGTAGCTGTTCTCGCCGAGATACTTGTTGGCCCAGTCGATGATGTCCTGCTTGGTGACCTTGGAGAGGCGGTCGAGCTGGTTCACCTCGTCTTTCCACTCATGTCCGTCGACAAAGGAGTTGACGAAGGAACTTGCGCGGCTGGCGTTGCGCTCCATCGCGCGCATCTGTGAGAGTTTCATGTTGGCGATGGAAGCCTTCACGAGTTCTTCGTCGAAGTCGCCGCTACGGAGCTTGGCGACGCTGGCAAGGAGCAGGTCGCGCACCTCTTCGAGGGTCTGTCCCTGCTTGGGATAGCCCTGGAGAAGGAACTCGCTGTAATCGGTGCGGGCGTACGCCTGGCCGCTGGCGGAGAGGACTTTCTGCTGCTGGATGAGGTCGATGTCCATGATACCGGCCTTGCGGTTGTTGAGGACGGCGGATACGATGTCGGCAGTCTCGCTCTCGAAGATGTCGGCGGAGCCGGGATATCTCCAGGCGAGCATCACGAACTCAGCCTCGGTGCCGTAGACGTCCTTGACGACAGGGGTGGTGATGGGCGACTCGGGCTCGCAGGTGAATACGGGGAGGGAAGGATTGGGCTCCCAGTCTCCGAAGTACTTCTCTACGATCTTGACGAACTCATCGGGGTCGAAATCTCCGGCCACGCAGATGGCGCAGTTGTTGGGGACGTAATAGGTGGCTTTCTGCTTCTTGATGGCCTTGATGGAAGGGTTCTTGAGGTGGTCGGAGGTGCCGATGACGGTCTGGGTTCCGTAGGGGTGATTCTTGAAGAGCACGGAGTCGATCGCCATCATTGCGTTCTCGCTATCGTCGTTCAGATACATGTTGTACTCCTCATAAACGGCTTCAAGTTCGGTATGGAAACCTCTGATAACCATGTTCTTGAACCTGTCGGACTGCACTTTCGCCCAGTTCTCGACCTGGTTGGAAGGGATATCCTCGGTGTAGCAGGTCACATCGTTGGAAGTGTATGCATTCGTGCCGATGGCTCCGATGATGGCCATGGACTTGTCGTACTCGTTGGGGATGGATATCTTGGATGCCTCATAGCTGAGGGAGTCTATGACGTGGTAGATCGCCCTGCGTTCGACGGGGTCGGTCTTTGTCCTGTACACCTCATAAAGTTCCTCGATCTGGTTGAGGATGGGTTCCTCTGCCTCGTAGTCGGTGGTGCCGAGGACCTTGCTGCCCTTGAACATCAGATGCTCGAGGTAGTGGGCGAGTCCGGTATTGTCCGCAGGATCGTTACGGCCTCCGGAGCGTACCGCGATGTAGGTCTGGATGCGTGGCTGCTCCTTATTGACGCTCATGTAAACCTTGAGGCCGTTGTCGAGTGTGTAGATCTTGGTCTTGAGCGGGTCTCCCTTGACGGTTTCGTACTTGGGACCGCATGCGGTGAGAAGCAGCGCGAAAGCCGCCATCACCAGGATGATTCTTCTTTTCATATCGTGTGTCAAGTTGATTTTTGACTGCAAAGATAGCAAAACCTGCGGGAATTGTCCCGCAGGTCAGTCATAATGTGCAGGTTGTCTGTCAGTCGAGGCCATCGATGGGTACGATGGTACCGTCTTCGTTGTATCTCAGTTCGCAGACTTTGAGGCTGCGCAGGCGGTTTATTCCCTTGGAAGGGCCGCTGTCGTGGTGGAACAGCCACCATTTACCACCGAATTCGACAATGGAATGGTGTGTAGTCCAGCCGAATACGGGCGTAAGGATCACTCCCTTGTAGGTGAAGGGACCATAAGGGCTGTCTCCGACCGCATAGCAGATCTTATGGGTGTCTCCGGTGCTGTAGCTGAAATAATACTTTCCCTTGTACTTGTGCATCCAGCTGGCCTCGAAGAAGCGGCGTTCGTTGTCGCCCACGGTGATGGGCTTGCCGTTTTCGTCCAGCAGGACGACGGGCTTGGGATCCTCTGCGAACTGGAGCATGTCCTCGGAGAGTCTGACTACCCGCGCCGGGATGGCCGGCTGGTCGTCGGCGGGATAGGAGGTGCCGCAGTCCTTGGCAAGGTTGTCCTCATAGCGCTGGAGCTGGCCGCCCCAGATGCCTCCGAAGTACATGTAGTACTCGTCGTCATCGTCGTGGAGGATGGCATAATCGATGGAATAGCTGCCGCGGACCGGGTCAGGCATGGCCTTGAAAGGACCGGTGGGGGAGTCCGACACCGCCACGCCGCAGCGGAAGATGTCGGTCTTGTCCTTTGCCGGGAAATACATGTAGTAGCGGCCGTCGCGTCCCTTCGCCACCTCGCAGTCCCAGAGCTGGCGGCGGGCCCAGGGGATGTCCTTGATGTCCAGAACGTTGCCCCAGTCCTTGATGGGGGATGTCATGGGGTCGTCGCCCTCGAGCGAGAGGACGTGGTAGTCCTTCATGTCGTATTCGCTGCCGAAATCATCGTCAGGTGCGGCGGACTCCCAGTCGTGGGAAGGATAGATGTAGAGCTTGCCGTCGAACACGTGTACGGACGGATCGGCCATGTAGTCCTCGGGGAAGAGGTATCTCTTTTTTACTTTCTCTGCCATATTGTTGAATGATAAACATTTATTCTGCCAGGTGCTTCGCTTCGATGGCGGTATTGATCTCGTCCATGCGCTCATCGGAAAGTTCATACTTGCTGATGATCCAAATGGCGAGGAGAAGGAGGAGGGCCGGGATCACGCAAACCAGCCAGAGGATGCCTTGCTCGGCGAGCGGGGTCTGGGTGCTGGCCTCGGCGTTGAAGCCTACGATGGCGAGCACGAGTCCGGGAACCACTCCGCCGAGGGCCATTCCGGCCTTGAAGAAGATGCCGGTGAGGGCGTTGACGATACCGGAGATGCGCTTGCCGGTGGTGTATTCGCCGTAGGCAATGACCTCAGGGACGAGGGCCCACATGTAGCCTGTGGCGGTGATGATACCGGCAGACTTGACGAACTGGGCGATGCAGAGCAGCACGAAGTTGGTCTTGGTGGCCGGGATCGATACGAAGGTATACATCAGCGCCATGCCGAGGATGGCCACTCCGAGGAAGAGATAGAACATGCCCTTCTTGCCGATCTTGCGCTTGATGGCGGGAACAAGGGGCAGGAAGATGAAGGCCGGGATGGTGCCGAGCCACATGAACAGGGTGGTCAGCAGCGGCGTAGCCTTAACGTTGTATGTCATGAAATAGGCGTCGGCTGCGTTGCCCACCGACATCATGGCGAATGCCGTGATGAAGAAGAAGGCCACTATGCGCAGGGGTTTGTTGCGGACAAACTCCATCCACAGGTCGCTGACCTTGACGTTGGCGGACTCCTTGGCGTCCATGACGACCTTTTCCTTTGTCTGGGTAAAGCAGAAGAAGAGCAGCAACAGGCCGGCAAGGGCGAAAATGGTCATGGTGATGAACCAGGCGCGGGATGCCTCAGGAGTGTTATAGACGGCGACGCCGTCCACCTTCGGGGCGAAGAGTGCGATGATGAGCGGTAGCGATTTGACGCAGAGGGCGCCGAGATTGGCCATGAACATGCGGGTGGAGGTCAGGATGGTGATCTCGTCAGTGTCCCTGGTTAGCGAGGCATTGAGGGCTCCGTAAGGGACGTTGACGAGGGTGTAGCACATCGACATGCCGACATAAGTGATGTATGCGTAGAGGAGCGAGCCGCTGAAGCCGTTCCAGAAGCATAGGATGGCCAGACCGACGAGAGGAATGCCGCCGAGGATCAGCCATGAACGGTATTTGCCCCATTTGGGGTTGCCCTTGTCGACTATCGTGCCCACCACGGGGTCCCAGAGGACGTCCACGAGGCGGACGATTAGGAACATCGTCGCCGCAGCTCCCGGTTTGAGTCCGAATACGTTGGTGTAGTAGAAGAGCAGCCAGATGCTGATGGTCTGGTAAATCAGGTTCTGGGCCATGTCGCCCGAACCGAATCCTATCCTCTGCATCCAACTGAGTTTGTAGAAGCCTTTCGCTTCCGTCTTGTTAGCGTCCATATAGAAAGGTTATTGGTTACAGTCTTCTAAGTGTACAAAAGTACGAAATAGACGCCAATGGCGCTTCAACAATTGTAGCAAATCCTTTGAAAAATGGCTCAAATGTCCAGAAGCCTGTCCAGTTCCCCTTTCCTGGAGGGATCCGAATACTTCACGACGAACTCTTTAGGCGAGAGTCCGAAATAGTCCTTGAAGGTACTCGAGAAGTAGGAATGCGTTGAAAAACCCACCTTGAAGGCGACCTCGGAAATATTGACTTTGTTGTTCACAAGCAGGTACGCGGCCTGCTTCAGCCTGATGGACTTGATGAGGGTTCCGGGCGACATGCTGATGATGTCCTTGAGTTTCCTGTTCAAGTGTACCCGGCTCATGCCTATTTCTCGGCTCAACTCTTCGACTCCGAAAACGGGATTGCCGATGTTCGCCTTGATTATCCCGACGGTGCGGGGAAGGAACTGGTCTTCGGTGGAAGGGATCGTGATTCCGCTGTAGTCGTATGAAAGGTCGTTGGTGTACTTGTTGCGGATGGCTTCGCGTGTGGAGATGACCTGCTGGACGGTCGATCGGAGCAGGTCGATCGGAACCGGTTTTACCAGGTAACGGTCGGCACCGCTCTCGGTGCAGCGCCGGATGGTGTCGTCATCCCACTGTGAGGTGAGGATGAGTACGGGGATGAGACTCGTACTGGGGTTGTGCCTGACCTTCTCGCACAGATCCGTCCCGTCCATGCTGCCTGCCGTTATTATGTCCGTAACGACGGCATCGGGAAGCGTACTGATTATCTTTGCCCAGGCTTCGTCGGCGTCCGCACAGGTTTCGACGTTGAAATACTTCCGCAGTTCCATCTTGAGATAGCGCCGCATCTCGGCATTCTCGTCGACGAGAATGATGTTCTTCTTGGATTTGATGACCTTGTCGTCATTATCCTCGGGCGGGACATAGGAGTCATCCCTGGCCGCTCCGGTCCCGCCTGCGGCGAGCTCCAGGCGGCGTGATTCTTCGAAGTCGTTCATCTTGCCCAGGATGATCGAAGCATTACGGTACATCATCTCGTAGTTTTCCTTGCGGTCCGGCTCGGACTCCGTCTCCATGAGTTTGCGGAGGGGGGACATCACGAGGTTCAGCGGAGTGCGTATCTCGTGCGAGATGTTCGTGAACATCTGGATCTTGGCCTCCTTGAGGGCTGATTCCTCCTGCTGCTGCCTGTGCTCGAGGCTCTTCCTGCGCAGGGATATCAGCCGGAAGGCTGTCAGCGCCGCCAGTACCGCATAGAATAGGAAAGCCCACAGGGACAACCACCATGGAGGAAGGACACGTATCTTTATGGAGCGAGAGGAGGAGTTCTCCTCGTCTCCGTCGAAGAAGGCCTTGACGGTAAACGTATAGCGCCCGTGGGGAAGATTGGTGTATGTGGCGGTGCGGTTCCTGGAGGATTCGGTGTTCCAATCCTGGTCGAAGCGGTCCAGGATGTACGAGTAGCGTACTCGTCCGGGGTTGGTGAACTCAGGCACGGAGAAGTCGAGCGTAAAGGAATTCGAGGAGTAGGGGAGTACAATGCTGCCGGCTTCCGTGATGTGCTTGTCGAGTATGTTGTCGTCCCTTCCGGAGTCGTATTCGACCTCCTTGCTGGCTACGGTGAGACGGGTGAAGATGACCGGTGGCAAGTCGTGCGGCTTTTGGTTCACAACCTGCGGGTAGAATGCTGTGAGGCCCTTGTTGCCGCCGAAAAACAGTTGGCCTCGTCTGCTTTTGAATATTGCGCCGATGCCGAATTCGTTGCCCTGAAGACCGTCAGACTCGTAATAGCGTGAGAAACGATTTGTCTGCGGATTGATGCGGGTAAGTCCGTATGTGGTTGAGACCCAAATGCTTCCGTCGTCTCCTTCGAGTATCCCGCTGATGACGTTGCTGGACAGCCCGTCTTTTTCAGTGTATACTGTTGTCTTACCAGTGTTTCGGTCCAGGCGGATGAGCCCTTCTCCGGTACCGATCCACATCGTACCGTCCTTGCTTTCGGCGATGGAATAAGTGCGTGCGCTCATCAGTCCCGTGTCCTTGATATCCGCCCGGAACAACTGCCCTGTCTCGGGATTGTAGCACCAGTGTCCGTCAAAGGTCGCGATCCAGAGCGTCCCTGCACTGTCGAAGGTTAGTGAATTGATCCAGTGGTTGATGCCTTCGGTGATGGTCCGGACGACCTTTTCGGTCGCCGGGTCCACTATGATTATGCCGTTGCCGTGGGTCCCGACATAAAGCAGGTCCTCCTCTGGGTCGTAATTCAGGCAGAAGGTCCGTTCAGTCCCGACTTTGAGCGCTTCCTTGAATGGCCTGAATCCGGCATTCCCGCGATATGTCACCAGACCGTCGAGGAAGGTGGCGATCCATAGCGTACCGCGCTTGTCCACGGCCAGACTCATAACCGAGTCGTCTGGGAGGCCGGAGTTGGTACTGTTGTAGTTGACCGTCCGTCCGTCCCTGTCGATGCAGAATATACCGCTGCCGTCACTGCCCACCCATGTCCTTCCTCCGTTGTGGTCACGATACGCGGAGGTCAGGCTGGAACTGTCCCCCCTGTTGCCGTCCCCATAACTGAAACTGTCGGTGCGGAAGCCGAACATCGACTGGGGAACAATCATAAGCCCTGTCTGGTATGCCGAAACCCAAAGATTGCCCTGGTTGTCCTCGAGAAGCCCATGGACCTTCCAGTTTCCGGTTTGGAAAGGAACGTTTGGGATGGAAAGGGGGGACAATGTGAGGTCCTCCAGTGAGAACTGTCTGAGTCCCTGGTTTTCCGTGCCGATGATTATGGTCCTGCTTCCCTGGCGTGTGAAGTCTGCACTCTCCAGCAGTGACATTACCTTGCAGTTCCTCGCCGCCGGGTCCGCCGGAATTGTCAGGCGTCTTGCACTACCTTCATAAACAAGGATTCCGAAGTTGGATGTACCGATGATTATCCTTTCGGATGCCTCGTCTTCCGTAAATGCCGTGGCTATGACCTGCGTGCGCAATGCCGTGGGAATGCCGTCCCACATCTCCTCGAGGATGATATTCCCGTCCTGGTCGTATACTATCATTCCTCCCATCTCCGATGAAGCCCAGATCCTGGACTTTGAGTCGACAAAAACCGTCTTCAGATGGTCGGTCCCCTCGGGGGCGATGAACTTGCTCCTCCTTACGTCATCCATGGCATGGGTGTCAGTGTCAAGCATATAGAGACCGAAATCCGAGGCCGAAACAAGAATCCCGTTATGCCCGTGCCGCAAGGGTATTTCAACGAGCCCGTAGATGAAGTGGGTTCGTCCGCTGTCATCCAGGGTGAAGTCGGAAAAGGAGTTCGTGTCTGGGTCGAATGTCTGAAGTCCTGTCGAGGTGCCCACCCAGGTGACTCCACGGCTGTCTTCGATGACTTTAAGGACCAGGTCGCTCCCGATGGAGTTCGGCTTCTCCTTGTCGTGATGGAAACCGATGAAATTAAGACCGTCGAAACGGTACAGCCCGTTGTTCGTCGCAACCCAGAGCATGCCGTTGCTACCCTGGAAAAGGTCGTTTATCTGCGTGCTGGGCAGTCCGCTGCCCGAGTCGTATAGCCTTGCGGTCTGAGCCTGCAGGACAGTAGTAATCGACAATAAAGCGATAACTGCAGAAGGAAAAGTGAAAGAATGTTTCATTTTTGCGGCTCTTTTTCGGTTCCTGTGTTTGCAAATTTAATATTTTTCCCCGAGTGTCAAGATTGATTTTGACATTTCATGTGAATTTTGAAACATCCCTTGATTGCTGGATATGTCCCGCAAGGATTAAATTGCGTATTCTAAAAAGATTGGTTCAATTTTATAACAATCCCTTTTGCTTCGAATGGTTATTTCGAAGAAAATGACTACCTTTATGCAATGAATTAATAACACGTTTTTCTAGCGTATCCAATCATGTATTCTTTAGGAATCGACGTCGGATCCTCATCCGTAAAAGTTGCATTGCTCGATATAGAGAGCGGTAAATGTGCCTGTTCATCCACCAACCCCAAGACAGAAGCCCCCATCAAAGCCGTCCGCAAGGGATGGGCGGAACAGTCTCCCGCATCGTGGTGGAAGTACCTGTGCGACGGCATCCGCGAGATGGCCGCTGCAGGGTATGATATGAAGCAGGTCGCATCGATCGGTATTTCCTATCAGATGCACGGCCTCGTCGCGCTGGACAGTGACGGCAAGCCCGTCCGCGACTCCATCATCTGGTGTGACTCCAGGGCCGTTTCCACTGGCGCGGAGGCCCTTCAGGCCATCGGCTATGAGCGCTGCATGACCCACCTGCTCAATTCTCCCGGCAATTTTACCGCCTCCAAGCTTGCCTGGGTCAAGCGTAACGAACCGGAAATCTACTCCCGCATCTGGCGCTTCATGCTCCCGGGAGACTACATCGCATACATCCTCACCGGCGAGGCCACAACCACCGCCACCGGCATGTCCGAGGGCATCCTCTGGGACTTCGTCGACAGGCGCAGGGCCCACTTCGTGGCCGATTATTTCGGCATCGAGTCCGACAAGTTCTGCCCCGTGGTCCCCGCCATCGGCATCCAGTCCCTCACCACTGAAGCCATCCAGGCCGAGCTCGGCATCCCTGCCGGCACTCCTGTTTCGTATCGTGCCGGCGACCAGCCCAACAACGCTTTCTCGCTCGACGTGCTCAAGCCGGGTGAGATCGCTGCTACCGGTGGCACAAGCGGAGTCGTCTACGGCGTGACCGACGTGCCCAAGGCCGACCCGCAGTCGCGTGTCAACACATTCCTTCACGTCACCTCCGCCACGGTCGACGAGCCTCGCCTCGGCGTACTCCTCTGCATCAACGGCACGGGCATCATGAATTCATGGGCACACCGCAACATAGCCCCCGAACTCTCCTATCCCCAGATGAACGACCTCGCCGCCACTGCCCCCGTCGGCTCCGACGGACTGCTCGTCCTGCCTTTCGGCAACGGAGCCGAGCGCGTCCTCGCCAACCGCACCACCGGCGCACGTATGGTCGGCATAGACCTTGTCCGCCACGGCAAGTCCCACATACTCCGTGCGGTACAGGAGGGCATCGCATTCTCGTTCCGCTACGGCATCGACATCATGAAGGACATGGGCCTCAAGCCCGACGTCATCCGCGCCGGCAAGGCCAACATGTTCCTTAGCCCCATATTCCGCTCGACGCTCTCCACGCTCTGCGATGCGCGCATCGAGCTCTTCGACACTGACGGTTCTCTCGGTGCCGCCCGCGGAGCCGCTCTCGGAGCCGGCATCTACAAAACCACTGAAGAAGCGTTCGCAACCCTCGAAAGGCTTGATATCATCGAGCCTGAACAGGCCTGGAAGAAGCCTCTCGAGGAGGCTTATGGCCACTGGAAACAGGAACTCAGCAATTCACTCAAATACTAATACTAATTATGGCAACCAAAGAGTACTTCCCGGAAGTGGGAAAAATCAAATTCGAAGGCAAGGACTCCAAGAACCCCCTTGCATTCCATTATTACAATCCTGAGCAGATCGTTTGCGGAAAGCCGATGAAGGACTGGCTCAAGTTCGCCATGGCATGGTGGCACACTCTCTGCGCAGAGGGCGGCGACCAGTTCGGCGGACCCACCAAGTCGTTCCCCTGGAACGATGCCGAGTGCCCCATCTGCAAGGCCAAGCAGAAAGTGGACGCAGGCTTCGAGATCATGCAGAAGCTGGGCATAGGTTATTATTGCTTCCATGATGTGGACCTCGTGGACGAGGCTGCCACCATCGAGGAGTATGAGGCCAATCTCAAGGAGATCGTCGCATACCTCAAGGAAAAGCAGGCCCAGACCGGCATCAAGCTCCTCTGGGGCACCGCCAATGTCTTCGGCCACAAACGCTATATGAACGGCGCCTCCACCAATCCCGACTTCGACGTCGCAGCCCGCGCCATGGTCCAGATCAAGAACGCTATGGACGCCACCATCGAACTCGGAGGCGAGTGCTACGTCTTCTGGGGCGGCCGCGAGGGCTACATGAGCCTCCTCAACACCGACATGAAGCGTGAGAAGGAGCATATGGCCACCATGCTCGGCATGGCCCGCGACTATGCGCGCAGCAAGGGCTTCAAGGGCACGTTCCTCATCGAGCCCAAGCCCATGGAGCCGACCAAGCACCAGTATGACGCCGACACGGAGACCGTCATCGGCTTCCTCCGCGCCCACGGTCTCGACAAGGATTTCAAGATCAACATCGAGGTCAATCACGCCACGCTGGCCGGTCACACCTTCGAGCACGAACTCCAGTGCGCCTCCGACGCCGGCCTCCTCGGCTCCATCGACGCCAACCGCGGCGACTATCAGAACGGCTGGGACACCGACCAGTTCCCTATCGACCTTTATGAGCTCACCCAGGCAATGATGGTCATCCTCCGCAACGGCGGTCTCGTGGGCGGCACCAACTTCGACGCCAAGACCCGCCGCAACTCCACTGACCTCGATGATATCATCATCGCACACGTCAGCGGCATGGACATCATGGCCCGCGCCCTTCTCGTGGCAGCCGACGTCCTCGAGAAGTCCGAACTGCCCAAGATGCTCAAGGAGCGCTACGCTTCCTACGATTCCGGCAAGGGCAAGGAGTTCGAGGAAGGCAAGCTCACCCTCGAGCAGGTCGTCGAGTATGCCAAGACCAAGGGAGAGCCCAAGGCCACCAGCGGCAAGCAGGAGCTCTACGAGACGATAGTCAACATGTACATCTAATCACCGATTAGATCATTCACTCTTCACTTTGTGCGGCGGCCGTCCCTTCCGGGGCGGCCGCTTTTCCTATACCGCACTGGGAGGAATTCCGAATTTGTTTTTGAAAGAACGCGAGAAACCGGTGAGGGTGGCGAATCCGACCTTGTATGCTACTTCGCTGATGTTGAAGTCCCTGGTCTGCAGGAGTTCCATCGCTTTGTTGAGCCGGTAGTTCGTGAGGAATGCCTGGGGCGACTGGCCCGTCAGGGCCTTCACCTTCGAGAATATGCTGGTGCGGCTCATGCCCATTTCCATCGAAAGCCCGATGACTCCGAATGATTCGTCGTCGAGGTGGGCGTCGATGATGCTGTAGCATTTGTCCATGAAAGCCTTGTCCTGCGAGGAAAGCAGGGAAGAGTCTTCGACGGGCGTTTCCGTCGAGGAGGTACGGTCGGCCAGAAGGCCCTGGAGGCGCTGCCTGCCGGCAATCAGGTTCTGGACCAGGGCCGTGAGGTATGTCGGGTCAAAGGGCTTCCCGACATATCCGTCCGCTCCCAGGTCGAGTCCGTGTATCTGGTTCTCCATGTCCGCCTTGGCGGTCAGGAGGATGATGGGGATGTGGCAGAACTCCGGATCGTTCTTGATCTCCTTGCAGAGCGTATAACCGTCCTTGTACGGCATCATCACGTCGCTGATGATGAGGTCTGGAGCGCTTATGCGGATGAATTTCCACGCTTCCTCGCCGTCATCGGCCGTAGTCACGTTGTATTTTTCGCGGAGGAAGCCGCGGATGTAACCGCGCATGTCGTCGTTGTCCTCGACCACCAGGATGTGGATGTCTTCCGACGACGAGCCCTGAGCCGGGGCAGGAGCCTCGTTCGCCACCTCCTCTGTCTCCTGCCAGATATTGGACTCCTCGAAATCCTCCTTGAGGCAGGGGAAGGTGAAAGTGAAGACGGATCCCATAGGCTCGTTGGCCTTGACGGTGATCTCCCCTTTATGTATATGGGCCAGATGCTGGGCATAGTTGAGGCCTATTCCGAAGCCGGAAGGAAGCGCCCCGCCGACATTTTCACCCAAACGCTCATAGCGGTCGAAGATCCGCGTCATCTTGTCGGGCGAGATGCCTATTCCGGTATCGGCCACCGTTATGAGGGCCTTCCCGTCATCAGCCTTCGCGCTGATGACGATCTCTCCGTGGGCGGGAGTATACTTTACCGCGTTGCTGAGGAGGTTGAACACTATCCTTTCCACCTTCTCCCTATCGCAGTAGGCGATGATTCCGGCAGGTATGTCCGTCGTGACACGCAAGTCCTTCTGGCTGAACATGTACTCAAAGTTGTCGAGCATCTTGCGCAGAAGGACGGAAAGGTCCGTACGCATGATGGAAAGACTGTCGAGAGTGTCCTGGGAGCGGCTGAAATGCAGGAGCTGGTCGGTAAGGCGAACCATCCTCTCTGCATTGCGGTCGATTATGCCGACCAGTTCACGCTCCTTGTCGCCCAGCGACTCCGAGCGGGCGAGTTCCCTGACAGGACCGTATATCATCGAGAGGGGAGTGCGGAACTCGTGCGAAACGTTGGTGAAGAAGGTCGTGCGTTCCTGGCTTATCTGCTCAGAAAGCGCCCTTTCCTGCTCAGCGAGTTCGAGTTTCTCGCTGTTAATCCTGGAGTTGAATATGAGCCTGGTCGCGAGCATGAAGGCGGACAGTGCAAGCAGCAGGTAAAGCAGCAGGCAGGGCCATGCCAGCCAGGGTGAGGGCTTGATGCGGACTTGCTGGAGGAGCTCTTCTCCGCTCCATCCGCCGTCGGGCTGCAGGACCCTGACGCGGAAGGTATAACGGCCGCTGTGAAGCCCTGAATAACTGGCCTGGAGGAGTTGTGAGGCTGGAATCCAGTCCCTGTCGAAACCTTCGAGTTTATATTGGTACGCCGGTTGAAGCGTGGGATTGAAGTTTTTGCCGGAGAAATAGAATACCAGTTGCCTTGATTCGTGTCCCAGGACGAGCGGGTTCGGAACTTCGCGCATCACTGTAGATCCGTTAATTACCAGACCGTCGAGGAAAAGCGGGATTTCTGCCCCTTCCGAACTGAAGTCTGCCGGGAAGAAGAAGAATCTGGAACGGGTGCCGAAGACGGCTGTACCGTTCTCGGTCACCTTGAGGCTGTTGGTATTGTTCCTGACCGACTCCTGTGCGGGATTCTTGAGGTTCAGGACACTATTCCCTTCATCGGAAATATGGATGAAGTCGAATCTTGAAGAAGCCCAGATGCTGCCCTTTCCATCTCCTGAAATGGAATTGATGCTGCGGTCCACGTCCTTTCCTCCCAGGTCTATCTGAAAGGATTTCCCGCTTTGCGGCGAATGTCGCCATACTCCGGAGTGTCTGGTACCGATCCACCAGTCTCCGTGTTCGTCCTCCCATATACAGCTTGGCTCGGGAATCGCGGCGTCCAGGGGTTGGAAATTGAAGTCGTCGTCAAGGAACCATATAGCGTCGTCGGCTAGGAAATAAACCTTTCCGGAGTCGAACTGCCCGCAGAACCAGAACTCCGGATGCTGCCCGACCTGGATCTCCTCGCGGTGCCCTTCGGGTGTGAAGCGGGAGATCCCCTCGCTCTGTAGCAGATATACATTCCCGGCGGCATCGTCCCAGATGCATACCGTCGGTTCGATAGGCCAGGAGGCTTCGAGTACAAGACGGTCAGGTTCCATGGCATAACGCCGTAGTTCGTCGTAATTGTATTGTATCCAAAGCTTTCCGCGACGGTCGCGGAGCGTAATGCCCAGTTTGCCGTCCCCGTCCAGCCCTTCTCCGCCTATAGCCCTATATGAGCCGGAGCCGATGTGCTGGCGGAAGACGGCTTTGTTGGTGATAACCAGGATATAGCCATCTCCAAGCAAGTAGAACATGTTGAGTGCATCGGACTGGTACTCCGAGGGACGCCCTAGTGTGAACTCCTCCTTGTGGCGGTAGAAGTTGACCGGCTCGCGCCCGTCCATGCTGATCCAGAGGTTGTCGTCGGTGAGAAGGGCCGTGCAGCCATCGACCCCGGTGAGGGATTCCTCATCCCACTGGCGCTGCAGGCCGTCGGCTGTCAGCCTGAAAAGGCCTTCTCCCTTGATGCCTATGTACGTGTCGGAGCCATGGGAACACATCATCACAACACTCTTGCCGTTTGTCCCGGCAGAGAGTTCCACGGGTGTCTGAGAAGGCTTGCCGTCTTCGTCGTAGTACAGTATGCCTTTATCCGTATATATGCACACACCCGCTTCCGGAAGGGCGTGTATGCCGGCTATTTCGCGATCGCTGATACTGAACTCGCGGAGCACCCGGAATCCCTGGTCCAGGACCGTAACGACGGAGGAGGATGTGTTGCGGATCCAGATCCTCCGCCCCGGAGTTACGATGAATGTGTTGTACAACAAGCGCTTGTCCAGATAGACCGGATGCGATGCTCCGGTGGATTTGTCGGCAGTGAAAAGCCCCTCGCGTGTAGAGTACAGCAGATGTCCGTCGTCCCAGTCCTGGACCTGGTTGACACGGTTGGCGCGAATACGGAAATCCGGATCTACCCTGCCGCTTCGGATAAGGCTGATGCCGGATCCTGTTCCTATCCAGAGATTTCCGTCGGAATCCCTGCAAACGGCACTGATGGTATCGTCTGGAAGACCGTTTTCCTCTTGATAGAAAGCGACATAGGAACTTCCATTGTAGCGGTTGAGCCCGCGTATGGTCCCTATCCAGATGTTCCCATATGCGTCTTCTGCCATGCTGGTGACGTTGGGGCTGGACAGTTCTGCCTGGCTGGGTTCAGTGGATGCGTATCCCTGTGCCATCAGTACACAGGGCAGCGCCCAGAGGAAGAATGCAAGGAGTTTTTTCATATATGACACAAATATAAACGATTTTTAACATTCCGCATATTTCAATGACGATTGTATCGTGCCGCAAAGATGCGGAATGGATTAAATTTGTACAAAATTACGATATCATGAAACGAATCCTTATTATCGCTGCAGCCGTTTGTCTGTTTGCTGCCTGCTCGGAAAAGAATCCGATTCTCACTGTCGACGGCGGTCAGGTCCAGGGTGTCCTGACAGAGACTCGCGGAGTTACCGTTTATAAAGGCATTCCTTTCGCTGCTCCTCCTGTAGGAGACCTCCGATGGAAGGAACCTCAGCCCGTACAGCCTTGGGAAGGCGTGCTTTTTGCTGACACTTTCGGTCACCCTGCGGTCCAGACTCCTCATACGCCTGGAGGTTATACTCCTGAGTTCTTCTTCGACGGTGACCCTGAGTTCAGCGAGGATTGCCTCTATCTCAATGTCTGGACTCCGGCGGCCGGCAAGCCCTCCAAGAAACTTCCCGTCACGCTCTGGATCCATGGCGGCGGTTATACCGCAGGATGGGGATTCGAACCTGAAATGGACGGCGAGGAGTGGGCGAAGCACGGGGGAGTGCTGGTGACCTTCAACTACCGTCTCGGCATCTTCGGCTTCTTCACGCATCCTGCCCTCTCCGCCGAGAGCCCGCACCACGTGTCCGGCAACTACGGCATGCTCGACCAGATTGCAGCACTGAAGTGGGTCAAGGCCAACATAGCGGCCTTTGGCGGCGATCCCGACAACGTCACCATCATGGGACAGAGCGCCGGTGCCATGAGCGTACAGACGCTCGTGACCTCGCCTTTGTCCAAGGATCTCATCAGCGGAGCCATCATCCAAAGCGGCGGCGGCGTGACCGCAACGCCTGCGCTTGGAGGCTCGCCGCTCGGCGACAGCGAAGCTGCCGGAAAGGCCCTGATGGACTGGGCAGGCTATGATACGCTTGAGAAGATGCGTGCAGCATCGACAGATGACATTTTCAACCTCTCCAACCGATACCGTCGCGAGACCGGGCAGTTCATCCGTGTCACCACCAGCCCCGTGGTAGATGGCTATGCATACCCTGAAACCTTTGCCCAGGCGGCCCAAGCAGGCCGTATTTCCGATGTCCCTTACATGATCGGTTCCACCCTTGACGATATGGGTATGCTTGCCAACGGCATCGATACCTTCTGCTTCCTCCGTGAGGATGCCGGCAAGGATGCCTTCGCATACCAATTTGCCCGCAGGCTGCCCACCGACGGACGGCAGGGCGTCCTGCAGGGAGCCTTCCACTCTTCCGAGCTCTGGTTCATGTTCAAGTCGCTCCGCTTCTGCTGGCGTCCGTTCACCCCCGGCGACTACGACCTCGCTGAGCAGATGATCACCTGCTGGACCAATTTCGCAAAATACGGCAATCCCAACAAACCCGGAGATAACACGTGGCCCCCTTTCACCCGCGAGAATCCTAAGTATATGGTCTTCAAACTCGACGACAACGATACGGTCGCCTCCTCTATGGGTGACCGCATCGTCGCCGATCCCCTTCCGCGTTAGCCCGAGGGATTAGGAGCAGGGAAGGCCTATGGGCGTTGTTTTTTACTGCCTTAATGTTCAATGTTGTGCCGAATGTTCACGTTTTTTTTTCTAGTTCAAAAATAGTTCTTACTTTTAAAGCGTTATACTCAGACAAACCAATTTTAACCAATCAACCTATATGAAACGGTTCGTTCTTTTCGCTGCCGTCATATTGACGGCTTTCGCTTGTAGCAGACCGCAGGCAGAGGTAGAGAAGGTGGATCTCTTCACATCCGTGGGGGACACCGGGATGCTCGTCGATGCCGTAGAGATCACAGTAAGTAATCCCGCTTCGCTCAGGGGCCTTAAGGCCGCCGATTTCGACATCACAGGCAATGTCAGCGGCGCCTATATCGATCCCCAGACCGGGGCTGCCCCGGTGGAGTATACCGACGACGGCATCGTCGTCACCCGCAAGGGTGGCAAGCTTCGCATCGAGGCCAGGCCTTTCAGCAATGCCGGCAGGTCCGAAGGCTTCCGCCGCCGCATCCCCTGGGAGATCAAATGTCTCGTCGACAGCGCCCTCAACGTCACTGCCGCCAAGGCTGACGAGAGCCATATCGCCGTGCTCGACGACTGCATAAAGGGATCCTTCACCTTTGCAGGTCTCACTCGCGAGTATATGCTCCACCTTCCCAAGGACAAGGACGGCAACATCATCCCCAACGTCCCTCTCATGGTCTGGCAGATCGGTGGAGGGGAGTACAACAGGGACCTTATGACCTGTGCCACGGCCAACCGCTGTCTCGTATCTCTCGCCACCGAGGGCGTTCCCTGTGCCGCCCTTATGTTCGCCATCGCCAATCCCAATTACTCATATAGTGCCTCGCTTTTCCCCGACCGCATCGAGCTTATCGACCGCAACAACGCCCTGCAGATGGCGTTCATCGATACGCTCATCGCAGAGGGCAAGGTCGATGGCACCAAGCTTTTCTGCGCCGGCGCCTCCAGCGGCGGCGGCTGCACGATGCGCTTCATGATGCAGTTCCCCGACCGTTTCAAGGCCGCCATTCCCTGTTGTCCTATGGATCCCATAGTCCCTATCCATCAGGTCCAGGAGAAGTACGAAGGACAGTTCGCCGACGACCTCGTCACGGCTTTCCAGGGCGATGTCTACAAATGGAACGGCTCGGACATGGCTCCGGCTCCCATCGACACCAAGGCTTTCGTCGACCTGCCGATGTATTTCGTCCATGCATCGTCCGACCGCACCTGCAAGATTGCAAGTTCGTACTCCTATATCGAGGCCCGCAAGCGTCTTGGCGCCAAGGGTGACAACCTACGTGTCTATTCCGACGAGGACCTCGCGGAGTACGGCCTACCCCCGAGC
This sequence comes from Bacteroidales bacterium, assembly GCA_017519865.1. GTDB lineage: Bacteria > Bacteroidota > Bacteroidia > Bacteroidales > UBA932 > Cryptobacteroides. The sequence goes on along the minus strand of JAFWRQ010000022.1, from coordinate 11,195 downwards.
ATAGCTCATTTTTCCTGGGTGCCGCTCCTTGACGACTATTCCGAGGGAAGCGTCATGCAGTGGATGATTTCCCAGTTCTGACCTTTTTCCCCTAAACATGTCGCTTCAATTTGATAACTAAACTCTGGCTTCATACATTCGACTTGGCCAACAGGTTCTACTTGTTGGGACGTTCGATGTAAGGACACCGGGGTTTAGTCGTTTTAAACGGATTGCTCCTTACCGGAATCCATAATTAAATACAATATTATTATTTTTGATGATGAAACGCTTTTTTATTACTATCGCTTTCTGCCTGGCAGCCATCTCTTTGGTGAATGCCCAGGAACTCGCCAACTTCCAGAGAGGAGGTGGCCGCGTCGTATCGCCTGACATCCAGGGCGACAGCGTAACGTTCAACTTCCGCGCTGACTACGCCACCCAGGTGAAGCTCAGCGGCTCGTGGATGCCGAACCCTTACGGTGGCACCGTCGACATGGTCCGTGGCGCCAACAACGTCTGGTCTGTCAAGCTTCCTCTTCCTTCCCCCGAGATCTACACCTACAACTTCGTTGTGGACGGTGTCTCCGTCAACGATCCCCAGAACATCCTCGTCCAGCGCGACGGTACCCGTTTCCTGAACATGCTCATCGTTCCGGGCGAGCGTACCGCGAACTATGTGGAGGCCAACCAGCGTGGCACCGTGAGCCATCCCTGGTATGACAGCAAGGTCCTCGGCATCAACCGCCGTCTGACGGTTTACACCCCTTACGGCTACGAGAATAACCCCAAGAAGAAGTACCCTGTGCTTTATCTTCTCCACGGCGCCGGCGGTGACGAGGAGGCCTGGATCTCCATGGGCCGCACCGCCCAGATCCTCGACAACCTCATCGAGAAAGGTCTTGCTGAGCCTATGATCGTTGTGATGCCTAACGGCAACGCGAACCAGCAGGCTGCAGTGACCTTGAACATCCCGAACGCTCCCCAGCAGCAAATGGACCGCAACGCTCTGCAGAGCCTTCCCGAGGCCGAGCGGATGCGTCGCCAGAACGGCTACGTGGTGAGCCTTTGCGAGGAGATCGTCCCGTTCATCGAGAAGAACTTCCGCGTGATCGCGAAGCCCGAGGCCCGCGCCATCGCCGGTCTGTCGATGGGCGGCGGCCACACGATCACCGCTTCGAACATGTATCCGGAGATGTTCGACTACATCTGCCCCCTGTCCGCAGCCGGCAGCTCCACTGCCGAGCAGGTGGCAACTCTGAAGAAGGCAGGCGTGAAGCTCTATTTCCTTGCCTGCGGTGACGCCGACTTCCTCTTCGAGGGTTCGAAGACCCTGGACAAGACCCTCACGGAGCAGGGTCTGGACCACATCTTCTACGTCTCCGACGGCGGCCACGTCTGGGCCAACTGGAGACTCTATCTGAACACCTTCGCCCCGATGCTGTTCAAGTAATGGTAGCATAACACACCAATTACTATTATATCACTATCATTTAACCATTCTATTATGATGAAGACCAACTCTTTGCTCAAGCGGCTCTTCTCGGTACTTGCAGGACTTGTCCTGGGTGCTTCGGCGCTGCTTGCACAAAACACGATCACGGTCAGAGGAACCATCCTCGATGCTGAGAAGCAGCCGGTCATCGGTGCTGGTGTCATTCAGACCGGCACGACGAACGGAACCGCTACGGACGTTGATGGTCATTTCACCCTCACCGTCCCCGCGGGGGCGGATCTCACAATCCAGGCCATCGGATATGAGACCCTGACGGTTAAGGCTACCTCCTCTACGTTGAATATCACGCTCAACGAAGAGGCTACCCAGTTGGATGAAACGGTCGTCGTCGGTTATGGTACGCAGAAGAAAGCGTCCCTGACCGCGGCCATCGCAAACATCCGCGATGAGGAACTCAACGCTACCAAACAGGTCGACGTCACGGCTTCCCTCCAGGGTAAGGTTCCCGGACTGCTCATCCGTCAGGTCTGCGGTAGCGCCGGTGACTTCGATACCGATTTGAACATCCGCGGTTTCGGCGAGCCTATCGTAGTTATCGACGGTGTCGTCCGTACCGCGCAGCGCCGTGGCCGCCAGTTCGGCGGCAACAATTTCTCCAATTCTTCGACCTCCATTCTCTCGCAGCTCAATCCTGAAGACATCGAAAGCATCTCCGTTCTGAAGGACGCTTCCGCGTCCCTTTATGGTATCGGCTCCCAGAACGGTGTCATCCTCGTGACTACGAAGAAGGGTAGTGTCGGAAAGCCTACCATCAGGTATACCAACACCCTCTCAATAGGTTTCCCTACCGCCATCCCCCAGGAAGTCGATATCGTGGACAACCTCCTTTACCAGAATGAGATGTATGCCAACATCCACTATCCTGCCCGCTATTCTGACGAGCTGATCCAGCATTACAGGAACGGCGATCCCGGATATGTCGACACCAAGTGGATGGACGAGGTCCTGAGGGATCATTCCTTCCAGCAGAACCATTCACTGTCCATCAGCGGCGGTACCCAGCAGACCCAGTATTATCTGAGTACGCGTTTCAATCAGGACAACGGCATCTACAAAGGCGATGGCCTCGGTTACAACGCCTTCAATTTCCAGGGCAATGTCACAACCAAGGTCAACGACAACCTCACCGTCGTTTACCAGTCATCATTCGACACCAACAGGCGTCTCGGTATGTCCACGAACAACTCGGAGTCCAACTTCTTCTATTATGTTGCATATTCCGAGCGTATCATGGCTCCGACCGTCTATGGTAACCCCAGCCACTACACTTATGCTTCCGGTGAGCACTGGAACCCTGTCGCCATCCTCGACATAGACACCATGGGTTACAGCAAAACCGCTATGCACAATTACAACAACAGCCTCGATTTCAAGTATGACGCTCCGTTCCTGAAGGGTCTCACGCTCGATGCCTTCGCATCGTTCAATGTCTCCCAGCGCCAGACAAACGTTCTCGACAAGAGTATGTCGGTCTATGATTACTGGACGGACGAGGTCATCGAAGCTGCCAAGGGTACCAGCCAGTATGCTGAGAACTGGAACAAGACCATGTCTCTCTATGGAAAGCTTCAGGCCAACTATAACAAGCGTTGGGAAAACCACAATCTGTCCACCATGCTTGCGGCCGAGACCCGTATCGGCTGGAACAAGTCCATCGGCGGCAATGTCAAGTACAACGACTTCTTCACGCACGATACCATCAACCAGGGTGTAGCTTCGACCGGTACCACCAGCGGTACCCGCAGCGATTCGGCTACTGCCGGATACCTTGGTCGTATCGCGTACGACTATCAGGGCAAGTACCTCGTAGAGTTGACCGGCCGTTATGACGCGACGTATGTATATGCTCCCGGTCACCGCTGGGGTTTCTTCCCTGCATATTCCTTGGGTTGGCGTATCTCCGATGAGCCGTTCTTCAAGCGCATTTTCCCCTGGATCAACAACTTCAAGATCCGTTGGTCCGACGGTCTGACCGGCCAGCAACAGGGTTCTCCTTATGCCTGGCAGCTCGGATATACGACCACCAGCAACTATGTTTTCACTGCCGGCGCCCCGACCATGGGCTACGCCAACTCTTCTGCAGCTGAAACCATCATCTCCTGGCAGCGTGTCCGCATGATGAACTTCGGTGTGGACTTCGAGGTGGCGCGCGGCCTCTTCGGCGGTTCCGTCGATGTGTTCCGTCGTACCCGCAGCGGTATCGCGGCGAGCAGTATCTACTCCAGCAAGGTGCCTGACTTCTATGGTATCTCCCTGCCTCAGTACAACCTCAACTCTGCCGAGAACGTAGGTATCGATCTCCAGATCTCGCATCGTCACCGTATCGGTGATTTCAACTACCGTTTGACTGCCACCGCGACCTACGCACGTAACCGTAATACCTATACCGCGTCCAACGAGACCGCCAATTACGGCTCCCACGAGGCGTTCTACAAGAGTTATATGGAGGGCCGCTGGTCCAACGCTCTCGGCGGCCAGACCTACCATTGGGCCGACGGCGGCGTACAGTTCCACAACTGGGGAGAAATCAACGACTATAACATCTATACCGGTACCTCTCCCAACAACCTCCTTCCCGGTATGTACAAGATCGAGGACCGTGACGGCAATGGTGTCATCAACAGTTCGGATATGTATTACTCCTTCGGTAGTGGAGCAGGTGACGGTCTCAACTTCGGCGGACCTGCCGGTAACAACCCTCCGCTCCAGTTCGGTCTCATGCTCTTCATGAACTACAAGAACCTCGACCTCAGCGCCACCTTCAGCGGCGCTACGATGGACCATCGCTTCATCTCCCTGCACGGTACATACGGCTATGGCTACTATGGTACGTTCTATAAGAATTACGAGAGCCATTACCATCTTGCCGACGGATATACCGATCCTTTCGACCCCAACAGTGTATGGGTCGAGGGATACTATCCCGCACTTCGCAAGACCGACGGCGGTTATGTGACTTCCGGTAACGGTACCTATGCATACACCCAGCCTTACAACTGGATCAATTCCACTTACCTCCGTCTCAAGAGCCTTGAGATCGGCTACACGTTCCCGCGTAACCTTACCAGTAAGATTGGAATCAACCAGGCACGCGTCTATGTTAGCGGCACCAACCTGCTGACCTTCTGTGACAAGCTGCTCAAGCCGTATGACCCTGAGCGTGGCTACGGTTGGATTGGCGGTGGTGGTTCCCCGCTTATCAAGACGTACAGTTTCGGTGTGAACATCAACTTCTAATCTGCAAGCAATATGAAAAAGATATTTACGTATATCACTGCTTTGTTCTTCGCCCTCTCCCTGGTCTCCTGCGACAAGATTTTCGACAGTCTTGAGGGTGACCTTTCGAAGATGACTGAAGGCGATCTTACTTCCAGTGAGGCCGGTCTTGTCCGATTGCTCGCATCCGCGTACAATTACATCCCGATGGATAGCTTCAGCTCCTTCGACAAGTATACGATTGACGCGACGGATGCGCATGGGGCCGGCTATGGTATTCAGAGGAACGGCGGTTGGAGCTATTCCAACATCCGTACTGTCAATAAGCTTTTCACCCAGATTCCCGAGGCCTTCGAGAAAAAGGCCATTAGCGAGGATCTTCGCGATGCGTTGCTCGGCGAGGCCCATTTCGTACGCGGTTATATCTATTTCGGTATGGTACGCACGTACGGTGGTGTTCCCATTGTCACTGAACCGTTGGATGACAAATACGACGGTGGCGAAGACGTAAGTGGCCTGCTCGTAGCGAGGTCGACCGAGAAAGAGACCTGGGACTTCGTGCTTAACGAGTTGGAAGAAGCTGCGAAGCTTCTCCCCGCAACCCGTGGCGACGGAGAATACCGTGCCACCAAGTATGCCGCATATGCCCTTAAGGCCCGTGTTGCACTCTTTGCCGCATCCGTTTGCAAGTATTGGAAGGATGCCCCTATAGCCAACACGTTCAAGGCCGTCCAGCAGAAGCTTACCTATATGGACGCCAGCGACGCCAATGGCTATTACCAGATTGCCATCGATGCCGCCAAGAATGTGATCGACTCCGGAATGTACAGCCTTTACGGCGGCACCAATCCTGCTTCCGTGGATGCCGCTAAGAAGTCCCTGCAGGACCTTTTCATCGCCCGCCATCCCGAGGAGTTCATCTTCGGACGCAGCTATGAGCTTGGTCAGGCGACTTCGACCAACGGCTTCGACTACGGCAACTCTCCGAACCAGGTACACGCGGCCGGCGGCTCCGGCTGGCAGTGGGGACGCTACTGCGTGACCCTCGACCTGGTGGACGTCTTCGACGACTATCTTGATGCCAAGTCCAACCGTTCCAGGGTTGACGGCACCGTGAAGACCCGTAATGACGGCAAGGAGAACGAATATGTCGTGAACCTTTCCCTGAACAACCAGACGGGCTTCTCGTTGGATACCGATTATATCAAGTACAATGATCCTTCCGAGGCTTTCGCCAACAAGGATGCCCGCTTCCAGGCCCATGTCGTCTATCCCGGCTGCACTTTCCGCGGCGAAAAGATCACCATCCAGGGCGGTATCATCGACGACAAGAACAATACCACGTTCTATACGCAGAGGGAAGTTCAGGTCGGCGGTAATTCTTACTACACCTTTGGTGCCCAGAACGATGCCAATTTCTCCGGATTCTATGAGATGACCAATACCAATGCCGGCAACTGGTACAACACCGGTTTTGGTATAGCCAAGTTCCTTGATCCCTCCGGCGCCCTTCTCTACTCGACCAACCCTTGGCCTGACATCCGTTATGCTGAGGTCCTGCTGACCTATGCCGAGGCTGTTGCCGAGAGTGGCCTGGGAGACAAGGCCCTTGCCAAGAAGTGCCTCAACGATATCCGTCACCGTGCCGCTTTCACGGACGATATCGACCTGACGGTCGACAATGTCCTGCACGAGCGCCGTGTCGAGCTGGCATTCGAAAATGACCTCTCCTATACATTGCTCCGCCGCCGCGAGTTCGCTTTCGGCGCCTCCAACGGCCTGCGCAAGCACGCCCTGGTCCCGACGCTGGATCTCCGTGACGGTACGCCCAAGTACATCCTGGTCCGTGCAAACGTCTATCACGGAGACGTATATGCCTCCACTAACGGACTTTATATCAGTGATTACCGTTCATACTATTCTGGTGTGAACAACTGGCAGAAGAACGAAATCACCCCTAACCCGAGTCAGGAGTAATCTAATATGCTATCAAATATGAAAAAGATATTGTATCTCATACCCCTCCTTTTGATGGCCACATCGTGCGACTGGTTCGTCTTTGACAACATGGACGGCTACGATGCCACCATCACAGGAAAATTCCTCGATGCCTCTACCAACGACCCGATTCAGTTCGGCGTTCCGGACAACTATGGCTTCTCTGTCTACGAAGAGAACTTCGAGCCTCCCAAGGGTAATTTCGCTCCCAGCGCCCTTACCTGGTATGCCCGCACCAACGGATCTTATACCAACAAGCTCGTCTTTTCCGGTGATTACCGTATCCAGACGACTCAGTCCAACAACTTCTATCCTCTGACGGAGCAGTTCTCAATCAAGAAGGGCGATAACACCAAGGATTTCAAGGTGACTCCTTATGCCCGGATTTCCAACGTGAGCTTCTCCTACGATTCCGCGACCAAGGAGATAGTTGCCAAGTGCAATGTCTCCCACGGTGATCCCGCCAAGACCAACGGTATCAAGGTGTTCCTGATGATTGCCCCTGATCGGTTTGTGGGCAAAAACCACAACAACGCAGAGGATGTTACGGCCACTACTGCATTCGTCGAGGCCGGAGCCGTCGAGCTCAGGATCAAGACCACCGGCGGTAATAAGTCCGAGTTCACGTACAAGCAGCCTCATTACGTCCGCATCGCCGCCCAGGCGGCGCACTGCGCTGTCGTTCCGGCATGGGATGAGGAAACCATTGACTGGGGTGCCTGGGGAGCCATCGGCTATGCCGGCTACCCTGATCCGCCTGCATCCGTGATAGTCCTTGTCCACCACGATGCCGAGTATACGAACGACGGAACGGTCAATCCGAACCAGACTTACAACTACTCCTCCGTATATAAAGTATCCGAAGACTTCGGTTCCTTCACCGAGGTTACGGACTGGGAGTAATACAATCTTTGCCAAAAGGGCCGGATATTCCGGCCCTTTTTGTATCTTTATACGTCCGTTGATCAAACATTGTTGTTACTATGAAGCGTTTAGCCCTTCTACTGGCCTTGTTCCCGGTGTTTCCTTGTATTCTATCAGCCCAGGAGGGCACTGTGATTCCGGAGGATGTGTTTTACTTGATGCCTTCCTTCGGCAATGGCTCGGTAGTCTACAGGGGCCAGCCTCCTGTCCGGGGGTCTTTCAATATCTGCGCCGTGGACAATACCGTCCGTTTCAAGGACGCTGACGGACAGGAACTCGCAGCAGAGGATACCGATCTCGTCCAGGTCAGCATCGACAATGTCACTTTCGTCAAGGATGGAAACCATTTCCTGCGGCTCTATCCCGTGTCGGAGGACGTCAGCGTGGCTGTCCATCGCAATGTGTTGATTCTCACTGATTCAAAGGCAGGAGCATACGGGGGACAGTCTCAGACGACAGCGGTGACCGAATACAGCAGCTTCACCGCTGAAGGACGGATTTTCAGGATCGATGATGTCCGCGAGCTTCCATACCGTGTGTCGGAGACGGCTTCACTTTGTCGTGGCCAATCCGTCATCGCGCTCAACAAAAGGAACCTCCAGAGATGCTTCCCGCAGAGCAAGGATGCCATCGAAGAGTATTTCGACTCTCATAAGTCTTTGCCGGCCAATGATATATCAGCTATTCTTGAGCTATGTAAACTCTGGGCCCAATAGTATTCGAAGAATTGTTTAATTAAGAAAAACATATATGAAAAGAGTTATTACCTTGATCGCTGCGATGGCATTGACCGTCAGCGCATTCGCCCAGCAGTCCCTGATGGGCGGACAGACCGCCAAGTCCCCCGAGATAAATCCAGACGGGACCGTTACCTTCCGTATCATAGCTCCCAAGGCTCGTCAGGTCCAGGTCACGGGCGATTTCATTCCCCCTATCCAGGCCAATACTAACGGTATGCGGATGGATACGCCGGCGACCATAGACATGGTCGAGAAGAATGGCGTGTGGGAGTACACCACCCCCGTCCTGGAGCCGGAGTTCTATTCTTATGTTTTCAAGGTCGACGGCGTCGCTACTCTCGACCCGTCCAACATCTATCAGTACCGCGATGTCGCCACCTGGACGAACTTCTTCATCGTCAGCCGCGACAAGGGTGACAAGGGCGACCTCTACAGCGTAAATAAGGTGGCTCACGGTGACATGGCCAAGGTGTGGTATGACAGCCCGACCCTGGAACTCAGCCGCCGCATGACGGTATATACCCCGGCTGGCTATTACGACAAGGGCAACAAGACCAAGTATCCCGTCCTGTATGTCCTGCATGGCGCCGGCGGTGACGAGGATGCGTGGCAGAACTATGGCCGCGCCGCAATGATCCTTGACAACCTTATTGCAGCGGGCAAGGTCAAACCGTGCATCGTTGTCATGCCGAACGGCAATCCCAATACATCCGCCGCGCCGGGCGAGTGGTCCGCGGGACTGTACGCCACTTCCATGAGCGGCGGCGCCGGCTTCCCTCCGGCCAAGGCTGGAATCCCTGAGAGCTTCGGCGATATCATGAGTTATGTTGAGAGCCATTACCGCGTGCTGACGGGTCCGGCCAATACGGCCATCTGCGGTCTTTCCATGGGAGGCGGCCATTCCTTCAACACGTCTTTGCTCAACCCCGGCAAGTTCGGTTACATCGGACTTTTCTCTGCCGCGGCTTCCGTCCCCAGCGACGTTGCGCAGAAAGCCCAGTTCGAGACCCGGATGAAGGCCTTGTTCGCCGCAAAGCCGAAGTTGTATTATATCGCCATCGGCAAGACCGATTTCCTGTACCAGTCCAGCGCCGGCCTCCGCAAGTTCCTCGACGATAACGGTTATCCGTACGAGTACCGAGAGACGGACGGTGGTCACATTTGGCGCAACTGGCGCATCTATCTGACCGAGTTCGCCCAAAAGGCTTTCAAGTAGAATGCATTGCATCTTGTCGTCTTGCGGACGGATATGGTCTTTCCATCCTCCGCAGGACGTTTTTGTGTCAAGTGAGATTTTTGCCTTATTTTTCTTTTTCGTAACTTCTTGATTGACAGGTTGGTTATGATTGCGATTGAACATCGGTGAAAAATAATGAACAAAACGTTTTAATGATTCGGCACAATTCGGTAAAATTTTTTACCGTTTTATACGTAAAAAGGGCCTGTAATTGTTATATTTGCATTGATAACTGACAAAATAGCATTGTTATAATATTGTTTAACCACAAAGAAGCCGTTGCATCTCAAGGCTGAATCCACCTAAAACTTATCTATGTCTGCAATCGTCAGGCATTAAAGTCCTGATGGAAGCGTTACCGCTTCAATTCGATAACTAAACTCTGGTTTCATACATCCGATTGACCGACACGTCCCGACTGTTGGTTTTCTCGATGTAAGGCACCGGGGTTTTTTCGTTTTAAACGGTCCGCTTCGCGATGGGTCCCGCCCGGAGGTGCAGCGCTGAACACAACCAAATGAAACGCTTTTTTATTACTATCGCTTTCTGCCTGGCAGCCATCTCTTTGGTGAATGCCCAGGAACTCGCCAACTTCCAGAGGGGAGGTGGGCGTGTCGTTTCCCCTGACATCCAGGGCGACAGCGTGACCTTCAACTTCCGCGCCGACTATGCCACTCAGGTCAGGCTTCAGGCCGCCTGGGCTGGACGTCCGATTGACATGGTCCGCGGTGCCAACAACGTCTGGTCTGTCAAGCTTCCTCTTCCTTCCCCTGAGATCTACACCTACAACTTCGTGGTGGACGGTGTCTCCGTCAACGATCCCCAGAACATCCTCGTCCAGCGCGACGGCACTCGTTTCCTGAACATGCTCATCGTTCCGGGCGAGCGTACCGCGAACTATGTGGAGGCCAACCAGCGTGGCACCGTGAGCCATCCCTGGTATGACAGCAAGGTTCTCGGCATCAACCGCCGTCTGACGGTGTACACCCCTTACGGCTACGAGAACAACCCCAAGAAGAAGTACCCTGTGCTTTATCTTCTGCACGGCGCCGGCGGTGACGAGGAGGCCTGGACTTCGATGGGCCGCACCGCGCAGATCCTGGACAACCTCATCGAGAAGGGTCTCGCTGAGCCTATGATCGTCGTTATGCCTAACGGCAATGCGAACCAGCAGGCCGCAGTGACCCTTAACATCCCCAACGCTCCCCAGCAGCAGATGGACCGCAACGCTCTGCAGAGCCTTCCGGAGGCCGAGCGGATGCGTCGCCAGAACGGCTACGTGGTGAGTCTTTGCGAGGAGATCGTCCCGTTCATCGAGAAGAACTTCCGCGTGATTGCGAAGCCTGAGGCCCGTGCCATCGCCGGTCTTTCGATGGGTGGCGGCCACACGATCACCGCATCGAACATGTATCCGGAGATGTTCGACTACATCTGCCCCCTGTCTGCAGCCGGCAGCGCTTCTGCCGAGCAGGTGGCAACTCTGAAGAAGGCAGGCGTGAAGCTCTATTTCCTTGCCTGCGGTGACGCCGACTTCCTCTTCGAGGGTTCGAAGACCCTGGACAAGACCCTCACGGAGCAGGGTCTG
>JAFWRQ010000021.1 GCA_017519865.1 Bacteroidales bacterium | reverse complement strand
CTGCGGGCGGAGGCGTCGACAATGTCCTTATACACGCCGCCCTTGCGGTAGAGTTCGTCCGGATCACCGCTCTGTTCGATGCGGCCCTCCTGGAGGGCGTACACCATCTCGCTGTCGATAATCTGGGAAATGGAGTGGGAGATAATGATGACGGTGCGGTCCTTCTTGATCGCGTCGATCGCGGACTTGATCTGCTCCGTGGCAATGGCGTCCAGCGAAGCTGTGGGCTCGTCCAGGAAGATAATGGGCGGGTTCTTGAGGAACATCCGCGCGATGGCGATCCGCTGCTGCTGGCCGCCGGAAAGGTGCGTCGCAGCCGTTTCGAAGCCCTTCGGCAAGGCCGCGATCTGATCGTAGATACTCGCCTTGCGCGCTGCTTCGTACACCTCTTCGAGGGTGGCGTCCGGCTTGCCGTACCGGATATTCTCCACGACGGACCCGTCGAAAATGTGGTTCTTCTGCAGGACCAGGCCGATGTTTTCGCGCAGGTAATGCGTGTCCCAGTCGCGGAGGTCCACCCCATCCAGGGTAATGGTCCCGCTGTCGGGCTCGTAGAACTTGTCCAGCAGGTTCACAATGGTCGATTTTCCCGCCCCGCTCAAGCCGACAAGGGCCGTGATCTTGCCGCTGTCCACCTTCAGGGACACGTCGTACAGGGCCTTGGTGCCGTTGGGATAGGTGAAATCGACATTTTTCATCTCGAAGTTGCCCTGCACCTTCTCCGGCCGGTAACCGCCCGAAGGTTCCAGCTCGCCTTCCGCATCGACGATGTCGAAGTAGCCTTCGGCATAGACGAGTGCGTCGTTCAGGTCGTCGAAAATCCGTTGGAGGGAGGTAATCGGTGCCGTCACGTTGGAGAAGAGCATGATGTGGTACATGATCTTACCGATCGTCATGCCGGGATAGCCGCTGAGGACCAGATAGGAGGTCAGGATGATGATCAGGACCGTGCCGGTCTGGCTCACGAAGCTCTTCAAAGCGTCGAACCCGAAGGAGGCGCGCCGGATACTGAGCTGGTTGCCGTAGTAGCCTTCCTGGAGTTCCGTCTGCTTCCCGAGCTCAATCTCCTCGCGGTTGAAGGACTTGACGACGTTCATGCTCTCGAGGATGTTCATGATGCTGCCGCTCCGGCGCTCGTTGAAGCCGCGCATGTTCTTGCGGGAGCTCTTCAGCTTCTTTCCCTGCATCGAGGTAATCCAGAAGTAGATCGGGACGATGGCCAGGGCCGTCAGGCCCACGTACACATTGGCCGCGAAAATGAGGATGAGCGCCAGGACGGAGCTCACGATCATGGGCAGGAGGTTGATGAAGAAGTTCTGGATGGTGCGGGAAATGCTGCTGGCACCCTGGTCGATGCGCGCCTGGAGCATACCGGGCGCATTGTCGCTCCGGGCGAAGAAGGCCATGCGGTACTGGAGGATCCGCTCCACCACGCCCAGGGAAAGCCGCTGGGAAATGTTGATCCGGAGTTTCTCGCCGAAAATGCTCTGTCCGAAAGAAATGCCTGCCCGAAGCACTTCCTTCCCAAGCAGGACGATACTGACGATGGTCAATATCTTCGCCGCCTTCGCCCAGGTGAAATCGGGCGATCCCACGAGGGCGTTGATAGCGTCCACCGTGCGGTCGAGCACGACGGCGTTCACCTGCGCCAGCAGGGAGCCGAGCAGGGTGAGCGACAGGGTGGCAAGCAGCAGGAAACGGTGCGGCTTCACATAGGGAACGATTCTCTTGAACAGTTGGGCAAGGGTCATGGCGCGGGGATCTTCAACAGACACAAAGATAACAATTCTGTCGAAAATGCTGATACTCAGCGCACCATCTCCCAAAGTACCACGCCCACGGAGACGGAGACGTTCAGCGAATGCTTGGTGCCGTACTGGGGGATTTCCAGGGACAGGTCGCAGGCATCGACCACATCCTGACGGACACCATAGACTTCGTTGCCGAAGACGAGGGCGTACTTGCGGCCCGGCTCGCGGCGGAAATCCACGCCGAGCTTCTGCGAATGGACAGTCTGTTCCACCGCCACCAGCGTGTAGCCCTCGGCCCGGAGGGCGGCGACGGCGTCCATCGTGTCGTCGAAATGCTGCCACGGGACGGCATCCTCGGCGCCGAGGGCCGACTTGCGGATCTCGGCGGAGGGCGGGACGGCGGAAATGCCGCACAGGAGGACCCGGTCGATGCCGAAGGCATCCGCGGTCCGGAAGGCGGAGCCGACGTTGTGCGCGCTGCGGATGTTGTCCAGGACCACGACGAGGCCCGAAGGGGGCAGCCCCTTGTATTCGGCGGGCGTGACGCGGCCCAGTTCGATGTTCAGCAATTTTCTGTCTTTCATCACCGCAAAGTTACGAAAAAAGGGTTATATTTGTGTTTCTAACTAAAGCAACTGTATGAAACAGGATCTTCAGGTCTTCGACCTTATCAAGAAAGAAAAAGAGCGCCAGTCTTCCGGCCTCGAACTCATTGCCTCTGAAAACTATGTCTCCGACCAGGTCATGGCCGCGATGGGCTCCATCTGCACGAACAAGTACGCCGAGGGCTATCCCGGCAAGCGCTACTACGGTGGCTGCGAAGTGGTGGACCAGATCGAGCAGATTGCCATCGACCGCCTCTGCAAGCTCTACGACGCGGAATATGCCAATGTCCAGCCGCATTCCGGCGCGCAGGCGAACATGGCCGTCACGATGGCCTGCCTGCGTCCCGGTGACGTCTTCATGGGCCTGGACCTGTCGATGGGCGGCCACCTCACCCACGGTTCTCCCGTGAACGCCTCTGGCATCCTCTACAAGCCGGTCGCTTACGGGCTGAACCCGGAAACCGGCCGCGTGGACTATGACGAGATGGAGCGCAAGGCCCTCGAGTGCAAGCCCAAACTCATCATCGGCGGTGGATCAGCCTACAGCCGTGAGTGGGACTATAAGCGCATGCGCGAGATCGCCGACAAAGTGGGCGCCATCCTTATGATCGACATGGCACATCCCGCAGGACTCATCGCTGCCGGACTGCTCGACAATCCCGTGAAATATGCCCACATCGTCACCTCGACCACCCACAAGACTCTGCGCGGTCCCCGTGGCGGCATCATCCTCATGGGCAAGGACTTCGAAAATCCCTGGGGACTCAAGACTCCCAAGGGCGTAGTGAAGATGATGAGCCAGTTGCTCAACTCCGCCGTCTTCCCCGGACAGCAGGGTGGACCGCTTGAGCACGTCATCGCCGCCAAGGCCGTAGCTTTCGGCGAGGCTCTCCAGCCTGAGTTCAAGGAGTGGGCCGCACAGGTGCAGAAAAACGCCAAGGTTCTGGCCGACGAACTCATCAAGCGCGGCTTCACCATCGTCAGCGGTGGAACCGACAACCACTCCATGCTCGTCGATCTGCGCTCGAAATATCCCGATCTGACCGGCAAGGTGGCTGAAAACGCCCTTGTGGCCGCTGACATCACCGTCAACAAGAACATGGTGCCGTTTGACAGCCGTTCCGCCTTCCAGACCTCCGGCATCCGCCTGGGCACACCGGCCATCACCACCCGCGGCGCCAAGGAAGACCTCATGGTGGTCATCGCCGGCCTCATCGAAGAGGTACTCAACGCTCCGCAGGACGAACAGGTTATCGCCAACGTCCGCCAGCGTGTCAATGACATTATGAATGACTATCCCCTCTTTGCTTATTAAAACCCATTTCCACCCCTCCGACCATGGGAGGGGTGGATTTTTCCTTTCCTTCTTCTATGCCACGAAAACGCAAGCGCCAAGCCATCCAAGACCCCAACCAGCTCCTTCTCTTCAGTTTGGAAGAGATGGCAGGAGATTCCATGAGTTCGGATGCCGCCCCCACTTCCTCAGAGACGACACAGGAAGCTTCTTCCGATGCGACAGAAGAAGTTTCTACCGATGCGGCACAAGAAACACCTTCAGAAGCGAAGGTAGAAGCAAATCCAGAAGCCACCCCTAACTCACCTCAGGTGTCGGGACCTGACATGACTTTGGAGACGGAACCTGAAACGATTCAGCAGGCGCAACCAGAGAAAGAAGACGCTGTGACTGTGGAACCGACCCCAGAATGGATGGGAAAAGAAAACGAAGAAGACACCATCGACCTCCTGACACAAGTCATCAAACTCCTCGAGGATTTTGATGCCGGTGAACTTCGTCTGATCGCCATGCAATCGACAGCCCTGATGCAGGGTGGCATACGCAACGAAGGCATTTACCGCATCCCTGCCCTACCCGACATCATGCTCAGCGGCAACGTGCTCAAAGGCATTGCCTATGTGAGCATCGTGCAGTCTTTTCCCAGCATGATAGAAAAGATTGGCCTCCATTGGGAAAAAGAATATGCCGAAGCTTTGAAAAAAGTAGAATAAGAAAAAACGCTGATTACCTCTCCATCCCAGACTTTTTCAACTCATACACCCCGGAAGGTTTTGTACGCTTGAGCACCTCCAAAGCGAAATCCTTTCCGGCGATGATGCCGTGATCGCGCAGCACCTGTTCCACCGTGATGCGGGCCAGTTCCGGATGATTGTTCTCCTCGCTGAGATGGCAGAGCCACACATGCTGGAGCGATGGCGTGGCGTTCTCAGCGATGGCCAAACCACAATCGTGATTGCACAGATGACCCGTAGGTCCATTGATGCGGTCCTTCAGATGCTGAGGATACGTGCCTCCGAAGAGCATCTCCCGGTCGTAATTGGCCTCCAGCACCAGATAGTCAGCCTTTCCGATGAATTCCTTGATGCGCTCGGTGACATGACCCACATCTGTGACGAGGCAGAAATTCACCCCTTCGTGTGTGATGAAATAACCTACGTTGTCGCTGCTGTCGTGGGGTACTCCAAAGGGAGTGACTTGAAAAGCCCCCATCGTGTAAGTCCGGTCCTTCTCGATAAACCTGGCCCGCTTTGAATCAATCTTTTTCCTCACGCAATAGTTGTTGCCGATACCGGCATGCACCTTCTGTGTGGAATATACGGGCAACTCGAAATCATGGCTCAAGCTGCCCACCGATTTCACGTGGTCAGCATGGTCATGAGTCAACAAGACATGCTTGATGCGGGAAAGAGGAAGTCCATAATCATGAAAATACTTTTTCAACAATCTAATACCAATTCCCACATCAATCATTAGTCCATCATCCTCTGTATAAAGGAAATAGCAGTTGCCGCTACTTCCGCTTCCAAGAGAGATAAAATTCATCATGATGCAAAAGTAGCAACATTTGCTGACAAAAGCAAATTATTCGCTCCCTTTTTCCCTTTTTCGTTTCATCAAGGCCGGTAGAGACGTCACATTGAGGCGTCTCCAATCCAAAAATGTCAAACGACACTGTGAGTAAAGGGGGCAAACTATAGGCTTAATCAAGGGGGCTATTTTTTAGACGCCACACTGTGACGTCTCTACATAAAGAATGCAGGGAAGAAATGGCGAGAGAATGATTATGGAGTGACAGAAGTAATCAGAACGGCATGCCTACAGCGAAGTGGAAGGAGAAATCGCGGCTGAAATCGGGATGGGCGATGGCGTAATGCTCGCGGCTGTCCTCATAGGCGGGGTTGATGGCTTTCATACCCATATCAAAGCGCAGGATGAAATAGTCGAAATTGAGGCGGACGCCCAAGCCATACGCCACGGCAATCTGCTTGTAGAAGGTATTGACCTTGAACTGACCTCCTGGTTGGTCGGCATAATCACGCAATGTCCAGATATTACCACCGTCGAGGAAGAGCGCACCATTGAATTTCCAGAAGAGGTGCGTGCGGTATTCAAGGTTGAGGTCGAGTTTCATGTCACCCGTCTGGTTGATGAAGTCGATGGCTCCATTGTTGCCCTTAAACGATCCCGGTCCGAGTCCGCGGACGCTCCATCCACGGACGGAGTTGGCGCCACCTGAGAAATAGCGTTTCTCAAAAGGCAGCACGGTGCTGTTGCCGTAGGGATAGGCGATGCCAAGACCCGCATGCATGACGAGCGAGTTGTGCTCATCGAAGGTCACCACACGAGTGAAGTCGAAGTCACCCTTGACATACTGTGCGAAAGCGATGTAGAAAAGCGTGTATTGCGACTGAGCATTCTGTTTGAAATCGAGCATGGTCGCCAAAGCCCTGAGAACATTGCCGCCACATTCGAAATTGGTCTTGATGGCGTTCACACCGTCGTTGTAGGTCAGTCCCACGCCCGTCCGCATGATGAAAAGGTCCTCATAGTTGTATCTGAGGATGGCGTTGCGGTTGCTCACAGAGTCAAGATATTCATGTTTGAAGGTCTGCGAGATCCATGGCATGTGAATGAAGTTGAGGTCGATGGCATCCCATTTGTAGGTCCACCGGTCTCTGGGTTTGGCCCATCTGTATCTCCATCCGGCAGAAAGCACGCGCCGATGAAACTCGGGGCGGTTCTGCAGGTTGTAGCTG
>JAFWRQ010000003.1 GCA_017519865.1 Bacteroidales bacterium | reverse complement strand
CTGAGCCAGGATCAAACTCTTCTTTGTATAAATCTTTATAACTCTAGTCTGTCCTGACGCTTCTATTCAAAGAAATCAACGCTCTCGATTCTCTAATTTTTTCTCGGTACTTGCTTGTACTTATCTTTCAATATTGTCAAATAACTGCCGCTTTCATTGAAACGGGCTGCAAAGATAACTACTTTTTCTTTCCCAGCAAATTTTTTTTGACAAAATGACCAAAAAAAGTCCGTTTGCCGATATCATTCGAATCCTATTGAGTATCTTTGTCATCCATATCGACGGACTAGGATGAAAGAGTACGCTTCGCTGCTCGAAATATTCGGCGTTTTCGCCAAGGTCGGAGCCTTCACCATCGGCGGAGGCTACGCCATGATCCCCATCATCCAGCGCGAACTGAGTTCGCGCGGATGGATAGGCGACGACGAACTGCCGGACATCATCGCGCTGGCGCAGAGCGCCCCGGGCGTGCTCGCGGTGAACATGTCGATCTTCGCGGGCTACAGGCTCCGCGGCGTCAAGGGCAGCATTGCCGCGACGCTCGGCGCCGTGCTCCCTTCGTTCGTCGCCATCCTCCTCATCGCCATAGTATTCTCGTCCTTCAAGGACTCCCCCGTCGTGATACGGATCTTCAAGGGCATTCGACCCGTCGTGGCATCGCTCATCGCCGTGCCGATGATAAAGATGGCGATGAGCAGCAACCACACCTGGTGGGCGTGGGCCATATCCGCCGCGACCCTCGCGGCCGTAGCCTTCCTGAAGTTCTCGCCCATCTACATCCTGCTCGTACTCATCGTGCTGGCCCTGGCCTACGCCATGTTCCGCCAGCGTAAAGAGAAGGAGGGACGGAGATGATAGCGCTGCTCCTGCAACTGTTCTGGACCTTCTTCCTAATCGGGATGTTCACCTTCGGGGGCGGCTATGCCATGCTGTCGCTCATCCAGGCCGAGGTGGTGATCGAGCATGCGTGGCTGACGGAGAGCACCTTCGCCGACATCGTAGCCATCTCGCAGATGACGCCCGGCCCCGTGGGCATCAACTGCGCCACTTACGTGGGCTACGACGTGCTGACTTCGGCCGGGGCCGGGCATCTGATGGGCGTCATCGGCTCGCTGACCGCGACGCTCGCCATCACGCTGCCCTCCTTCCTCATCGTGCTGATGCTGGTCAGGTTCTACACCCGCGTCAAGGGCAGCCCCGTCTTCGAGAGCGTGATGAGCGTCATCCGCCCGGCGGTCGTCGGCCTGATCGGCGCCGCGGCGGTCATCCTGTGCCTGAAGGTGGATTGGAACGGGCTCGTCCCCTCACTGGGCATAGTCGAGGAGAATTTCCCCGACTGGAAGAGCTGGTGCCTGGCCGCGGCGGCATTCGTCGCAGCGTTCAGGTTCAAGGTCAATCCCATCCTCATCATATTGGTGGCGGGAGTCCTCGGGCTGCTGCTTTATTAGGTTTTTTTACTATATTAGCGTGTTCTAACAAACAGGAATATGAAACTTTCCCACATCATACTTTCGGCGGCACTGCTCCTCGTGCCGGTCGTCGGCTCCGCCAAGGATCCGGTCATAGACATCGTTCCCCAGCCGGTACGCGTCGTACTGCAGAAAGGGTCGTTCAAGGCCATCGGAGCCAGCGTCAACTGCGACGCGGCCTTCGACGCGATGTCCAGGGCGGCGGTCCAGGACTTCGCCGCCAGGATGTCGCTCGTGAGCGGCAAGGTCAGTTCGTTCGCCGTCCCGATCGGCATCGCCGCCTCGGCCGAGGCCGGCGCGATCAAGGGATTCGTGTTCATCCGCGACACAAACATGGATGACGAGGAGTACCGCATAGAGATAGGCAGGAAAGCGGTCAAGATATATGCCGCCGCATACAACGGCGTGCTCTACGCCATCACCACGCTGAAGCACATGCTGCCGGAGGCCATCTTCGGCACGACGCCTGCGGTCGATGCCGACTGGCATCTGCCCTGCGCCATCATCGCCGACATGCCGCGCTTCGCCTACCGCGGGATGCATCTGGACTGCTCGCGCCATTTCTTCAGCGTCGACGCGGTCAAGCGCTACCTCGACATCATGGCGGTGTACAAACTCAACCGCTTCCACTGGCATCTCTCCGACGACCAGGGCTGGAGGGTCGAGATCAGGCGTTATCCCGAACTCACCCTCGTCGGCGGCTACCGCAGCGGCACGATGGTGGGGCGCGACTTCAACTCTGACGACGGCATCCGCTACGGCGGCTACTACACCCAGGACCAGATCCGCGAGGTGGTGGCCTATGCCGAAAGGCTCGGCATCACCGTCGTTCCCGAGATAGACCTGCCCGGGCACATGCTGGCCGCGCTTTCGGCGTATCCCTGGCTCGGCTGCAGCGGAGGCCCGTACGAGGCCTGGCACAAATGGGGCGTGGCCGACGAGGTGCTCTGCGCCGGCAAGGAGACGACCTACGAGTTTCTCGAGAACGTCCTCGCCGAAGTCGCTGAACTGTTCCCCGGCGAGTATATCCATATCGGAGGCGACGAATGTCCCAAGACCGAGTGGGAGAAATGCCCTGACTGCCAGGCAAAGATCGCAGAACTGGGGCTGAAGGGCGACGGGCGCTTCAGCGCCGAGCAGTACCTCCAGTGCTACGTCACCGCCCGCATGCAGTCGTTCCTGGCCACGCTGGGCAAGAAGATCATCGGATGGGACGAGATCCTCGAAGGCGAACTGGCCGAAGGCGCCACGGTGATGTCCTGGCGCGGCATCGAGGGCGGCATCGAAGCGGCTTCGCACGGCTTCGACGCCATCATGACGCCCACTTCGCACTGCTATTTCGACTATATGCAGAGCCGTGACACGGCGAAGGAGCCCGTCGGCATCGGAGGCTTCGTCCCGCTCGAGAAGATCTACTCCTTCGAGCCGCTGGAGGGCATTCCGGCCGGCTCCGAGAAGCATATCCTCGGCGTCCAGGCCAACCTCTGGACGGAGTACATCGCCACCGAGGAGCATCTGCAGTACATGCTGCTACCGCGAATGCTCGCCCTCAGCGAGGTACAGTGGTGCCGTCCGGAGAACAAGGATTTCGAATCGTTCAGGACGAAACTTGCGGAGCATCAACTGAAGATCCTGGACATCATGGGATACAACTATCGCAGACTCGATTAATTTAATTATATATGAAAAGAATCCTTATCGGCGCCCTGTGCATTTCGGGCGCCATCATCCTCGCCGCAGGTTGCGGCAACTCCCAGAAAAAAGCCGAACAGGAAGCCGCTGAGAAGGCACGCCTCGATTCGCTCGCACAGGTAGAAATGGAACAGAAACAGAAGGAAGCAATGGCAACTATCGCTACACTGCCGGACGAGCCGGTATTCGACATCGTCACCAACCTCGGAACGATCAAGATCAAGCTCTACTCGCAGACTCCCAAGCATCGCGAGAACTTCGCGAAACTCGCCCTCTCGGGCTACTACAACGGACTGCTGTTCCACAGGGTCATCAACGGTTTCATGATCCAGGGCGGCGACCCGCTGACCAAGGATCCTGCAAATGCCGACAAGTTCGGCACTGGCGGCCCCGGCTATACCATCCCCGCCGAATTCGTTCCCGAGTACACGCACAAGAAGGGCGCGCTGGCCGCAGCACGCCGCGGCGACCGCGCCAACCCTATGAAGGAGTCGTCCGGTTCTCAGTTCTATATCGTTCAGGATGAGGCAGCTTGCGCATCCCTCAACGGAGAGTATACGGTGTTCGGCGAGACCATCTCCGGCTTCGACGTCATCGACCGCATCGCCGCGGTGCAGACCAATGAGAACGACCTTCCGCTGAGCGAAGTCAAGATCGTTTCGGTCCGTCTGGACAAAGACTCGCTTCCTAAAAGCGAATAATTTTTAACAAATGTTAAGACTGTACGTCTAACTTGGCATGGACATTGCTATATCTAAAGACGAATAGTTTTTTCATAGGTTAAATTTTGGTTAGAATTGCAGGCACCCTGCGCAGAGATGCGCGGGGTGTTATTTTTTTATCCGTTCGGAATGGGATCTATGCCCGGGAGATACGGCGGCGAAGGTAAAGGAACATCACGGCGCCGTAGACGGCGATGAGGAGGCAGCCGAGGAGGATGCTGAGGACGGGGCCGACGCCTGCGCGGACGATGGCGGCGTGGGCGGCGTAGGCGCCACCCGCCACCAGGGCCGCCAGGCCTATGCCCCGGAGGTCATAGCGGATGGGATACTTCTTCTGGCCGATGAAATAACTCAGGAGCATGGCGATGCCGTAGCCGGCAAAGCCTCCCCAGGCACACGCCCAATAGCCAACCTTCGGGACGAATACGACATTGATGGCGACCATCACCACCACGGCGATGGCACTGATGATCGCACCCCACCAGTTCTGGTCAGTGAGTTTGTACCAGAACGAGAGGTTGAAGTAGACTCCCATGAAGATCTCGGCCATCATCACGACGGGGATGACACCGAGGCCAGAGCGGTAGCCCGCACCCACAAAGTGCTGAAGGACAGGCATGAAGACCATCACTCCAAGGAAAGCGAGCAAGGTGAAGACAATGAAGTACAGAGTGCCGTCGGCAAGCGTCGCCGGACTGTTCCTGTCCTTGTTGTCCGCAAAGACTATAGGCTCGTATGCATAGCGGAATGCCTGCGTGAGCAGGGACATTATCATCGCAATCTTTACGCAGGCGCCGTAGATGCCGAGCTGGACCATTCCGTCCGCTCCGGGCATCAGGCGCGGGAGGAGGATCTTGTCCGCCACCTGGTTGAGCACCCCCACAAGACTGAGCAGGAGCAATGGCCAGGAGTATATCAGCATCTGCTTCGCAAGTTTCCTGTCGAATCCATAGGCGATCTCCTTGATCTCGGGAATGAACAGGAGCGAGACCAGCGTCGTGCAGAACAGGTTGATGAAGAAGATGAGGCCCACACCGTAGTCGAAACGAACGAAAACGTCGCGCAGCGAGGCCATATTGACCATCACCAGGAAGACGAAGAGGTTGAGGAGGATGCTCGGTATGATGAAGGCGAACTTCAGCGCCACGAAGCGCATGGCCTTACGCTGCTGACGCAGGCGGCTGAACATCACGGCCTGGAAGGCGTCCTGGGCGGTTATCAGCGCGAAGATGCCGATATACTCCGGATGCGCTTCGTATCCCAATGCCCCGGAAATCGGGCGTAGCAGGAGGAACACCGCCGCGAGGAAAACGACACCCACGAGGCCAACCATCCTCAAAGCGTTGCTGGTGACCATCTTCTCGTCCGCTTCTGGCTTGTTGGCGAAGCGGAAAAGGGTGGTCTCCATGCCGAAGGTAAGGAGGGCGAAGAAGAGTGCGGTATATGCATAAAGGTTGGTCACGATGCCGTAACCGCCGCTTTCTGCCGGTATCTTGTATGTGTACAGGATGACCAGCAGGTAGTTCAGGAACCTGCCAACGATGCTCACCAGGCCGTATACGGCGGTATCCTTTGCAAGACTCTTCAGATTCATAACGGTGCAAATATAACAAAAATGGCCTGCAATTGGCAGGCCATTCTCGCAATATTTGGATTGTCGATTAGTCGTTGAGGGAGAACCTCTTGAAGCAGACGACCTTGGCCTCCTTGTCGGCCTCGGCGAGGACCTGCTTGCAGCTCTTCTTGTCGTCGCTCATGGTGTACTCCTGCTCCTCGAGGGTGCTCTCCTTGAAGAACTTGTTCAGACGACCCTTGGCGATGTTGTCAACCATCTGGGCGGGAAGGTTTGCAGCCTTCTCCTCACCGACGGTCTTGATGATCTCGCGAGCCTTGTCTGCCTGCTCGGGAGTGAGCCAGCCCTTTGCGGTGTTGGACTCGATGTGAGCCTCGCTGTCGACGTGGGCAGGGTTGATGCCGGCCTTGGAAAGGGCGGCGTCGACTGCCTTCTTGACGAGTTCTTCCTTGGTCTTCTCAGTCGCGACCTTGAGCTCGTTGTCGATCACCTCCTGCGGGCACTCGGCTGCGGAGACGGCGACGGGGTTCATGGAAGCGACCTGCATGGCCATACCCTTGGCGACATCCTCGGGGACGACCTTGTTGAAGCCGACGAGGGCGCCGAGCTTGCCGTTGACCTTGTGGATGTACTCCTTCACGAAAGGAGCCTCCACGAGGGCGTAGTATGCGAGGACGTGCTTCTCACCGGTCTTGCCGGTCTGCTCCTCGACTGCCTCGGCGACGGTCAGGCCGTCAGCCATCTTGCAGGCCTTGAGGGCCTCGAGGTCGGCAGGGCAGTTGGCGATGGCGACGTCGGCGATAGCCTCTGCGAGGGCCTGGAAGGCCTCGTTGCGGGAGACGAAGTCGGTCTCGCAGCCAAGGCACACGAGGATACCCTTGTTGCCGTTGATGCGGGCCTTGACGGCGCCTTCGGAGGTCTCGCGGTCAGCGCGCTTGGCGGCGACGAGCTTACCCTTCTCGCGGATGATGTCCATAGCCTTGTTGAAGTCGCCTTCGGCCTCCATGAGGGCCTTCTTGCAATCCATCATGCCGGCGCTGGTCATCTTGCGTAATTTCATTACGTCTGCTGCGGTAATCTGCATATTCGTAAAATATTAATGTTAAACAGAGCGGTTACTCCGCATCCTCGGCGGGAGCGGCAGTTTCGGCAGGAGCCTCGGCGGCCTCTTCGGCGGCCTCGGCCTCGATGTCGACGGGCTTGGCACCCTTGCGGGCGCGAAGCTTCTTGGCGGTGGGCTTCACGGCAGCCTCCTCTTCGGCGGCTTCCTTGTCCTTTTCGAGCTTCCTCTCCTCGAGTCCTTCCTGGATGGCCTTGCAGAGTACATTCATGATGCACTCGATGGACTTCGTGGCGTCATCGTTGGCCGGAATCACATAATCAATCGGGGTGGGATCGCAACAAGTATCAACCATAGCGAATACCGGGATGTTCAGACGGTTGGCCTCCTTGACGGCGTTGGCCTCTTTCTGTACATCAACTACGAAGACGGCCGAAGGGAGACGGCTCATATCACGGATAGAACCGAGGTTCTTCTCCAGCTTAGCCCTCTGGCGGTCGACCTGGAGACGCTCTCTCTTGGCGAGTTTCTCGAAAGTGCCATCCTCCTTCATCTTGTCGATGGTGCTCATCTTCTTGATGGCCTTGCGGATGGTAGGGAAATTGGTGAGCATGCCGCCGGCCCAGCGCTCGGTGATGGAAGGCATGTTGACTTCTGCAGCCTTCTCCGAGACGATGTCCTTGGCCTGTTTCTTGGTGGCTACGAAGAGGATCTTGCGGCCGGACTTGGCCAGGTCCTTCATCACTTCGGCAGCCTCGTCAATCTTGACGACGGTCTTGTGCAGGTCGATGATATGGATGCCGTTCTTCTGGTCGAAGATATACGGAGCCATTTTAGGGTTCCACTTCCTGGCGAGATGGCCGAAGTGAACGCCTGCATCAAGCAATTCCTGGAAATTTGTTCTAGACATTGTTTTGTTTTTGTTTTTTTGTTCTCTTTTCATCAAGACCGGAGTAGTGACCTTGTCAGTCTCCTGTCTTTTCCGCAGTCCCGGCAATCTCCCGGCAGCCAGGCCGGATTCGCATCCATCCATGGATCCGGAGATTTCGCAACCGGACTGTGCAATCTGTAAAACAGCTTTGTAATACTAACGTTTGCTGAACTGGAAGCGTCTACGTGCACCGGGCTGTCCGGGCTTCTTCCTTTCGACCTCGCGGGCGTCGCGGGTGAGGAATCCGGCGGCCTTGAGCGTAGAACGGTAAGCTTCCTTGTCAACCTCGCAGAGGGCGCGGGCGATACCCAGCCTGATGGCCTCGGCCTGACCCTTGATACCACCGCCGACGACGGTGACCTTGAGGTCGAACTGACCCTCGGTCTTGGTGACCGAGAAAGGCTGGTTCACGATGTAACGGAGGGCATCCTCGGCGAAGTAGCTGTCAAGGCTACGGCCGTTGATGAGGATCTCACCGGTTCCGGCTACGAGATAAACGCGAGCTACAGCTGCCTTGCGTCTTCCAAGGGCGTGAATCTGTTCCATTTGCTCTGTTTAAATTTCGTCCAACTTAATAACTCTAGGGTTCTGTGCCTGGTGCGGATGCTCGGGGCCTGCATACACATGGAGGTTGCCGAGGATCTTGTTGCCAAGACGGGTCTTCGGGAGCATACCCTTGACTGCTCTCCGGACCAATTCAGCGGGTCTCGTGGCGAGGATCTCCTTGGGCGTGGTGAAACGCTGGCCACCGGGATATCCGGTGTAGCGGGTGTACACGCGGTTGGTCATCTTGTTACCCTTGAGGGCGACTTTCTCGGCGTTGACGACGATGACATTGTCACCGCAGTCGACGTTGGGAGTGAAGCCGGGCTTGTTCTTGCCACGAAGGACAAGAGCGACGCGGGCAGCGAGGCGGCCAAGCGGAAGATCTGTAGCATCAATGACGACCCACTCCTTGTTCACAGTCGCTTTGTTCAGCGATACTGTCTTGTAACTTAGTGTGTCCACTGTCTTGATCTTTAATTAGTTAATAATAAAAATTGCGATCCCTACACAAAATAGGGACCGCAAAGGTACACAAAAAATATGTATTGGACAAATTTTATCCGACTAGGCGATGAAGTTGGCCTGGATGAAGGCGTTGACCGCGGTGGCGACGAAGAGGAGGACGATGAGGGTCGCGACGATGACGCCGATGACCTTGAGCCTCTTGAACCAGGTCTGTCCGCTCCAGCCGACGGTCTGGAACATGCTCCAGAAACCGTGCACGAGGTGAAGCCAGATCGCCCCGAACCAGATGATGTAGAGGACGAGGACCCACCAATGTCCGAAAGTGGCGTTCAGCAGGAGGTAGGGATTGTTCTCATAGTTGCCGATGCCGAACATCTCGGGGAGCTGCATCTTGGCCCAGAAGTGGGTGAGGTGGAAGCAGATGAAGCCGAGAATGATGATACCAAGTACGAACATATTCTTGGCGGACCAGGAATCGGCGGCTGCCTTGCTGGGCACTTCGTAACGCTTCATTCCGCCGCGGGCCTTGATGTTCTGGTAAGAAAGCCAGCAGCCGTAGATGATGTGGACGAGGAAACCGAGGGCAAGGATGGGAACCATGATGGAGATGAATCCCGTGCTCATGAAGTCGCATCCGAGCTTGAACAGGCCGTCGCCTGCCGAGAAGAGCTTGTCATCATTGGCCGCAATGCCATACTTTCCGGTGAAGGAGTCGATGACAGAGAAGAAATTGATGGTACCGTGCAGCAGAAGGAAGATAACAAGGAAAGCACCACTGATGCTCTGGATGAATTTCTTTCCGATGGAGGAGTTGAATATGAACATTTCTTAAGGATTTAATTCATTTTTCGTACTATCGCATTTGCAAATATAGGCTCTTTCTTGCAAGTTTCATAATTTTCAGATAATTTTGTTTCCCTCAAACTACCACAAAAATGATCTACAGAAGAGTCTTGTTGAAACTTAGCGGAGAGAGCCTTGGAGGCCCCTCCGGCAAGGGTATCGACGAAAACAGCCTCAACGCTTATGCCAAGGAGATTGCCGCAGCCGCACGCGAAGGCCTTCAGGTCGCCATCGTGATCGGCGGAGGCAATATCTTCCGCGGCCTGCAGGGCGTCGGAAAGGGTTTCGACCGCGTCAACGGCGACAAGATGGGAATGCTCGCCACAGTCATCAACTCCCTCGGCCTGGCCATGGCCATCCGCTCGCAGGGAGTGAAGGCGGAGGTCTTCACCGCCACCCCGATGGAGCCGGTGGCCCGCTACTACGTCCGCGAGCACGCGGTCAAGGTGCTCGAGGAGGGCGGCGTGGCGCTGATTGCCGGCGGCACCGGCAATCCTTTCTTCACGACCGACTCCGGAGCAGCGCTCCGCGCGCTCGAGATCGGCGCGGACGCTCTCCTGAAGGGCACGCGCGTGGACGGAGTCTACACCGCCGACCCCGAAAAGGACCCTTCCGCCGTAAAATATGACGAACTGACTTTTACAAAAGCCCTCGCAGACCGTCTTAAGGTCATGGACGCCACAGCATTCGCCCTGTGCGAGCAAGGCAACATGCCGATCATCGTGTTCAACATGAACGAATCCGGCAACCTCACCAAGCTCCTTCTCGGCGAAAAGGTAGGCACCCTGGTACACGTATAATATGTATTAAAAAGATAACGACTATGCTGACAGACAGAGCAAAAGAAATCCTCGCACTTGCAGAAGAGAAGATGCAGGACGCCGTATCCTTCCTCGAGGAAGATCTCAAGTCCTATCGTCTCGGCAAGGCGACTCCCGCCATCTTCAACAACGTCATGGTGGATTACTACGGAACTCCCACTCCGCTCTTCCAGGTGGCCTCGATCAACACCCCTGATGCCAAGACCATCGCCATCCAGCCCTGGGAGCGCAACATGATCCAGAAGATCGAGAAAGCCATCCTCGACGCCAACGTCGGCCTCACCCCGGCCAACAACGGCGAGATCATCCGCTGCATCGTCCCCGCCCTCACCGAGGAGCGCAGGAAGGAACTCATCAAGAAAGCCAAGGCTACTGGCGAGAACTCCAAGGTCGTCGTCCGCAATGCCCGCCGCGACGCGGTGGACCTGCTGAAGAAGGCCCAGAAGAACGAAGGCATGTCCGAGGACACCGAGAAGGAGGCCGAGGAGGAAGTCCAGAAGGTCACCGACAAGAACATCAAGAAGATCGACGACATCGTCGCCGCCAAGGAAAAGGACATCATGACGGTGTAACCGTCCCCTCCCCCCGAAAAATCCGCCAAACGGGCCCGGAAATCATCTTCCCGGGCCCGTTTGCATGTTTCCCCCACCCTTTCGGCCCGAAACCGCCTTTCCCAGGCCCGTTTGCCTGTTTCCCCCACCTTTTCGGTCCCAAAACACCTTTCTCAGGCCCATTCCCATACCCTCCCACCGTCGCTCCCCCCCCCCAAAAAAAAATTCGGGAACAAAAACGGCGTTTCTGTTCCCAACTACCACTATCTCCCACCAAACGGGAGCGAAAGAGGCTATTCTGGTCCCAATCGACACTTTTCTCGAAAAACGGGAGCGAAAGAGGTTATTCCGCTCCCAACCGACACTTTTCTCGGCAAACGGGAGTGAAAAGGCCGTTTTCGCTCCAGGTCGGTGGAGGAGGATTCCCGAACGGTCGAGGAGGTTGACCAGTAACAGAAGGGCCGAAGGAAAAGGCGAAGGAGAGGGCCGGGCCGAAGGAGAGGGCCGATTAGCAGTAGCTGACGAGAAGGCGGAGGGACGGGGCGGAGGGGACGAGCCTCAGTTCTGTTTCGGCGGGCGTCAGAAGGACGGCCTCGCCTTCCTGGACGGCGGCGCCGTTCACGGTCCCGGCGCCTCCGGCGCAGATGACCGTGCACCAGCGGCCGCTTCCGGCGACACCGCAGTGATGGCCTCCTATGCCCCGAACGGACTGCATTTCCATCATTCCCGGGACCGGGCCTTCATAAGGCTCGTTGAGTTCGAAAAGCGTGGTGGTAAACTGCTCACACTTCACGATCTGGACGGGTTCACCGGCGCGGCGTTCATAGTGGGTCTTATAGTCGTCGTAGACCTTGAAGTCGATGGCGTCCTTGGCCTGCTCGGTATGGAGTTGCCGCGGTTTGCCGTCCAGCCCCGGGCGATTGTAGTCATAGATGCGGTAGGTGATGTCTGAAGTCTCCTGGATCTCAGCGAGGTAACAGCCCCCGCAGATGGCGTGGATGCGGCCGGCGGGGATGAAGAACACGTCGCCGGGCGCGACCTTGTGGTCTGCCAGGACGTCCGTGATGGTCCCGTCGGCGACGCGACGCGCGTACTCCTCCGGCGTGATGGCCTTGGCCAGGCCGGAGTAGAGGTGCGCGCCCTCCGAGGCGCCGATGATGTACCACATCTCGGTCTTGCCCTTGCAGTGGTGGCGCACGGCAGCCAGGGCATCGTCAGGATGCACCTGGATGCTCAGGTCCTGATGCGCGTCTATGAACTTGATCAGTAAAGGGAACTCTCCGCCGTAAACCTCGCTGAGGGTCCTGCCGGCCTCCGGACCCTCGGCCACGACGGACTCCGAACCGGGCACTCCGGAGAGCACCCAGTTCTCAGTCCCCCACACCAGGGTCTTGAGTATCGGCTTGAACTTATACACGGCGGATGTCGGGCGGAGTCGGGGATTGTCCCTGAAAACTGTGCCACCCTCGGCAACATAAGAGGGAGGGGCCCAAGCTGGCTTGGGAGGGGTCCTGCAGAGCAGGACGTTTTCAGGGACAATCCCCGCGACGTGAGACTAGATCAGCGGCTCGGCCGTCATGGCGGCGGGCTGAGGGATGCCCATCAGTTTGAGGATGGTCGGAGCGACGTTGCACAGAGCACCGTCCTTTACAGCCTTGACCTCGTCGCCGGCGTTGATCACCACGAACTGCACGGTGTTGAGCGAGTGGGCGGTATTGGGGCTGCCGTCGGCGTTGACCTCGAAGTCGGCGTTGCCGTGGTCGGCGGTCAGCAGCACGACATAGTCGTGTGCGATCGCCTCTTCGACCACGCGGCCGACGAGTTTGTCGATGCAGGCGACGGTCTGGGTAACGGCGGTATAGACGCCGGTATGGCCGACCATATCGCCGTTGGCGAAGTTGAGTATGATCATATCCTGCTTCTCGCTGCGGATCTGGTCGATCAGTTTCTCGGCCACCTCGGGAGCGCTCATCTGCGGCAGCATGTCGTAGGTGGGCACTTTAGGCGAATTGACCAGGATGCGGTCCTCATTCTCGAACACGGTCTCGCGGCCGCCGTTGAAGAAGAAGGTCACGTGGGCGTATTTCTCAGTCTCGGCGATGCGCAGCTGATGTTTGCCGGCCTTTGAAACGGTCTCGCCAAGGGTATCCTGCACCAGTTCCTTGTCGAAAAGGATGTGGACTCCGGTGAAAGAGGCGTCGTAAGGAGTCAGGCAGCAGTAGTAGAGCGGAATGGTGTGCATTCCTTCCTCGGGCATATCGTTCTGCGTCAGCACGTTGGTCAACTCGCGGGCGCGGTCGTTGCGGAAGTTGTAGAAGATGATGGCATCGCCTTCCTCGACCTTGGCGAGGGGCTCGCCGGCGGCATCCGTGATGACGATGGGCTTGATGAATTCGTCGGTCACATCGGCGTCGTACGAAGCCTGGATGCCTTCAAGGGCGGAGGTAAATGCGGCGCCCTTGCCCTCGACGAGGAGGTCGTAGGCCTCCTTGACGCGGTTCCAGCGCTTGTCGCGGTCCATCGCGTAGAAGCGGCCGCAGACGGACGCCACCTTGCCGGTGGTCTCGGCCATCTTCTGCTCGAGTTCGGCCACGAAGCCCTTGCCGCTGCGGGGGTCGGTGTCGCGGCCGTCCATGAATGCGTGGACATAGACCTTCTCAAGACCCATTTCCTTGGCGACGCGCAGGAACTCGTAGACGTGGTCCAGGGAACTGTGGACTCCGCCGTGGGAGGTAAGACCCATCAGGTGGAGCTTCTTCCCGGACTGCTTGACATAGTCGTAAGCGGCCTTTATCTCCTTGTTCTCCAACAGTTTGTGCTCACGGCAGGCGATGTTGATCTTGACCAGGTCCTGGTATACGATGCGGCCGGCGCCGAGGTTCATGTGACCGACCTCGGAGTTGCCCATCTGTCCGTCGGGAAGGCCAACGTACTCGCCGCAGGCCTGCAGATGCCCGTAAGGGTATTTGGCGCGCAGGGCGTCGATGTTGGGAGTGCCCTGGGTCCAGATGGCGTTGGAATAGTCATGACGGCCTTCGCCCCAGCCGTCGAGGATCATGAGAAGTACTTTTCTGTCCATTGTATAGAATGCTTTTGATTATCTATTTGTTTGCAGTCTGCAAAGATAACAAAAAAAGAGCACTTCCCTTTCATTAGTTATGACTATCTTTGCAGCCCATGGCAGGATATATCTATACCTTCAAGAAATTCATCCGCGACTGGATGCTCATCGTTGGCATGCTGGTCGGCGCAGGCGCCTATCTCGCGTATCACGCGATTCCGGCGCTGCACGGAGCCTGCCCGGTGCTGGAAGCCATCTGCACGCATCTCCAGCCGGTCCTGCTGTTCATAATGCTTTTCCTGAGTTTCTGCAAGATAGAGCCGCACCAGATGCGGCCGCACCGCTGGCAGGCCTGGCTGCTGTTCATCCAGGCGGTCAGCTTCCTCGGGCTGGCGGCCCTGCTGGTGTGGGCCCTTCGGTCCGACACGGCCGCAGGCCGCTGGATCGCGCAAGCCCGCATCCCGCTGGAGTCGGCCATGCTGTGCCTCATCTGCCCGACGGGCACTGCCTGCGCCGTGGTCACCGGCAAACTCGGCGGCAACATGGCCGGCGTCGTCACCTATACGATCCTCATCAACATCGTAGTGGCTGTCCTCGTGCCTCTGACCGTCCCTCTCCTCTATCCGATGGGCGGAATGACTTTCGGCATGGCCTTCAGCAAGATCCTGGCGAAGGTTTTCCCACTGCTCATAATGCCCAGCGTCAGTGCCTGGATAGTACGTTACCTCTTCCCGAAACTGCACGCCAAGCTGCTTTCATACACGGACCTCTCCTTCCATATCTGGTCCTTTTCCCTCACCCTGGCCATCGCAATGAGTACGCGCGCCGTCGTGCATAACGAGGGGGCCGCGAGCCTGCTCTTATGGATAGCCGTCGTCTCGCTGGCGTGCTGCATCTTCCAGTTCTGGGCCGGCAAGGCGATAGGCTCGCACTACGGCTGCCGCATCAGCGCCGGCCAGGCCCTCGGCCAGAAGAATACCGTCTTCGAGATCTGGATGGGCTACACCTTCATGGACCCCGTCACTTCCGTCGCCGGCGGCTTCTACAGCATCTGGCACAACTGCTTCAACACCTGGCAGCTCTACCGCCGCCGCAAGACCCGCAGGGTATAGCCAAAAATGGGCTACCCTGCGGGAATTATTCTCCGGATACTATATGTGTGACTATGATGCCATAGTCTTCCATATCCCATTGCAGACCTTCATAAAGCGTCCTTGCGGTCTCGAAATCGGAGGATGACACTTTGATTTCGAAGACACCGTCCACGCCGGGATTGCCGCCGAAAAGAAAGTATGACGGCATCTGGATGTGACTGATGTCCAATCCCTTGAGCATATTGTTGCAGCAGTACAGGCTGGACAGGTTGACGGCCTCGTCGAGGTCCAGTTCCTCCAAGGTCAAGCCGCTGACAGTAACCGTTCTCGTTCTGGAGCCTATCTTCAGGTAAGAGATCGCTCCCGAACACATATTGAAGAAAAGGGTTTCCAGGCCATCCGGCAGCAACAGTTCATCTATCGGATTCTGCCTTATCTCCAGATGCCCGACCTGCGTACGGCTGAGGTCCAGGCGTCGGACGCTGCAGTTCGGGAAAGACAGGTAGGCCAGGCTGGTGGCATCCGAGCAGTCCAGGATCTCCAGTGACTTGGCATTCATAATACCGAAACCTTTCACCCCCGGCCCCAGTACAACGCTTTCCAGGTCGGGAGTCATGTCGGAATACTCGAATTCAATGCTACTCAAGCGTGGATTATGTGTGGCTTCCAACGAGCGGAGGGATACTTCCTTGAAATGGAGATTCTCCAGCTCCGGGTTCCCGGAAATGTCCATATCTCCCAGGGTGCTGTCCTTTATGCTGAGGTTCTTCAACCAGGGAGCGGCCTTGAATCCCAGCGAAGGTATATTGCTGTTCCGTACACCGATGCTGACCAGGTTCTCCAACAGGGCAAGTCCCCAGCAGTCCATGCTTTCATTGATGTTCTCATAAGTCAACGACTTGCACTTGACTATATCCTCGTAGGAGATGTATCCCAGAGGAGGATGGGCAAGCATCATCGCGGCTGCCGTATATATGTCAAGCTGGTCGGTCATGTCCCTGTCAAGCTTCCCTATCTGCTTTACAAGGAGTATCGTAAGCTCCTGGGTGCCGGCAAGATGGAAATACACTTTCGCCTCGCGGATGCGAGTAGGATTCTCGGGAAGACGTATCACGAATCTCTGAGGGCCTTCCAATCCGGAAGTGACCGGAAGCTCGATCCACTTTTCCTCCCTCCAGTCATTGTAATGGACCTCTGCCGTCCAGGAAACATTGGGCTCGATGGTGATGGACACCTCTCCGGCCGTATAGACCGCGTCGATCTCCGTCTCCGAAAGGGTTATCGAAGGCTCCTCCTTCTGGCATGCACATACCAGAAGGAGGAGCATCGAGATTGTTCCTAGAAGCTTTCTCATAGCCAAAAAGCTGCCGTTCTATTTCAGGCCGCGGCCGCGGAGGAAGGCCTCGGAGTCGGGCTGACGCCCGGTGAACTGCTCGTAGAGCACCATCGGCTCTTCGCTGCCGCCCTTCTCGAGGAAGGTCTGACGGAACTTCCTGGCAAGGTCAAGGTCCCAGACGCCGTTCGGGCTCTTCTCGAAGACCGAGAAGGCGTCCTTGTCGAGGACTTCAGACCACAGGTAGCCGTAGTAGCCGGCGCTGTAGCCGCTGGAGAAGATGTGGTTGAAGTAGGTCGTACGATAACGCGGGATGATCTCGTCGATCAGGCCCATCTCCTTGCAGACCTTTGCCTCAAACTCGTCGATGTCGATGCCCTCGATGCTGGAGAGTTCGTGCCATTTCATATCGAGGATGGAGGCGGCGCAGAGTTCTGTGGTCATGAAGCCTTGGTTGAACTTCGAGGCGGCCTCGATCTTGTCGACCAGTTCCTTGGGGATGACCTCGCCGGTCTGGTAGTGTACGGCATATTTGGCGAGGAGTTCAGGCTGGAAAGCCCAGTTCTCGTTGAACTGCGAGAAGGTCTCGACGAAGTCGCGGGCGACAGACGTGCCGCTCACCGAACGATAGTGGCACTTGGTCAGGAAGCCGTGCAGGGCGTGACCGAACTCATGGAAGGCGGTCTCGACCTCGTCGACGGTCAGCAGGGCCGTGCCGTCCTCATCGGGCGATGAGAAGTTGCAGACATTGACGATAATGGGGCGCACCTCCTTGCCGGAGGCATCGAAATACTGGTCGCGGAAATTGTTCATCCAGGCGCCGCTGCGCTTGGTCGAGCGCGGGAAATAGTCACAGAAGAAGATGCCCAGCAGCGAGCCGTCGGCATCGGTGAGTTTCCACGCCTCGGCGGCGTCGTTGTAAAGCGTCACTCCCTCGAGGCGCTCGAAATTGACGCCATAGAGCGTGTGGGCGGCCTCGAAGACGCCCTTCTGCACGTTCTTCATCTCGAAATAGGGCTTGGTCAGTTCCTCGTCAAGGTCATACTTGGCTTTGCGGACTCTCTCGGAGTAATACCACCAGTCCCAAGGTTTGATCTTGGTGCCGGCCGGGAGCAAACCGGCCTTGATGTCCTGGTTCATCACCTCCTGCATCTCGGCCACTTCCTCCTTCGCCTTCGCCACGGCGGCCTTCATGATGCCGTCGAGGAACTCGTCCACGGTCTGGGGATCGTGAGCCATCTTGGGCTCGAGGATGAAGGCGGCGGGATTGTCATAGCCCATGAGTTTCGCCTTCTCGATACGCAGGCGCATCACGTCGAGCACGAGCTGGCGGTTGTCATTCTCGTTGCCATTGTGGCCGCGGGAAGAATAAGCCTTGAACATCTCCTCGCGCAGCGAGCGGTCCTCGGTGGTGGTCATGGCGGTGGGATAGGCCGATACGGAAATGCCGAAACGCTCCTTGAAAGCATTGTTCTCGGCGAGGTTATTGTTGCCTATCTTGTTGGTCTTGGCGGACATCTCGGTGTTGATCTCGCGCAGGCGGGCCTGCTTGGCCTCGTCCAGGCCGATGCCGTTGCGCTCGAAGGCCTCGTAGGTGTTCTTGAGGACCATCTGCTGCTCACGGGTCAGGCCGCTCTGGTCGGCGTTGTACACCGCAGCAACCTTCTTGTAGAGGTCCTTGTTCATGTAAATATTGTCGCTGTGCTCGGACACGAGCGGGGTGATCTCCTCTTCGATGGCCACGAGTTCGGGGCAATTCTCGGTCTCGCTGACGTTGTAGAACACGCCCTGGACCTTGCTCAGGATGCTGCCTGAGAGCTCCAGCGCTCCGATGACATTGTCGAAAGTGGGAGCGGCGGTATTGGCGATGATGGCGTCGATCTCCTTCTGCTGCTGCTCGATGCCCGCCTTGAAGGCGGGGACATAGTCGGCATATTCAATCTTGTCGAACGGCGGGATGCCGTAAGGGGTGTCCCACTCCTCGAGGAAGGGATTAACACGGGTATTGCCTGTACAGGCGGTAAACAGGGTCATGAGGGTCAGGCCGACAATGCCGGCCGAATTTATCAAACGGTTCATTTTCAATAAAATAAATACTCAAAATAATTAACGGTTCCACCATGTTCCGGGCTTCTGCGCGAGGATTTCGCGGGCCTTGTCGGCTCCCACGACCTCGGGGAGATACTTGAAGAAATCAATCCCGGTCTGGGTCTTCAGTTCATCTACGGACATGATGTAGTCCATGAACGATTTGGAAGCGATGGAAGGATCGTGCGGAAGATAGAAGCCGCAGGCGATGTACTCGCCGGCAGAATCGCCCTTCTTATAACGGAGAAGCGCCTTGTAATAGCCGGCGGGGACGTTTACCAGATGGTGCATCTTGTCAGGGACCGTAGTGGAAGACAGCACGCTGCCGGTCACCACATAGAGGGTGTCGCAGGCCCTTGCGTAGG
Organism: Bacteroidales bacterium; assembly: GCA_017519865.1. GTDB lineage: Bacteria > Bacteroidota > Bacteroidia > Bacteroidales > UBA932 > Cryptobacteroides. The sequence continues at coordinate 141,778 of JAFWRQ010000003.1, read as the reverse complement.
TGCGGACCTTGCTCTCGAGTTTCTCCCATACCCCTCCGTTGAAATCGGGATCCTGCGGAGTCATATTGGTTGCATAGAAAGTCGACACGTTGGCCGCACGGTCGAGCCTGTCAGCTGAAGGGATCTGATGCCCGCGGGAATGGCCAGTGCCATACGCTGACGTAATGATGTTCTGCTGCAGGCCCATAGGGAGCAGGGGGTCATATCCCCAGGCATCGGTACGTGAACCGCTGCCCATCAGGCCGGCGTTGAGCGGATAGGCAACCCATAAGGATATGAAAGACTTGTAGTCATAATAGAAGGACCAGTTACGGGTCGCATCGCGGTTAGCGAAATAGTCGCCGCCGCCCATGTCGTGGGCGAACCATTCCTTTCCGTCTCCAGCCTTGGTGGCCGGGAGTTCAAGCCAGTGGGGCGTTGCGACGTCAAGACCGTAGCCGTACTTGTCATCCGGCTCGGGGTCATCCGGCGTAACCTTCTCGTGGCAGCTGCAAAGGGCTGCGGACGCAATGGTCAAAAAGATTATAAAGTGTTTGATGTCCATAATCACGGTATCTTATTATGAATTGCTCTCAAAGCGATAAATATACGGAATAAATCTGAAAGAAGATGACCGAAGCGGGACATTTTCTTAAGATATTATTGGCTATTTTTGTGAAAACAATCATCCACATTCCATCATGAAAAGAATAATCTTCTGCCTGTTCTCCGCCCTCCTGCTCATGGGATGCGCGGAGGATGTCCCCGTGCTGACCGTCGAAGGGGGTCAGATACAGGGAGTAAAAGCTGAAAAGAAAGGTCTGTATGTGTACAAGGGCATCCCGTATGCCGCCCCGCCGATCGGCGACCTGCGCTGGAAGGAACCCCAACCCGTCGTCCCCTGGGAGGGCGTGCGCATGTGCGACAGGTTCGGCCATCCCGGCTTCCAGGTGACCCATTATCCCGGAGGATATACCGACGAGTGGGGCTATGGCGACGAGCCCGCCTACAGCGAGGACTGCCTGTACCTCAACGTCTATACGACGGCACCCGGACAGACCGGCAGGAAACTCCCGGTGGCCATGTGGATACACGGCGGCGGCCTGCGCGAAGGCTGGGCCTTCGAGCCTGAGTTCGACGGCGAGGAGTTCGCCTCCAGGGACGTCGTCCTGGTCTCCATCAACTACCGCCTCGGCATGTTCGGATTCAGGTCGCATCCTGACCTCATCGCCGAAAACGCACACGGATCTTCCGGCAACTACGGCATCATGGACCAGATCCAGGCACTTAAATGGATCCGGGCCAACATCGAGCAGTTCGGCGGCGATCCCGACAACGTCATGATCTTCGGCCAGAGCGGCGGAGGCCGCAGCGTCCGCACGCTGAGCGAGTCTCCGCTCGCCCGCGGGCTCTTCCACAAGGCAGTGATCATGAGCGCCCAGGGCTTCGCAATGCCCATGCCGGCCATCCCCGGGATGCCGGCACGCGCGGCTGCGCCCGCCCAGACCCTTGAGGATCAGGCGAACTACTACAAAGAGATAATGGACTGGGCGAAACTCGACAATCTCGAGAAGATGAGGGCAGCCTCCACGGAAGAGATTTTCAGCCTTGTCAACATCTACAACCGCGTCAACGAAGTGCGCGGCGGAATGGGCATGTTCTCCCCCATCATCGACGGATATGTCTGCAAGCAGGATTTCGACACGGCCGCAAAGGAAGGCAATCTCGCCAATGTCCCGTATATGATCGGATGCACGCTCAATGACGCCGGCAACATGCCTCCGGGCATCATAGAGTTCTGCAAGGACAGGGAGCAGAAGGGCGGCAAGGCTTACGCATACCAGTTCGCCCGGCCGCTGCCGGATGACGGCAAGCATCCGGAGATCACCGGCCGCCTGCGCGGCGCTTTCCACTCGTCCGACCTCTGGTTCGTCTTCAAAACGCTCAGGAACTGCTGGCGTCCCTGGACCCAGGGCGACTGGGACCTCTCCGAGAAGATGGTCACCGCCTGGACCAATTTCGCGAAATACAGCGATCCGCAGGGAGATTGGAAGCCTTGCACTGCTGAGGATCCCGGCTTCATGGTCTTCCGCCTGGACGAGAACGACAACGAAGCGTCCTTCTTCGGCGAACCCCTCAGTCCCTCCAGGCCATGAGAACCTTAAGGATACTGATCGTTGCAGTTGCCGCCATGGCGGCAGCCTGCGCCTGCGGCCCTTCCGACCCGCTGGTCGTACGCACCAGGGACGGGTTGGTCAAGGGCATCGAAGAGGAGGGTACGCTCGCCTTCAAGGGCATCCCCTATGCCAAGGTCGAGCGCTTCATGCCTCCCCTTCCGGTCGACAAATGGGATACCGTCATGGTATGCGACCACTTCGGGCCGCAGGTCATGCAGGGTAACGGCCGGAGGGAAATGCCCGAGGACGTGATGTCCGAGAAGAATTCCTGCGTGCTGAACGTCTGGACCACAGACACAAAGGCCTGCAAGCCCGTAATGCTGTGGATCCACGGCGGAGGCTTCGACTCGGGCTCCGCCGCCGGCAATCCCGGAATGGGTCTGGCCAAGCAGGATGTGGTCGTGGTGAGCCTCAACCACAGGCTCAACATCCTCGGGTTCCTGGACCTCTCCAGTTTCGGTGAGAAATACAGGCACTCAGGGATGGTCGGGATGCTCGACATCGTACAGGCGCTCGAATGGATACGCGACAACATCAAGGCATTCGGCGGCGACCCCGGCAACGTAACCATCTTCGGAGAGTCCGGAGGCGGCGGCAAGGTCGGCACGCTGATGTGCATGCCCGCAGCCAAAGGCCTGTTCCACAAGGCCATCATCATGAGCGGCACCATCCTCAACGTCAACACCAAGGCTATGGCCGAGGAGCTCGGCCGCGCCGTCGTCGAGCAGCTGGGGCTCGGCCCCGGCGAACTCGACCGGCTAGCGGACGTGCCGTATGGCGATCTCGTCGCGGCCGGCCAGAGGGCCATGGCCGCCAGCATCGGCACCCGGACCCCGGGTACGCCGATGATGTGGGGTTTCGGCCCCGCGCCGGACGGCGAAGACCTGCTCCAGCAGCCTTTCCAACCAGATTTCGCCGACGTTTCCTCCGACGTGCCGCTGATGATAGGCACGACCTTCAACGAACTCCAGCGCAGGGTCTACGGCACTCCGATGACGCTCGACGAGGCGAAGGAGCAGTTGAAGCCCACCTTCGGCGACAGGGTCGACGAATATGTCTCCGCCTTTGCCGAAGCCTGGCCGGACTATACTCCGCAGGACCTCCTGTCCATCGACATGATGTTCCGTCCAAAGACCCTCATCACCGCAGATGCCGTGGCCAAGACACGCAAGGCCCCGACCTATATGTACATGTTCACCTGGAAATCCCCGGCGGATCAGGGGTCTGTACACGGGTACGAACTGAACTTCTGCTTCAACACCCCCAACCTCCACGGCCGCGTGCTGCCCGAAGTGACAGACGCAGACTGGCAGTTGGCGGAGAACATGAGCCGCAGCTGGGCCAACTTCGCCATCACTGGCGACCCCAATGTGGACGGTCTCCCCGAATGGAAACCCTATACCCCTGAGGGCGGCGACTGTTTCATCTTCGACCACGAATGCTACGTACGCAACAACTTCGACAGGCCTCTTCAGAAAATACTCAACGAATGCTGCTTCAAGCAGTTGGACGAATTCAAAAGCCGATAAAGCGGCACTCCCCCGCTAAACAAAAAAGGCTGGCCGGTAAAACCGGTCAGCCTTTTTTCATTCGGACTCTTCCTTAGAAGGCGTAACGGATGCCGAGGGCGGCGCCATAAGGTGCCCAGGCGAAGCCGTTCATGAAGTTGAAGCAGGGACGCCAGTCCAGAGAGATCTGGAGAGGGAAGTCGAAAGTATACTCCAGACCGACCTGTCCGGCGAGACCGACGTTCATATGGGTCTCGTTATGTCCGGGCCACATTGCGATGAAAGCGCCGGGGCCAGCATAGAAGTTGAACGGTCCTATAGGGGCGATGCTGAAGTCGTAGATCGCCACAAGGTCGAGGAGATTGTCGAAAACACCTGCATCGAACTCCCAGAAGTTCTGTCCGCCGGCATAGTGCTGGTAGGAGAGTTCCGCGCCATAGGTGGCACGCAGACCCAAAGCCTTGGGCTGGGCGTTTGCAACCGCTGCGAAGCAGAGGACTGCAATCAGGATGGAAAGGATCTTTTTCATAATTATCAGTAATTTATTAAAAGATTATTCAGCAGTGAAGTGTCCGCTCTCCCAGACGCCGATCTGGAGATTGGCGTTGTAGCGGGTCGGGAAGCCGATGAGCGTACCTGTTGCCTCGGGAACGTCGATGGAGTTCTTGAGCTGGGCGTAGAGCGCGAGTTCGGCGCCGTCCTGGGCGATCTTGCCGTTCCTGTCGTTGGTTTCGGCGACAAGGGCGTCAGTGACGGTTACTCCCTCGAGCTTGACCATGCAGTTCTGGTAGCGGAGGTAGCTGGCAAGCAGCTGGGAAACGGTCAGCGTGGTGCAAGGGATCTCGGCGCCTTCCTCGACGGTAGCGGCGGAGATGTCCCAAGCGGTAGCCTCGGCATAGCCGTTATAAAGTTTAGTCTTGCCGGTAACGGTGCCGTTGATCTTCTGGCCGGCCACGAGGCCGTGGTCCCTGAGATAGAGCTGGATGCCACCGGTGGCGTCCTCGATGAAGGCATTGCCTCCGTTGACATAGGTCACGACGGCGTCGGTGAGGGTGGCGGTGAACTCGGTCTCAGCCGCGACGGTGGCGCCGTTCAGCTGTGCGATGCTGGTGATGGCGGCCTCGCCCTCGACGATCTTGAGGTTCTTGATCTCCCAGGTGGCGTAGTAGTCAGGCGTGGACTTGTAGACGAACTTCAGGATGAGGAGGTTGCCCGCGAACTTCTTGAGGCTGATCTCGCCGGAATCGACATAGGTCCAGTTGGCGCCGGAAGAATAGACGGGGATGAGGATCTCCTGCCAGGTCTCGCCGTTGTCGATGCTGCCGAAGAGCTTGAGTTCGTCGTTGACATTGCCGGCGAAGCGCTGTACGTGCTGGAATGTCAGGACTGCGGAAGACACTCCGGAAAGGTCGATGTTAGGGCTGATGAGTTCGGCCTGGGAATCTCCCTTCTTGGTGGAAGTGGCTTTCATGCCGTACTTGGAATCGTTGGTCCAGATGCTGGCGACACCGTCCATAGGAACGACGTCGACGGTCTCCCAAGCGCCCTTTCCGTCAAGGAAGGACTGCTCGAAAGGAAGAGCGAATGCGCTGAAGCCAGGAGCCTGGTTGACGGTCACGGTGACCTTGGAGGAATCCTTGCCCTTGGAAGAAGCAAGGGTGATGACACCGGTGCGGGCGTCGGCATCGTTGGCAGCGACGTGGATGCTCACCATGGTGGTATCCTTGACCCTGGACATCTCGGTGACGCTGAGCCAGTCGGCGTCAGTGGAGAACTCGAGGGCATCGCCGGAATAGAGGACCTTGGCCACGACCGTGGTCTCGTCCTTGCCGACCTCGAAGGCGGAAGGAGTCACGGAAACGAGGGATTTCTTGATGGCGTAGACGTAAGAGGCATTCTGGTTGGTCTCAGGAATGCCCTTGTAGCTGGTAAGCTCACCGAAGATGGTGATCTCGTCACCGATGGCGAACTCTTCACCGGTAGTGAACTTGGTATTGTTGAGCCAGTAAGCCCTGTAGACCTCGAACCAGTTGGCATCGCCGGAGCCGTCAGCCTCGTAGGAACCCTTGAAGGTACCGTCCGGGGAGAGATAGAACGTGGCGTTGCCATAGCTGGGGCTGATCTCGTCGATCTTGCAGACGATACCCTTGACAAAGTACTCGCCGGCATAATCTCCGGACCTGATGAGCTCTACGACCTCGGGGACCGTGAGGATCTTGGGTTCGCCCTTGACGGCATACTGGATGACATTGACGAACTGCGTCTGGTCGGCGCATTTGAACTTAACCTCGGCGTTGTTGGTAGCCTTGGTACCACCAGCGGAGAAAGTGACCTGGGAAGACCCGGCATTGCCGGACATGGGGGAAACGGTAAGCCAGTCCGGAACGGAAGCCGGATCGACCTGCCAGGCCCCGGTGGAATTGACGGTCAGGGAAGCGGAGCCTCCGTTGACGTCGATGGCGAGATAAGACTCAGAGACCTGGATCTCAGAAAGTGTGCCCAACTCCTCCTGTACGCAACCGACTGCGAGAGAGAGGAACAACGCTGCTAAAATATATCTGAATTTCATATTCGTAAGGCTTCTGATTAGTTGAACATATACTTGATACCGACGGAAGCATACCAGCACTGTCCGATGGCGGTGTTATACATCCAGGTCTGGGTGGAACCGCTGACGGCAGCAGGAGTGGAGAAGGTAGGATAACCCTGGGCGTCGATGCCCTCGTACTGGAGGATACGTCCGGAGTTGAGGTCGGGATTCATGTACTTGCTGACTCCCCAGCTGGAGTTGAAGAGGTTGAGGAGGTTCTTGATGTCGAGGCTGAGCTGCAGGGTGTTGAGGGTGTTGGCGACCTTGACCTGGAAGTCATGCTTGTAGCTGAAGTCGAGCCTGTGGACCCAAGGATTGTACACGGAGTAGCCCTCGGCATACTGTCCCTTGTGGGTGCTGAGGTAAGGATCGTTGTTCACGAAAGCCATGAAGCGGTCGGCATCGTCCTGGGAGACGAAGCGGAACTCGCGGCCGGACACCTCATCCTCGGTGGGGATGTAGAGGGAGTCGTACTTGTAGTTGTCACCGTTCATGTCGTTGGTGAGCATGTAGGAATAGTTGTAACCGCCCCTCCAGGTCTCATAGATGAAGCCGTAGTGGTTGTGGCTCTTGTCATTATGGGTGAGGGAGACCACGGCGCGGTCGGGAGTGAGGTTCGCAGCGGAGTGCAGGGTCGTGTAGTTCGGGCCTGCTACGGTAGGAACGTAGTTGAAGATCGAAGCAGGGTCGGAACCGGGCAGGGAGGTGAGCTCCTTGTTGACGGTGTGGGTATATGCGGCCATGATGCTGAGACCCTCGGTCGGGGCCATGTTGACCGTGATGTTTCCGGAATAGGTGTAACCAAGATGGGTATTGGTCAGCACGTATGCAGGAGACTTGGTATAGGTGTAGTTGGTAGGATAGACCGGACGGTTGTCGGCGCCCTTGAAGCGTGCGAATCCGTCAGCAGGGATCATGTTCCAGTCCTCCATGGTGGAGGCGTTGATGTTCTGGTTGAAGATACCCTCCAGGGTGACGGTGAACGGGAAGGAAACCGGAATGGCATAGTCGAGTGCCAGGGAAGTCTTCCAGACCTGAGGCATCTTGAAATGAGGATCGACGGCAGCAAGCTTGGAAGGGATCTTGCCGTCCTCGGCGGAGATCTCCTTAGGGAAGCCGAGGCTGTACCACTTCTCCCTCATCTGCTCGCGGTCGATGATCAGGTCACCCTTGAACTGCTCGAGGAGCGGGTCGGGAGTGGCGACACCGTCCTTGTACTTGGTGGTGATGATACCGTTGTACTGGTTCATCGAAGAGTTGGAAGGCATGTTGGTGAGGAAGACGAGCGGAACGTGGCCGGAGAAGAGACCGGTACCGCCACGGAGCTTGAAGCTCTTGTCACCGAAGACATCCCAGGTGAAACCTACGCGGGGGGAGATGATAGGAGTGGCGACAGGCCACTTGCCGGTGTCGATATGGCGGATGTTGCCTTCTGCATCGGGATACTCAAGGTCGTAGACGGCCTTGTTGGTGATGATGTTGCTGTTGTCGAAGACATAGGAGTCGAGACGGACGCCGGCGGTGAGCTTGAGGCGGTCGGTCACGTCCCAGTCATCCTGGACGTATGCACTGACCTTATGGTAGGCGACGCGGCTGGCCGGATTGTCACGCATGAGGTTCTCGTAACCATAGGTGAAGTTGACGGTCTCAGGGGTGGCGCCGTTCAGGAAGTCGTCGAGGGAGTTGTAACGGTAGTAACCGGTACCGTTCCTGAGGTAGGCGTTGTCGGCCATCTGATACTCGTAAGCGAGACCGCTCATGAATTTGTGGTTGCCGGCATAGACGGTGAAATCGTCCTTGACGTTGATGACGTTGTTGTGGTAACCGTTCTGCCAGGTGAAGAGCTCATATCCGAGAGACATGTACGGAGTGATGGTTCCGGAGCCGTCGAGGATGTCGATGAACGGGAAGTAGGCCGAAGGGGTGCCGCGGGAAGTGTCGAGCTTGGAGTAGGTAGCCAGGAACTGGTTGACCATATTGGCGGAGATCCTGCTGTTCAGGTCGAGCGAGAAACCCTGGGCGAGGTTGTCCATCGTGTAGAAGGAGTTGGCGAAAGCCATGGAATACTGCGACAGACGGGCCTCGGTCGTACGCTGTCCGGCGTCGGAGGACGAGGCGTTGGTGTACATGCACTCGCGCGAGATGGTATAGTTGTAGCGGAATGCGAGCTTGTGGTTGTCGTTGATGTTCCAGTCGAGACGGACGAGGGCTTTCATGTTGGACTCGTTTCCGTTGAAGTTGTCGTAGGAACCGGTGTCATAGCCGTACTTGTTCATGACGAAATCCTTGACTCTCTGCATATCGGCCACGGTGGTGCGGGAGATGAAGAGGGAAGGATCGGCCACGCCGTTGGTGGAAGGCTTCCAGCGGGAAGTCTCCTCCGGGTGCGGGATGTACTCGAAGTTGACGAAGTAGAAGAGCTTGTTCTTGATAATGGGGCCGCCGAGCGTCATGCCGTAGGTGGTGGTACGCTCAGGGTCGCGGTTGCCGAGCTCGAGTCCGTCGACGGTATTACCGCGCATGAACTCATTCCTGTGGTAGGCGTAGGCAGTACCCTTGACGGTGTTGGTACCGGACTTGGTGATGGCGTTGACACCACCGCCGATGAAGTTGGTCTGGCGGACGTCATAAGGAGAGATGACGACCTGCATTTCCTCGATGGCGTCGAGGGAGACGGGGTTGCCGCCGCCCGGGAGGCTGCCGGAAAGACCGAAGTTGTTGTTGAAGTTGGCACCGTCGATGGTGAAGTTGGAGGTACGGTCATCAGCTCCCATGAAGGTCATGCCGTTACCGCCGTAAGGCGAAAGCCTGGTCACGTCGGTGAGGTTGCGGCTGACGGTAGGGAGGGAGACGATCTGGCTGTTGTTGATGTTGGTGGCGGCACCGGTCTTCTCGGTGGCGAACTTGGTGTTGGCCGTGGAGATGATGATGGCCTCGGAAAGCATCTGGGTGTCATCAGGCATCTCTGCGTTGAGCGAATAGGCTTCACCGAGCTGAAGGGTGATGTCGGTGTAAGTGACCGTCTGGTATCCGAGACAGCTGACCTCTACGGAGTAAGGGCCGCCGGAGCGCATACCGTTGATGGCGAAACGGCCTTCCGCATTGGCGACAGCATAGTACTGCGTACCGGAAGGGGTATGGACAGCGATAACGGCGGCGCCCACGACGGGCTCGCCATCTCTGTCGGCAACCTTGCCGTTAAGGGAAGAGGTGGTAACCTGGGCGAATGCCGAAATTCCCACCAGCATGACCGCGACAACGGTCAAAAGTCTTTTGAATGCTTGGTACATAACTGATTTATGAGATAATTAAAATTTCACTCTTAAAACAAAGTACAAATTTACACGTTTTTTTCGAATTCACTGATGTTTTGCATATCTATTTTTTTGCCGTATCTTTGCAAACCGAATTGTGGAGAGATTTGATTGCTTGCAACCACACTAAAAAATGCTAAAATTCCATAATAGCTTCGTTTAGTGACTCTCCGCGTATTGTTTTACGTTGGAGTTTTTTGTTTATGAAGAATTATCTTTTTACGTCTGAATCAGTTTCCGAGGGCCATCCCGACAAGGTGGCCGACCAGATTTCCGACGCCATCCTGGATGAGTTCCTCCGCCAGGACGAGAACGCCAAGGTCGCATGCGAGACCTTCTGCAGCCGCGGCCTGGTGGTGGTGGGCGGCGAAGTCCGCTCCGAGGATGCCTACGTCGACATCCAGAAAACCGCACGCGGCGTCATCGACCGCATAGGTTACAACCGTGCCGAACTGATGTTCAGCAGCCAGGGCTGCGGCCTGCTGTCCTCCATACACGAGCAGAGCGTCGACATCAGGCGCGGCGTCGTGCGCGAGACTCCGGAGGAGCAGGGCGCAGGCGACCAGGGCATGATGTTCGGCTACGCCTGCCGGGACACCGAGGACTATATGCCGCTTCCGTTAGCCTTGTCACACAGGCTGTTGCAGGTACTGGCGGACATCCGCCACAATCGTCCCGGGGTTATGGATTACCTCCGTCCCGACGCAAAGTCGCAGTTCACCGTCGAGTACGACGGCGCCACCGGAAGGCCGCTGCGCATACATACGATAGTCCTTTCCACCCAGCACGACGAGTTCGACACCGTCGAGGCGATGCATTCGCGCATCGAGGAGGACGTCCGCAGCATCGTGCTGCCCGCCCTCGTCGATACGCTTCCCGCCGTGACGGCAGCCCTCTTCAAGGGCGATTACAAGCTGTTCGTCAATCCGACAGGCAATTTCGTGATCGGAGGCCCGGCCGGAGATACCGGTCTGACCGGCCGCAAGATCATCGTCGACACCTATGGCGGCAAGGGCGCGCACGGCGGCGGGGCCTTCTCGGGCAAGGACCCCTCGAAGGTGGACCGCAGCGCCGCCTATGCCGCGCGCTACATCGCCAAGAACCTGGTGGCGGCCGGCGTGGCGGACGAGATGCTGGTGCAGCTCGCCTACGCCATCGGCGTGGCCGAGCCCGTCAGCATCTTCGTCAACAGCTACGGCACCGCCAAGGCCGGGCTCCGCGACGCGGAGATCGCCGACAGGATCGGGCAGATCTTCGATCTGCGCCCTGCGGCCATCACCCGCAAGTTCCAGTTGCTCAACCCGATATACGAGGACACCGCCGCTTACGGCCACTTCGGGAAGAAGCCGTTCACGCGTCGCGTGAAACTCATACGTGACCTTGGGGACGGCCTCGGCCGCCGCGAGGTTGAACGAGAGATCCAGTTCTACGGCTGGGAGAAACTCGACTCCGTGGACCTCATCCGCGAAGCCTTCAACATGTAGCCAGCCATGCCTAAAGCCAAGAGCAAGATACAGATTACGAACCGCCGCGCGTCGTACGACTACGAGTTTCTCGAGACGTACGACGCAGGCATCGTCCTCGTGGGCACCGAGATCAAATCGCTGCGCCTCGGCAAGGCCTCCCTCGCCGACGCTTTCTGCTACTTCGTCAACGGGGAGCTCTACGTCAAGGGAATGAATATCTCCACCTATTTCTGGGGCTCATGGAACGGCCACGAGCCCGCCCGTGACCGTAAACTCCTGCTCACCAAGCGCGAGTTGCGGCACCTCCAGCAGGCTGTCAAGCAGAAAGGACTGACAATTGTCGCCGTCCGGGCGTATATTGCGGAGAACGGTTACGCCAAGCTCCGCATCGCCCTGGCAAAGGGTAAGAAAGAGTTCGATAAACGACAGACCATCAAGGAGAAAGACATTCGCCGCGAAATGGACCGCGGATAATCATATGCCCAAGAAAAGGATACCGATGATAGTGGAGCTTCCGGCTCCCGAGACGATCGACGTCGATGCGCTGGCCGCAGCGCTGCGCGAGGGCAGCGTCGACCTCGTCTGCGTACTCGGGCCGACGGCCTCGGGCAAGACCCGCTACGCGGTGTCGCTTGCCCGTCGGCTCGGCGCCGAGATCATCTCGGCCGACTCCCGCCAGGTCTACCGAGGGATGGACATCGGCACCGGGAAGGACCTGTCAGAATACGGCGACGTCCCCTACCACCTCATAGATATCCAGCCCGCAGGAGCAAGGTATAACGTCTACGAATACCAGAAAGACTTCGTGAAGGCCTACCAGGACATCCGCGGCCGCGGCCGGGTGCCCCTGCTATGCGGCGGCACCGGCCTCTACATCGAGGCCGCCACCTGCGGTTACGATTTCGACAAACGCTATCCGACAGTCGACCCATCGCTCTTTCCCCACAACACTTTCTATATCGGCACATTGGTCGACCGCGAGACGCGGAACGCGCGCATCGACGCGCGCCTCGACGCCCGCCTGGCGGAAGGCCTCGTGGACGAAGTCCGCGGCCTTCTCGACGCCGGCGTCCCCGCCGAAACCCTGATCTACTACGGTCTTGAGTACAAATTCGTCACCCAACACGTCCTCGGCATCCTCTCCTACGAAGAAATGCGAACCCTTCTGGGCAACGCCATCCACCAGTTCGCCAAACGCCAGATGACCTGGTTCCGTGGCATGGAACGTGACGGCATCGTCATCCACTGGACCGAGGTCTGACCCACTCTTCCCTCCCGACAAAACGTTGAGAACAAACGTATGCCTCCGGGGCACATGTAGGGCAATGTCCTGTTCGAGACCCAACGATTTTCCTTAGGACTAGAACACCAATCCAGCCTACAGGGCCATCAGAACAACATCCCCGTTCGCGACGATTTGCCGGGAATCATTAAACTCTCAAAAAAACGGCGTAAGAAACAGAGGGACGGAGGCGGAGAAGAGAGGGAAAAGAAACGGAGAAAAAGGGAGAGAGAAAGGGCTTGGCGTGGAGAGGGAGAGAGAGAGGAGGAAGGAAGGGAGGAGAGATAGGAGCAGAGAGGGAGGGGTGGAGACGTAGAAAGATATCATGAGGGATAGATGAAAGATAGGGCGGAAGGGAGAAAAGGAAAGTGGGGAAAAAGCTTGGCGCGGAGGAGAGGGACGAGATGAGGCTGGGAAATCAATCAAATGGTGTCGGTGTCGTGGAGTTTCTGGCGGCGGGTTTCGGCGGAGTCGTGGCCGAAGAGGAGGCGGGGGCCTTCGACTGAACGCCAGTAGTCCTCGTCGAAGTCGGTGGGGTGCGCGTAGGGGCCGTCGTGGTCAATTATGAACGACAGATAAGTGATCCTGTAACCCTGCTCCAGGAACATCTTCTCGTAGAAGGTCTGAACCTCATACAGTGCCCCGACGGTCTCGGAAGGGATGGAAAGAGACGGAGCAAGCGCCTCGGGGGGCGTGGCGTAGAGGTCCTCGGTACAGCCGAGGACCCGCAGGCCGTTGCACGCCGCCACGGCGCGCGAGTACTGATGAAGGAACATACTGTCCGTCTTGAGATGGACTATGCCGCCGGGCTTCAGGAAGGAGCGGTACCGCTCGAGGAAAAGCGGCGACGTAAGCCTGCTGTTCTCGCTGCGGAACTGGGGGTCCGAGAAAGTCAGCCAGATCTCCGAAACCTCTCTGGGAGCGAAGTATGCAGTGATGAACTCTATCCTCGTACGGAGGAAAGCGACATTGCCCAAATGGCGTTCGGTGGCATATTTGGCGCCTTTCCACAAACGGGCGCCCTTGATGTCCACCCCGATGTAATTGCACGATGGATTGCGCTCGGCAAGGTCTATCGTGTACTCCCCTTTCCCACAGCCGAGTTCCAGCACTATGGGGCGCGGTGCATCGAACATCCGCTCGTTCCAATGCCCCTTTACCTCGTGGTCCCTGAGATTGAAGAACCCGTCGGCCAGCACCTCTGCAGCCGACGGCTGCAGAAGGCACTTGAACGTCTCGTTCTCTGCGAATTTCCTGAGTTTACCGTGTCCCATCCGAAGTGTTTTTCTTGCAGATGACACCCAGGCCGCGGAAACCCGGAACGTCGTTTCCGGAGTTTACCTGCACGGCCATGTCCCAAATACCCGCTTCCACGGGAACCAGGCCCGTGCGGTACGGTTTCCGGTACTGATTGGAATAGAAGTCCGATCCCTTTGACCCATCGTGGATCCCGAAATAGACGGTCTCCCTGAAGCGCTGTCCCGAAGGGGCTGTCCAAGTGATTGTAAGCGGGAAATCCCTGGCTGCCACCATCTTCTGCCTTCCCGCGTCGATGCGCGAATAAAGGATGATGTCATAGGTCGCAAGCGTGTCGGACATATCTATGGAATAGCGGTACAGGCCATTCGTCTCCCTGTCCTCCTCCCCGACATATAACTCGACGGAGTCGGGACGGACACACGACCAGGCCGCGGCCACTAGGACCGCGAGCACAAAAGTCCATGCTTTGGAGAACCTGCCCATACACTACTTTCCGCCTTCAGAAGGTTTACGGTTGTCCGGTCCGCGATGGCCGCGGCCACGGCGATCGCCGCCGCCTTTCTTCTGTCCGCCGCGGCGGCGGGACTTGGAGCGCTTGCGCTCCGGATTGTCGAAGCGGGTTATACTGTCGTCTCCGACGGCGGTGATGAACTCGGGCATATACGGCTCCGGCTCGGTCTTGAGGGACTCGGGCTTGATGCCGTTGCGGTTCATTTTGATAATCTCCTGCACCTCGTAGGCATCCAGGGCATAGACATTCGCCAGGGAGCCCTTCTCGTAGGAGAAATACATTATCTCCTTGAGTATGTCTGTCTTCACCAGCCAGGCGAGGCCGTCCTCGAATTCCAGAGGCTCGGTCACGCGAGGGATGCGGGACTGGGCGTCGAGATAGGTGGCCACCTCATAGTTAAGGCAGCACTTGAGTTTGCCGCACTGTCCCGCGAGCTTCTGGGGATTGAGCGAAAGGTCCTGGCAGCGCGCCGCGGAAGTGGTGATGGACTGGAAATTGGTGATATAGTTGGCGCAGCAGAGCTCGCGGCCGCAGACGCCCAGGCCTCCGATGAGGCCGGCCTCCTGCCGCGCGCCGATCTGCTTCATCTCGATGCGGATGCGGAACTCCTCCGCAAAGACCTTGATGAGCTGACGGAAGTCGACGCGCCCATCGGCTATATAGTAGAAAATAGCCTTGGTCCCATCCCCTTGGAACTCCACGTCGCCAATCTTCATCTCCAGGCCCATCTCGGCCGCGATGCGGCGGGCCTTTATCATCGTATCTTCCTCACGTGCAATGGCTTCCTGCCATTTCACGATGTCGGACTGCCGGGCCTTGCGGTAGATTTTCTTGAACTCGGTCGTCTCGGGATTGATGCCCTTGCACTTCATCTGCCTTCCCACGACAGGACCTTCCAGGGTAACAATGCCCAGGTCGTGGCCATTGGCCGCCTCGACTATCACCATGTCCCCAATCTTGACGTTCTGTCCGGAGGCATTGACATAGATGCCTTTGCGCGTATTCTTGAAGCGCACCTCGAAATAGCCGTTGTATTCGGACTGGGAGACTCCCCCAAGCCAGTTGTAGTCCTTCAGCTTGCAGCATCCCTGCCGGTAGTTCACCGACAACTCACCGGTATCCGAATCGGAAGACGTGGTGCAGCCGCGGTTGCAGTCGAAATACAGCGCTTCGTTAGTGGTATTGGTATCCATTTCAAATCAGTATATAAAGTCTGTCGACCAGGTCGCAGAACAGGATTTTAAGATTGATGTTCCGTTCGATCAGCATCAAGGCATTGTCCAGCAGCGGAAGCGCCTTACGTGAAAAGCTCTTGCGGCAGCGGGCGGCATACCGGGCGAAGGCTTCGGCCTCCGCTGGCGCCGTTCCCGCAATCTGCTCCAGCCCCTGCTGGAGCATGAATATCTTGCGCAGGCCTTCGGCGGCGTAGCGGCAGAAGGCCTTGGCGCGCTCGCGCGACGGCAGCGCCGCCAGCTGGTCGCCGACATCCTGCGCAGCCATCAGGTCCTTGGCCAGCAGTGCGTCCATCAGGGAAGCGAAAAGCGCAGCCTCGGCGCCGGCTTCGCCGCTCTCGGAGAGATAGGCGAGCGCGCGGCCAACGCTGCCGCCTGCCACCTCGGCGGCTGCCCGCGCCTCCGCCTCCGGCCGGCCGAAACGCTCTTCGAGCACGCCGGCCACCTCCTCCTTGGACAGGGGCAGTACCCTGATGCCCTGGCAGCGGGAAGATATGGTGCTCAGGACCTTTTCAGGAGCATGGGTCACAAAGATGAAAAGCGACTGCTCCGGAGGTTCCTCTATGCTCTTCAGCAGGCGGTTGGCAGTATCCTTGTTCATCTTTTCGGGCAGATAGACGACAATTGCCCGCCAGCCCCCCTCCAGGGAATGGAACGAAAGCTTGTCGATGATGAACTTCGCCTCGTTTATTGCTATCACTGAGGACTTGCCCTCGATACCGAGAGCTTCATTCAGTTCATTCTCAAGAAAATAAGGGTTACTTTCCACCAGTTCCCGCCAATACTTCAGGTAGGACTCGGAAGTGGGTTTATCGGAGGAGACTTTCGAGCCCTTCGTAACGGGAAAGATGAAATGTACGTCGGGATGGATCAGCTTGTGGACCTTCTGCGAACCGATAAGGCACTCAAGGAATCCGAGCGCAAGGAGCAGCGCCCCACAGCCGTCGTTCTCGTAGAACATCAGGGCGTGCGGGACCCGGCCGCTGCCGGCCATGCCGGCAAGTGCCCTTTTCACGTCTGCATTCCCTGCTGTCCCGTCGAAAATCATCTCTTTCTCTCTTCAGTAAAAGTGGCTAGCGCCACCAGATAATCCTTTGCCGGAGTGTCCGGAAGCGGAGCAAGCGAATCCTTCGCATGTTGCGAGAACTCCAGGAGGCGCTCCTGCGCATAGGCGGTCCCGCCGTAATCCCTGACGAACTCGATGACATCCTCCGCAAACCCGGGATGCTCACCTACCTGCCGGACCTTCTCGCGGATCTCCGCCTGCAAAGCGTCGTCGGCCCTCCTCAACGCGCCCAGGAGTGGCAGCGTGATCTTGCGCTCGCGTACATCCACTCCTGCGGGCTTCCCAATGTCTCCTCCGTCATAGTCCAGTATGTCATCCTTGATCTGGAAAGCCAGGCCGAGATTCCTGGCATACTCGCGGGCCACCTGCCTGATCCCGGCGGAAGCCCCTACGGAGATGGCAGCCGAAAGACATGCTGTCTCGAAGAGCGAGCCGGTCTTATCCCCTATGATACGGAGATAGTCCTCCTCGGAAGTGTCACCGCTCGAGGCTTTCTGCAACTGGAACATCTCCCCCTCGGCCAGGCGGGTAAGGGTATCGGCGAAAAGCCGTACGACCTCCATGACATTGTCGTCCGCATCCAGCACGAGGCCCACCGCCTTGACCAGCCAGTAGTCGCCAAGCAGGACCGAATGTGTCGGATCAAGGATGGATGCGACAGTAGGTACTCCGCGCCGCGTCTTGCTCCCGTCCGCGACGTCGTCGTGCAGGAGCGTAGCATTGTGGAGCAACTCCACCGCCGCAGCATAGCGGACTGTGTCGCCGGTCAGCGTCCCGGTCCCGCAGGCGCGCGCCATGAGCAGCGAGAGCATGGGCCGGAGCTGCTTGCCGGCATGCTCCAGGATGTAACCGTTCGTCCAGTTAAGGAGTTCGATATCGCTGTCGAGCGAGGAGCGTATGAGGTCCCCCGTCCGGATCCAGTCGTCTCCGAGAAACTCAAGAATGGTTTTCCTTTCCATGTCACTGTATACAGGCGGCGAACTCTTCGAGCGTCGTGGGGAAAGATACCAGACCCCTGGAACGGGCGTCGAGCATTCCGGTGGCCACATAATGGTCCAGAAGGGCCTTGAGAGGATCGTAGAAGCCGTCGAGATTGAACGCGACGATCTTGCCGGGATACCGGCCGATCTTGGCCAGCGTCAGGGTCTCTATCAGTTCGTCCAAGGTACCGATGCCTCCGGGAAGCGCAACGGCCAGGCAGGTCCCGGCCCTCATGGCTTCCTTACGCTCGGACATGGTATCCGTCCAGACAAGTCTGGAAGCATCGCTGTACTCCATACCCTTCATGAACACCGGGATGATGCCCACGTGCTCCATGCCCAGACTGCGGGCCTCGTCGGCTATGACTTTCATGGTACCCTTGACCGTACCGCCCGACACCATGCCGTAGCCGCACCCGTGCAGGGTGCGGACGACATCCCGGGCGAGGTCGTTGTACTTTTCGTCAATGTCGAAGCTCGCAGAACAGAAAACGACCGCGTTCCTGCCCGACATGGCTCCTTAGAAGAGGAATGCCAGCGAAAGGGTGATACCGTTGAAGTTGCGGACCTTGTCTTCGTCGACGATCTTGTTGAAGTCGCCCTTGACGGAGCCCATGTTCCAGAAATACTTCACGGAAGCCTGAAGGTGCTGGAAGAGTTCGATGCCGCCACCGATTGCGAGGCCGTACTCGGTCTTGTCCCAGGAGAGGTTCTCGATGGGATCCTTCTCCTTGTCCCAGCCCTGGTCCTTGAGGTTGTATCCGATGAAGGGCTCTGCGAGGCCGTAGATGCGCATGAACTCGCGGCCGATGCCAATCTGTCCCTCGAGACCGAACTCGATGAAACCGACGGTCATGTCGTATTTGTCATTGCCGGAACCTATCTGGCTGACGGACGTTCCCTTGACCTTGTAGATTAGCTCAGGCTGGAGGCGGAAGCCTTCCATCACGGGGAAGTTGGCCACGAAACCTGCGTGATACTGGTCGAATGCACCGATCTTGCTGTCCTTAAGGGTGCTGTTGGGGCCGGTAATACCGGCGACGATACCGATCTGCTGTGCGGAAGCGCTGAACGCAAAGAGTGCGACAACGAATGCAAGGAATAATCTCTTCATGATTTATCAAGTTAATAATAATGTAGTTGTCAGATAAGGGAATCGAGGATTGCGGTGATCTCCTGCTTGGGGACGGCACCCACAAGGCGGTTGACCATCTCGCCGCCCTTGAAGAACAGG
Organism: Bacteroidales bacterium; assembly: GCA_017519865.1. Lineage (GTDB taxonomy): Bacteria > Bacteroidota > Bacteroidia > Bacteroidales > UBA932 > Cryptobacteroides. Next base: position 123,179 of record JAFWRQ010000003.1, on the reverse strand, counting down.
AGGGTGGGGATGTTGCGGATGCGGAATTGCATTGCCACCTCGTCGGCGTCGTCGACGTCGCACTTCGCGACTACGACGCGGCCGTCATACTCCTCGGCGATGGCCTCGACGGTGGGGGCGAGCATGCGGCAGGGGCCGCACCACGAAGCCCAGAAATCGATCATCACCGGCTGCTCGGAAGCCAGGATCTCGGAAATGTTGGTATTGGTTACTACTTTTGCCATAACTCAAATTTTGACCGGACAAAGGCCCGGAATTATACAATAAAAAAGATACAACCACAAATATAACAATTTATGGTTGTATTCCAAACAGATATTTCCTGCGAAGGTCAGAGTACCTTCTCAACGTTCCAGACGAAAGCCCTGAGACCGAGGTCGTGATAGACGGAGTCCTTGGCCCGGAGGTCTTCGAGGATACCGTCGACAAGGTCATCGTCGACAACCGTGAGGACGGCATAGTTCATCTCCGGCCACGCGTGGTTGCCGAGATGAGGGATGCCGTCGACGCTGCCCCTGCCCTGAATGTCCTGCCAAGCGGTAAATCCCCGCTGGCCGTTGGCCTCGAGGAGGTCGACGATCTCCTCGTTGTAGGCCTGGTTGTATGCTATGAATATCGCTTTCATGATTTTGCAAGTTTCTTCCTCTTACGGTTCTCCTGCCTTACGGCGAATACGCAATAGACCGTGGGGATGAGCACGAGTGTCACGAGGGTCGAGATGGACAGACCCCAGCAGACCGTCACGCCGAGAGAGTTCCACATCTCCGAGCCCTCTCCCCTGCCCAGGGCCATCGGGAGCATACCGAGCACGGTGGTGAGGGTGGTCATCAGGATCGGGCGCAGACGGCTCCTGGCGGCGGTTACCGACGCTTCGATGGCGCTCATTCCACGCTCGCGGCAAAGTATCGTATAGTCAATCAGCACGATACCGTTCTTCACCACGATACCGAGCAGGATTATGATGCCTATCATCGACATCACTCCGAGTGCATGGCCAGTGACCCAGAGTCCGAGCAGCACGCCCACGAAGGCGAACGGCACCGAGAACATGATCACGAACGGGCTCATGAACGACTCGAACTGCGAGGCCATCACCATATACACGAGAATGATGATCAGGACGATGAGGAGGAGCATGTCCCCGAACATCTCCTGCTGGTCCTCATAGTCTCCGGCGATGACGGTAGTAAGTTCCGGGGGTATATCCGTAGTGTCGATGACCCTCTGGGCGACGTCGACGGCGCGGCTGAGAGGAGTCTTGCGGGCGACGATGCCCCTGACGGTGATCACGCGCTCGCGGTCCTTGCGTTCGATGGTCGGAGGCACTTTAGCTTCGACCACGGTGCCGAGGTCCTTCATGCGTACGGGGCGGCCGGCGGCATTGTACACCACGATGTTCTCCAAATCCTCGATGCTGGTGCGGAACTGAGGGGCGTACCTCACGCGGATGCCGTATTCCTCGCCATCCTCGCGGTAGTAGGAGCCCGTCGAGCCGCTGATAGCGGCGCTGAAGGCGGAACCGGCGGTGGTAGAATTCAAACCGTTGAGGGCAAGCTTCGTCCTGTCGAAATCCGTCTGATACTCAGGCGTATACTCGTCGCGGCTCACAGTCACCTGCGAGAATGCGGGATCTGCGAGCATACCCTCCTTGACCGCCTGGGCGGCCTTGTCGGTGGCGTCGAAGTCGAATCCGTAGATCTCGACCTCGATGATGGATGCGCCTCCCATTCCGCCCATTCCCTCGCTCACCATTCCCTTCTTGACTTCGGGATACATGGCGAGGTCGGCGCGGATGATGTCGGCGATCTCCGAAGTGCTGCGGTCGCGGTCCTCCATGCTGCCGAGGTTGATGTTCATCGACATCACGTTGGCGCCGTTGGAGCGCATGCTTGCAAAGGTATTGCTGGCGTCAGCCTGACCGTAGTTGTAGCTGAGGCGCTGGATCTCAGGAACCTGCTCGACTATCTGGTTGTAGAGCCTGCGGGCGAATTCGCCGGTAACCTCCTGCGAGGTTCCGGCAGGGAGTTCGACATTGACGGTCAGACGTCCCTGGTCGGACTGCGGGAAGAACTCGGTCTCGAGTCCGGGCACGAACAGGACGAGAGCGAGGGCGAAGATGCCGAGCGCTCCGAAGATGACGGTCTTGCGGTGCGAAGTCGCCCAGCCGATCAGTTTGGCGTAGCCGCGGGCAATGGCGTCAAGGGCCTTGTTGACGGGTCCGAAGATCGCGTTGTGAAGCTTGCCGGTCTTGGGGCCGGCCTTGAGCATACGCGAACACATCATCGGTACGAGCGTCAGGGCAGCGGTCGTCGAGACGATCATGATGATGCTGACGATCCAGCCGAGCTGCTTGAACATGATGCCGGCCATTCCGGTCATCATCGTGAGCGGGAGGAACACGCAGAGCATCGTAAGGGTCGAAGCGATGACCGAGATGGCCACCTCGGATGTCGCGTGGACGGCCGCCTCCTTGGGCTTGGCACCGCGTTCCAGATGCGTGGATACGTTCTCCAGGACCACGATGGCGTCGTCCACGACCATTCCTATCGCTATCGACAAGGCGGACATCGAGATGATGTTCAGGGTATTGCCGGTGGCGAAGAGGTACACCAGCGACGCCAGGAGGGCGATAGGGATGGAGAGCACGATGATGAATGTGGCCCTCCAGCGGCCGAGGAACAGGAACACCACCAGCATGACCACCAGGAAGGTGATCAGGATGGTCTCCTTCAAGGTGTTGATGGTGTTGATGATATTGTCCGATGAGTCGACGACAGTGGTGATCTCGATGTCAGAAGGAAGGTCCTTGCTGATCTCGACCAACTGCTTCTTGATGTTCTTGATGACGTTGACGGTATTGGCGCCCGACTGCTTCTGGATCACGATCTGTGCGGAACGCACGCCGTTGGTGTACGACTCCATCTCCTTCTCCTGATTGCCGTCACGGATAGTGGCGACGTCGCGCAGGTACACCACACGGCCGTTGGACGAACCGAGGACGATGTCCAGGAGTTCGTTCGGGTTGGTGAACTCCTTCTGCACGCGGAGCGAATACACGTCGGAACCTATATCGATGCTTCCCGAAGGGAGGTTGCGGTTCTCGGCTGCGATAATGGACGATATGGTGCTGACGCTCAGGCCGTAAGCCTGGAGTTTCTGGGGATCGCAATAGACCTGGATCTCGCGGGTAGGAGCGCCGGACACCGAGATGGTACCCACGCCGGAGACGCGCGCGAGCGGCGTCGCGAGCCTGTCGTCGAGGATCTTGTCCAGGCCGGGAAGGCTCTCGTCCGCGGTCGCGGACAGGATCATGATGGGCATATCGTCCGCGCTGAACTTGAAGATCACCGGGACGGTGGCGCCGTCAGGAAGTGTAGAGTTCACCATGTCCAGCTTGTCGCGGACGTCATTGGTGGCCTCGTCGATGTCTATGCCGTAGCGGAACTCCAACTGGAGGAGCGAGGTGTTCTCGCGGGAGGTCGATGTCAGGCTCTTGAGGTCGCTGACACCGTTGAGGGAGTTCTCCAGCACCTTGGTGAGGTTGTTCTCGATGTCGGCCGCGCTGGCGCCCGGATACGAGGACATCACCATGATGGTGTTGGCGTCGAACTCGGGGAGTTGCGCAATCGACGTCTTCACCAGCGAGAAGATGCCGAATATCATGAATGCGATGAATATCAGCGCCGTCGTAACGGGATGACTCACCGCTGACCTGTAGATGCTCATATACGCGTCCTCCCTAGTTGATGACGTTGACTTCGGCGCCGTTGCGCAGGTTCGTATGACCCTTCGTCACGACTTTCTCTCCCTCGGAGAGGCCTTCGAGTATCTCATAGTCGGAGCCGGTATGGCGGCCGAGCGTGACGATGCGGCTGGATACCGTGTTGTCGGCGTTGAGCACGAACACGGACTTCTGGCCGGAGCCCTGCTGCTTGACTATGGCTATGTCGGGGACCACGATGCTGTGGTTGATCGCAAACGTGACCTTGGCACGGGCGAACATGCCCGGGCGGAGGACCCTGTCGTTGTTGGGGACCACCACTTCAGCGGTGAAAGTATGCGAAGCCGGGTCGATGACGGGATAGATGCGGTTGACCTTGCCCACGAAGGTGCGGCCGGGGATGGCGTCGGCAGTGATGTCCACGCTGTCACCCTTCTTGACCTTGGTGTAGTCGGTCTCGGAGATGCCGACCAGGAGCTTGACCGGAGATATCTGCTGGACGACGAAGATCGGCGAGGACATCGCGTACATATCGCCCACATCGTAGTTGCGGGCAGTCACGACGCCGGTCAGGGGCGAACGAAGGATGGTGTTCTCGACCAGGTTCTGGTACTGCGAGTTGCTGACGTTGTAAGAGAGCTGCATCGCTTCGTAGTCGGACTTGGAAAGGGCGCCGGCTTCGTAGAGTTCCTTGAGCCTGGAGAGTTCGAGCGCATCGTTGTCGAGCTTGAGCTTGGTCTGCTCGAGACTGGTCTGGTCCATCTCGGCCAGGACCTGGCCCTTGGCAACGAAGTCGCCGACCTCGACAAGGATCCTCTTGATCCTGGAACCTGTCTGGGGCACGACGTTATTGACCGCGTAAGCCTGGACCGAAGTGGTATAAGTCTCGTCCTGCGGGACGTCCCTGTACTCCGTGACGGCAATCTCGACATTGGTGGGAGCGTTGGGATCGGCCATCATCATAGGGCCGGCAGGAGCGGAAGCACCGCTTTTCCTGCTGCCGCAGGAGACTGCCAGCAGCGCCGTCGCGGCGCAGAGGAAGAATTTCACATTAGCTTTCATATATATCATTCTTGTTTCCGGGTTATGATTCGATATCCTTGCCGAGCGTCTGCTCGAGGTTGGCCTTGGCTATGACGTAGTTGTAGACCGACTGTGACTGGGCCAGAAGGGCCTGGGTGAGGGCCAGCTGGGCGTCGTTGAGGTCGGTGATGGTGCTGCGGCCGAGGTTGTACGACCTTGTCGCGATGTCATAGGCCTTGCGGGCGGTTTCAACGCCGGACTCTGCGGCGTTGAAATTCTTCATCGCGGTCTCCATCTGGTTCAGGTACTGGCGGATGGCAACCTTGAGCTGGCGCTCGGTATTCTCCTTCTGGAGGAGAAGCTGCTCCTGCTGGTTGCGCGTCTGCTTGACGGCGTTGCTGCGCCTGCCGCCCGCGAAGATCGGGATGGAGAGGCTCAGGCCCACGGCCGAATAAGGTGACCAGTTGTAAGTACTGAACTTGAAGTCGTTTGTCATTGCATTGATACTGTACGAGAACGAGAGGGCCAGCGAAGGGAGGGATGCATACTGCTGCATCTTGACGGTATTGGCGAGTTCCTCGGCCTGGATGGCAAGCTGGCGGAGGGTGGAGTTGCGCTCCAGGCCAACGCCTTCATTCTCTACTATCCCGCGGAACATCGTCTCGGAAAAATCCATCAGCGATCCGGCGACGTCTATCTCCTCATCTAGGTCGATTCCCATCACGGCCTTGAGCTGCCAGAGGCCGAGGACCACGGAATTCTCCGAATCGTAGACATTGGGGATAGCGTTCTGAACGGCAGATTTGGCCCGCTGATACTCCAGTTCGGATGCCTTGTCGACATTGTATCTCTGTTCCGTCTGGGTGAAATTCTCCAGGGCGTTTTCGTAAACTTCCTTGTATACGTTGAAGGCCTCCTTGGCCAGCAGGACGCCGTAGAAGGCCTGCTTGACCTGGGTTACGGTCTCGAGACGCGAGGAACGGGCCTTTTCAACGGCGAGTTCGACGTCCTGGCCAGAGATCTTCAGGCTCTTCCACAACTGGGCGTTGACCAGCGGCATCGAGGCCTGGATGCCGGCGGAATAGGTATTCCAGCGGCCGACTTCGATACCGCCTCCGGCAGTCCTGCCGCCTCCGCTGCCTCCACTGCCTCCGGCTTTGGTCTCTGCATCGGACGGGGTTTCATCCGTGCCGGTCTCGGGGCTGCCGAACCCGCCTATGGAACCCATGTCGAAGTCCATGTACATAACCTGTTTCTTGATGGTACGCGAATAGGAAGCCGAACCGTCGATCTGGGGGAAAAGGGAGGCATAGGTACCCTTGCGGGCATACTCTGCCCTCTCGATATCCTTGTCCGCCACGCGAACGGCGATGTTTTCGCTCAAAGCTATCTGGATGGCCTGGTCAAGGGTCAGGACTGTAGGAGACGCATCGGGCTCCTGGGCACAGATCCGTGACAGAGGGAGAACCCCCGCCAGAACCACTGAGATTATGAGTTTTTTCATATACAGTAGATTGATTGTCAATACATACAAAGATACGAAAGTGCCGCAAATATCATTCCATTCGCGGCACTTTCAAAAGATATTTTTAAAAATTTTAAATAATCTTTCTATTTAATCGGTTTAGCGTAATGCGTGGGCTCCTTCTTGGCAGGCCTGGCAGGTTCGGGACGAACCGCCCTGGCAGGTGTCCTCTTGGAATAGGCATAGATAAGGATCAGGATACCGGCCACTACGAACGGAATCGAGAGGAGTTGTCCCATGTTGAGGGCCATGCCCTCTTCGAAACCGACCTGGGGCTCCTTGATGAACTCGATGAGGAAACGCATGCCGAAGCATCCGACCAGGAACGCCCCGAAAAAGAATCCGCGAGGAATGCGGTCGAGTTTCTTCCAGTACATTCCGATGAGGAACAGGCCTAGGACCAGATATGAGCCTGCTTCGTACAACTGCGTGGGATGCTTGGGGTCGGTCTCGCCGTTGCGCTCGAAGATGAAACCCCAAGGCAGGGACGTAACGTCGCCGTATATCTCTGAATTGAAGAGGTTTCCAAGCCTGATGAAACATCCGGCGAACGCCACGGCGATGCAGAGATGGTCCATGATCCAGAGGTAGTCGAAACCCTCCTTGCGGCCGTAACGGCGGGCGAACCACCACATGGCCAGAAGCAGGGCGATGGCGCCGCCATGGCTGGCGAGACCGCCCTTCCAAGGCTGGAAAATCTCCCAGAAACCCTTCCAGCTGCCGAGATAGTAGTCCGGCTGGTAGAAAAGGCAATGGCCCAGGCGGGCTCCGACGATCGTTGCGATGAGCAGCGTGTACAGAAGCGGGTCAAGGAGTTTTTCAGAGACGCCTTCCCGCTTGAAGAACCATTTGAAGATGTACCACCCGAGAATGAAACCCGAGATGAACAGGAGGGAATACCACCTGATGCCGAGTCTGCCGATGTGGAATATGACGGGGTCCACGTTCCAGTGGACGAACAAAAGATCTAACATACCACAAAGATAAGTATTAATTCGCGATCAGGGAATACTCCGTGCCCGCAGTAGTCCTGAACGTAGTAACAAAAGACGAGCCATCGCGTTCAGTCCGGCTGGAGACCATGCGTCCGCGGGCGCCGCCGGCGCGCGTCACCACGACCGGGGCCGCGGTGCGGACCCGGCAGGTGCCGCCGCTGCGCGACAGCACGGTGGCGCTCTTAAGTCGCCCGTCCTTCCAGGACAGGTCCACAGTGAAGGCGCCGCGGGCCTGCATTCCCCTGACTCTGCCTTCGGCCCAGGCCGAGGGCAGGGCGGGCAGCAGATGCAGTTCGCCGTTCTGGCTCTGCAGCAGCATCTCGGCCACACCGGCGATACCGCCGAAATTGCCGTCGATCTGGAAAGGCGGATGGCTGTCGAACAGATTGGGCAGCGTAGACTTGCTCAGCAACTCGCGGAACATCAGGTAGGAATGGTCGCCGTCCAGCAGACGCGCCCAGAAATTGACCTTCCAGGCCTTGCTCCAGCCTGTGCCGCCGTCTCCTCTGATTTCCAGGGTCTTACGCGCGGCGGCAGCCAGTTCGGGAGTGGTCATCGGGGATATCTGCCGGCCAGGGTACAGGGCGAAGAGATGCGAGACGTGCCGGTGCTGGGGATCCTCGTCCTCCCAGTCCTTGTACCACTCCACAAGATTGCCCTTGGCCCCTATCTGCAGAGGGTGGAGCCTCGCCCGCACATCCTTCCATATCCCGCGCTGGCGCTCGTCCACGCCCAGGATCTCACTGGCCTCGATACAATTGGTGAGCAGGTCCCAGGCTATTTCGAGGTCCATGGCCGAGCCTATGGTCACGACTCCCTTGTGCCCGTTCTCGTCAATGAAAGCGTTCTCGGGCGAAGTGGAGGGAGCGGTGATGAATTCGCCGTCCTTCTCGATCAGCCAGTCCAGCAGGAACTCCGCAGCCCCCTTCATAAGGGGATAGGCAGTATTCCTCAAATAGTCCTCGTCCAGCGTAAAGCGGTAATGCTCAAACAGATGCTGACTCAGCCAGGCTCCGCCCATCGACCAGTTGGCCCACATCGGGTCACCCTCCTTCTCCCCTACGGGATTGGCCGCACCCCAGATGTCGGAGTTGTGATGGACGGTCCATCCCCGCATGCCATAGAGGTTGCGGGCAATCTGTGCACCGTTAACGGAAGCATCCTTGATGAAGCGCAGGAGCGGGGCCGTGAGGTCGCTCATCGCGAGCGGCTCGGCCGGCCAGTAGTTCATCTGGAGGTTGATGTTGGTGGTGTAATCCGATCCCCAGGCGGGGAAACGGTCGGCGCACCAGATGCCCTGGAGGTTCGCCGGCACTCCGTCGGCGCGCGAACTGCTGATCAGCAGATAGCGCCCGAAACGGAAATACATCATCTCCAGGCCCGGGTCCGCGGCACCTTCGGCATAGCGGGCCAGCCGCCTGTCGGTGGTCATCTCCGCGAGTTCCGGGTCGTCAGCGCCTGCGAGTTTCAGCTCCAGTCTGTCGGCAATTGACTTATAATCAGCAATATGTGCCTCGAGCAACGCTTCTGCATCCATTGACTCTGCAGCCTCCATCATACCGGCCGCCAGGGCTTTCTCGTCCAGGCCGTGGAAGTCCGGGTCGCGGTCGAAGCCCGCGAAACTCGTCGCCGCGCTGATCAGGATCGTGGCGGAAGTCGCACGGCTCACCCTCAGTCCGGGAGCGGTATAGACTTCACCGTCGCACTGAACCGCCTTGACGCGATACTGGTAGCGCATGCCCTTCTCGCCATAAGGGCCTTCCCAGACATACGGATACTGCCCGTCGGTGCCCATTATGTATCCCAACTGTCCGCTGACCGTGAATTCGTTATCCGACACGCCCTCCACCTTCACTCCCCTCCACGGAGAATCCCCGTCGAGCGAGAAGTTCAGCGCTCCGCGGCGCGAAGCCGTCAGGCGTATGACCATCACGCGGTCGGGATAGGAGACGAAATACTCACGGGTATACTTGACGCCGTCACGGACGATCTCGGTCATGGCCACTGCCGTCCCGAGATCCAGCGTACGGAGGTAACTGTTTCCACTGTCATCAACCGGCCCGCGCGGCGCAGGATAGGTCTGGCGTATATGGAGATTGCCCATCGGCAGGAAAGCCGATGCGTTCGGGCCCTGGAGGGGCACCAGCAGCTTGCGCGCGCCCTCCCAGTCCTCGGCGAACAGCGCCTCGCGGACCTGACGCAGCAGGTCCGGTCCGTCGGGCTGGGGATTGTTGTCGACGTGACTGCCGCCCCAAAGGGTGGCTTCGTTGAGGTTGATCAGGTCATCGGTCACGCCGCCGTACACCATCGCACCGATGTGACCGTTGCCAAGCGGCAGCGCTTCGTTGAAGTTCGCCGCTTCCCGGTCGTAACGCATGATTTGCGCCGATGACATCTCCGGCGTAATGGCCATCACGACCGACAGAAGCACATTCAACAATATACTTTTATAAAGCAGACTCTTCATCATTCACATTCTTCCGACTTTCGCAAAGTTAGCAAAAGGCAGGAACAAAAACGCCCTCTCAAGGCCATAAATGCTCCTAAAGCCACATTGTGATGTGGCTTTAGGAGCAGAAAACTATCTGAGAGGGCGTTTTTGTTCCCGCTTAATATCCGCCTGAATTCCCGATGACTCCCAGGTCTACCAGATAATCAACGACTTCTCTGCGGCCAATCGAGTATTTTGCCGTGAATTCCCTCGGAGCAATTTTACGGACTTCATAGGAACGTATATCCTTGAATCCCCAAAATCTGCTTCGAGACAGATCGTAATCATACTCCTCGTCTTTGTATGATATGGTGAGGACGCTGCCTTCTTCGAACACCGACCTGAAACTGCAGGAGCCGTGGTAGTCGACACCTTCGGAGACATCTGTCAAGCTGTCCGTGGCCTGTCTGGGGAGGTCTAGCGTATATGATTTGGAGGTACGTATCCTGAGGTCGTAGTCCGATGCATTGGTCAGATAATAGTGTACTGTTATCTCGGCCTTCTCTTTCGAGCAGGAAGGCAGAAGCAGGATCATCAGAACCAGAAAGATAAGTTTGATATTAGCTTCCATATCTTTGTCATTCAGGCAGTTTCATCCATTCCCCATCAATGCCGCTCACCGCACCGAAGATGCCGCAGCCGCCCTTGACGTTGGAATAGGAATATGAAGAAGGCACGAAGGGGATGAGTGCCTCCGTTAAGTCTTCACTGTATTCGATGTTCTTGGCGTACCGGTAGAACTCCGGGGACACTTCCATCAGGCGGACCCTTATCCAAGTGTCGAACGTCATTCTCTCGTCGAAATAAACCGTTATCGTACCATCCTTCATCAATGACGCGCCCCTCCATAGATAGACAGGTACGATCTTGACTGAATAAAAAGTTTGATTGAAATCGAATAGCGACCAGGGGGAACAACCCACCCTTGCGACCAAGTCGTCTCCAAAATCGGATGAATAGATGAAACCGTCTGACCGTAAGATGGGTGTAAGATTGGAATAGAAATACTCTCCCCTAGTATAGTCATACATCTTCCCGTCGAAAACCAAAGCATAATAATGGTCCGCTATGTCCGGGTCGTCCGGGGTTACTTCGACTTTTATTACCCTCTTCTCGGCATCATCCGTGTAGATGACCGCCTTCTCCATTCTCACGCCGAATGGCTTGAGGTCCCTGGGTTTGTAGGTAGTAGCTACGACAGGATCGAAACCACCACCCGACACGGTGATTTCCAGGGTATGCCCTCCCTCGATTTTCTCTGTGGTATAGTATGCTCCCTTCGGGAACATTTCCTTCGCCACTTCGGCATTGCTGAGAGGGATATCCCGCCCCCCGGCCCTCAAGGTTACATTCACGTCGGACAGTACCCTGCTGTCTTCGTATCCGAACTTCGACGACGCCGCGATTACGGATATCGCAGTAGTGTCACTCATCCCCTGCAGACATTCCAAATAGATTATGCTCCTGCCGTCTTCTCCGCTCTCCATTATCATCACGCAGGACGGTAGGATAATAAGGATAAACGTCGCGACGGTAATACCTAGAAATATATGATTGATTCTCTTCATCCTGGCTAGAACTTGACGGTGTAACTGATCGTAGGAATAATCGGTATGACGGATATACCTTCAAATGATTCTCCGAAATAGGTAACTTCCTTGGGGAATGTTATCTCAACCCTGTCATATACGGCTGCCGTGATGGGATTCATCCTGCAGTAGGCATTGTAGATGCTGATGTTCCATATCCCCTCATTACCTCTCCTTGTCACGTGCCGGAAGTTTGCACCCAGGTCAAGCCTGTGGTATGGGACCATCCTCATATTATAAGGGCCGACAAACTCATCAGAATAGAAGGTCCTTTCTGGACGCCACTCTCCTTCCGGAATATCCTCGCGGTAGAATTGTCTTTCAACCCTGTGGGTAGCAATCGTAATCCTGTTTCCAGAATGAAACAGCCACCCCGCATATAGATCTACCTTCCTGGAAGGCCGGTACGTCAGAGTCAGGTTCAGCTTGTGTCGATTGTCATTCCTGTCGGCAAACCAGTCTATCGCTATATCATCGAACTTCCTTCTATTCCAGGAAAGGGAGTATCCGGCAGTCGTCTCCATCTTCCCTTTCGTATAAGACACTGTCGCCTCTATTCCATAAGACTTCCCGATACCTTCGCAAAAGGACTTTTCCCAGCTGTCAACCGGAGGAAACAGGGAAATTTTTCCAGAGTATTCCAAGAGATGTGACATAGTCTTGTACCATCCCTCCAGATCGACGTGGAACCCTCCCGGGAGATCGGTATATATGCCGCCGGCTATTTGCGAGGAATGCATCGGGGCCACTTTGCGCGTGGAAGGCATCCAAAGCGACGTAGGCGACTCCACATAGAATGTGGTAACCTGATGGACGAACTGGTTCATCTGCGTATAGGACAGTTTGAGCGACCCGAAATCGGAAAACAGGTATTTCAGCGCAAGCCTTGGTTCGATGTGGTTCGAAGCCTTCCCGCCAATGGCATAAAGAGTATAACGAAGGCCGGCATTGACCTTGAGCCTTCTCGACAGGGTCATTTCATCCTCAGCATAGAGGGACGCCTCGTGGGCGATGTATTCGTACTGGTAACCATCAGTATAAGAGGTGTCCACCTGATAGAACACGTCTTTGAAATAACTGTCCGAAATCCTTTCAGGATGGAAACGGTGCAGCTGGTAACCCGTTCCAGCCCTTATGTGGTGCACCATTGAAGGAACGATGTCGAAATCTGCCTTGACGGCATAATCCCTTATCCTGGAATAATTGGACGTACTGTAAGTGTTCTCATTTTCCATCGTATTGTCCCTCCCGCTTCCTTCACGATAAGTAGATATCTGCTTGCCGTAATACTCTTCACCATAGTGGACGAGCCCCATCGTACCGGTATGATATGCCATCAGTCTCATTGCGAGTTTGGGGGATAAATCCACTTTCCATACTATGCTGCCTGTCATATTTCCCCACTTGAGACGGACATCCATCTTCTCATCCTCGTCCCGCAACAGCTCAAATGAGCCGTAGTCATTTGTCTCGCTTCCCCAGGAGTGATTCCCATAATTCAGGATGTCCTTGCCATCGTAAAAATTCAGGGAAAGAATACTCTTTTCGCTGAACTTGTGCGTAAGATTGAGGTTAACGTCATAAAGCTGGTAGTTGCCGGAGTATTTATCATTGTCCGTGGATACGATGAACTTGAATATCGGCCAGCTGAACGTATCCAACCAGCTACGTCTTAGAGCTACGCTGAACGAAGTCTTCCCTTTGAGGATCGGACCGCCATACTGCATCTGGGCATTTATCAGCCCTATAGAGAACGTACCCGAATATGTATCGAAGCTGCCTTGTTTCGTGGCCATATCCACGACGGAAGATGTCCGTCCGCCGAATCTTGCAGGGAAGCCGCTCTTGAAGAAATCAAGGCTCTCGACGGCATCGGTGTTGAATGCCGAGTAAATGCCGGCAAGGTGACTGACCTGATATACCGGAACGCCGTCAAGGAGGAAAAGGTTGTCACTGCCGTCCCCGCCGTGTACATACAGGCTCGACAAAAGTTCAGTGCCTGATGCTACTCCCGGAAGGATCTGCAGGGTCTTGATGACATCCGGGGAGCTCAGCACGGCGAAACCCCTGTTGAAGGCTTTGCCGTCTATTTTCGTGAGGCCCGTCTGGGTGGTATTGAGATCCCGGTCGATATATGACGTGATCCTTGAGGCAGTCAGGGTATCCAGCAAGGACTCGGGATCTATGACAGAGTGGATGTTTTCTATGGAAGGCTTGTACGCACGTACGGCGATGTATTTACGCTTTACATCCCACTCCATTCCGGTCCCCTTGAACAGGTCCCGCAGCGCATCCTTCAGCTTGACTGATGCATCCTTGCTGCCTGACCCGTTATACGGGACATTCAGATTGATGTTGGAGTCATAGATGAAACTCACTCCGTATGCCTCTTCGATCCAGGCCATTCGTTCCTTCAGGCTTGTCCGGGAGGCTTCCTGGGCGAAAGCCTCCCCTCCGGTAAGAACAGTTATCAAAAGTACCGGAACAAGCAGTTTCAACAACTTCTTCATAAGATGAACGTTCAAGCTATTTTACCGTTACTCTGATCTCAAGGGCAGCCGAGATGGCCTCGGCAATGCTTTCCGGATCTTCCGTGGAGAAAGATCCTGTCAAGGACCTTCCACCTGCATCTGAAGATGCCGTGAACTCCTTTCCGAAATAATCCGAAAGTTCACCAAGCACGGTTTTCAACGGGGTAGATTCATACTTGAAAACCCCTGTCACCCATGCTATTGGGTTGGGGAAAGGATTATCTATGATTTCTGGGGAAGCAGCTCCTTTCTGAAGGACTGATTCCATGCCCGGAGTAAGCACAACACCATCTTCGCTGCCGGAAAAAAGGACCTTGCCTTCAAGGACATCCACAAAAACGTCCCCGTCAGACTGCTTTACCTGAAAGACGGTTCCAAGAACCTCGACCGCTGATTCGCCGGCATCAACCCTGAACGGACGGCTCTCGTCCCTGGCCACCTTGAACAAAGCCGTTCCTTCCATTTCGACGTCTCTCCCTGCCTTCGAATCAGAGTAACTGATCCTGGCACCCGGGCTAAGGGTTACGGAGCTGCCGTCAGGAAGCTCGACCTGTATGGGCGAATTGGCCGCCAGATACTCCGACACGGACGGGCCCGGACGGAGAAGAAACACGAAAAGAATCACTGCAGCTGCGGCGGCAGTAACAGCGGCGGCATATTTCCATACAGGGAAACGACGGACATTCTTAGATTCCGTCTTTTTCACATCGTCGAAGGCTCCTTGACGGTAGTGCTTGAGCACGAAGCCCAGCATACGATCCATATTCTCCTGCATAATCTTTTTTCTCACAAGACGGAAAAAGCGGCAGAATATACCACTCACCTACGAAAAAAAGTGATTACAGGCAGAACAAGAAGCTGAAAAGCTTTTTCGCATTCTTGCGAAGGGATTCAACCGCCCTGAAGATCTGGTTGCGGACGGTATTTTCAGAAAGTCCCTTCAGTTGGGCTATCTCACTGTATTTCAATCCATCCCTTTTGTTGAGAAGCAACAGTTCACGACGCTTGGGCGGAAGGGAGTCCACCGCCTCCCAGAGCTGGACTTCCATCTCGGAACGCAACTGCGCCTCTTCATCGCTGATATACGACAAGTCATCCATCGGGGCCATCCGTTCCTTCTTCTTGGACCTCAACAGATCGATGCAACGGTTCCTGACAGAATTGTAGAGATATGCCTTTGGATTTGAAATTTCAGGATTACCCTTGATCAGGGCTGAGAAACACTCCTGAACGATATCCTTGGACTCGTCTAAATCCTCCAGATAATGCAGCGCATACAGGCAGAGTTGCCTGAAATACTGCTTATAAAGGCTTTCAATTTCGGAGGAAGTCATCGTCAAGTCCGTTTTGGACAATTCGGGCAAATCCTATGCCACTGGCCATAAACAATCCAGAGGCCACATTCCGATGTGACCTCTGGAGAGAAATGTCAACAGTGCGCCCGCACTGATTCCGGAGGCTACTCCCTGATGGCTGCGATGCCGGGGAGTTCCTTGCCCTCGATGGCTTCGAGCATGGCGCCGCCGCCGGTGGAGACGTAGCTGACCTTGTCGGCGAAGCCCATCTGGGTGACGGCCGCTACGGAGTCGCCGCCGCCGACAAGCGTGAACGCACCCTTTGCAGTGACCTCGGCGAGGTCCTCGGCGATGCGCAGGGTCCCCTTGGCGAACAGAGGGATCTCGAAGACACCGACAGGACCGTTCCAAAGGACCGTCCTGGAGTTATCGATGACCTTCTTCCAGGCAGCGAGCGTATGAGGACCGGCATCGACGCCTTCCCATCCATCAGGAATGTCGCAGGAGGAGAAGATCTGGGTCTCGGCCTCGTTGGAGAACTCCTGGGTGCCGACGGCCTCGGTGGAGAGATAAACCTTCACGCCCTTGGCCTTGGCCTCCTCGAGGATGGCGAGTGCATCAGGCATGAGGTCGTCCTCGTGCAGGGAATTGCCGATACGGCCACCCTGGGCCTTGATGAAGGTATAGCCCATGCCGCCTCCGATGATGAGGTTGTCGACCTTGCCCACGAGGTTCTTAAGGACAGCGAGCTTGGAGGAAACCTTGGAGCCGCCTACGATGGCGGTCAACGGACGCTCGGCCTCGTGCAGGACGTGGTCGATGGCCTTGATCTCACCCTCCATGAGGTAGCCGAACATCTTGTCGTTCGGGAAGTACTTGGCGATGAGGGCGGTGGAGGCGTGGGCCCTGTGGGCGGTACCGAAAGCGTCGTTGATGTAGCAGTCAGCGTAGGAAGCGAGTTTCTTGACGAACTCCTTCTGGCTGGCCTTGACTGCGGCCTTGGCGGCAGCCTTTTCCTCGTCGGTTGCATCCTCGGCGAGTCCGCGGGGCTTGCCTTCCTCCTCAGCATAGTAACGGAGATTCTCGAGCAGCAGGACTTCGCCCGGCTTGAGCGCGGCAGCCTGCGCGTCGGCCTTCATGCAATCGTCGGCGAACTGCACCGGAGCGCCGAGACGCTCGGACACGCGGGCAACGATATGCTTGAGGGAGAACTTGGGATCCACCTTCTTGGGACGTCCGAGGTGCGACATGATGATGAGCGAGCCGCCCTTCTCTAGGACTTTCTTGAGAGTGGGGATGGAAGCGCGGATGCGGGTATCGTCGGTGATCTCGAAGTTCTCGTTGAGGGGGACGTTGAAATCTACGCGGACGATGGCTTTCTTGCCGGTAAAATCGTAAGAGTCAATGTGCTGTTGCATAAGTATGGAATTAAAGTTATTTCAAAGGATGGTAACTACAAAAATAACAATTTTAAGTGAATAACCACTATCTTTGTATCAATAATCGGAAACACCATGAAAATCGAATATCCGGCACCGTCCTGGAAGGACTATGAAATCATCGACTCCGGCAGGGGCGAGAAACTCGAGCGCTACGGCCGCTACGTGATGGCGCGCCCGGAGCCCAAGGCCCTGTGGGACAAGTCCCTGGACGAGGCGGAGTGGGCGCGCCTCATGCACACGCGCTTCGCTCCCGGCGCCGGATTCGGCAAGGCCGGCAAGGAAGACAGCGGCACCTGGGAGCGTCAGAAGAAGATGGACGACCAGTGGTACATCGGATACAGAGGGCTGCAGCCTGGCCTCAGCCTGCGCCTGCGCCTTGGCCTCACTTCCTTCAAGCATGTCGGCGTATTCCCGGAGCAGGCTCCGAACTGGGAGTACATCTATGCCAATACTCTCCGGCTAGTGCAGAACGCGGAGGCGGAAGGGAAACCGAGGCCGAAAGTGCTGAACCTCTTCGCCTACACGGGTGCCGCGTCGCTCGCGGCCAAGGCCGCCGGCGCCGACGTCACGCACCTGGACTCCGTCCGTCAGGTCGTCACATGGGCCAAGGAAAACATGGAGGCCAGCGGACTGGACGGCATCAGATGGGTTGTTGAAGATGCAATGAAATTCGCCCGCAGGGAGGCCCGCAGGGGCAATTCCTACCAGGGCATCATCCTCGACCCGCCCGCCTACGGGCATGGCCCTGACGGCGAGCGCTGGAAACTCGACGAATGCCTCTTCGACATGCTGAAGACCGTCGCCGGGATCCTCGCGCCGAAAGACTCCTTCATGGTCCTCAACCTCTACTCCAACGGATATTCCGCCCTTCTGGGAGAGACAGTGGTGAAGGAGGCGTTCCGCCTTGACGGCAAGGAAGGGTATGAAATGGAAAGCGGAGAGCTCGCCCTGCTTGACAGCTTCGGCAAAGCCCTCCCGCTTTCAATCTTCGTGCGCCTCAGGCGCTAATCACCCGATACGGCTGGCGCGCCATTCTCAGGAACCTCGCCGGAATCACCGGTGATGTAGTTCATCAACGACTCGAAATTATCTCCGATACGCTTGGCGAGTTCCTTGTCGCCGGCGGTCTCAAGGATATCCTGCAGGAAATACACATACTGTCCGCACAGTTCGAACTCGGACTGGGCGTAATCGTAGTATTCCATATAGAACCTTGCAGAGACAAGAAGCTCGTTGAACAGGTCGACGGCAAGCGAGCGGGCCTTGTCCAACTCGCCTAAACGATAATACTGGTTGATCATCTCGCAGACCATATAGTCGTTGCCCGAGAATCCGATAGGAATCGTCTCAAGGGGATAGGACTTCTGGTCCAGCACGCTCTGGCATTTGTCGAGCATCTCGATGGCCCGGCTCTTCTCGCCCGCCTTGAGGAAAGCCTCGGCGGCGTTGACGAAGAGTCCGCGCAGGGACATGACGCCAAGGTGGGTATAGAGGTTCTGGTAATCCACGAAATAGTCGTCACGCGAGACGGCATCCCACTTGAAGACATTGGTCATCAGGTCATAGAGATGGTCCGTGTCGACAATGCCGGGATCCGTCGTGGTGATCTTGTTCTTGAAGGGAACGAACTTGGAGGAATAGCCCTCGAACATAAGGTAATCCTTGATGCCGATGTTCAGGTCACCACCCTGGTTGAGCATGTGCAGGGGCCTGTCCCACTGATAGTTGGAGAGCAGGTCAAGCATGAACAGTTCGGGTTTGGTCAGGTAATCCTTGTCCTTGGGAATCTCCAGCACGATGCTGTCCGGGACCGCATCCGCGAACTTCGGGCTCACAATGCCGCTCCTGAGGGCGTTCTCCTTGTTGACCGGTACGATGAGCTTGCGGGAGATGATGTAGTCGACCTTCTTTCCGCTGCTCACCTGCACCTTGACGTCGGGGTGCTTGAATACGGTCATGACATCGGAAAGGAGCATAGGCTGCTCGCGCGTGTCGTATATGAAGATATACTCGTTGGTGCCGTACAGATACTGCTCAGGGCCGACGGTGAGCGGCAGCGGGGCGGACTCGTTGACGGCATATTTCATCTGGTCGATGTGCCAGTCGGTACCCAGCAGCGAGGTGTTCACCACGCGCACGTCGGTCCGGACACCTTCGACCTCCTGGGCATACCACAGAGGGAAAGTATCGTTGTCGCCGTGCGTGATGATTATGCCGTCCTTGCCCACCGAGTTGAGATAGTTGGAGGCCATCTCGGTCGAGGTACGGCGGTTGGAACGGTCGTGGTCATCCCAGTTCTCGGCGGCCATAAGGGCCGGAACGCACAGGCAGGCTACGGCCACGACGGCCGCCACCGCGGTGGAATGCTTGCCCTTCAGCGCATCGTTCAGCCACGACCAGACCGCGGCCATTCCCAGGCCGACCCAGATGGAGAACGAATAGAACGAACCGGCGTAGGCGTAATCGCGCTCGCGGACCTGGAACGGAGGCTGGTTGAGGTATACAACAACGGCGATACCGGTCATGAAGAACATCAGGAAGACCAGCCAGTTGCCGCGCCTGTCGCGCTCGAACTGGAAGAACAAGCCAAGGAGACCGAGCAGCAGGGGCAGGAAATAATAGTGGTTCTTGCCCTTGTTGTCCAGAAGTATGGCGGGGGCGTCGGACTGGTCACCGAGCCTCGCCCTGTCGATGAAGCCTATGCCGCTCTCCCAGTTGCCGTAGAAGATGTCGCCCGGGACCTGCCCGTGGATCTCGTTCTGTCGGCCTACGAAGTTCCACATGAAGTAGCGCCAGTACATCCAGTTCAACTGGTAGTCGAAGAAGAACGCAAGGTTGGCGCCCATGGTGGGCTTCCTGTGATCGCGACCGGCGATGCGCTTGCCCTTGCCGTTCATGTAGGTCTCGTAGAAATCGATGCTGCGCTGGTCCAGGCCGCTCCACATGCGGGGGAACAGCATCTTGCCGGAGGAATCGTATTTGGCGTCGACAGGGCCTTCGGCGTGGATGTATTTACCGTTCAGGGGAGCCCAGTACTTGGTCGTGTACAGTTCGTACGGAGCATCGAAGTACTGGCCGTAGACGATGGGCGTGGAGCCGTACTGCTCGCGCGAAAGATAGCGGACGAGCGTGAATGCATTGTCGGGCTGATACTCGTTGGTCGGGGTCTTTGCGCTGGAGCGTATGATGTCGATGCTGAAGATCGAGAATCCAATGATGATGGTCGTGCAGCACAGCAGGGCGGTGTTCCAGAAGACCTTTTTGGTCTTGAGGGTGCGGAAGAGGCCCCAAAAGCAAAGGGCGAGGAGCGCCACCATGAAGAACGCGGCGCCGGTGTTGTACGGCAGGCCGAAGACGTTCACGAACAGCAGGTCCATATAGGCCGCAGCCTTGGGCAGCCAGGGAATGATCAGGAAGAGGATGAAAGCGAGGATCACGACGGAAACCGCAAAGACCTTCACCAACTCCCAGAACGTATAGGGCTTGTCTTCGCGTCTCTTGTAATAGAACATGAAGACCAGGGCAGGGATGGCCAGGAGGTTCAGCAGGTGGATGCCGATGGACAGGCCCATCAGGAAGGAGATCAGTACTATCCAACGGTTGGCATGGGGCCTGTCGGCCTGCTCGTACCACTTTGTCATTGACCAGAAGACCAGGGCAGTGAAAAGCGACGACATCGCATATACTTCGCCCTCGACCGCAGAAAACCAGAATGTGTCGGAGAAGCAGTAGACCAGGGCGCCGACGGCGGCGCTGCCGATCACGGCCAGCGCGCCGCCCGTCGTGTAGCGGCCATCCTCACCGGGACGGATGATCCTCTTGGCGAAGAAGACGATGGTCAGGTACAGGAAGAAGATGGTCAGGGCCGAGCACAGGCCGCTCATGGCATTGACGAGCACCGCTGCATGCATATTGTCCCCGAACATCGTGAAGACGCGGGCTATAAGCTGGAATACGGGGTTCCCCGGAGGGTGGCCGACCTCGAGTTTGTATGACGATGCGACGAATTCACCGCAGTCCCAAAAGGAAGCGGTGGGCTCTATGGTGGACAGGTAAGTGACCAGCGAGACCACGAAAACGGCGGCCGCGCCGATCCTGTTCCACAGTTTGAATTTCTTGTTGTCCATAATCTCTGTCATTATCCGACAAATGACAAAGATACGAACGTTTTCCGGTTTCTCCGAAAAAAAAAGCAGCACCCCGCGGGTAAATGCCCGCGGGGTGCCACCTTATCAGTGAGTCGCCTCGTGGATCAGGTCCAGCGCCCCGTCCACGATGGCCTTCTGCGCATATCCCTGTTTGAAGCGGGATCCCAACACCTCGAAGGACTGGGCTCCATAGGATTCATCGTCGGGAATGTAGCCCGTGAAGGTACCCTGGCAGAGCGTTGTCAACATCGTGCGGGCATACGGGGACTTTTGCTTCAGTTCCACCGCTATAGGATTGTACGGTTCGCCGCTCGTTCCCACGACCGGGATGTCGTCCAGCATGGTAAGGTGGAGGTCTATCGTGGCCTCGCCTGCATCCTCGTACTGTCCTTCGTAACCGGCGCGTCCGCCTCCGTTGAGCTGACGGCGGGCAGGGCAAGTGACTGTCTTGTGCAGGCACTTCAGCGTAACGTCCGTCTCGAAGCGGCGCATCATCATGATGACGTACTTCACCTCCTCGCCGAGGATCTGTCCGTAACTGCGGATCATACGCTCCTGTTCGCCGAGAAGTCTCTGCACCTCGGGCTTAGTGCGGTCCAGACCCTGGCCCCCCGGAGGCATCGCGTTGGAGATGTCCTCTCCGCGCTCCGCATAATCCTTGATACGGATATCGCGAAGATCGAAGGTCTGCTGGAAATAGAGCGGGTTCTGGTCGCCGGCGGCGCCGGAAGCGAAGCAAGCCACGAAATCGTCGCCGTAACGGCTCTCGACATAGGTCTCGGCCTCACCCGGGAAGTCGGCGCTCACCTTGTCTGTATTGCCGGTGATGACGGCATGCATCGCATAGTTGAAATAAGTCGCTATGGGCTTGCCTTCAAGGCTTTCGAAATAGATGACGGCCACGGTCTTGTCGGACTTGCCGTCATAGTCGGGGCCTTCCCACCATGTCCCGCGCTCGGGGTCGAAGAGGTCGCGCTTGACATTGAGGTAGCAGACGCCGTTGCCGTAGCCCACCTTGGCGGGCACCAGGCGGCCGTTGGCCTCCTTCAACGCCTGGAAGACACGTTCGTTGAGTTCGTCGCCGAAAACGGATGAACCGGAGTGGGTGTGAGTCCAGTTATACAGGATATTCCCTTCAGGAATACCGAGTTCCTTGGCTGCACGCTCGTTTACGGCTGCGACCATCCGATTATTGCTCATCGCAGCATCCATGGTTACGAATGCGGCCTTGGTGATGCCGTTCGTAAATACGATCGCACGGGCAAAACAGTGGTCGAGTATACCCTGCGAAGTCTTGGGCAGCGACGCCTCGTCCGGAGTGATGTCGGACTTGGACGCCCCTGCATACAACTGGCCGCGCTGTGCATTGCAGATCCCCGTCGCGAGCACCAGCGCTCCGAGCAGGGTCAACATTATCTTTCTCATCATTTTGAGTCGTTAATACAGTATCCTCATTCTCAATGCAAAGACTGCTGCGTGCATCAGTGGGTGGCGTCGTGGATCAGGTCCAGGAGGCCGTTTACGATGCCCATATGTGCCGTTCCCTGTTTGTAACCGGAAGTGAGAACCTCGAACACTTCTGCACCATACGCCTCGTCATCGGGGATATAACCGCCGCGGCCCTGGTTATGGCCGTCGGTGACGGTGGTCATGATGGTGAAGGAGTAAGGTGAAGCGTTCTTCAGGTCGACGGCGATCTGGTTGTAGACCTCGCCGGAAACCGCGCAGACGGGGATGTCGTCAAGCATCACCAGTCCGAGTTCGAGGACGATGTCGGGGGCATCCTCATAAGTACCGGCATAGCCGGCGCGTCCGCCTCCATTGGTCTGGCGGCGCGCCGCACAGGTTATGTGCGTACGTGCAGCCTCGAGGGTCACGTCGGTCTCGAAGCGGCGCATCATCATGACGACGTACTTCACTTCCTCGCCCAGGATCTGACCATAACTCTCGGCCATCCGCTTCTGCTCCTCCATGAGACGGTGGGTCTCAGGGTCGTTGCGGTCCAGTCCGGTGCCTCCCGGAGGCATGGAGTTGGAGATGTCCTCACCGCGCTTGGCGTAATCCGCGATGCGGATGTCGCGCAGGTCGAAGGTCTGCTGGAAGTAGAGCGGGTTCTGGTCGCCGGCGGCACCGGATGAGAAGATGGCGACGAAGTCATCGCCGTAACGGCTCTCGATGTACTCCTCGGACTTGCCGGGGAAGTCACCGGTGATCATGTCGAGCTGGCCGGTGATGACGGCGTGCATGGCGTAGTTGTAATAGACGCCGAGGGGCTTGCCGTCGAGGCTCTCGAAATAGATGACACCGACGGTCTTGTCGGACTTGCCGTCATAATCGGGGCCCTCCCACCAAGTTCCGCGCTCCGGGTCGAAGAGGTCGCGCTTGACATTGAGGTAGCAGACACCCTTGCCGGTACCGACCTTGGCCGGAACCATGCTTTCATAGGCCTTCTTGATGCCCTGGTACATCCTCTCGGTCAGTTCGTCCATCGGAACGGTTCCTGTCGAGTGGCAGTGGGTGCCGTTGTAGATGATGTTGCCCTGAGGGATGCCGAATTCCTTCTCGATGCGCTCGTTGACCGCATCGACACAACGCTGGTTGGGGTTGCCGTCGATATTGGCCAGTCCGGCGATGGTCTTGCCATTGGAAAAAAGGATCACACGGAAATGCGTATGGTCAAGGATGCCATACGAATTCCTGCCCAACTGGTCCTCGGCGGGAGTGACGTCGATCCTGGCGATACCGACTTTCAACTGGCCGCGGGCATGGTCCGCCGCAAAAGCCTGGCCACACAGGACCAGCGCGGCGCACGCAATAATCAAATGTTTGACTTTCATATCTTTAATCAATACTGTTGTTTTAAGTCCTACCCGACCGGAGTCGGGTAGGAATCACGCATTAAATATACGAAAAATTAGTATTTGATGACCACGGTAGGACTATAGTTGTAGTAACGGCTGGCATTGGCTCCGTTGCCCTGTGCACACACCGCGATACGGAAGAAGTGCTCCTTGCCCTTGCCGGCATATTTGAACTCGGCCTGGTTGAGGGAATTCTTCGGATCTATGGTCAGTGTATTGAGGGTCTTGCCGTCGGCTACGATGGGGGTCACGACAACCTTATTGTCGACAAGGCTCCTCGACGAAGCGCCCTGGTCCATGTTGCAGTAGTTGCAGTACATTCCTACGAAAGCGTCGGGATAACAGAGCAACTTGGCGTCATAGACGGTGTTGGCCTTCGTAGGGTCGCCGAACTCAACGGCGAAGGTGGCGACGAACTTGTCACCTACCAGCTCTATCTTCGGGTTTACGACACGGCAATAAGGGACCACCTCCCAGTCGAGGGTATTCTCGCCCTTATTGATCTTCACGTCATCCTTCGTAACAGGATAGAAGTTGTCTGCGGTGGCGGCAATTCGGTATGTACCGGAGAACACCTTGGTGTTGACATAAGTTCCATCATATTTGATGTGCCAGTACTGGGCTTTTTCGTAGTCGATGGGAATGTCATAGACCTCGGAACGGCCTTTCTCGAACACGGAGAAATAACCGGTGGTAGGAGATCCGAAATAGGCCCCGCCGAAGAAGTTTCCGAACTTGCACTCGGTCGGAACGTTCTCTTTGGTCTTGCTGTCTATGATCCTGCCCGAAATGGATGCATTCGGTCCGTCATAGTTGTCCATTTCGAAGAATACGCACGAATTGACGAGCAACGCAAGAGGGAGCAATAAGAATATCTTTTTCATGATCGTGTGATTTTTATTCGTCAGCAGGGTTGGGTTCATACTTGTTCACACCGAAGTCGCTGATACGCCCGTAATAACTCTTCGGAGCGGTGTGGTAGTCCGAGGCCTTTCCACCGGTAAGGGGATCCTCTGCGTAGTGGATCGAACGTACGAAGATGTACTTCGGAGTACCGCCGCGGAGGTCGATGACCGGAGTGAGGGCATGCTTCTGGCCCTGTACATCGTTATCGGTGAGCTTGTTGTAGAAGGCGCGGCGACGGTGCAGGGTGTAGAGCTGGTCGCCTTCGAAAGCGAACTCGAGTTCGCGCTGGTGCAGGACATTCTCGAGCGTCAGTTCCACATCGTCCTTGAAAGCGGCGCGGTGACGGATATCGTTGAGGTACTGCTTGGCCCTGGCCTTGTCGCCCTGACCGCTTTCCACCACAGCCTCGGCGTAGGAGAGAAGGATCTCGGCGTAGCGTATGTCATACCAGAAGGTCTTGTGGTACAGCTGGAAGGAGGAAGGGTCCAGGAACTTGCGTATGCTGAATCCCGTGGTGACGGTGTTGCCCGCCATCTTGTTCTCGTAGTTGAAGAAACCTGAGACGTTGCCGGTGGGAGCACCGAAAGAATAGTACTTCTTGCCGTCGATGGTTTCGCTGTCCTCAACCCAGAGCGTAGCCTTGCCGTCCGGGTGGATCATGCCTCCCTGGATCTTGATGGTCTGGCCGCGGAACTGAGAGTCGGGATAGAGGATCCAGGCCTGGAAGCGGGCGTCCTTCTTGAGGAACGGATCTTTGATGTTGTCATACTCGATGTAAGGGATGTCCTTGTACTCGTTGGGGAAGCGGGAGAGGACCGCATTGAAGAAAACGCCTTCCTTTCCGTCTGCACGGGTCTTGACGGTGCCGTCAACGGCTCCGAATGCATCATCGTAGTTGTCGAACTTGTCCACGAAGTCGATGGTGACGGAGTACTTGCCACAGCTGGAGTTACCGGTCACGGTCTGGGCGGGGCTGTTGTACACGTCGAAGTCGCTTCCGGAAGAGGCGACGCCGTTGTCAAGGCTCTTGCCGAAGATGAACTCCTCAGGAGCGACGGTAACGAACATTTCACCGAGGTTCTTGACAGCCTCGTCGACGCCCGACGGATTGGCACCGTGGAGTTTGAACCTGCCGCTGCCGATGATATCCTCACAGGCCTTGATGCACTGGCTATAATATTCGTTGGCATAACTGGCCTCCATGTAGGTCTTCTTCGCGGCAACTGCCTTATACGAACTCTCGATACCGCCCTGAGCATTCCAGTACTTGCTGACGGATGCAGCGTAGAGAGCGGCGCGGGCCTTCATGCCGAGAGCGGCATACTTGTCGGCGCGATAAGGGGCGACCGGGTCGGGACCGAGGTCGTCGGCGGCAGCCTGGAACTCACTGAGAACGAAATCCCAGGTCTCCTTCTCGGTAGCGCGCTGGGCGAAAGCGAACAGTTGCTCGTTGCCGGCACCGTCATAGTACTTGTCCAGGGGCTCAGTGATGATGGGAACGCCGCCGAGATTGCGGACCATCACGAAATAGCAGTATGCACGGACGAAACGGGCCTCGGCGACATAGGTCTTCTTCGCCTCGGCAGTGATGGTCCCCTTCTCTGCCGCAGTGCCCGCGATTTCTATGAAGTTGTTGATGGTACGGATGGCACCCCAGTTCCAGAAGGTCTGGATGCCGTACATTCCATAATAAGGGTTAGAGTTGAAGCCGTAGTCACCACCGTGGCTGTCGGCCGCATTCAGCGTGTACTGGTCCTCATATCCGCAAGCGTTCATGGGGATATAGGAGTACACCTGCGCAAGGAGCATCTGGATGCCGGCTTCGGAGGAAGCCATGTCCTCGCCGGTCATCTTGGTCAGGTCACCCTCGAGACTGTCAAAGAGTTTCTCGCAGGAGGACAACGTCAGGGTGAGGGCTGCAAATGCGGAAAGTATGTATAATAACTTTTTCATGGTATCGCCGGATTAAAAGTTGACGTTGACACCCATCGTGACTGTACGCATGACGGGCATGGTGTTGGACTGCATGGCGGCCGCAGACTCGGGATCGTAGGCTGCGATCTTCTTGTTGGTGAAGGTCAGCCAGTTGGTACCGCCGACATAAACGCGGAGGGAACGCATGCCGACCTTGGAAAGCAGGTTCCTGGGAAGGGTGTAGCCCAGTTCGAAACTCTTCAGGCGGAAGTACGTGGCGTCCAGCTGGGTAAAGTCGGACGGGGCATCGTACATACCGGGACGCCAGTTGTTGGCATCGGAGGAGTCCATCAAGGCGGGCCAATAACCCTCGACCCACTGGGTGGTGGGATCGTACGGGTCGTCACCCTGGTTGGCCACATGGTAACGGTCGAGGTACATCGTGTAGATGTTGTTGTAACCGCCGTATCCGAAGGTGTGGAGCAGCCAGATGATCTTCGAAGTCATCGTGGCACCCTGCCATACCATGTTGAAATCGAGGTTCTTCCAGTTGAAACCCATGTTGAGGCCAAACTGGAATGAAGGGTTGGCCTCAGGCCATGCATACTGGACGTCGTGGGCGGTGATGTAGCCGTCACCGTTCCAGTCGAGGAGCTTGTACTGTCCGAGTACGGTGGTCTGCATACCTGTGTTGGCGTCGTACTTGACCGGGGAGTTGTATATATCCTCCCACGAGGTGAAGCGTCCTCCCTCGAGGCCGTACTTCCACAGGCCATGATAGTCGGTCCAACGGTTCTGCGTGCTGGCTGATCCGTTCATGATGAAGCCTGCGCCGTAATAGTTCATGGAGGCATAGTACTGCGACGTAGCCTGGCTCTCGATATGGAGGTTCATCGTACGGGATATCGTACCCGTCGCGGTTGCATAGTAGTTGAAGTCACCGATGCGGTTGCGATGCGAGAGAGTGAGTTCCATACCGGCGGTAACGCGCGAGTCGATGTTGATCTGGGGCTCGGAGACGCCGAGGATGGTCGGGGTGGAGCCGGAACTGCGTCCTGCGATACCGGTCTGCATGCGCTGGAAGATATCGAAGGTACCGCTGAACTTGTCACTCCAGAGATTCCAGTCGATACCGGCGTCCATCATCCGGATGTCCGACCAGGTGAGGATGGTATTGGCGACCTCGTTGTTCACGTATCCCTGGACCTGGCTTCCGGGGGTAAAGACGTATGTGCTGCCCGGGACATAGCCCATCTGATAGGCGTATGCACTGCCCTGGGTCATACCGGTCTTGCCGTCCGACCAGCGGAGCTTGAGGTTGCTGATCCAGGGGAAGTTGTTCTTGATGAACGGCTCCTCCGAGATTCTCCAGCCGAGGGAATATGAAGGGAAGAAACCCCAGCGGTGTCCGTGCTGATAGATATAGGTGCCGTCATAACGGCCCATGAGCTCGACCAGATACTTGCTGGCATACTCGTAGTTGATACGGCCGAGATATCCTGCAGTCGCAGAGGAAGTACGCGTACCTGTCGCGGAATCGGTGCCGGCCAGGCCGCTGTTGATCGTAGGATGGGTGAAGAAATCGCCGAACAGACGCTTGCCGGTCATGTTGCGGGTATTCATCTTGGTAGCCTCGGCTGCAGCCATCGCAGAGATGCTGTGCTTACCGAACACCTTGTTGTAGTTGGCCTGGAAGCGGACGTACATACGTTCACGCTCATTGACGCTCTCACGGTAGGAGTTCTCGTCACCTCCTTCACCTACCTGCTCGTTATAATGCTCGGCATCGAACGAGTAGAGAGGATAGACGGTCTTCTTGGTGTAGGCTCCGTCATAGTTGAAGTCGTATGCGCCCTGGAGGAGGAGCTTGAGATCCTTCACAAAGTGAGGATTGTAGTTGAAATTCACCGTATTAGTGAAAGCGCGGCCGCGCTTATCGGTGTAATTCAGGTTATGGTCCATCATCGCGATAGGGTTCTCGGTCGGAGACTGTCCCTGATAAGTATAGTGGTTCGGGTTCTCCGGAATAGTGGCCGGAACGGTACGGTCCGAGAAAGCGATGTAGTTGAAGATCATATTGGACTTCTCGTTGTACACGTCATCATTGGCCGGGTCGGCAGAAGATGTGGCGCGGAAGGAAGTCTGATAATCCATCGACAGGTCGTCGGTCAGTTTGAATGTGAAGTTGCCGCGCAGGGTGTAACGCCGGTACTTGTAGTTGTTGGGCGACTTGTAGATACTCTGGTCGTCGTTGAAACTGCCGGAAATGAAGTAGGTCATCGCATCGCTACCGCCGCGGACGGAGAGGTTGTGGGTCTGGGTGGTGGAATGGTGCTTCATTGCGGCATCCCACCAACTGAAGTTGGTCAAGGTACCGTTCTCGGCCGCCTTGATGTCCTCGTCGGAGAACGGACGGGGGAACTTAGCCACATCGGCCATTTCGTTGGAGAGTTTGACGTAGTCGGCGATGCTCACTTCCTGAGGCATCTTCGGCCGTCCGAAGGAGAACACGTTGGAATAGGTCACAGAAGGCTTCTTCATTGCGGAGCCTTTCTTGGTGGTGATCATGATGACGCCATTGCCCGCACCGAGACCGTAAATGGATGCGGAGGCATCCTTCAGGACGGAGATGCTCTCGATGTCCTCAGGGTTCAGCTGCGAGAACTCGAGGTCGGTGTTGATACCTTTGTTGTTGTTCCTGTAGGAATTGGAACGGACGACACCGTCGATGACGATCATAGGGGCACCGTAGCCGCGGAGGCTCAAGTCGGCTCCGAAAGCACCAGGGGTACCACCGGACTGACGGATGAGGAGTCCGGGGACCTTTCCCTGGAGGGCGGTGATGACATCGTTCTGCTTCGTCTTGGTCACATCCTCCGAACGGACGGATGTAATGGCACTGGTCAGGGACTCCTTTCGCTGGGTACCGTAACCTACAACAACGGTTTCATCAAGCTGTTCGGTGTCCTCCTTGAGCGTAACGCTCAAGGCAGAACGGTTCCCGACAGTGATTTCCTGAGTAGTATATCCAATGAAGGATACCACCAGAACGGACGATTCGTCCACATTGGAGATCGTCGCATTTCCATCCAAGTCGGTCACTTCTCCATTAGTGGTTCCCTTAACCTGGATGGCCGCTCCGGCCACAGGACCGTAGGAATCCACTACGTTCACTTTTACCGACTTGGTCTGAGCGCTCAGCCAAGCAGGGAAAGCCAGCATGAACGCCGTCGCAAGGACAAGTAATAAAGATTTATTCATTTGAAGGTCGATTAAAAGAGTTGGTTGTTAATTATCAGATTGGCATCGCTCCCTTGCGGGAGCAGACATAGGACGCAGTTTCTGTGGCCAGTCTTTGGGCGTCCGCCAGGGGATCGCCCCGCAGGTATGCCACGACGAAAGCGGCGGTGAAGGCATCACCTGCGCCGACGGTGTCGACAACGTCGACATGTCCGACGGCCTGCGGGATGACTTCATCAGCCGTAACGACTTCGCTGCCTTCGGCTCCCCTGGTCAGTATGACCAGCTTGAGACCGTAGTCTGCGATAAGCGAACGGCAGGCGGCCGCATCGTCGTCACCAAGGCCGAACATGCCGGCGACGATACGGATCTCCTCGTCATTGATTTTCAGGATATCAGCCAGTTTCAGGGACTCCTCAAGGATTTCCCTGTCGTAGTAATGCTGGCGGAGATTGATGTCGAACACTTTCAGCGCTTCCGGCCTCATTGCACGCACGAACCTGAGGACGGACTCACGGGATTTCATCCTCTGGACAAGCGATCCGTAACAGACCGCATCGGCCCTCTTGGCGAGTCCCTCCATCTCAGGAGTGAACGGAATGTTGTCCCAGGCGACGTCCTCCATTATGTTGTATGAAGGGACTCCCCTGGAGTCCAGTTCCACCTCGACCGTGCCCGTAGGCTTGTCGGATATGGCTATCAAGTTCTTGAGTTTCTTCGATGCTACTATGTCGAGGATTTCACGCCCGAGCGCGTCGTCGCCGACGGCGCTGACGGCCCAGCCCTCCTCGCCGAGACGCATCGCGTGGTATGCAAAGTTGGCGGGAGCTCCGCCAAGGGCCTTTCCTGAAGGGAGCATGTCCCAAAGGATCTCTCCGATCCCTACTATCACCTTCTTCATGCTTCAGCCTTTTTAAAGAACACCGTTGCAAGGTAAACGAGATACGCTACGCCGATACTGATGACGATGACCGAACCGATCTGGGTACCCATGGCATCTGAAAGGACGCCCATCAACAGAGGGAAGATGGTTCCGCCGATTAGGCCCATTATCATCAGGCCGGACATCTCGTTGTTCTTCTCGGGAAGGTAGAGAAGCGCGCGGGAGAAGACCATCGAGAAGATGTTGGAGTTGCCGAAGCCCACCAGGGCGATGGCGATGTAAAGACCCGCAAGGCTGTGGGCGAAGAACAGGCCTATCATCGACAGCACCATGCAGGCGACGCTGATGGCGAAGAACTTCTTGAGGGGGAATTTCGCCAGGATGAAAGAGCCGGAGAAGCAGCCCAATGTCCTGAACAGGAAGTAGATGCTGGTGGCGATGCCGGCCTTTTCAAGCGGCAGCCCAAGGCGCTCCATAATAATCTTGGGAGCGCAGGTGTTCACGCCGACGTCGATGCCGACGTGAGCGACGATGCCGAGGAAGAACAAGAGAACCGATGCATCGCCCAGGAGCTTGAGGCAGTCGATGAAGTTGGAGGACTTGTCCTTCGGAATCTCCTCCTCTATCTTGGTCATGCCGAGGTACACCGCGGCAATGATGGCGAACACGAGGAAGATGGGATAAAGCAGCAGCCAGTTGCCGAATTTGACTGAGGCCCAGCTGGCGATAATGGGAGCGATGAAGGATGCGATGGCCTTGATGAACTGCCCGAAAGTCAGGGTGCTGGCCAGTCTCTCGCCGCTCACTACGCAGGTGATGAGCGGATTGAGGGACACCTGCATAAGCGTGTTCCCGATGCCGAGCAGGCAGAAGGACACGAGCAGCATGGGGTAATTGTAGGCGCAGAGGGGCAGGATAAGCGCCAGTGCAGTCACCACAAGGCTGAGCAGAACCGTTTTGCGTTTTCCTATCTTGTTCATCATCAGTCCTGTAGGTACGGACAGGAAGAAGAACCAGAGGAATACCATAGACGGAAGGAAGTTGGCCATAGTGTCGGACAGGGCAAAATCCGCCTTGACATAATTGGTCGCAGTGCCCACCATGTCCACGAAACCCATGGCGAAGAAGGCGAACATGATCGGCAGCAGCCGGGTAAGGTTAGATTTGTTTCGTTCCATATAAGTTGTGATAATCAAATTGTCATTTATGATATGAAGCAGGGTGCACCGGTTTCTCCGGCGCACCGGACTTCACACCAACCTTTTCATTATACCAAAACCAATTATCCTTATACAAAGATATCTTTTAATACAAGTGCAAAAATGCATTATCCTGCCAATTACAGGCAGAATCATTACATGGGAATAAACCAGGAAATATTCTGCAAAAAAAGAGGAGAATGTACTATTTATGGTTTCATGGGCGTAACCTTGATACTGGTAATTTCCAGCCGTCCGCCGTCACTGTACAGTTCCAGAGAATCATACGGCAGATTCGGAAAGACCAAATTGGTCATTGCTACCCTGCCTCCGTCAATGAAGACTTCGATTGAACTCACGTCATACAGGATCTTCATGGTATGGCTCCCCTTCACGCTGAACGGGGCCCAGGTAGCGAGGGCGAAATCGTTCTTGTAATTGATCGAGAGGGTTTTCCTTTTGTCGTGGTTTTCTATTTCGTGGACGGTCCCCCTTTCGCCGAAATCGACTATGCCGCTTTCCGTCCGGTCCATTACGAACCGCCCGGCGCTGGAGTCGAAATACATGTCAACCTTGTCGCCGGCACCGTTTACGAGACGCAGTCCGGAAATGCCGGACGGAAGATTCGCGATACTCAGGTCCAACTCATACGCTCCGTCAGTCGAGTCAAAGAGGCTTACGGTCCTGGTATCGCCGGACGCGACGACCGGACCGACAGTCTTCGGCTCCCCTTCCAGGGCGGAAATCTCCTCCACCGGATAGGCACTGACGTAAAACTCACCGCCTTCCCTGTACAGTCCGAGCTGTCTGGGAATGGCATTAGCGCTTCTGTAATACTTGGTGGGCACGATGGCTCCGTACTGCCAGTTGCTCATCCACGGCACGGCAATCACACGGTCTCCTGTATTCGAGAAGCAGACCGTGGCATAGTGGTCCTTGCCCCAGTCCAGCCACTTGACCATCTCCTTCGGCGAGTCGCAGGTGAAAGTCTTCCCGTCGAACTCGCCCACGAAATACTGAGTGGCGCTTCCGCCGAAGTAGCATCCCGGATTGACGTTGACTATCATCACCCACTTGGTCTCGCCCTCTGCCGTCGTCAGAGGGAAGAAATCCGGGCATTCGAACTGGCGGGGCTGTACGCCATAACCTTCGCCCCAGGCGCTCATATATTCCCATTCCTTGAGATTCCCGGAAGTGTAGAAACGCATCTCCTTGTCGGCGGAAACGATCATTATCCATTTCCGCTCCGGCTCGTACCAAAAGACCTTCGGATCACGGAAATCCTTGATGCCGTCGAATGGGACCAGTACGGGATTGCCCCCGTACTTGGTGAAGGTCAGGCCGTCATCGAGGCTATACGCCAGACATTGTGTCTGGATATACTCCCTCTGGGTATTGTAGGAGGTGTAGAAGGATACTACGGCACCCTCTCCGAAGCCTGCCGTGTTGTCGAAATCCACGACGGAACTGCCGGAGAAAATGTGGCCGTACCCGTCGCGGTAAATGGCCACCGGCTGATGCTCCCAGTGCACCAGGTCCTTGCTGACCGAATGCCCCCAGTGCATGTTGCCCCAGACACAGGCGTAAGGATTGTACTGATAATAAAGATGATACACGCCATCCTTATAAAAAAGGCCGTTGGCGTCGTTCATCCAGCCGTAGGGCGGCGTGTGATGATAGACCGGCCGGTATTTATCCTCCGGGACCTCCGGAGCAGTATCTGAGAGGGAGATCACCTTCCAGGCTTCGGCGGCGTCGATCCCGGAGAAATGCACGTCTTTCTTAACCGCTCCGAAATGGGCAAGGTCGAGAGGGACGCAATACTCCCCGTCTCCGTCCGTGGCGAGGCGGATATCAGCCACATACAGGGTCTCCCCTCCCCTCTCGATGGTGAGGGTGATCTCGGGGTTGGACTCCTTGACTGGAATGATCATTATGCTGCCTTCCTTCTGGCAAGAGAGAAGGAAGGACAGGGTAAGGAAAAGCAAGAGCCTTTTCATAGTACTCTATTTCTTGTTCAGCATCCCGCTGTTTTCGAGGAAATTGTAGAACAGGGTCGTCCAGATGTTTACCGACTGACCGTTTTCACGGTATCCGAAACCGTGGAAGGCCCTCGTGAAGGAATGGACTTCCAGGGGCTGACGGGTCTTGTTCCATGCGTTGTAGAGGGCGGGCGTGTCGCCGAAACCGTTCGTCGAGGCGGCCTCGCCCGTGCTCGCGGCGATGAACAGCGGCATTGGATCCTCGGGCACCTTGTCCTCGAACCAGGCCGGATATATCATTCCGAGGAAGTCCGGACGGCTCATCTCATCGTGGTCCAGGGCAACATTGTATACGATATTCCCTCCGGCGGAGAAGCCTATGATGCCGATCGCCTTGGGATTGACGCTGTATTTCTCCGCATTCTTGCGGATGTACGTGATGGCGACGCGGGCGTCGTCCCAGGCCATCTTGCGGTCGTAACCCTGTTCTTCCGCGATCTTCGCGTGCTTCTCGGTGAGTTCCCTCATACGCGCGTCGCGTCCCTGGTTGCCGTAGGAATGGTCCGCCACGTATTTGGCCTCTTCATAGTCGGCACCGGAATACGCAATCCGGTATTTCAGGACGAAAGCGGCTATGCCGTGCGCAGCAAGCCACTTGGCCACGTTGGGGCCTTCCTGATGCCAGGACAGCGCGGTAAAACCGCCGCCGGGGCATACGACGACGGCAGCACCAGTTTCAGTACCTTTCGCCGGGAGATAGGCCCAAAGTTCGGGATCCACTACGTTCAGTATGCATTCGCCGACCTCGCCGGGATTCATGGCCGTAGTATACTCGAATAGGAACTCCTGTTGTGTCCAATTCTCACTGCCCGGAGCCTTGCCTTCGTAAAGGCGGATCTTCTCCGCCTGTGCAAAAGCGCTGGTGCACAGGCCGAGAGCGAACAAAATGACGGTTAACTTCTTCATATCCATTATGATTGATTATCTTCTTTGGTGTTTGTAGAT
This sequence comes from Bacteroidales bacterium, assembly GCA_017519865.1. Taxonomy (GTDB): domain Bacteria; phylum Bacteroidota; class Bacteroidia; order Bacteroidales; family UBA932; genus Cryptobacteroides. Next base: position 88,429 of record JAFWRQ010000003.1, on the reverse strand, counting down.
AAGGTCCTGCATATGCGAGTCAAAAGCTTCGCGCTCCACGACCTCTGGCGTATTGAAAACCATGCAGGGCTCGTTCGCCTCGGAGAAGGAGTGCCATATCGGAAGCCCTTCGGCGTTGGGATTGCCCGTGTAGGCGAAGGATACCCAGTAGTCGCTCATTATATCCTGCAGTTTCTCCAGTTCCGGGGTGACCTCCGGAACCTTGCGCTTCTCGGCTTCGATCGTATTGAAGAAGAACGGAAGCTCGTCGCCGTGTGCGGAATAATGGTCGGTAGGTTTCTGCCACGCGAACAGATAGTTCCAGACCGGAGCCGCCCCTTGTGCATTGATGCCACGGCAGGAAATGACGCTGTTGTAGCGGAAAATACGGTCGAGCGAGAGCATATCCTGAAGCGAGCCATCCGGATAGGCCTCATAATAGGCCCGGATGAATTCATCTGCGTCTTCGCCAAAGGTGGGAGCGAGGATTTCCTTAGCCTCGTCGAGCGTCATATCCTTCCCATAATAGTTGGTGCCAAACTCGTTCAGCGTAGTTCCAATGATGACAGGGATATCCTTGGAGAAATCTGCGAAAGCAGGAGAAAATGGTTGCGAGACAATGACATCTCCGTCCATTGTGGGAGCAAAGCCACCGGAAATGCCCCTGAGACCTGCCGTGGCACGTTGTCCTGCCGCATTCAGTTCGTCATAAGGAACGGTCTGGATCCTGTCGATTTCCTCGGGAGCGATGCCCAGCTCCTTTACCACAGCTTCGCCAAGCTTGCTTGAAGTGGCAGTGGTATTGGAGCCTACGATGACTCCGCTATAGATAATGGCTTTGTGGAAAAGGCCCTTGGCCGAAGGCATGCACATGATTGAGCCGACCTTGCCGCCACCACCTGAGTGACCCATGACGGTCACATTGTCAGGGTCCCCTCCGAAGCGTTTGATATTGTCCCTGATCCATTCCAACGCCGCGACGATATCAAGCTCTCCGACGTTTCCGGAGTATTTGTATTTCTCTCCAAAGGAGGAAAGGTCCAGATAACCGAGTATATTCAGACGATGGTTGATGCTGACGAAAACCACATCCTTCTGCGCCAAACCATAACCAGGGTTCCAGGAAGAATGGCCTGTGGCATATCCACCGCCGTGGATCCAGAGCATGACAGGCATCTTGGCGTCCGTATCCTTAGTCCAGACATTCAGCGTACAAGTGTTCTCTTCAGACATACTTACACCGGGGAATGCGCCCGTCTGCATGGCATACGGCCCATATTTGTCGCACACCATCACGGTGTCCCAGGGATCCGCTTTCTGCGGAGGCATGAAACGTTCAATCTTTGCATAAGGGATACCCTTGAATGCAATCGTGCCTTCTTCTACTACACCCTGTACCTTGCCGGTAGTCGTCCTGACCACCATAGGGTCGCTGTTGCAAGAGCACAGAGCTGCCAATAAGCAAACACCTAAGAGTATTCTATTCATCTGCATGATAGTTATTCAAATTACAGTTTTTTCAAGTCATTACCGTTGAGGGACGTCGCCCTGGCCGCGCATACGGTTCACTGCCTGATATTGGCCGGGGCGTACAGTGTCGAGCCAGTTGGCGTCAGTACGGGGCTTGTCCGACCTCTCGACAGAGTGGACCTTGATGTTCTGGCCGCCGAGGACGATCCTGTCGAGGAACGAGTCAATCTCGTTCCAGAACCATTTCAGGGGCAGGAGCGCCATACAGTGGTCGCCGCCGAAGTACTCGTTGAGCATATACGGGACATCCATCGCATAGAGCTGCTGACTGACATAATAGGGACCGAAACCGTGGCGGCTGGGGCCGCGCTCCATATCGAAGGTCACGGTCGGGTCTGCAGAACCGTGGAAGAAACACATCGGGCAGGGTTTCTTGCCCCATTTCAACTCCGTCTCGTTCTCTCCGGTCAGATAGACCGCGCCGGCCATAGGGACCACTCCGGCATAGTTGAAGCCTTCGGGAAGGTTCTCCTTCGCGATCTTATGGCCCGAGCAGATATAATACTCGGCGTTCATGCTGTTTATGGCACCGGCGCTGCTGCCGCTGATGACGATCTTTTCCGGATCGATGTTATATTCGTCGGCGTGCTTGATGAGCCAGGTCGTGGCGGCATAGAGATCTTCGACGCCGATGTCTATCGAATATTGGAAAGGATTGTATCCTTCCGGAGGTGTGATGAGCGGCTTTCCATCCCTTCCGCGGGCGGAGCCGAGACGGTAGTCGATGGCGACGCACACCCAGCCTTTTTCGCAAAGATGGTCATACAGCGGGTTGCAGAGGGCGTCCACCCTGGACCCCACCGCCCAGGCACCGCCGAACGAATAGATGAACACCGGACGTCCGCCTTCGGTTTTTTGGTCCTTGAACTGGTAGATGTCCATAAGGATGGGCTTTGAGTCGCGGACTACGAACTCGACAGTAGTCACGTCGGCCTTGGAAACGATTGCCTGCTGCTGTATTTGGGGCTGGGCATTGGCCTGGGCTAAAAACGCCATCAGGAGGACAGTCCCGATAATCAGTAATCTCTTCATGGTCTGATATGTTTTATCATTAAATGACGCTGGTTGTCAGAATCCCTGGGGACGCTGGACTCCGGGCATCCCGCCGCCGAAGCCCCCCATTCCACCTCTCTGTGCCGCAGCCTTCCTGGCAGCCTCCATCTCTTCGAGGCCGCCGAGCCAGCGCGAGAGCGAATTGAGGAGCTCCGAACGGCAATACTCCATATTGTCGTTCATACCATACTCCTTGAGGGTGAAGCCCCAGCCGTGGACGCCTTTAGGGAAAATGTGCATTTCGGCCGTAACCCTGTTCTTGAGGCAAGCCTCGTAGAAACGCAGGCTGTTCTGGGGAGGCACGATCATATCATCGAAGCAGAGGGCAAGGAATACTGGAGGAGTATCGGGAGTGACCTGCTTCTCGCAGGAGAACTTCTCGACGAGGGCGTCGCGCTGGGCCTGCCTGGCAAGGAACTCGTCCATGGTATAGCCCGCACGATCATTCCATACAGTGTCGTTTCCGATGAGGGCGTAACGCGAGCCTGCGTGGGTAATGGAGGCGTCCAACGAGATTACCGGATAGATAAGGATGCCGAAATCAGGGCGCGTGACGGGATCGTCGTAAAGGACTACGCCGCTGGCCGCCAGATGGCCGCCTGCGGAGAATCCCATAATGCCGACCTTCTTTACTCCGAGTTCTTCTGCGTGGCTGCGCGCATACCTGAAAGCATTGTGCACATCCTCAAGGGGAGCGCCCCAGGTGCCGTTAGGCATACGGTATTTCAGGACGCCTACGGTCACGCCTTGCTTCACCAGCCAGTCCGCGGGGTAAATTCCCTCGTTGTAGGTTGCAATCAGGGCGTATGCACCGCCGGGGCAGACGATGACCATCTGGCCGTTGGGGTTCTCCGGCTGATAGATATCCATCCTTGCATATTCCGACACATTTGAAATGGAGCCGGCCTTGTCGATGGTCTCCGGACCGGGCGCATCGGTGGGGTTCTGGATGGGAATCGCCAGGGTTTCGACCTTTTTCGCTATCACGGGATCATCCTTGACAGCAGCGGCGGCGACCTTGGCGTCCTTGGCATAGAAGAAGACCGTCCTGTCGGGACGCAGGTCGATGTTGGGCTGTGCGAGGAGGGTGGATGACATTGCCGCAAAGGCGGCGATGACCATCAAGGATCTTTGAGTTTTCATCTTTCAGATACTATTTTCCGAGAAGATAGAGAACGGGGACATCCAGACGCGATGCCCAGGAATCCTCGACATGGGCCAGGCCAGGGTAAACCTTACTGACATAATGGGCATCGTCCCAGCCGGCATCCTTGAACATCCTGTCCAGGCGGTCCTGATACTTGGGATACTGCGCGTCGAGTGTCTGGTCTCCGCGGTCCATATAAATCTTGCAACTGTTGGGCTTGAGGTTTGCCCTCAGGTAGTCCACATAGCACTGGTTTGCGGGGTCGATGAACTCCTGCTCGGCATCGTAGTTGGTGATATAGAGAACGGAGTGGGTAGAAAGGCAGCCTGCTCCGCCGAACACGTCAGGATACTTGGCCACGGCATAGGAGGATATCAGCCCTCCCATGCTGGACCCCATATGGAATGTATGGTTCCGGTCCCTGCGTGTTGAATAAGTTTCATCTATGAAAGGTTTAAGCTCTTCGACGAGGAACTTCAAGTAGTTGTTGCCAAGGAGGTCGTCTTCGCCCAGTCTCTTGCTCGCAGAATACTCCTTCAGTTCAGGTGAATATAGATTGAACACATCCTGCGGGAAATACTCCTGGCTCCTCGTACGGAAGGAGTTGGCCACGCCTACGACGATGCAATTCTGGATCTTCCCTTCTTCAAGAAGACCGCCCACGACTTCGTCGACACGCCATTCCTGATGGTTGAACATTTTCTCGGGATCGAAAAGATTCTGACCGTCACTCATATATATAACAGCGTATTTCTTGCTTTTCGAATAGTTCTCCGGAAGCCAGACATACACGTTTCTCGGTGTTACCAGCCCAGACTTGGATTCGAAGTTCGGATAGAAATCGAGTTTGCCAACGGAAACATTGGGCTTTTCAGGATTGCCGTCGCCCACGGTACCGGCAGTTTTGTCAATGCCACAGGAGGTCGACATAAAGAACGCTGCAGCGACTAATGAAAGGAAATAGGGAAATCTCATTGTCTGAATAATTGCTGATTTAGAATTTGAAGATGGCGGCAGAGACAGCAGATAACTGGATAGTGTCGCCCTTCTTGGTCTGTTTATACGTACATTTACTGTAGTTGCCGCCGATAATTTCCGGCTTGGCGTCCTCCTTCGGGAGCGTCACCTCCACCTGCTTGCCGGAAGGGTTGAGCACGACCCAGCAACGCTCGCCCTGCCGGGAACGCTCATAGACCATCGGATACGGCTGGTCCAGGCTGCTGACAAGGCGCCAGGATGCATCTGCGCCAAGTGCCTTGACGTCCTTGCGGAGCCTGAGCATGGTCCGCACATAGTTCAGCAGGGATGCAGGGTCGTTCTCTTCCTTCTCCACGGTCATGCGGTTCGGATCGGGATCCTGAGGGATGTAGATCTTGTCGATGGGTGCCGTGGAGAAGCCGCCGTTGGCGGTACCGTCCCAGAGCATGGGGATGCGGCAGCCGGCACGGCCGCCGGACCCATCAGTTGAAGGAGCTTGGGGATTCTGCTTGAGACCGATCTCGTCACCGTAGAAGATGAACGGAACGCCAGGCATTGTAAGGAAGAATGTCATCGCGACCTTTAATTCCTCGGGATCAGTACGTCCTTCGGTACAGACACGGTTGAAGTCGTGGTTGCCGGAAGGCATACATACATAACCGTTGCCTTTCACAGCATCGTACTGATAGGTATAGAGGTCATACCAGGTCTTGAGCTCTCCGGCGCCGGCCTTGTCGAAATAAGGCACGGACGGAGCAGCATTGGGCCCGAAACCCCTCCTGCCGTAGAAGAACAGCGTGGAATAGTTGTACTGTCCGTCGTGGCAGAAGAAGTCGAGGTCGAAGTTGGCTGCGGCGACGGACTGAGCGGGATTGAACCACTCGGCGATCAGGATACCTTCGGGGTATTCTTCGTCAAACCACTTAGTGAAATCCTCCTTCCACAACTTGATGGTTGCAGCTTTGTCGAAGTCGTTCTTCACGAGGCTGGCCGCCATGTCCACACGGAAACCGTCCACGCCCTTGTCCATCCAGAAGGACATGATGTTCTTGATCTCCCGGCGCATTGCCATGGGGCCGGGGGCATCCACGGCCTGCTCCCAGGGATGCTCGGGATCGGGATTGGCGAAGCCGAAGTTAAGGGCAGGCTGGGTGTCGAAGAAGTTCTTGACATAATACGGTCCGCGGGGGGCGTCGGTGGCGACGAACTTGCGGATCAGGGAGTTGTTGGAGTTCATCAGGGCGGCATAGTCCGCCTGGCCGCCCTGTGCGGGGGCGCTCTCCTCAGGCTTGAACGAAGGCCAGATGTAGTAGTCGGAGTAACGGAGATTGGAGCCTTCCTTCGACTGAAGGAACCACTCGCACTGGTCGGATGAGTGGCCGGCCACCAAGTCCATGACGACCTTGATCCCCCGGGAATGGGCTTCCCGGATCAGTTCGATCAGGTCATCGTTGTCTCCGAAGCGTTTGTCAACGCGGTAGTAGTCTATGATATCATATCCACCGTCTGTCCAGCCGGACACATAAACCGGGTTCAGCCAGATGGCCGTAACGCCGATGGACTTGATGTAGTCCAGACGGGAAATGATGCCCTGAAGGTCACCATAGCCGTCCCCGTTGCTGTCCTGGAAGGACGAGGGATAAATCTGGTAAAACACGGCGTCGCTGAGCCACGAGGGCTGCGACGGCTTCTGGGCATATGCGCCAGAGGTCACAAGCAGAAGGAAGAGCGTCAGAGAAAGGAAAGTCCTGTATTTATTCATAGTCAGATGTTTTTACATACAAATTTACAATTTTCCCACATACGTTAACGTGTGGTTTAGAAATCTTATGCTGATACAGGACAAGCAGCGCCGTTTTATTCACAAACGGTGTTACTTGATATTCTTGGATTGGGTCTCGAGCCAACGGGCGTCCTTGAAGAGGCCGGCCTTGCCGGGCCTGAAATTCTTGGCATACTTGGTCTGGCCCTTCAGATGCCAGTTGAGCCATGCCACCGCGGCTTTGCCGTAAGGGCCTCCGTTGACCTCGCGGAAGGTGCCGCCATGAGCGTCACCGGGAATATCGCACCTGCCGAAGAAAGCGGGCACTGCGGTGACCGCATTGTAGGAAGCGGTCGCCCCGGCCAGGGCCATGTCGTTGTCGGCGGAGAAGAAGGCCACCGGCATGGAAGGCTGCGCCGCATCCTCACCTGTCGGGGTGCCACCGGCATTCCAGAACATCAGGCACTTCATCCTGGGATCGCTCATATAGGAAGCGGTCAGGAAACCTCCACAGGACTGTCCCATCGCGGCACAGTTGTCCGGGGCAAGCTTACCATAATACTTACTGTCCTTGCGGGCGTTCTCCTTCGCGGCCCAATCGAGGGCGGCCTCGTAACTGGAAACCTTGTTGAAACCCATTGCAGCGCGTAAACCTTCCTTGACCGGAAGTCCTGAAGCGACGATCACATAGCCGTAAGAAGCAACCTCGGTCCAGAACGGGCGGTAGGAATCTCCGTCATAGTCGCATCCGGGACCGGACATTACGATGATCGGAAGAGGATTCTTGGCGGAGAACTTGCTCAGGTCCTCAGGACGGTAGATAGTATGGTCGGGACAGGTCTCGTCAACTTCCATCACCACCTTGTAGGGGCCCGTAGGTTTCGCCCACTTGTCCGGAGTCGGACGCAGCGCGCGGTATGCCTCCATCGTAGCATCCCGATTGGCACGGGGGACAAGGCGGCCTTCGAAGTTCTTGGACTGGGCCGTCCAGCCATCAAATCCCGTCAGGTCAAGGTCCTTGAAAACACGCTCTCCCTCGTTGTGTCCCTTGAACACATAGTCGAGCCAGGTGCGGGTCATTCGGGAGAACTCGCCGCCGAACTCATCGGCGTAAGTGCCTCCGTGCCCGACCGGGAGATTAACCCAGGCAACGGGAACATCATCGATGAGCTCATAGTCGGCCTCCGCATTCTTGTAAGCGATATCCTCCTCTCCACCAGTTATATAGACGGTTGGGCTGTGGACGGCCAGTACATTGACTCTGCTGGCATTCGCCATAGTAACGGTACCCATTCCGGAATTGAGCATTACGAGGGTCTTGACCCTGGGATCGGAGGACAGGTACATAGCCTGGGCACCGCCGCAGGACATACCCATCGAGGCCACCTGATTTACGTTGACGCTCCCGAAATACTCGCTCTTCTCATCGCGGGCCTGGTTGCAGATCCAGTCTAAGCCCTTGTGCATGAGATAAGACTCGGTTGAAACCCTCGACTCCGGTATGGTACGCGAGTCGCTGCCGGCCTGGAAAGGGCCGATGGCCACTATGACATAGCCGTAGGAGGCCAGGTCATTGAGGAAACGCTCGTGGCCTACGGAAGTGTTGACGCAGCCGCCATTGCCGAAAATGATGACGGGGAGGATCCCGTCCGCTCCGGCAGCTTCAAGCAACCTCTCCGGACGGTATACAGTGAATTCGGGAAGGGTCTGTTCACTGACGACGAGGGCCTTGAAAGGTCCGGAGCCGCCTCCGTCAATCACTTTGGATTTAACTATCTGAGCATTGATTCCGGAGAAGGAAATCAATGCAAGGATGGAGACTAGAAAAAACCTTTTCATACTGTGTGATTTTATCTTTACTTACGCAAATAAAGCCAACAACAAGAAATAAGGCTTTCACTATCGTTCTTAAAAAATGGACTATCTTTCCTCAAGACAGTCCATAGGCACAGGCGGCAGTATTTCAGGAAAGGAGGTATCTATTTGATTTCAAAGATTTTCATATCCGAAACGCTGCAGTCGCCGGAAGAGAGTTCCAGACGGTTGTAGACTTCCGTAGGGAACATGCAGTTGGTGAAGGTGAGGTCGCCGTCTCCCACGAAAACCTCGATGGACTGGCGGTCGACGAACACCTGCACGGGATAACTGTCCCGTCTGACGAGGTGTGTCAGGATGTCGGTCTTGGCGAAACCCCTGTAGAAATCCACGATACCGCTGCGGGACCGGTCGAGATTGAGTGTCAGGGCCTTGAAATCGAAAGTATAGACCATCTCTTCACCCTTGCCGTTCATCAGTTTGAAGGTCAGCCTGTCGTCCTTTCCCGGCTTTATGGTGAAATCGATCTCGTAGGCTCCCTTGTTGTCCGGAAGTATGCTGTCCACGCTGAAACCTCCGTTCAGGTGGGGGACCTCCACCTCACGGGCCTCGCCGCGAGCGGCGTAGATCTCGGGCGAAGGGACGCTGGCGAGGAACAGATGACGTCCGTTGTCCTTCAGGGAGAGGTCACGGGCAAGGGTCATGCTGTTGCGGAAATTGATGGTAGGGACCATATTGGAGTAGAGCCAGTTGCTCATCCATCCGAGGAAGATATGACGGTCTCCGGTATTGCTGAAGGTAACGCCGGCATAGTTGTCGGTGCCCTCGTCAATCCACAGGGGATAGGGCAGGTCGTCCGCCTTGAAGGTACGGCCATCGAAACTTCCGATGAAGTATTGCGCGACACTGCCCCCGTTGGGGCCGCCGGGGTTGATGTTTACGATCAGGACCCATTTCTCTCGGCCGTTATAGTCGAATTTCAGGAGGTCCGGACACTCCCAGACGGCGGCGTGGGAACCTATCCCCTTGCCGAACTCGCTGAGTTTGGTCCAATCCTTCAGATTGTCCGAACCGTAGAATGCGATCACGTCTCCGGCAGCCACACACACGACCCAGCCGTCTCCGTAACGTATGACCTTCGGATCGCGGAAGTTGGGCTGCTTCTCATCGTCGGAGAGGACAGGATTGCCTTCATACTTGGTATAGGTGCGGCCGCGGTCGGTACTGTATGCGATGCTCTGCTTCTGGGTTCTGCTCGCTGACGTGTACATACCGATGATGGCGTTCTTGCCGAAGCCTGCGGTGTTGTCCGTGTCAACGACCGCGCTGCCGGAGAATATGGAACCAAGCCCGTCAGGCGCGATTATGAACGGGAGATCCTGCCAGTGGACCAGGTCGGTCGATACCGCATTGCCCCAGTGCATGTTGGAATGCTTGGTGCCGTAAGGATTGGCTTGATAGGCCAGGTGATACTCGCCATCGTAATAGACCATTCCGTTCGGGTCGTTGGTCCAGCCGAAGTCAGGTGTGAAATGATAGACCTGCCTGTAAGGCTCATCATAGTCGATGCCGCGATCGGAACCCTGCGTAAGCCCCGTTACCGTAAGGTCCCCGTCGTCCACTGAAGTGAGCCGCAGCTCGATAGTCTTGCCCTTGTAGGCTGAAACGTTCACCGGTATGTTATAGTCTGCCGTCCCTTCTGCGAGGTTGATGTTCTGAGCCCCTCCCAGGATATTCTCCCCGTCACAAAGAATCGACAGTGACGAACCCCGTCCGGAGTTGGACGACGGGATGAGGAGCCAGTCGTCAGTGACCTTGACAGGCATCGAAAGCAAATCATTGAATGTACCCATCTTCCGGTTCGACTGCATCACCTGATCGATGATGACGGACTTCGAGCTGAGAGGATAACGCATGGTTACGGGATCCACCTTGACCCGTACGCTGGCGCTGCGGCCCTTGTATTCACGTACGTCCCAGGAGCACCACTCCAGCACCTCTTCACTGGAAGACCGCGGATGTGTGGCCAGGACAGGTTCGCCGTCGACAAGCAGTTCGACAGTTACGAAACGGCTGCCGAACCGGTCGGAAGTACCTCCGAGCAGGAAGTTCACATAGTCACGGCTGACGGTGAAGGGTACGGAAGTCATCTGTCCGGAACCGGACATTACGCTCTCACCTTCGCAATCGCTTCCCGCGAAGAAGCCTCCTTCCACGCCGCTGATTCCGGGGTGGTCCGAAACACTCTTGGGAGTCATCGGAAAGGCATTTCCCTCAATCGTCCACTTGTCCAGATTGCCCGATTCGAAATCGTCGATAATGACCTGCCGGTCGGAGCAGGATGCCAGGAGCAGGCAGAAGCCCGCCAAAAGGGTAACGGTTTTACGCATATTTATTAAGTTCTAATGAAAGGGTCAACTTCTCTTCAGGTAGTCCTTAGGCCGCATGTGGTAATACTTCAGAAACGTGCGGGAGAAATAGGACGGGGACGAGAATCCGCTGTTGAAGGCGGCCTCGGTGATGTTCTGGTGTTCGACCGTCATAAGGTCCACCGCCTTGTGCAGGCGCACGAGGTTTACGAGGTCGATCGGTGTGTACTCGGTGACCTCCTTCAGCTCCCTGTACAGTTTGGATTTGGAGTAGCCGAGAGCACCAGCCAGGTCATCCAGGCTGATATCGTCAAGTATATGGGACTCAACGTATTCGCGGAACTTGTTGAGCATCGTAACCGACGCCGGAGAGAGAGTCCCGGCATCTTTCCCCACAAGCCAGTCTCCCTGGATCTCAGCAGTGATGGAAGCGCTTTTCTCCAGGAGTTTCTTCATTCGGACCTTAAGGGTAGTGACGTTGAAAGGCTTCTGCATGAATGCATCCGCGCCGCATTCGTAACCCTGTGCCCGCTGCTCGTCCAGCGAGCACGCGGTCAGAAGTATGATGGGGATGTTCTTCGTTGCGGGATTGGCGCGAAGGGTGGATACCACCTCATACCCGTCCTTGCCCGGCATCATGATGTCGCACAGGATGATGTCCGGGATGAACCGCTGCGCCTTCGCCAGACCGGCATCCCCGTCCTTTGCCATAATTACATGATAGTCCGAAGAAAGGATGTTCCGGATGTAATAGCGCATATCCATGTTGTCCTCCACCACGAGGACGTGCTTCTTCTCTTCGCTCGCCGACATCTCGTCTATGATGCCGGCATCCACATCTTCCTCACCCATTGTCGCAAGCTTGAGCTTGGCGAACTCGGGGACGTAGGACTTGTCGACACGGGCATCCGTATGGAGCCCTTTCTTCACAGGGAGCTGAAGGGTGAAAGCCGTGCCTACGCCTTCGCTGCTTTCCACCTTGACAGTGCCTCCCAAGGCATCGACTATGGATGTGACAAGGGCGAGTCCTATACCGGTCCCTTTCTGCTGTGCATCCAGCGTATAGAAGCGCTGGAATATCTTTTCCATATTCTCAGGAGGAATATACGAACCGCTGTTGAATACGGCAAGGTTGACGGTACGGTCATCGCCGGAATAAGTTGAGAACAGGCGGATACGTATCGTCCCCTCCCTGTCCACGTGGTTGAAGGCATTGGACAGGAGATTGGTGAAAACCTTCTCCAGCTTGATGGGGTCGAACGGGATCTCATACCCGGCGTCGTCCGCCTCGTAAGAAAAATGGAGGTTTCGCCTGCGTATAACGTCCGAGAACATCTTGAGAATCTCCTTGAGGAACCCGTCCATGTCACCCATGGAGTAGTTCACCACCATCTTGGAATTCTCATATGTCCTGAAATCGAGGAGTTCGGTGATAAGGCGCTCCAGTTTACTGCTGTTACGCTTGAGTATGTCCAGCGGGACCTGGGCGCTCTGGGGCATGCCCTTGGTGGCGAGCAGGTCGTCTATGGGACCGCTGATCAGCGACAGGGGCGTCTTGAACTCGTGGGATATGTTGGTGAAGAACACGAGTTTCGCCTGGGTAGTCTCTTCGAGCTGCTGCGACAGGTCCAGCAGCTGCTTCTTCTGGACCTCGAGCGACTCGATCTGCTTCTTGATCCGGGTGTTCTGCTCGTTCAGCATCTGTACCAGCCTATTGCGGGTACGGTACGAGTAAGCGAGAGCGATGGAAAGAAGAGCGAGGATGGCCACGAGTGAGAAAGAGAAGATGGTCAGGATCTGCTGCCTTTCGTACTTGCTGGAATTGGTGCGGATCCTGGAGTTGAGTTCCTCCACACGGCGTTGCCTGTCCAGCAGCTGGCTCATCTGCATCTGGTAGATCCTCACGTTCGAACTGTTCACCACCTCGGTGTTGAGGACATTCTCCTTTTCGAAATCCTCTCCCAACAGTATTCTCCTGGCCAGATCGACCACATCCTTGCCTCCGGTCGGGTAGATCAAGGAAGCGTCTATCATTCCTTTCAGAATGTACGGTATGGTCCCGTTCCCGTCAGGTGACAGGAGAGCATCGATGCCCATTATGTACGGTCTGTCGGAGATACCTGCCGACAAATAAGCATCATAGACCCCGGCTGCCATTTCGTCGTTGAAGGCGAACACAAGGTCGAAAGGTCCCCCGCCATCCTCAAGGATACGCATCATCGCACTTGAGGCCCTTACGCGATTGAAATTGGCATAGGTTTCCGAGACTACCTCCCCTGAAAAAGCGCTGTTCTCCCGAAGGGACTCCATGAAGCCCTCATATCGCTCAGTGTCGGCTGTGGAGCCCTTGGTTCCGCGGATCAGACATATACGGCCGGTATTCATCAGGATGTTCATCGCGTATGCACCGGCCATATTGCCGATCTGGCGGTTGTCTCCGCCTATGAAAGCCGTATAAAGCTCGCTGTCGATCTTGCGGTCGAACAGTATGACTGGGATGCCTGAAAGATAGGCCTTCTCTATGACGGGAGTAAGGTAAGTCGACTCGTTGGGAGAAATCACGAGCAGGTCCACCTTCTCGTCCATGAACTCCTCTATGTCCTTTTCCTGCTGCTGCGAATCGTCATGGACGGAACGGAAACGAACTTCAAGATTGTTGTAGAACGCCGCTTCCTGCTGGATCTCGTTATTGGCGGCTTCGCGCCAGGCATCCACGCTGCACTGCGAGACACCTATCACGAATCTGTCACTCTCCCTTGAACACGAAGCGAGGAGAGAGAGTATCAACAGCAGGTATGCCAAGCGGAATTTCATCTGGTACGCATGCGGCTCATCATCTCTACCATTCCCTTGAAGTTCATCGGCATGTTCTTCGCCTTCCTGTCGGCGTCGGACTCGACCTTGCGGCGGTCGGCTTCTTCAGAAGGCAGGGTATAGAACTGCTGTTTCTTGAGTTTCAGGACCTTGCGGACGCTGTCCACAAGGATACGCTCCATGTCGTCATAGATATTGACGGCAGGATGGACCCCGTCGTAGGAACTGTCATCGGCCAGGCCGAGCTCGGAATCGGCCAGAGGGGTATGATAATCGACATACGTGACGTTCTTGTGGCTGTCGGCATAGGCCTTGAGACGCTTGTTGAGTGCAACGATCCTGGTGCCGGCGTCCATGTCGGGAATGGGCATGTAGTGGGCGACCGGAGTGATGGAGCAGAGAAGGACCTTGATGCCGGCGGCCTCGGCGAGTTCGCACATCGCCACCGTATTGTCGATGATGGTCTGGTCGGGATAGTAGGACTGTCCCATCATATTCTGGCAGAGATCATTCGTGCCGGCCATGATGGCGACGGCCTTCGGCTTCAGGGCAATTACGTCCTGCTTGAAGCGGACGAGCATCTGGCTCGCGGTCTGGCCCGCGATACCGCGCCCGACGAAATTGTTGCGGGTGAAGAAATCCGGGTCGGTGTCATACCAGTAGTCGGTTATGGAATCGCCCATCAGGACCATAAGCGGAGCGGATGCGACCGAGGCATTGGCCTCCTCGTAACGTTTGAAATTGCCCCAGTCGGACGGGCCGGCCGGGCGTGCGGGACCAGCCTGAGGCGCAGGACCCGCAGGCCTCGCCGGGCCGGCCGCCGCAAGTATGCGGTCAATCTCCGGAACGATAATGGCTTCCATTTTCTCGTATCCTGCAACCGTAGGATGGCATCCGTCCTCGGAATACTCCTTCGGAAGGGAACCGTCCGGAAGTCCCATCTGCGAATGATAGTCGACATATGCCACGCCCGCCTTGTCAGCGTATGCTTTGAGCATACCGTTGAGACGTATCACATCCTGCGCGGGTTTTGCCTCGGTATTCCAGAAGAAACGGTCACAAGGGAGCAATGAACAGATGATAGGGACGATTCCGTTAGCCTTCGCCGTCTCGCACATGGAAGCGATGCACCCCACGATATTCTCGAAGGTAATCTTTCCGTTGTTTCCTGCTATATTGTTGATGCCCGCCAGGATGGCTACGGCACGGGGATGCAGGTCCACGACGTCGGCGTGGAAACGCGAGAGCATATGCTCGACGGTCTGGGCACCGATACCACGGCAGAGATAGTTGTGGTCAGTGAAGAAACCCGGCCTGTACTGTCCCCAGAAATCAGTGATGGAGTCGCCCATGAAAACCACCAGCGGACTCTCCTTCACTTCCTTGTTGGCTTCGGCATAGCGGTCGAAGCCCGCCCAGTCCATCATGCGGCGCATCTGCTGGAAATCCTGTTCCCCTCCGCGCTGCGGAGCCTGCGCGAAAGCATACGAAAACACAAAGGACAATGTCAGAAAAAGTACGATTCTTTTCATATCTGCAATCAATTTATACAATCCGAACCTATTTCAAAACAAAAATAGCCAAGTTATGCGACACAAAAATGCACGATTCTTTCATTAACTTTTCAAAAAACAATATATAGGCGGACGTTCGGTTATTACGAGATAAAATTATTACTTTTGTTCCTAACAAACAATAATCAGGTCCAAATGTCAGACAACGACTGGAAGAAAAGGCTGGGGGTGGTGTACTCCACCAATCCCGATTTCGCGTACGATGAGGGCGAGGCCGAAGAGGCCGTGACCCTCGAGCCTGCGAAGCAGAGGCTCGTGGTCACCATTGACCGCAGCGGCCGCGCCGGCAAGCAGGTGACGCTTGTCAAGGGCTTCGTAGGCACCCAGGAGGACCTCGCCGCACTCGGCAAGACCCTCAAGGTCAAGTGCGGAGTCGGTGGTACCGCCAAGGATGGCGAGATCACCGTCCAGGGCGACCTGCGCGACAAGGTTACGGCATTGCTGGTCGGAATGGGATACAAGGCCAAGAGAGGAAACTGATGGTAGATTCGACGAATGTCATACGGCCTGCGGCGCAGGCTTTCTCCTCCGGCACCCTTGAAATGTCGGAGAGGTTTGCCGAAGGCTATATGGAACAGCCGCTGGCATGGGCAGACTATCCCGTCAATACCGCCCTGCTGGTACTCGCCACCCTCCTGCTGCTCATTTCTCTCAGGATCTTCATAGGCATCGCACCCAGGTTGTTCGACAGCCTGACCCGGTGGAAGGCCTGCGTCAACATTGACGCCAGCGTCCAACTCAAGAACGACCGCAATACCCTGGCCGTCATCGCCACGTTGCCGATGGCCCTCGTCGCGGACAGGTATCATTTCTTCAGCGCCGGCATCCTGGACAGGATCCCCGAGGAGTGGAGCAGCCCTGTTACCCTGGGCATCATAGTGGTGTGGCTGCTCATCCGGCATCTTTGCTTTTATTTCTGTTCGCTGAGGGCGCCGCGGCCGGAAACCTTCCGTACTGCCCACAAGTCTTTTTTCAACTACTGGATAATCGCGACCCTGCTGCTGACGCTTACCGCAGGCATCATCGGTTTCTCGAACATTCCCGACGAGGCCGGAAGAACCATACTCCTGTACGAACTCGCTGTCATGTACTTGATTGCCATTCTGAGGAAAAGTCAAATTTTACTTTCATATTGCGGACCTTTAACGACTTTTTTGTATCTTTGCGCCCTCGAATTCATCCCCACAGGTGCCTTGATAGCCGGATGTATCCTGCTCTAGAGGATTTGGAGGGTGGGAAAAGGAGCATAAACAGATGACTGTCAACAAGATACTTATTTCACAGAAAGAGCCGCTGAACACTTCCCCCTATGTGGCGCTGACCGAAAAGTACGGTGTAGGGATAGACTTCAAACCCTTCTTTACGATCGAGCCTCTCTCCTCCCGGGAGTTCAGGGCGCAACGCATCAATTTCCTGGACTATACCGCCGTCGTATTCTCCTCCAGACACGCCATCGACGCCTATTTCCTTATGGCGGACGACCTCAGGATCAAGATTCCCGAGACGATGAAGTACTTCTGCACCACCGAGGCGGTGGCCATGTATCTCCAGAAGCACATCGTGTTCCGCAAGCGCAAAATCTTTTACGGCAACGGTACCCCGCAGTCGGTCATCGACCTCATCGGGACAAAGCACAAGGACGAGAAGTTCCTCATAACGACCTCCGACACCTCCAAGCCCGAGGCCATCACCAGGCTCTTCGAGGAGAAAGGCTTCGACTACACCACCGTCGTACTCGTCAAGCCGGTGTCCAACGACCTCAAGGACCTGGACCTCGCATCGTACGACATGGTCGTGTTCTACAATCCCTCGGACGTCAAGTCCCTGTACGAGAACTTCCCGCAGTTCGAGCAGGGCGACATCCGCTTCATCTCTTACGGCCACTCCATCGTGGGCGCGATGGAGGAAGCGGGGCTCAAGATCGCCGTCAAGGCCCCTTCGGCGGAGCATCGCTCCGTGGCCGGCGCCATTGAAAGTTACTTGAAAGACAATCAATAAGTTCCGCCATTCAGGCATGACACAGTCACTTCCCAAGCGTGAAAGGCTGTCCGGCAAGACAGCCATCGGCACCCTTATGAAAAAAGGGCGCTGGGGCACTGCCGGCTGCCTGAAGTACTGCGTCCTGTCTCCCGGCAGCGACGATGTCACCCGAATGATGGTGTCGGTGTCCAAGCGCTCCTTCAAGCGCGCTGTCAAGCGTAACCTGCTGAAGCGCAGGCTCCGCGAGAGCTACCGCACCCAGAAGGACCTGCTAAGGGACGCAGGTCCGTTCGACCTCATGTTTGTATACAATTCCAAGGAGATCCTCGACTTCGCCGTCATCCGCGAAGACGTCGCGACGGTGCTCCGCACGCTGGCGGACACAAAAACGGATTTGAACCATGAGCAGTGACAGGAAAGACTTCAGGAGCATCTGCCGCAAGGTCCTGAACGCTCCTTTCATCGCTTTGATCCTGTTCTACAGGAAATGCATTTCGCCGCTGAAACCGCCGACCTGCCGCTTCACGCCCACCTGCTCGCAGTACGCCCTGGAAGCGTTCCGCAAATACGGGCCGCTCAAAGGATTCTGGCTGTCGCTGAAGCGCATACTGCGCTGCCATCCTCTAGGCGGCAGCGGGTATGACCCCGTCCCCTGATCCTTCTTCGGAATTCTGTTCCAGCCACGCGCGGGTACGCTCCTCCATGTTCTCGCGCAGCATGTCGCTGTACCAGCGGATCTCGAAAGTATGGTAACAACCCTCGTTGAAAAAGGAAGTGTCATAGTCGACGCGGTCGTAGCCGTCGACTATGAGCAGTTTCGTAACAGGGTCGAGCGTGACGGTTAGCGTATCGTGCATCACTGCCGGAGTGGCATCGGTTCGCCAGTTGACGGGATTGATGGCCACTGCGTTGCCCCCGCTGACAAGTACCGAAGCGTCTTCCGGACGGCGCACGGAGTTGTAGCAGACAGTAACGCCGATGTCGTCCGAGCGTTGTGCCGGGCGTATGACCGGATGTCCGACGAGTTCTTCACGCGTGATCTTCCATCCCAATACATAAGCCGCCACCATGCGCTGCGCTATGCTGTCAGGCATTTCCTTGAGCAGTTCCACGACTATCTGCCCGCCCTGGCTGAAACCTGCCAGGACGAAGGGACGGCCTCGGTTGAAGTGCTTCAAATAGTGGTCGAAGGCCCTTCGGGCATCGTCCATCGCCACAGGGAAACGCTTTGCTATCAATTCGTTGCTCCCATACGTCTCCATGGTTATCTGGCGATAGAAAGGCGAGTAGAAATCGAAATGATCGCCTAAACGCATGTCGACGCCTTCCATCTCCATGCGTATGCCCGGGCAGGCCGCGGAGTCTGCCGCTTCAGCGAAGTGGAGGACACGGCCGTCAGGACCGGGATGGTCAAGGGTCTCAGTGGAACTGATATAGAAAATGTCGGCCTCGCCGCCGCGGAGCGAGGTGTACCAGGAGGCGGGGCTGTCATAGTCAGGCGCAGCCGGCACGGTCACGCGCCCGCTGCAGGCTGTCAGAAGGACGGCGGCTGCCAGTAGAAAATGCTTCATATCCCTACAAATATAATCAAATGGGAAGTATTTATCCGGATTTTTGTATTTTTGATTCTTGAATCAGCGTTTTTCCATATTCCTACAAAAAAATGAATATAAGAATCCTCATCCCATTGATGTCCGTGCTCGTTCTGGGCTTCGGATGCGACAAGGCTCCGCAGCAGGAGCCGGAACAGGTTCCGGAAATCATGACCGCCCGTCCTACGGTCTATAAGGACCTGACTGTTACCAGCGCCGCCATGAACAGGACGGTCCGATACAGCGTGTGGCTCCCTCCGACCTATGACGAGACCAGGACGTATCCGGTCCTTTTCCTTCTGCACGGGGCGGAAAACGACAATCCCCAATGGAACATGTACGACGCGACCAACGCCCACACGGCATGGCTTGAGAAAGGCAACCTGTCCTCAATCGCCACGCGATATGCCCGCGACGGAGGCGAGTTGTTCATCATCGTCTCGCCGAACGGCTGCCCGGACGGGCAGAATGTCTTCTACGTGGACGGGGACCAGTACAAATACGCAACTTTCTTCCTGGAGGAATTCATCCCGCATGTCGAAAGCAAGTACCATGGCAATGGCAAGCGCGCCATCGCCGGCCTGTCGATGGGCGGTTTCGGGACCCTGTATCACTGCCTGCTCCATCCGGAGAAGTGGACTTATGCCTATGCGATGTCCCCAGCCACCTGGTGGATGGATGACATGGTGAAGCATAGCGATCCGTCCAAACTCCCCGGAATCACCATCGAGATGGGGACGGAAGACGCGACCGTGAGTCCCGATGGCGTGGAGCAGTTCCACAAACTCCTGGAGGCGAACAATATAAAGCACGAGTACATCACCCGCTCCGGCGGCCACACCTGGACCTTCTGGCAGGAATGCCTCCCCAAGGCCCTGAAGAAGGTCGGAGAGTCCTTCAAATAGGGCCCAACATACGTGACAGTTTCTCAATGACCGGCAGGAGCAAAACCGGCCTCTGAGAGGAGAAAATGCGCTTTACCCGGAATCACAATCACGCCTTAAGAGCAAAAAACGGTGCAGAACGCCGAAAGTGCGGCAGACGATTATCGCCGTCTGGTGAATGGATTCCCGCTACCCCTATAAAACAAAAAAGCCATCACAAGGACTTGTGACGGGTATATAGAGAGTTTTGCCTGTGAGATTGATCGTAGTCAATCAAGACATATGTTGTGTCGGTGTGGTAGCGGGAGTGGGGCATGATCCCACGACCTCCGGATTATGAATCCGACGCTCTAACCAGCTGAGCTACCCCGCCATCATAACCCCGAGGGGTTGTTGAGATAGAAGGACTCGAACCCTCACTGACAGAGCCAGAATCTGTAGTGCTACCATTACACCATATCTCAATGTGTTTATTTCAAGCCCGCCGAAACGGGAGTGCAAATTTACAACAGTTTTAGTAAATTGCAAAAAAATGGTAAAAAAAAACGAGAACTTTCACATTGAGGGAATATTATTCCGGAATAATTACTATTTTTACGTACCCGAAAAGACCGTTTCGGGCAACATACTACAACTGAAAACACTGGAACTTTAAAATCAACAGATTATGGCATCCTTAACAGACCTTCTCGCCAAGATCGTGGCATCCGCCACCCAGGGCGTCGAAATCCCCTCCAACGTACAGGGAACCGTTCTTAACGGCCTCTCCGACTCTGTCCTCAAGAGCCTCACACAGACGGCCACCGCCCCCGGCGGCGTGGAAGTCCTCAAGAACCTCTTCGGAGGCAAGACATCCGCGGCGAGCAGCCCTGTTACCGCCCTCGCTACCAAGATCTTCGCCAACAACGTTCTGGGTAAGCTCGGACTCGGCAACAAGACCAACTCCACACTCACTGGCCTCATCCCGACCATCATCGGCAAACTCTCCGGCCTCATCAAGGACATGGACGGCGACGGTGACGTCGACCTCAACGACATCATCCTGTCCCTCTCCGGAGCCCAGCCCAAGCAGCAGCAGAAGAAGTCAGGAGGCCTCCTCGGAAGCGTTGCAGGCAGCATCCTCGGCGGCATCCTTAAGGGAAAATAGTATAATGAAACGGATATTCATCCTTCTGGCTGCAGCCTGGCTTTTCGCCGGCTGCGGCCTTTTGACGAGTATAAACTGGGACGGCGAGCGCATTGCTTCGGCCACGGGCAAGGCCGTGACGGCCATGGCCATCTCCGACGAGCAGATCGTCGAGCTGTGCCGTCAGTCCGTGGCACAACTCGACCAGCAGAACACCATCGACAACGGCGCATACATCGCCCGCCTGCGCAGGCTCATGTCCAAGGTGAACAACATCGGAAACCTGCCGCTCAACTTCAAGGTCTACAGGACCGATGATGTCAACGCCTTCGCAAGCGGAGACGGCTCGGTGCGCGTCTTTTCCGGCTTGATGGACCTGATGGCAGACGACGAACTCGTCGCCGTCATCGGTCACGAGATCGGCCACGTCGTGCACCAGGACACCAAGAATGCCCTGAAGAAGGCCTACATGGCCTCGGCCGCCAGCGACCTAGTCGGAGCGGCCGGCACCGTTGGAGCCGTGACCCAGGGTCTTGCCGGCAGCATCGGAGAAGCCCTGGTAAACGCCCAGTTCTCCCAGAAGCAGGAACTCAAGGCCGATGAGTACGGGTTTGAGTTCGCCATATCGCTCGGATACTCCCCTTACAGCATGGCCAAATCGCTGGAAAAACTGAAAAACCTCTCCGAGGGCGCACAGGCCTCGAAAGTGGCGCAGATGTTCTCCTCGCACCCCGACAATGCCAAACGCGCAGAAAAAATGAGGACGAAGGCGGACAACTACTCCAAGAAAAAGTGACCAAACATCGAACTCCATGAATAGAAAAATCCTCTGCACCCTGCTCATCGCGACAGGGTTTGCGGTCTCAGCCCGCGCTGACGAAGGAAGGCTCCTCCGTTTCCCCACCACAAATGGCACCGACGTCGTATTCTCCTATGCAGGAGACCTTTACAAGGCTCCGCTGGGCGGCGGACATGCCGAACGGCTCACCTCGCACATAGGATACGAAATGTTCGCCCGATTCTCTCCCGACGGCAGGACCATCGCCTTCACGGGACAGTATGACGGCAATACCGAAGTTTACTCGATGCCCGTGACCGGCGGCGAACCGGTCCGGCTCACCTATACCAGCACCAACAGCCGCGACGACCTGGGCGACCGTATGGGCCCCAACAACATCGTTATGTGCTGGACTCCTGACGGAAAGAATATCGTATACCGCAACCGCATCGGCGACGGTTTCGAGGGCAAGCTCTGGAGCATCCCGGCGGCAGGCGGCATGAGCGAAGCCCTGCCGCTGCCTGAAGGCGGCTTCTGCAGCTACTCCCCGGACGGCAAGACCCTTGCCTACAACCGCGTCTTCCGCGAGTTCCGTACCTGGAAGTATTACCGTGGAGGTCAGGCCGACGAGATCTGGCTCTACGACGGCAAGTCCGTCAAGGCGATCACCGACAACGACGCACAGGACATCATGCCCATGTGGATTGGCGACGAGATCTTCTTCATCTCGGACCGCGACCACTGGATGAACATCTTCGTCTA
This sequence comes from Bacteroidales bacterium, assembly GCA_017519865.1. Classification (GTDB taxonomy): domain Bacteria; phylum Bacteroidota; class Bacteroidia; order Bacteroidales; family UBA932; genus Cryptobacteroides. Next base: position 66,286 of record JAFWRQ010000003.1, on the reverse strand, counting down.
CAACACCAAGACCGGACAGACCTCCAAGGTCACCGATTTCAAGGAGTATGACGTCAAGTTCCCGAGCACCAACGGCAAATGGATCGTTTTCGAGAACGGCGGCTACCTCTACTCCCTCAACCCCGCCGACCGGTCCGTCAAGAAAATCAACATCGACCTTGACGCCGAAGGCATCTACGCCCGTCCCGAGAAAATGCACGTCGACCGCAACCTGTCGGCAGTCAGCGTCTCCGACAAGGGAGACCGCCTTGCCGTCACGGCACGCGGCGAAGTCTTCAACGTGCCGGTCAAGGCAGGCGTCACCCGCAACATCACCCGCACGCCGGGAGCGAACGAGCGCGGAGCGCAGTTCTCCCACGACGGGAAATATATCGCCTACATCTCCGACCGCACCGGCGAGACCGAAGTCTATCTCCTTGATGTAGAGAAAGATGCGACCACCCAACTCACCAAGGGCGCGGACACCTATATCAGCAATATCGTATGGGCACCGGACAGCAAGTCGCTCTTCTATACCGACCGCAAGAACCGTCTCGTCCAGGTCAGCGTCCCTGACGGCGCCAAGAAAGTCATAATGACCAATCCCGAGGCGGCGGTACGCATAGGAGACTTCTCCGCCGACGGCCAGTGGATAGCCTACACCAAGCCCGCTGCCAACGAGATGGGTGTAGTATACGTCTACAACCTCGCCAGCGGCAAGGAAATCCCCATCACCGAGAAATGGTATGACTCCGGCTCCCCCGTCTTCAGCCAGGACGGCAAGTACCTCTTCTTCACCTCGGCCCGCGACCTCACCCCGACCTACAGTTCGGTGGAATGGAACTATGCTTACTCCAACATGAGCGCGATGTATGTCGCCGTTCTCTCCAAGGACACCCCTTCACCGTTCCTCCCCAAGGACGGCGAACCTGCGGCCGAGCCGCGCGGAGGCGACCAGACCCAGAAGAAGGACGACAAGGCCGAAACTCCCGCCCTCAAGGTGGATGCAGACGGCATTTATGAGCGCATCCTGCGCGTGCCGGGCGTTGCCGGAGGCTCTCGCCCTATCTATTCCGACGGCAAGACCCTCCTTTACGGAGGCCGCGGCGGCACCCAGTCGCTCGACCTCGCCACCGGAGAGTCCAGGCAGATTGCCGACGGCAATATCTCCATCTACGGCAAGAAAGCCCTCGCTTCCAACCGCGGCAAATACTATGTGATCGACATCCCTCGCGGCAGGGTCAACCTCGAAGGCGACGGAGTCAACCTTTCCGACATGGTGGCCGACATCGACTACGAGCAGGAGTGGGCGCAGATCTTCGATGAAGCATGGCGCGCTTTCCGCGACGGCTTCTATCTCGAGAACATGCACGGCATAGACTGGAAGGCCATGAAGGAGAAATATGCCGTTCTGGTGCCTTATGCCAAGACCAGGCTCGACCTCAACTATATCATCGGCGAGATGATCAGCGAGCTCACCGTCGGTCACTCCTACATCACCCCCGGCAACTATCCCAAGCCCGAACGTATCCAGATGGGTCTCCTGGGAGCCACTGTCGAGAAGGACAGGAACGGCTACAGGATCAGCCACATCTACAAGGGAGCCCCGTACAGCGAGTCCCTGCGCTCACCGCTCACCGAGCCCGGCCTGGGCGTGAGCGAGGGTGACTACATCCTCGCCATCGACGGCCAGGACCTCAAGGATGTCGCCAACATCTATTCCAAGCTGGTCGGCAAGGCAGGAGTGCTCACGGAGCTCACCATCGCCTCCAAGGCCAACGGATCCGACGCCCACAAGATCGTTATCAAGCCTATTGCCGACGAGTATCCTCTCGTCCACTACGAGTGGGTGATAAAGAACATCGAGTACGTGGAGAAGGCCTCCAACGGCCGTATAGGATACATCTACATCCCTGACATGAGCGCCGAAGGCCTCAACGAGTTCGTCAGGTACTACTACCCGCAGCTCGACAAGGAGGCCCTCATCATCGACGACCGCGCCAACGGCGGCGGCAATGTATCCCCGATGATCATCGAGCGCCTGCTCCGCGAGCCTTACCGTATGACGATGTCAAGGTCCTCTTCGCGCACCAACACCGTGCCTGAAGGCACGTTCGTCGGCCCGAAGGTCTGCCTCATCAACCAGTTCTCGGCTTCGGACGGCGACCTGTTCCCGTGGAGTTTCAAGGCCACCGGCCTCGGCGAGCTGATCGGTACGAGGACCTGGGGCGGCATCGTCGGTATCAGCGGTTCGCTGCCTTACATGGACGGCACCGACATCCGTGTACCTTTCTTCACCAACTATGACGTCAAGACCGGCGAGTGGATCATCGAGAACCACGGTGTCGATCCCGACATCTATGTTGAGAACGACCCGATCAAGGAACAGGCCGGCATCGACCAGCAGCTCGACAAGGCCATCGAAGTCCTCCTCGGCAAGCTCAAGGACCGCAAGCCTCTGCCTCCGGTCCCCGCTCCGCGCGACTTCTCCTACAAAGGAAACTAAGCCTGCAGGAAGTCTCTGATCTCTTTGGCGTGGCGGCCGGGGACGATGACGTGGTGGTTACCGATAGGATCCTTCAGGAAATAGTCCTTGCAGAGCGAACCGTCGTCGAGCCTGAGCAGCACCTGGGTGCGGCAGAGACGCTTCTCCGACAGATTCTTTAAGAGCCTGGCCTCCGCCGTGAAGACACGGTCGAGGCCGGGCGCCATTTTAAAGAGCGTCACCGAACCTTCGGGAAGTTCGCCCTTGACAGCGACGCCAATGCCGGACTCGAAATGTGTGTCGTAGGAATAGTCCTTGAGCATATTGAAGGGGACGGTGCAGTGTGCGAAGACCATCTCGCCGATGGAAGGGTCCATCCGAGAGGGATTGGCCATGAAACCGGGGACGTCGAAGAGGGCATTGGACACGCACATCGTAAGAAGGGTCGGGATGTCGCCCTCGCAGCCTGCGGGTATGCCTTCGGAGTTGAGCATGGCCAGAGCGAGGCAACCGGTATTGCCGACGGACGAGAGGAGGTCGAAACAACGGACGGTTACGGCGGAAAGACCATAGCGCTCTATCAAGCGCTTCAGGGCGCCGTAGATGTCGAGCGCACCGTCCATGACCTTCTGGGTCACCTTAGGATTGACGGAGTGCTTGACACTCTTGAGCGGGAAGCCTGACGGAGCTCCGCACAATCCTTTTCGGATCTCCGTAACGAGCTCCTCCATAGGGATGTCGACCAGCTCGATGCCGAGCCGCTCGCGGACCGCGGCGCGGTCGGGGTCGGAGGCGATGAGCCAGTCGGAGGGGCGGCCTATGACGCCGGCCCGGCTGCCTTGCAGGCGCCGGCGGGCCCGGGCCGCCCGGCACAGCGCCGCTATCCGCCCTGCGATGTACGCGGCGCTCCCGTGCAGGATCTCGCCCTCCCTCCCCTGCTGCCGCAGGAACGAGAGGATCTCCATCGACGCGGCAAGAGAATTGCTCGCCCCGCTTGTAAGCAGTCTTACAGGCCCCGTCAACCGGGGGAACACCTCCTTGAAGGCGCTCTCAGTGCCGCCGGTACGGACATAGATCAGTTCGGCGTCGTGACTGCCATATGACGAGAAATCCTCACCACAAAAGTCGAATCCAGCCCCTGCAGCGATGATTTCCTTGATAAATACTTCATTCAAAGCGTCGGGAATCACTTCGTCGTGAAGCCCGGATGTAAGCGTATAAAGCCCTGTCCTGTTCATATCCTGTCAATGAAATGGTCGGGATAAAATTAGACAATTGTATCCGAAACACCAACTCCTCAGTCGCATCTTATGCCCGTTATCTTCCCCTTTCCCTTGTCTATGGACTTCTGGCCGGTGGGATAGGTTCCGTTGATGTACGGCTTAGGATCGACCCACTTCCCTCCTATGTTCACTCCGAAATGAAGATGGGGGTTGGGTACGTCGGTGGCGTTCCCCGTCCGCCCGGCATAGCCTATCAGGTCACCCTGATACACCTTGTCCTTCTCCTTGAACGGAAGCCCGGTCCTCGGGTTGACAGCGATGGGAGTAAAGCTCTGAAGATGAGCGTATTGATAAACGATGACCTTACCTTTCTCCGAGGCAGAGACGCGCAGTTCGTTGCCATAGGAATTGTCTACGTGCGCGGCGCCGAAACTGCTCACCGCCTTGGTGACAACCCCCGAGCAGACTGCATATACGGGGGTCCCGACCGCGGCATAGAGATCCAGCCCGTCGTGCCTTCTGGGATTGCCGTCGCGGTCGGTCCGCGTATCCCCGAAAGTACCTCCATAATAGTTGACATACATCCTGTCATCGGCATCCGCCAGCGCCATGCTGACGTTGCTGGCGGCTATCCTCATTTCAATAAGAGGATTGGCAATCCCCTTGGACCTGCTGGCACAAGGCATCTTTGTTTCAAACCAGGCGGTCGACTCCACGTCGTCGGTGAGCCTGTGACTGAACCTGATGGACCTGGTCCAGGCGAAATCGCCGGTCCAATGGTCCAGTTTGAGGACCTTGACGCTGTACTTCTGCGAGTAATCGACAAACACAGTACTCTCCGCCGTGTAGGTGCCGCTCCCCGTCATCTCCACCTCATCCGGGATGTCGCACGAGAGGCTTACGGTGTAACTCTTCTCCGGTACTGCGGCGCTCTCCCTTTCCGGATCCCAGTACCAGGGGGATTCCGTTTCTTCACCACCGACGGAAACGACGTAACTTCCAACTGGCTCCCCGGCACCGTCAGGGCCCGCTTTCGTGCCCGGATCCTCGGAATAGACGACGATATACGAGAGTGCTCCGCCAGCCCCCTCCACGGACCCGTCGACGATATCAGCCGGCAGGATGCGCCCGGAATCATACGCCTGCACCTCGACAAGCTTGCCGGCGACGGTGGAGAAGACCACCGCCCCGGTGTAGTCTGGCTTGTCAAGGTAGTCGAAGGCAGGATGCGCCCGCCAGTATCTGAAACCGGTGACCATCGTAACGACGAAGATATCCTCGCCGCTGACGACGAGGAACCGCTTCATCACGGCCGCCTCGCCGGGATTGCCTGCCGGGTCGTCGCCGAAATATGCCCACTGTCCGGAGTATTCAGACGAGAAGGGTATCTGGGTGACGCGGCTTCCCTTGACCGCTGACTCCCTCCGGCCGGTCTTGGACAGGACGGCCCCGAGATTCACCGTCTCAAGAAGACTCTTGGTTCCGGAGCGTTCCTTGTCGCCGGGAAGTGTTGCGAACAGAGGCGGCGGCGCAGCGCTTACGTGGATGGCGGAGAGGTCGATGCCGTCCGGACCGGGCGGCAGGATGTCGGGATCGGCTTTCTCCGTGCAGGAGATTGTCAGAAACAGGAGCAGGGGTAGGGAAAGCCATCCCCGGATAAGCGAAGTATTCATAGTCTGTCTGTTTAAGCCGGAAAAGCCGGCGATTCAAAGATAGGCAATCCGGAACTCAGCCGCAAACAATTCCTGCCAAGCGCATTTTCGGCCTTCTGCTCACAAAAATGCTCTCAGGGCCACATTGTAATCCAGGGTTAGGCGCATTTTCTTGTTTCAAAGGGCTATTTTGCGCCTGGACGTTACCGCTGAACCGTGTTTTTTCCTATTTTTGTAGAAACCTGAGTAAATCTAATAACCGAACCAATATGAACAGAACCATCATTCTGGGAGCGGCCCTTCTCCTGGTCCTCTCCACGGGGTGCGCCCCGAAGTACACCCAGCCGGAACTCGGCGCCCGCAAATCGGAGATCCTGACCGAAGGCAAATACCGTTTCAAGGACCTCAACAAGAACGGTCAAGTGGATCCTTACGAGGACTGGCGCCTCCCTATGGATGAGCGCATCGCCGACCTGGTCTCCCAGATGACCCTCGAGGAGAAAGTCGGACTGATGTTCCATCCCAACATCGCCGTCAACGAGACCGGTGAGGTCAAGTACGACCTCAGCGACGAGGAGAAAGAAGCCCTCCGCAGGGCGGAGGAAGAGCGCTATGCCGGACCTATCGGCCCGGGCGGGCAGAACGCCGGTGCGATGGCTATGGGCCAGATGCGCCGCGCCGCCACCGCCAAGTCCTACATCGAGGAGAAGAACTTCCGCTGCATCCTCAACAACGGCGTAGCAGCGCCCGAGAAATTCGCCAACTGGTCCAACAAAATGCAGGAGATCGCCGAAGGCACCCGACTTGGCATTCCCATCGTGTTCTCTTCCGACCCGCGCCACAGCGCCAAGCTCGGAGGCCACGTCAGCGGTACCCAGTATTTCTCGCATATCACCAACGGTGAAGGCCAGGTAGGCATCACCGCCGGCGGCGACCCGGAGATGATGCGCCGCTTCGGCGAGATCATGGCCGAGGAATACCGCGCCGTGGGCCTCCATATGTTCCTCGGACCCCAGATCGACGTCATAACCGAACCCCGGTGGAGCCGCAACATGGGCTGCTTCTCCGAGTCGGCCGAACTGACCGCGGATATGACCGCTGCCCTCATCGAGGGAGCCCAGGGCGACCACGTAGGTCCCGGCAAGATCCTCGTCCACCTCAAGCACTGGCCCGGCAGCGGCCCGCACCTTGGCGGCAGCGGCCGCTGGCTGGTCTACCCCGGCAACAATCAGGAATATCACTATCTCCCTTGGAAAAAGGGTATCGAGAAGGGCGCCCTGGCGGCGATGGGCTACTACAGCGGCACCTATTACGACTCCCTCAACGTGAATTATTCCTACCATATGTCCACCGAGGTCCTCTACGGCGAACTCGGATTCAAGGGAGCCATCTGCACCGACTGGGGCGTGGTGGGGAACGGTCCTCTCAAACCGTCCCTCCAGGGCAAGACTACGACCAAGGACAATATGGAGATGATCATCAACGCCGGTGTCGACCAGATGGGCTCCGAAACGCGTCCTGAACTGGTTGTGGAACTGGTTAAAGAAGGACGGGTATCGGAGGAGCGCATCAACCAGGCAGCCTCCCGCATCCTGCAGTGGCATTTCATCCTCGGCCTCTTCGAGAATCCCTACGTCGATCCGACAAAGGCGGCCACGGTCCTGCAGAGCCCCGAAAACGAAGCTTTCGGACTCGAGTGCCAGAGGGTTTCCAACGTCCTGCTTACGAACAATGGCGGCACCCTTCCGGCCAAGGAAGGCATAAAGGTATTCGTCGAAGGCATAGATCCTGCCCTGGCAGCCTCTTACGGCAAGGTAGTCGACCAGCCCGCCGACGCAGACCTCATCATCTACCGGACCACGTCATCTCCTGACCGCACGGGCGGATCCAGGCAAGCTTCCGCCGAAGTGGACATCGATTTCCCGGCAGGAAAGTTCGCACGTCTCCAGGAACTCGTCGCCTCCGGCAAGCCAGTTGTCGCAGACATCAACCCCACCGGCTCCTCGCTCGTGATCACTCCCGAACTCAAGGCCCTGCCTCAGGCAATGATCCTTTCGTTCGATCCTACGGATGCCGCAGTGCTCGATGTCGTGTTCGGACGCCATAATCCCAAGAGCAAACTACCGTTCGAGATCCCTTCCTCGATGGACGCAGTCAGGGCACAGAAGGAGGATGTCCCCTTCGACTCCCCCAACCCTTCATTCCCCTTCGGCTACGGCCTGAGTTACTAGAGACAACTGTCAGAAACTCAGTTCTATACCGCGGTAGAAATCAAGTACCTTGGACTGGTAGAGATATTCGTAACGGGCCTGGACAAGGTCTGAGGCGGCACGCATATAACGTGCCTTGGCCTCGTTGAATTCGGTGATGCCGGACTTGCCGTTCTCGTACTTTGCCTGTGCGAGCTGGAAGGCATCTTCAGCGCTGTCCGAAGCAACAAGGCTGCTGCGGTACTTCTCCTGCGATCCGACAGCGTTGTAGTATGCCTGCTGGATCTCCTTGTACAAGGATTTCTTCGTATTCTCGAGCGCGATTTCCTGGTTGAGCTTGGAGAGTTTGGCATTACGCACCTGGTTACGGTTGGAGAAGCGGGTGAAGATGGGTATGTTGAGGTTCATTCCCACATACTGGCTGAAATTGTTCCTGACCTGGTCCAGGAAACCTGCGGAAGCGAATCCGGAAGAAGTGTAGTAATTGGTCCCCAAACCTCCGCTGAGGGAGATGGTGGGCAGGAACGAACTCTTCGCCAGATCTATGCTCTTGAGCGCATAGTCGAGACGGATCTCTTCGGCCTTGACGGAAGGCTTCACCTGCACGGCTTCCGCATAGATGGCCTCAGGGCTCATGAGGATGGCCCCTTCAAGCCCCTCTACTGATGGACGGGCTATATGGAAACCCTCGGGCGAAGGGAGTTCCAGCAATTGGGTAAGGTCGAGGATGGCCAGGGAGACGTTGTTGGCAGCCTGCGTAGCGCTGACACGGCTCTGCGCCAGCGTAGCTTCCTGCGCAGAGACCTCCGCGCGCGACGCCAGCCCGTTCGCCGCCATCTCGGAGAGGCGCACGACCTGAAGGGAGTCTATCTCGATCTGCCTCAAGGCAACGTCCCGGATCTCCATATTGTAGAGGATCTGCACGTATGCCTGGGCCACCGCCACCCGGATGTCGTCCCGGGCCTTCTCAAGGTCGGCGGTGGCCGCCGCAAGGTCAAGTTTAGACAGTTCAATATTATGTTTAATACGGAATCCGTTGAATACAGGAACGTCCGCTCCCACGCTGAAAGAAGTGCTGGTGGTGTTGGTGTTGGCGTAAGTATTGTCCGCGGTCAGGCCGCGTCCGAACGAGAAATTCTGTCCCGAGCCGGCGCTAAGGCCGGGAAGCCGGCTGTTCTCCGCCGTATTGAGGGAGATTTCCTTCTGTTCGACGCTCAACTCACCCTGTTTGATCCGGAGGCTGTTCTCGAGCGCATGGTTGATGCACTGTGTCAGCGTCCATACGCGGTCCTGTGCCTGTGCTCCGCTAATGAGGCCCAATAAGAGGGCCGCCGTCAGTATTGTCCTTCTCATGGCTACTCGACTATTTTGGAACCGCGGACCTTGGTGCCCTCGGTCACGCCGCTCTTGATCTCGATATTCACTCCGTCGCTGAGGCCTGTCTCGACCTTGGTGCGGGTGGTGCTGCCGTCCGCGTTCAACACCTGTACGTAGGTGTCGTCACCGTCGAACTCGAGGGCGCTCTCAGGCAGGGAAAGCACTCCCTTGACCTCCTCGATCACGAACTCCGCATTGGCGCTGTAGCCCGAACGGATCATCTGGTCGGTATTGACGGCCACTGCAGCCTTGATCTCGAACTGGTTGGCTCCGTTGCTCTCCACCGCCTTCGGCGAAATGTATTCAAGGGTCGCGTCGAACGAGTAGTTCTGGAGGGCGCCTATGGTTATGGTCACGGGGAGACCCTCGTAGAGCGAGCCCACTTCGGTCTCGTCGACGTTACCGTCGAAGATCAGGTCGTTCATGTTCGCTACGGTCGCGACAGTAGTACCATCGTTCATCGTATTGGCCTGGATGACGGAATTACCGACCTTGACCGGGACGTCGAGGATGAGGCCTGTGATCGTAGAACGGACCAGGGTGGACGATGAAGTGGCGTTGGAGCGGGACACACCGTCGCGGATCACCTCGAGGGCATCCTGTGCGGCCGATCTTTCCTCCTTGGCCTGGTTCAGGGCCTGCAGCACTTTCTCAAACTCGTCCGCGCTCACGAGCTGCTTGTCATAAAGCGCCTTCTCGCGGTCGTAGTTGGTCTGGGCCTGCTTGAGGTTGATCTCGGACAGGCGCACGCGGCTCTGGGCCGAACTCAGGGAGTTCATGTCAGGAATGACCTTGAGCTTGGCGATCACCTCGTTCTCCTGAACCTGCTCGCCGGCCTTTTTGTATATCTCGGCTATGATGCCGTTGATCTGGGGCTTGACATTCACCTCGTTGCGGGGAATGATCTTGCCGGTCACGACGGTGGTGCGCTGGATATCCATCACGGTAGCTTCCAGCTCCTGGTAATGGACCTCCGCCGGACGGGACTGTCTGTAGAGGAACATGAAGGTTCCGATCACGAAGAGTGCGATCAGCGCAGTAATGATGTACTTGGAAAACTTTTTCATATATGGTTCGTTTTTTTATTATTCATCTCTCATTGCATCGACGGGCTTGATGTTCATCGCCCTGAGGGCCGGCGCAAGGCCGGCGAGCATTCCGAGCACGGCGAGCAGGGCAGCCGCGGCCACGGCCAGCCAGAAGCCGATCTGGAACTCCGGCGTGAACTCGCCCGAGGCTGCCACTATCTTCTCGGCCACGCTCAGCGTCAGCACCGAGAACATTATCCCGAACATTCCGGCTATCAGCGTCAGGCTTATGCTTTCAAGCATAATCTGCGAAAGGATGTCACGCGGAGTAGCGCCGATGGCACGGCGGATTCCGATCTCGACGGTGCGTTCCTTGACGGTCACCATCATGATGTTGCTCACTCCGATGGCTCCGGCCAGCAATGTGCCAAGGCCGATCAGGAGGATAAGGAAGTCGACTCCGCGGAACAGGGTGTCAATCAGGGTGAAGATCTCCTCGGTGTTAAGGAACATCATCGCTGGCTCATCCTTCGGGTCGAAATAGTGCTCGCGGCCGAGGACCTGGCGCACGCGGGGCTCCAGGGAAGACATCTTGATGCCGGACTTGGCAGTCATGCAGATGATGTCGACGTTCTCGCCCCGGTTGTAAAGCTTTTGTGCTACCGTTGATGGAATGACCACCTTCTGCGAAGTGTTGCCGTTGATATTGATGGTTCCGGAAGAGAAGTTAACTCCCACGATCTGGAAGAAGACGGAGCCGACCTGGATGAAAGTGCCGCAAGGGTCTCCCCCGTCCGGGAAGAGTTCGTTGTAGATGCGCTTGCCGATGACGCAGACCTTGCGGCCGCGCTCTACGTCGACCTCGTTCAGGAAACGGCCATATTTCAGCCTCGGAGCCTCAATCTCGACGTAGTCGGCGTTGACTCCGGTCACGGAACAGTTGGTACTCTGCGAATTATAGACGGCGGTCTGTCCCCACTGGCTGATCATCGGGGTAACGACGCCGGCTTCGGGGATGAGCGTCTTCATACGCTCCATATCCCTGTATTTCAACTGCCAGTAGCGTCCTTCCTGGAAACCCTTGTAGGGTACGGAAGTGTTGGAGGAGACGATGATGGCGGCGTTGGAGGCGAAACCCTCGAAAGTGGATTTCAGCAAGCCCTTGACACCGTCTCCGGCACCGAGCATCGCAAGCAGCATGAACAAGCCCCAGAAGATGCCGAAGCCGGTCAGCAGGCTCCTGCTCTTGTTGCGCAGCAGCGAGTCGGCTATCTCATGATATGTGTTGATATCCAGTCTCATTCTGCTCTCAGTGCTTCAATGGGTTTGACCCTGGAGGCCTTCCTGGCGGGAATAAGTCCTGCCAGGGTGCCGGTTATGATCAGCAGGAGGGTGGCTTCGGCGGCCACGCCAAGTCCCACTGAAGGGTTCTGCATTATGGTGATGGACTCTCCGAGGACTTCGATGGGATTGGAGCCTACAGTGGCATCCAGAACCCGGCATGCTATCATGCCCAATACCATTCCGATATATCCGAAGAAAGCGGTGATCGAAACGCTCTCGGCGATGATGAGTTTCATGATGGACCAGGGGCTGGCGCCTATGGCCTTGCGGATGCCGAACTCGTGCGTACGCTCCTTGACTGTGATGAGCATGATGTTGCTCACTCCCACGATTCCGCTAAGGAGGGTGAAGAGGCCGATGACCCAGAGGAAGACATCGAGAACGTTACGGCCCTGGTTCATCTGCATGTTCATGGTGAAGGAGTTTGATATCCAGATGGCCCTTTCATCGTCGGGAGCGGCCCCGTGGTAAGTGTTGAGTACCCGCTTGTAATCCTTCTCGAATGCTTCGTTCTCTTCCTCGGTGTCGAGTCCGTGGAAGGTGAACGACAGCATGTCTATCTTATTGCTCTTGGAGAATATGCCCCTGAGCGTCGTGTAAGGGGTATAAATCTCTGAATCATCCGTATTCTCAGCACTTTTGCGAACACCGATGATCTTGAAGGAGAGGTTTCCTATCTTGACGCGCTGGCCCAGCAGCGAATCGTAGTCCTCCTTGCCGCCAAGGAAGTTGCGGGCCTGGAGATGCGTGATGACGAGGACCTTGCGCTTGTCTTCGATGTCGTTGTGGTTGATGAAACGGCCGGAGAGCATCTCGATGCCGTAAAGCCTCGCGATGTCCGGATATACGCCGTTCAAGGAAACGCTGAAATAACGCTTGCCATAGGTCATCATGAAACCGCCCTGGCTCAGCGAAGCGGAGATCTCGTCGATGTGGTCTTCGAAGACGGGGCTTGCCGTCAACTTGAGGTCGTGCTCGTCGAGTTCTATGAGACGCCCCTGCTTGAAGCCGCCGTAAGGCTTGGAAGTAGAATTGCCATAAACCCTCATCGAGTTGACAGTGATACCCTCGCTGTTGGAATCGAAAATGTTCATGATGCCGTTGCCGGCGCCGAGCAGGGCTATCAGCATAAAGATACCCCAGGCCACGGCGAAGCCGGTCAGGCAGGTGCGCAGCTTGTTGCGCCGGACGGATTCCCATATTTCTATGAATACGTCTCTCATGGCATCATTTCATGATTGTGGCAGTTCCGAAGGCGGAAGCGTCATGGCCGGAGTTCATCTCGATCTCGCCGATGACTCCATCCTTGATGTGGATGATCTTGTTGGTGCAGTTGGCCACGCCGCTTTCGTGCGTCACGACTATGAGGGTGACTTCCTCCTCGCGGTTGAGCTGCCCAAGCAGCTCCATGACCTCCACCGAGGTCTTGGAGTCAAGGGCGCCTGTAGGCTCGTCGGCAAGGATGATCTGGGGATGGGTGATCAGGGCACGGGCGATGGCGACGCGCTGCTTCTGGCCTTCGGACATCTCGTTGGGATAGTGCCCGGCCCACTCCTTGAGCCCGAGTCGCTCGAGGTACTCCATCGCGAGGGCATGGCGCTTGTGACGGCTCACTCCCTGGTAGAAAAGCGGGAGTTCGACGTTCTCGACGGCAGTCTTGAAGCCGATAAGGTTGAAGGACTGGAAAATGAATCCGATCATGCGGTTGCGATAGTCCGCAGCCTGGCGCTCGCTGAGGTCCTTGATGAGCCTTCCGTTCAGCCAGTACTCGCCGGTATCGTAGTTGTCCAGGATGCCCAGGATGTTGAGCAGCGTGGACTTTCCGGAACCGGAGGCTCCCATTATGGAGACGAACTCTCCCTTGTCTATACTGAGGTCGATACCCTTCAGTACGTGGAGCGGCTGCCCGTTGTTATACGTCTTGTTGACGTCTTTTAGTTCTATCAGCATCTTCGTATCTATTACGTTCGTTTCTGCAAATATAATCCAAAAATATCGGAAAACAATAAATTATTTTAGATTATCACAAAATTTTTGTCGAATCATTCCGATGTCACATAGTGTATTACAAAACTAATACACTGCAAAGCTACGGCATTTTTTCCATTCGTGCAATAGTAAAACGTAAAAAAATCCGTTTTGTGACAGAAAGAACGCTAGGACTCTGAAGACAGGACGAGGTCGGCGGCAGCTGTGAGCTGGTCATAGAAATCCTCTCCGAAACGGCGGATGAGCGGGGCACGCAGGAACTGGTACACCCGTATCCCCTCCCGGCGTCCCTTCTCGAATGCATCCCTGCAGATGTCCCAATGGTGGACGTTCAGGGCGAGCATACCGTTGGAGAGTTTCTTTATGCGTATGGGATAAAGGGCGCAGGAGACGGGCTTGGGAAAGCCGCAGCCGCCGCCCAGGTGGCAGCGTTCGATGGCGCAGAGGCAGTTGCCGTCCTCCCAAAGGGTATAGGCGCATTCCTGGGTACCCGGCACCAGGGGCGTGACGAGGTCGCCTTCGAAGTCGACCTCGAAGAAGCCCTTGGACTCGGCCGCCTCGCGACCGGCAGGGCTCATCAGGGGAGAATAGGCGGGATAATCCCGCTCCAGAAGTTCCAGTTCCTCCTCATCCAGAGGGGCGCCGCAGTCTCCCACGATGCAGCATTTCCCTTTGCAGGCCTCATAATCGCATGAAAAGAATTCCACGAAGACATCCTCCGAGACGAGGCAGTCGTCTATCTGGACAATAGTACCGAAACCGTTCCTGGCCATAGATCAATAAATGACGAATTCAACCTTGCTGCCGGACTCGAGAGCCGACAGTATTTCTTTTACCGAGGATGGCGTGACGGAACCTGCCCTGGACTTGAAGCCCGTGACCAGGTCCTTGCCCGCGGAGTACCGCGTCAGAGCGGCGTCCACGAGGAAAGACGGGTCACCCGCCAGGGCATCCCTCCCGGCCTGAAGGACCGCCTTGGACTCCGCCGTAGAAGCCTCGGAAGGGCCGGAGGCGGAAAAGCCGGCAAGGGCTCCCCGGACCACCCCGAGGACCCGGAGGGGATCCCCGGCGACAACGTCCGCAGGCAGCCCGCTCTCAGCAACCGGACGGCAGACTATGCGGACAGTCATCCTTTCGGACGGGAAATAATCTGCGTCTCCCGAGACTTCGGCGAACATCCCGGTGTCGGCCAGGGCCCCGGCCAGATGCTTCTGCAACTCCATTACCGCAATGTTGAAGGAAATGTACCGGTCGAGCGTAAACGGGACCAGAGCCGACTCGGCAACCGTGATGCAGGGCTCACCCGTGCCCACGTCGCTCCCTTCCGCATCGACCGTGTATGTGGACCATCCGGAGCGCAGCGGGAATTCGACCTGGGGACGAGCCGCAGGCCTTCCCCCTGTCATGAACCCTCCCATATACTTGGGGAGGACTTTCTTCAGCATGTAGGGATCAAGGTCCCCTACGAGGACGAGCAAACCGTCGTTGCAGCGGGAGAAAACATCCGAGAAATAGGCCTCGGCACGCTGCGGGAGGTCGTCGGTAAGGCCGGAAAGTCTCTTGACGGGACTGTGCAGATAGCCCGGGCTCATTATGCTGTCCACTACCGCCTGGATGCCCGCCTGCCGCCTGCGTTCCATCGAGATGCGCAGGCGCTCTCCCGCGCGATAATATGCGTACGCGTCATTATTTACCGCGCGGTCACGCGAAAGGGTAAGCAACGACTTCAGCAAAAGCTGGAGTTTACTGGAAGGCGAACTGCCGGTGATACGGAGGTCGGTGAGTCCGACTGCAGTCCTGAACCCGATGCCGTTCGATTCGAGCAGTTTCAGGAACGAAGTTCCGGGGATGCCCCCTATATCGGAAACCGTAAGGAGGTCGCCTATGAAACCGCCCTCTCCCTGCGCCAGGCCGGGCACGCCGGCACAGCCTCCGTTCAGGAGGAAGCCGTACGAGAAAGTGCCTTTGACGGCGTCCGAACGTTTATAGATGACCTTCATTCCGTTGGCAAAGGTCCATAATTCGCCTCCGGTCATCGCCTCAGGGCCTGTCTGCTTCAGTTTGGACTTGCCCTTCGGGACATACAGTCCGAGCGTGTCGCTCTGGTTGACACGGTATTCACGGATGACGGGGCTGGAAGAGGCCGAAGCCCATCCTGCCGCGAAAGCGGCCTTGAGGGGCTCGACGGCCAGCGAGTCGGCCGGAGATTCGTACCTCAGGGTCACGGCCCGCCCAGGGTCCAGCAGGGCGGATACGAAATCATTGAAGAGTTCCAGTTCGCGCTGGGAGGCTATATTCCGGGAAGTGAAGAAATCACGGACATATCCTGGATCGGCAAGGTTGGAACCGTACAGGAAAGCCGACTCGCACTTCGTCACCCAGTCGGAATTGGAAGAGGCGGAAGAGGCGGATACCAGCGAAGACAGGAAGCGGTCCCTGGCCTGCTGGAACTCGCTGAGCGAGGCGCCGTGCGTATCAAGCTCGCCGAGCACCGAGCCAATAGCCTCGGTGGCACGGAGCAGGTCGTCCCGTCCGGTGACGGCGGAGAATGAATACATTTCGGCACCAGGTCCGGCAGAACTGCCCCTGTACCCGGCCTCGGCGCCCGCCAGGGGGATGCCCCTCTCGCGGAAATTGCCCTCAAGCCTGTCCCGGACTATTATGCCGAGTTCCCTCGCGAACAGTTCCGTGACGAGGGGCTGAGCCGTGTTCATAGCCTCGCGAGGTGTCCTGGGGGAAGAATAGCGGACCGTCAGCGTCGCTTCGTCCTGCGGAGCCGTCCGGACGACGCGTACGACAGGTCCCTCGGAAGGATTCCACTCATAAGCCGGGGGCTCCGGGACGCGGGCGCGGGACGTGACCATCATCGAGAATACATTCATCCTCTCACGCACCACCTGTTTGTCGATATCGCCGCTGACTATTATGGCCTGTTCGTAGGGGCAAGTCTCCGAAACGTCGAAAAGCATGAGGAGCATCGTGTCCCTCACTGCGGCCTGTCCGACCGGAACATCGTGAAAAAAATACGTCGTAGAAGCCTCTGTAGGCCGTATATATCCAAAATTGTCGTATCCTACGCCGAGTTTGGCAAGGAATTGGTAAGGTCTCTCATCTCGAAAGTGAGGAAGATCTGCCAGCGCAGCCCGGGAGACATCCTCGCGGACAGGCCCCTTCTGTACCAGCGCGAAATCCGCGCGTCCCTTGACGGACGGGTTGGAGACGAGATAATATGATATGCCGTTTGGAAGGGTGCCGGTAACAACTCCGGAAGCTGCCGGGAAAGAAGGCAGCGACTGTGCTCCCAGAGAAAGGGTTAGGACAGAGAGCAGGAACGATGCTGATAAAGCAGGTTTGAAGCGTAATCTCATAATTTATCCTGATCTGGTACAAAAGTAAAAAATAAAATTACTACTTTTGTATTTGTTCCGTTTGAAATCACTTATAAACTCATTTTAGCATTATGAAAAAAATTATTCTCACTTTGGCCGCCGTCATCCTTTCCGCAGGGCTCGTTTCCGCCCAGGACATGGCAAAGGCGACTGAAACAGCACAGAATGCCAACGAGGCTCTCGTAGCCAAAGATTATGCCAAGGCTCTCGAGGGGTTCAAGGAAGCCCTTACCCTTGCCCAGGCTTGCGGCGAGGAGGGAGAGGAGCTTGTAGGTACCTGCAAGTCCGTGATTCCTTCCATAGTGCTGACCATCGCAAAGAACGCCATCAAGGATGCCAAATATGACGAGGGCATCGCCCAGCTCGACGAGGCCATCAAGGTCGCCGAGGAGTATGAGAATGACGATGTCATCGGCGAAGCCGCTACCCTCATCCCTCAGGTGAAGAAGCAGAAGGCCCTTGCGCTGTACAACGACAAGGACTACGCCGCTGCCGCCGAGGCTTACAAGGATATCCTTGCAGCCGATCCCGAGGACGGAGCTTCCGCCCTGCGTCTCGCCCTTGCCCTCACCAACCTCGATGACAAGGATGGTGCCATCGCAGCGTTCAAGCAGGCCGCCGAGCACGGCCAGGCCGCAAATGCCAACAAGCAGCTTGCCAATATCTACCTCAAGGATGCCCAGCAGCTCCTGAAGGACAAGAAGTACAAGGAGGCCATGGCCGCCTGCGAGGAGTCCAACACCTTCTCCGAGAGCGCCAACGCCTACAAGCTTCTCGCTTCCGCAGCCGCCCAGCTCAAGGACAACTCCAAGGCCATCAGCTCCTACGAGAAGTATCTCGAACTCTCCCCCAACGCCTCTGACGCCGCCGGTATCAACACCACCATCGCCGTCCTCTACCAGCAGGCCGGCAACAAGGCCAAGGCCATCGAGTACTACACCAAGGTCCAGAACGACCCTCAGTACGGTGCCACCGCCAAGCAGCAGCTTGAGGCCCTGAAGAAATAATGACTTCACTCGAACTTCTCGCACCGGCGAGAAATGCCGACATCGGCATCGCAGCCATCGACTGCGGTGCCGATGCCGTGTATATGGCCGGAGGGGAGTTCGGAGCCAGGAAAGATGCCGGGAACAGTATGGAGGACGTGGCGCGGCTATGCGAGTACGCGCACCGCTTCGGAGCCCGCATATTCCTGACAGTCAACACGATCCTGTTTGACGACGAACTGGACAGGGCGCACCGGCTGATGCTGGAGGCGCAGGCGGCCGGAGTGGACGCATTCATAGTCCAGGACGCCGCCGTCACGCAATGGGACGACATCACCGTCCCCCTGCACGCGTCCACGCAGTGCGCGATACGCACCCCCGGGGACGCGCGCTTCCATGAGAGCCTGGGATACTCGCGTCTGGTCATCGAGCGCGAAACGGCGCTGGAAACGGTCAGGGAGATACGCAAGGCCGTAGGATGCGAACTGGAGTTCTTCGTCCACGGAGCCCTCTGCGTATGCTACAGCGGGCAGTGCTACCTCTCGGAACATCTTGCCGGACGCAGCGCGAACCGCGGGGCCTGCATCCAGGCCTGCCGCTCGCTGTACGACCTCGTGGACGACACCGGCCGCGTGCTGGCAAAGGACAAGGCGCTGCTGTCCCTCAAGGACTATCGTCTCCTCGACAGGCTCGGAGACCTGGCGGATGCAGGCGTATGCTCCTTCAAGATAGAAGGACGCCTCAAGAATGCCTCGTACGTCAAGAATGTGGTCCGGGAGTACTCCAAGGCCCTGGACGCCCTGGTCGCCGCGCATCCGGACAAATACCGCCGCTCCTCCTTCGGCCGCGTGACCGGCGGTTTCGAGCCGGCAACCGACCGGACCTTCAACCGAGGATACACGGAGCTCTGGCTGGACGGAAGGCGCAACCGGTGGTCCTCCATGGACGCTCCGAAGTCTATGGGAGAGTTCGTCGGCACGGTCAGGGACGTGCGGCGCGCCGGTTCCGCATGCGAGCTGAGACTCGCCCTGGCGGAAGGGGTGCAGCTGCACAACGGCGACGGCTTTGCCTTTACCGGACGGGGCGGCATAGTCGGCTTCCGCGGCGACGTCTGCGAGGGCGCAGTCGTCCGCTGTAAACCCGTAGAAGGCCTGCGCAGCGGAATTAAACTCTATCGCAATATCAATTCAGCATTCGAGCGCGAACTCGAGCGGGATGCTCCACGGAGGGAGATCGCCGTCGACCTTCAAGTCACCGTCTCGGGAAAATACAATATCGACATCACGGCCACGAGCGAGGACGGAAGACAGGTCTTCAGCCCGTTCAAGTCCGACCTCGACACGGCCGACAACCGCGAGCGCCAGGAGGCCATGATCCGTGAGCAACTCTCCAAGCGCAGCGGACATTATGCATTCCGGGTAAGTTCGCTGGACATCATGACGCCGGGCGGCGCACTGCCGCTGCTGAGCGCTTCGCTGCTCAACGGCATCCGGCGCCTGGTCGCCTCCGATCTCGATGCCCTCCCCTGCAAAACCCTTCCGATGGCCTCCGGCAAGAAAGACCCTTCAGTCAGCATCGCGGAAAACCATCTTTCCTACAAATACAACGTCGCGAACTCCGTCGCACGCGACGTGTACGCTTCACGTGGAGCCGCCGTCATCGACCCCGCCTACGAGATCGGGCATCCACGTGGGGCAGAACTCATGCGCACCCGATACTGCATCCGCCATGAGCTCGGCCTCTGCCCCGTCCACCAGGGCGCAAAGGAAAGCCGCCCGCTGTTCCTTCTGAACAACGGACGGCGTCTCGCACTGCATTTCGACTGCGCGAAATGCGAGATGACTGTCACCGAAGACGTTTAAGCGTCATTCCGATACGTCCCAAACCTTGCGGAAAGGGGCATCTTGTGAGAAGGCTGGCCAATACACTTCATTATCCGGACCGGCGGGATCTCCGTACTTGCAGAAATTGGTCCACGCGTCCAGC
Organism: Bacteroidales bacterium; assembly: GCA_017519865.1. Taxonomy (GTDB): domain Bacteria; phylum Bacteroidota; class Bacteroidia; order Bacteroidales; family UBA932; genus Cryptobacteroides. The sequence goes on along the minus strand of JAFWRQ010000003.1, from coordinate 46,638 downwards.
ATCATCCGGCTGAGCTCGCGGTCGCCGTCAGTGAACGGCCGCCAGCAGCGGTCAAGCGTACCGAACATATACCAGAGTTCGGCTGAATGGAACGCTCCCGCATCGTCTCCGGGGAGTTTGCGCGTGAAAACGTAGTCGAATACGGGCTTGCCGTTATGGAACTCCCTGGACGCGCAGAACTGGGATATGTCCCTGGCGCGCTGGGGGCCGTCGAGCGTAGTGGAGCCTATCATATAGGGGATGTCCGGTATGACGTTCTGCGATGCTGCAGTGGTGAAGGACATTCCGCAGACCTTCATGTCAATCATCGGTCCGAAAGGAATGCGTTTGCCGGTGGCGACGAACTCATCATATTTCTTAAGCAACTCCTGCGGCGAGGCAGCACGCATCTGCTCGAGGGTTTCGTAGCCTGCGAACTCGCAGAAGGCCTGACCGGCCTCCCAGACCGCTTCGCTGCTGCTTTCACGTCCCTGCTGGTCGGGGTTGATGCCTCCGCCGCTCTGCATGATGGCCTTCGCGATCATGCCTTTGGTCATCGGCGTAGAGAGCAGCGCCTGAACGCTCCGCGCGCCGGCGCTCTGTCCGAATATGGTGATGTTGTCCGGATCCCCTCCGAACTTGTAGATATTGTTCCTTACCCATTCGAGGGCCGCGAACTGGTCGTACAGCGTATAATTGCCGCTGCGGCCCTCGGCCCCCTCCTCCTTCGAAAGGAGTTCGTGGCCGAAGAAGCCGAAGATACCCTCGCGATAGTTGATGGTGACGAGTATCACGCCCCTGGAAGCCCATTCGTCTCCGTCGAAGGTGATCTCATTGCCATAGCCGTGGTCGAAGGCTCCGCCATGGATCCACATCGCGACCGGGAGCCTGTCATACTTGCCGATGGAAGCCGTAGGTGTCCATATATTGAGATAGAGGCAGTCTTCGCTCATCTCCGGCATCCCGGCGGAATAGAATTCCTTGCCATAGAGATCCATGCCGCTCAGATCCTTCTGCCATGGAATGGGACCGAACTCGTCGGCGACCTTCACCCCGGTCCAGGGAACGACCGGCTGAGGCTCGCGCCAACGCAGGTCCCCTACCGGAGGGGCAGCATAGGGGATGCCCTTGAAAACGGTCACGCCCTCCGCAGCGGAGGGAACGCCCTGTAGCAGGCCGCCATCGACGCGGACAGTTTCCGCCTCGCGGCTGCAGGAAATGGAGGCAGCGATCAGGACCGCCCCCAGCAGGAATTTCACTATAGATTTCATGCTCTTCATTTTTACGTGGCAAAGATAAGTATTTTTAAATACTCTTGACCCAGGATTATAAAAGCATCGTCTGCAAAATGCCTATCTTTGGAAAGATATAATTGCACGAAACCATAACCTATAAAAAGATCATGCGAAAAACATCCGTGAGAAGCGTCCTGGCACTGGCAGTCATGATGCTGGCGTCCCTGTCGTCCTTCGGACAGCAGAGGACCACGTTTTGCAACCCGCTCGACATCTTCGCCGGTAACGAAAGGGCCGGGCGCGGCGGCGAGCCGGTCGTCCTCGTTTATGAAGACGACTATTATCTGTTCATTTCCCACAGGAGAGGTTACTGGTTCTCTCCTGACTTCCAGGACTGGACCTACGTCGACGCTCCCAACTTCCCCGGCGGCGTGGTCTCAGTCGTGGACATCGACGGCACCTTGTATGCCTGCTCGATGAACAACCGCCGCGTCTGCCGCTGCGACAATCCCAAGACCGGAGAATGGACCGTTCTGGAGGAGCAGCTCGACAGCGACCGCTACGGCGACGCCAACATGTTCTACGACAACGGCCACCTGTATATGTACTACGGCTGGTCACAGCTGATGCCCTTCCAGGTCGTGGAACTGGACAAGAAGACCTTCAAGGAAATAGGTGAGCCTCAGGTGCTCTTCTTCAGCGACTACAAGAAGCACGGCTTTGAGACCCGCCGTTCCGAGGATGTCATCTACTCCATCTTCAACGGCCGCCGCGACTACTTCTCCGAGGAATACCCCTGGATCGAAGGCCCCTGGATGACTAAGCACAACGGCAAGTATTATCTCCAGTATGCCGCCATCGGACTCGAGTTCCTCTCCTACTCGCACGGAGTATATGTCGGCGACAGCCCCATGGGCCCGTTCACATATTCGGAGCATAACCCGCTGACCTTCAAGACCACCGGTTTTGCCGTAGGTGCAGGTCACGGCAGCACGTTCCACGACAAGAACGGACATCTCTGGACCATCTGCATGATCCCGGCCAGCTACGGCGGCGCGGGACGCGGCTCCGAACTGGCCATCTACCCGACCGATGTTGACGCCGACGGCGTTATGTATTCCAACGTCTCCTTCGGAGACTATCCGCAGTACTACCCCGCCTCCCGCAAGGACGGCGTGGACAACTACACCGGCTGGAAACTCCTCTCGCACAAGAAGAAGGTCACCGTCTCCTCCACCGCCGAAGGCAGCAACCCCAACTACGGCGTGGACGAGCAGTTCATGACCAACTGGGTGGCCGGGACGGGCGATCCGGGCGAGTTCTTCCAGGTCGACCTCGGCAAGGTCTCCGACATCTACGCCATCCAGTGCAACTTCGACCACGTGGGCGCTGAGAACGCCGCCCGCGGAGGTATGGGCGGCTTCGGTGCGCCCCAGCAACTTCCCGAGCACTACCAGTGTTTCTACGTCGAGGTATCCATCAACGGCACTAACTGGACCAAGGTCCTCGACAAGAGCGACAACAAGTTCGATTTCCATCACGACTACACCGAGTTCGCCAAGCCCGTCCAGGGCCGCTTCGTGCGCGTGACCAACGCCGCACAGTGCCACGACGGGGCCAAGTTCTGCATGAAGGACCTCCGCATCTTCGGCAACCCGTACTCCGCAGGCTCCATCAAGGTCGGTGACGTCAAGGTCGTCCGCAACCCCGAGGACCGCCGCGAGGCCTCCCTGCTCTGGGAGCCCGTCCCGGGCGCAGACGGATACATCGTACGCTACGGAATCGAGCCCAATAAACTGTACAACAGCTACATCCTTTACGACGCCAACCAGATCACCATCCGCAGCCTCAACACCGATCCCGAGTACTTCTTTGAAGTCGAATCCTTCGACTCCGGGCTCGACTACTACCGCGAGGTCAGCGAGGAGGTCAACGGCACCGGAGGCGAGATCGAACTCAACAGCGGCCGCGGCAGCTTCGCCTACAGCGCCGGCAACCAGACCCAGCGCTTCATGATCAAGGAAGGCGTCGACGAGTACGTCTTCGAGAACATCACTCCGGGCAACTGGACCCTGAACCATACGCTCGGTCCCGTCCTCTGGTCCGGCACCCTCACCGAGGCCGACCTCATCGGCGAAGGTGAGCCGGGCATCACCGCCAAGCTCACCGATATGGGCAAGGGCACGCTGGTCAACGGCGAGATGGTGATGAAGGTAGTGCGCGGCCCCAAGGCTGGCAAGATCGTCGTGAACATCCTTCACGACATCCCCTTTGGAGGCTGGTTCCTCCCCGGCATGAATATGACCGGAGCCCCCCAGATGGGCTCGCAGGTCTCATCCCCAGTCGTCAATCCCGACAATACCGTCACTTTCAACTACAGCAACGCCAGCGCCAAAGCCGTACAGGTAAGCACGCAGTTCGCAGGCACGCAGGATATGGTGAAGGGTGAAAACGGAGTCTGGACCGTCACGCTCGGTCCGGTAGCCCCGGACATGTATCCATACAGCTTCATCGTGGACGGGGTCACCATAATGGACCCGCTCAACCCCGACTGGTTCCCGAACGAGACCTTCAAGAACAGTATCGTGGATGTCCGCGGACAGGGAGAGCCCCTCATCCACGCCCTCAAGAACGTGCCACACGGCGCTGTCGACTACGTGAACTACTGGTCGGAGACCCTCGGGGTGTACGGCAACGCCATCGTCTACACTCCCCCGACCTACTACAAGGACAAGAACAGGAAATATCCTGTATTCTACCTGATCAGCGGCACCACCGACACGGAAGAAGTGTATTACAAGGTCGGCCGGATGAACCTCATCCTCGACAACCTCCTCGCCGAGGGCGCCGCCAGGGAGATGATCATCGTCCTCCCCTACGGCAATCCTTCGAAGTACTATCCCAACGGACGCGCACCGCGTATGGGCGACCTGTTCACGCAGGACCTCATCAACGACCTGATGCCCTATGTGGAGAAGAACTACCGCACCATCAACGACCGCGACCACAGGGCTATCGGCGGATTCTCCCGCGGCGGCAACCAGGGCCTGGCGGCAGGCCTGACCAACCTCGACAAGTTCTCCTGGCTCTGCTCCTACAGTTCGTTCACAAGCACCACGCTGCCGGGCGGCATCTATGACGATCCCTCCCTCAACGACAAGATCCATCTATTCTGGCTCGGTGTCGGTACGGATGATTTCCTGTACGGCAACGCCAAGGACTACATGGATTTCCTCGACAGCAAGGGCATCAAGAACGTCAAGGAATTCACCACCGACAAGTTCGGACATACCTGGATGAATGCCAAATACTTCCTGGACAAATCACTGAGACTTCTTTTCAAGGACTAAAACGACGCAGCAGATATGAAAGCATATAGAACCATCATTGCAGCGGCGCTGCTTCTCGTGCCGCTTTTCGTAAAGGCACAGCCTGCCGCCGGAGATGGGCAGCGCCTCACCCCCGAGGTGATGGCCAGGCTGTTTCCCGCAGGAGTCGTCTCCCCGGAATACAATGCCGACGGCAGCGTCACTTTCCGTTGCCAGGCTCCCGACGCCAGGGAAGTGAAACTCGACTGCCAGATGCTGGCGCAGGCCGCCCCCATGTACAAGGGCGAGAACGGGGTATGGACTATCACCGTGACTCCGGGCAAACCCGATATCTACCCCTACTGTTTCCTGATCGACGGGATGCAGGTGGCCGACCCCAACAATATGTTCATCTTCCCCAACGAGGGGTTCAAGAACTCGCTGGCCGACGTTCGTGGACCCGTCCCGTCGGTACAGGACATCCGGGACGTCCCGCACGGAAAGGTCAGTTACCGCTACTACCACTCCAAGACCTGCAACATCGACCGCGTGATGTGTGTGTACACACCTGCGGGATACGATCCGAACGGTAAGGAAAAACTTCCCGTGCTATATCTGATCCACGGAATGACGGACACTTACGAAACCTGGTTCAAGGTCGGACACGTCAACAATATCCTCGACAACCTCATCGCAGACGGCAAGGCCAAGAGGATGATCGTGGTGATGCCTTACGCCAACCCGTACCCGGAAATGATCCGCCAGGGCAAGGCCGAACGCTATGACTCGATGGGTACGGACATCGTCACCAACGAGATCATGAAGGACGTCAAGCCCTTCATCGAGGCCAACTACAAGGTCAAAACCTCGGCCGCGGACCGCGCCGTCGCGGGCTTCTCGCTCGGCGGCCGCCAGGCGCTCGCCTGCGGCCTCGGCAACCCGAAGTCCTTCCAGTACGTCTGTGCCATGGCCCCCGCCATCTTCGGAGAGGAATACAAGACCAATTTCTCCAACGGTACCTACGCCCCTCTCGCCGACGTCAAGAAGAACGTCAAGTTCCTGTGGCTCGGCACCGGCACCTCAGACTTCCTCATCGAAGCATCCCGCGGTCTGGACGCATATCTTAACGAACAGGGTGTAAAACATACGTTCTACACCCCGGACGGCGGCCACACCTGGATGAATTGCCGCGATTATCTCACTCAGATTGCACAGAAACTCTTCAAATAGGCCTGCTCAGGCCTATTTGAAGATCAACTGCGCGAAGTTGTAAAGACCATATTTCCAGACGACGAAATTGTGCTCGCCGTCGGGGAATTCGATGAGTGTACAGGGGACACCGTGCTCGTCACAGAACGCTTTGAGACGGGAACTGTTGTACATGAGGCCGTCCTTGCTTCCGCAGACCATCCACAGGAGCTTGTTCTCCGCCTTGGTCTTCTCCACATCGGGGATGAGGACCTCGGGAGTATTTGTGTTGGGGGCTGAGGAAAAACCTCCCACGAAGGCGAAGACATCCATGTGGGCAAGGCCGAAGTTGAGGGACTGGCCGCCGCCCATGGAGAGACCGGCGATGGCCCGGTGCATCCTGTCGGTATAAACGCTGTATTTGCCCTCGATGAAGGGGATGAGACTGCCGAGCAGGTCGAACTCGAAAGCGGCGAAAGCCGGAGACGAAGCATAGACATTGCCTTCCGCTCGGTCGTTCTCCTGAGCGCGGCCGTTCGGCATGACGATGATCATCTCGGCGGCCTTTCCGTCAGCATAGAGATTGTCCATAATGACGTTGGGAACGCCCTGGAGCCACTCGCGCTCGTCTCCGCCGATACCGTGGAGGAGATAAAGGACGGGGTACTTCTTGGAAGCGTCGTACTTCGGAGGAAGATATACCGTAGCCTTGCGGATGGTACCGACGGACTCCGACTTATACTCTACGGTCTCGAGAGTGCCGCGTCCGATGCCGGGACGCTCGGCGTCATAGCCGGCGGGAGCGGCGACATAGGGGTCGAACTTGACGTTGACCTGCGGCATCTGGCCGAAGCCGCCCATACCCATTCCGCCGGGCTGCGCGCTTGCGGCAACGGCGCCGCAGACCAGCGCAGCGATGGTCAATAGGATCCTTTTCATAAAGAGTCAGTTATTTAGTTCCGAAAATACGGTCGCCGGCATCACCGAGACCGGGGACGATGTATGCATTTTCGTTGAGGTGGTCGTCGACGGCAGCGAGGTAGATGTCCACGTCTGGATGTGCCATCCTGACCCGTTCAATGCCTTCGGGGGCTCCCACCAGGCACATAAGACGGATGTTGGTGCAGCCGGTCTCCTTGAGCATCGTCAGGGCGTCGCATGCGCTGCCGCCGGTGGCGAGCATGGGGTCGGTGACGATGACCATGCGCTCCTGGATGTCCTCGGGAAGCTTGCAGTAGTACACCACGGGCTCGTGGGTCTCCTCATTGCGGTACAGGCCGATGTGGCCTACCTTGGCTACGGGCACCAGCTCATGCAGTCCTTCGACCATTCCCATACCGGCGCGGAGGATAGGCACGATGGCGAGTTTGCGACCCGAAACTATCCTTCCCTTGGTCGGGCAGATGGGGGTTTCGATGTCGACCTCCTCGAGAGGTATGTCGCGGGTGACCTCGTAGCCCATAAGAAGGGAAATCTCCTTGAGAAGTTCACGGAAATCCTTGGAACCGGTTTCCTTGTCCCTCATGATCGTAAGCTTGTGCTGGACCATGGGATGGTTGATGACGTGCAGTTGGCTCATATTGGAAAGATGTTTAGTGTTCTGTATGCAAAGATAGCGATTCGCCGACTTTATTCAATGCCTATTCGGCAGGTTTTACATAGCGGTCGCCGGTCTCCGTCTTGACCGCATCGATGAAGACGGGAGAGTAGGCGGGCGAGGTGCGGCGTCCGGCGACTACGACGCCGTTTTCGCTGGGCTGCATGATCTGGTCGTTATGCTTGACAATCAGGAGCTTGGCGAGCTTGTCCCAGCGCTTCATCATCATATCGGTGTAACTCAGGGTCTTGCGGGTGAGGTAAGCCGTCATCTCGCTGGCGGTGAGTTTAGGGGCCTCGGCCTCGACCGTCTTCTGGTCCTCGGCATAGAAGTCCTCCAGTTCGGCCTGGGCCTCCTTGAGGTCGCCGATCATGGCGCTGTAGCGCGGATAGACCATGTTGGCCACGAAGTTGTTCATCCAGAAGGCACTCTCGGTGCTGAACTCGCGGATGTTGTTGTTCTCGCTGCGGAACGGGTCCGGGACACGGTCGATGCCGCAGTAAACCGGAACATAGGCCACCATGCTGGCGTCGTCCATATTGAAATATGTCACTCCGCCGACTGCGTCCGGAAGCCAGTCGCGCATCTGGCAGACCATGGTCATGCCGCTCTGCTGGCATCCGATGGGACGCTCGCGGAACATGTCGGTGCCGTCGCTGGACTTGAAATTGACCGGCTGGTTGCGGTAAGGAGAAGCCCAGGGGCCGGCACTGATGTCGGCTGTCATGTCAAGGGCTGTACCCTCGTAGTGGTCGCGCATGTCGTTCATAAGGTCGCGGACGGAGAGGGGCTTGTCGGGCTTGATCCAGAGCGGGAGATGGTCGATGACCTCGGTATGGCCGTTGATGAAGGGAAGGTAGGAGTCAATCTCGTCGGTGTTGTAATGGTGGCGGAAGAAGCTCCAGACGCGGGCCTCGCAGTAGCGGATGGCGCTGAAGTCGAGCGGGCCATAGGCCTCGCGGAAGCTGAAATCGGCGTCGGGACCGTCGTAGTAGCCCATCTCACGGGCAAAGGAAATGACGTCGGCCGAGTACATGCACTCGCCCTCGACTACGCAGAAGCCGAGTTTCTTGTCAGCCTTCTTCGCCTGGGGGAACTGGCGGATGCGGCTGGAGTTGGCGTAGGCGCAGATGCAGTCGTCAGGGACGCGGAGGGCAACCCATACGGCGCCTTTGCGGCCGGGACCCTTGCCTATGATCTCGAAGATCCAGGCCTCGTCCTTGTCGGCGACCACGAAATTCTCGCCCGTGGAATTATAGCCATACTCCTGTACGAGCTGGTCGATGACGGCGATGGCCTCGCGGGCGTTGGTGCTGCGCTGCAGGGCCAGGTCCATCAGGGTGAAATAATCGAGATAGCCCTCGGGGTTGCGGAGTTCCTCGCGGCCGTCCCACGTGGTCTCAACGATGGTGACCTGATTCTCGTTCATCAGGCCGACGACACCGTAAGTGTACTCGGCCTGGGCTACATAACGGCCTCCTCCGGAAGGACCGAAGCCCCTGATGGATATCATCTCGCCGGGCGCGTGGCGTCCGGGTGCGTAGTAACTCAGCGGAGACGCGAAGCCGAAACCATCGCAGTTGTAGGTACACATCACGCTTCCGTCGACGGAAGCCTTCTTGCCCACGATAAGATTCGTGCAGGCGAACGAAGCCACCGTCAGGAAACTAAGGGCGGCGGAAAGGACCAGTTTTTTCATTGTCGTGTCGTTTTGTTTCCGTAAATATAACAAAAAACATTGTATCTTTGTTAATTGTATATTATAACGGACATAATATGAAAAAGACTGGCATACTTCTTACCCTACTTGTCTTTGCAGCAGCGGTTCCTGCGCTGGCGCAGACCATCAAATGGTCGGCCGCCGTGGAGTCGTCCGGCGAGGGCATATACGAGTTGGTGCTAACGGGCAAGATATCCAGCGGGTATTATACCCACCCCCTGACCGACCCTTACACTTCGGCCGAGATCGAACTGGACGGATATGACGCTGTCGGAGACCCCGAGGACGTCTTCACTCCCGCCGACTACAAGGGCGAAACCGTCGTGAAGGACACTTATATCCTCAAGCAGAAATTCCGTTCCGCCGACGGCAAGGTCAAAGGAACGGTCACCTGGCAGAGCTGTTCAGGCGACATGTGCGGCATGCCTGAGGACTGGGACTTCGACGTGGCTCCGGCCAAGGCCGGCGGCGGTGCGGCGCTCAGGCCCGCCAAAGGCGGATCCGCGGCCGCCGACACCGACGGCTCGCTGTGGGCGCTGATCATCGAAGCCATCCTCTGGGGACTGGCTTCGCTGCTCACCCCCTGCGTGTTTCCGATGGTGCCCATGACGGTGTCGTTCTTCCTCAAAGGCTCGGAGAACAAGGCCCGCGGCCGCTTCCGCGCAGCCATGTACGGTCTCTTCATCGTCCTGCTTTATACCGTACCGATATCCATAATCATCGGCTTGACGAGGGTTCTCGGCGGTGCTACCGTGACCAGCGACATCTTCAACTGGCTGGCTACGCACTGGCTGCCCAACCTCCTGTTCTTCACCATCTTCATGGTCTTCGCAGCCTCCTTCTTCGGAGCCTTCGAGATCACGCTGCCCTCCAAGTGGGTCAACTCCTCCGACAAGAACTCCGACAAGGGAGGCCTCGGTGGCATATTCTTCCTGGCGCTCACGCTCGTGCTGGTGTCGTTCTCCTGCACCGGCCCCATCGTCGGTTCGGTTCTGATCAAGTCCACCCAGGGCGAGTTCTGGACGCCGATGATAACGATGCTCGCATTCTCGCTAGCCTTCGCTCTTCCCTTCACCCTGTTCGCACTCTTCCCTTCGCTCCTTAAGGGACTTCCCAAGAGCGGCGGATGGCTCAATAGCGTCAAGGTCGTACTGGGTTTCGTCGAGATCGCGCTGGGACTCAAGTTCCTCAGCACCGCCGACCAGACATACCACTGGGGTCTGCTCGACCGCGAGGTGTACCTCGCCATCTGGATCGTAGTGTTCTCGCTGCTGGGACTGTACCTGCTGGGCAAGCTGCGGTTCAAGCACGACTCGCCCGTAGAGCATGTTTCAGTGCTGAGGCTGACCCTCGCCATCGCAGTGTTCAGTTTCGTGGTCTATATGGTTCCGGGCATGTGGGGCGCTCCGCTCAAGGCCTTGTCCGGCTATCTGCCGCCCATCGAGACCCAGGACTTCGTCCTTGGGAACTACACCCCGGCGGCGCAGGCGCCCGCAGCCGCTCCGGCAACTGCCGGAGGCCCTACCCTGCAGGTAGCACACGGCCTGATGGCCTATGACAATATCGACGACGCGCTCGTGGCCTCCAAGGCCAGCGGCAAGCCCGTCTTCGTGGACATCACCGGCTATGGCTGCGTGAACTGCCGCGAGATGGAGGCCCGCGTCTGGAGCGACCCTCAAGTGCTTTCGCTGCTGCGGGACCGCTTCATCATGGTCGCACTGCACAACGACGACAAGACCAGGCTGCCCGAAGACAAATGGGTGACTTCCCCGGAAGGCAGGGTGCTTAAGGACGTGGGAAGGGTCAACTCCCTGATCGCCCGCGAGCGTTTCGGAGTGAACTCCCAGCCCAACTACGCGCTGCTGAACAGCGACGGGGAGCTGCTGGCCCCCGTCAGGGGCTACAACCTCAGTATAGAAGGATACATCGACTTCCTGAACCAGGCATTATAGTATGAAAGCATTGAAGATCCTGGCCATCATGGCCTTGCTGGCGAGCACCGTGGCATGCGGCAGCCGGCAGAAGAAAGCGGCCGCGGAGCCGGCCGCCGAAGAGACTAAAGACATGTCCGAGTACCTCCCCCAGCTGGCGGCAGGCAGTCCCGCCCCCGCGCTGGAGCTGAACACCCCCGACGGCGAGCCCATACGTCTGGCCGACTACGCCGGCAAGTGGCTGGTGCTGGACTTCTGGGCCAGCTGGTGCCCCGACTGCCGTGCGGAGTTCCAGGCCGTCAAGGACCTGTACGCCAAGGCGGCGCCTAAGGGCGTGGAGTTCCTGGGAGTCTCCTTCGACGACGACGGGGACGCCTGGCGCAAATGTCTCGACGAGCAGGGATTCGCATGGAAGCAGGTCTCCAACCTCATCAAGCGCAAGGACAATCCCGTGTACGAAGCCTTCGGCATACACTGGATCCCCACCATGGTCCTGGTCGCCCCCGACGGCACTGTAGCAGGTTCGGCGCTGACCGCAAAAGACATGGAAGCATTGCTTTCTGCTAAAATTTGATTATCTTCACTCTCTAAGACTATAACCAATCAAAATACCTGAAATGAGAACGTATTTCAAACTTCCGTGCATCGCATTGGCGGCGGTGTTGTGCATCTCTGCCTATAACCCGCAGAGCCCCGTATATCCCGAGGATCCGACCGCTAAGGACGAGACTCTCGTACTCAAGGAGATACGCACGGCATCCGACAACGTCATCACCCTGTTCTTCAACAGCGATATCGTGAACATCGACGGGATCGACATCTCCGATCCTTCAGCCTGGACGGTCAACCGCAAGCCCGTCAAGGCACTCAACAAGTTCGTAACGGAGGCTGATGCCTCCGAGCACCATATCTATCTTACCGTCGACAAACTCAAGCCCGGCAAGCGCTACGTCATCAGGACTCCCTACGGCAAGTCCGCCTTCCGCTTCAAGGAGAAAAAAGTATTCTGCGAGGCCATCAAGACCAACCAGGTCGGATACAGCGCCCTGGGTCACGTGCGTTACGCCAACCTCGCCGTATGGCTCGGTGATGGCGGCGCCCGCAAGATCGACGGCGCCCTGCCCGAGTACAAGGTCATCGACGGCAAGGGCCGCAAGGTGACGACAGGTACAGTCACCGAGATCGGCGAAGACAGATCCTCAGGCGACTACGTCTACCGCATCGACCTGTCCGCTGTCCCCGAGGGCGGTCCCTACAAGGTCGTCGTCAAGGGATTCGGATCCTCCTATCCCTTCGGAGTGGGCGGAGATTTCGCCAGGAAGATCGCCTGGACCAGTTTCCGCGCCCTTTACCACCAGCGTTGCGGCGTTCCCGTCGTCAAGCCTTACGCCGAGTGGGACATCCGCACCAAGCCCTGCCACGAAACCGTATACCTCACCTACGGCCCCATCGGTGAGGCCCGCCTTAGGGTCACCGGCGAGGAGCCTACCATCAAGGCATGGGGCGGCTACCACGACGCCGGCGACGCCGACCGCCGCACCTACCACATGGACGTCTCCTCCTCGCTCCTGACCACCTACGAGATGTTCCCGGAGTTCTTCACTGACGACCAGTTCAACATACCCGACAAGTTCGACGAGAATTTCAATATCCTCGGCAAGGGCAACGGCATCCCCGACATCATCGACGAGGCCGAGTGGGGCACGATGTTCTGGGAGTATGTACAGACCGAAACCGGCGAGATGCCCTGGGGCACCGAGACCACCGGCTACTCCCCCTTCACCACCTATGACCGCGAGGACCATCTCTTCGGCACCGAGGTGCTGAGCGACATCACCGCCGCCTGGGCTTCCGCGCTGTTCGTGCACCTCGCACGCATCATCCAGCCTTACCGTCCCGACCGCACGCAGCAGCTCATGGAGCGCGCCGCGCTCGCCCGAACCACACTCGAAGGCAAGTCCTTCCCGACCTTCGACATGTACTGGAACGTCGAGATGTACCTGATGACCGGAGACGAGGCCTATCATAACTACATCAAGGAGCACGCCTCTGACGTGATGGCCATCGTCAACACCTTCAACCAGGGCACCGAGGCCTTCGCACGCAATGCCTGGCTGCCTTCATACTTCTGCTCATACCTCCTCGCCAAGAACCGCGCTACCGACCCGGCCGTGACCGCAATCTTCAAGGACGCCCTTAAGCAGACCGCCGACAGGGAGCTCGAGTTTCTGGCCATGAACGCCTATCCCGTGGGAACCCCGGCCAACCTCCGCTGGTGGGGCAGCAACGTCGCCCAGGGCCAGTACGCCTATCCCATGATGCTCTACTGGAAACTCTCCGGCGAGGACAAGTACATCGATGGTGTCAGCCAGCTGATGGACTACGCCCTCGGCCTCAACCCCATGGGCAAGTGCTTCGTGACGAGCCTCGGCTACAACCAGGTACACCACCCGCACGACCGCGAGACAGAGTATACCAACCACGAGATGCACTGGGGCATCCGTCCCGGCCTCCTCGTGTTCGGCCCCGGCCTCAACACCAACGCCGGCAGGACCTATCCCGCCTTCGACCGCAACACTCCCCGCGAGCGCATCTATATCGACAACCTGAACGCTATCTCACAGAGCGAGTTCACCATCTACCAGAGCCTCTGCTTCCCGGCCAACATCTACCCGATCCTGACCGGTGGCAGCGATTTCTCGTCGATGTATTAACGGTCTCCGTCCATCCCGATGAAAGAAACCAGGAGGGAATACATACCTGAACCTGTCGACGTAAGCGATATCAGCCTCGAAAGCCAGTTGATGGAGCTTTCCGAAGTCCTTGCCAAGAACGTACACGATACCTGGAGCGCCAGGCGCATATCCGAAGGATGGCGGTACGGAGAGAAAAGGGACGACGATAAAAAACTCCATCCGGAACTCGTACCTTATTCCGAACTTCCTGAGAGCGAGAAGGAATATGACCGTCTTACGGCCATGAACACGTTACGGCTGATCGTCAAACTCGGTTACACCATATCCCTCAAGGAAGAGAAATGAGTTACACAGCATTCATCAGCCATTCCAACAAGGATCTGAAGGCCCTTCACGCCGTAAGGGAATATCTTGAGTCAAAAGGCTTCTCCTGCTTCGCCTCGGAGCGGGACCTCCTGCACAATGCCGGCTGGCAGTCCCAGCTGGTGGAGGCCATGGATGCCAGCAGCATGCTCGTATATATCCATTCCAAGAACTCCAACGTATCGGCGGAGGTCGGAAGGGAGATAAACTATTTCGCTGACAAGTGCCACAGGCCCATCCTGATATACAGGCTGGACGATGTGCCGTACAACCGCGACCGGGCATATTACCTGCAGAGCATCAACTACATCGATTCCCTCGTCAATCCTGCCGACGGGCTAGAGCAGCTTGCCTCCAACGTGAAGCACACGCTTGAAGGCCTGCCGGTCGAAGGACAGGCCGAGAGCCTCGGCAAGGCAGGAGTCCTTGTCAGGAAAGCCGCCATACCCGCACTTGTCATCGCCCTGTTGCTCATCCTCGGACTGGGATTTCATTTCCTGGAAAAAGGAAAGGTCCGCCGGCTCCAGGAGAGAGGTTCCGGAATCCTTGCACAGGTGGACGGATGGCTGGCCCACGAGGATTCACTGGAGTTTGTAATGCCTGGCATAGACGAGGCGGAGAGCGTTTTCTCGCAATGCGGAAGTGCGATAACCGTCAAAGCTCCTGAAGCCCCGGATTTCCAGGAGATCCGGGAACGCAGCCTGCAGACGATGTCCGACATCCGCACCCGCAGGATCAATACTGTCAAAGCACTTTACGAGCCCTTGAAATACGCCTCCCGCGAGAACATTACCACCTCGGCGGGCGCCATCGCTTCCAATATTGAAAAGATACACGCACTGGATTCCTTGCTTGGCCTCCCCACCGACAAGGACATAGAAATGATTCAAAACCAAATACTTTAATTTATGAAGAGATTGATTGTACTCTTCGTCTTGCTTGTCGCAGGAACAGCGCTCCAAGCACAGACCGCCGGCGAAAAGGAGTCGTTCGAGACTATGAAAAGCGCCGCCAACCTTTACCTTTTGAACGGAGACTTTGCAGCCGCCAAGGCTCAGTATGAAGGTATATTCAAACTTTACCGGCAGTACGAAAGCTTTACCAAGGAAGTCCGCCCCGATTACGAGAAGTGTCTCAGGGAACTGGACAAGCTGGCTGCCGCAAAGAAGGAGAGCGAACGCCTGGTGTTCTCGCAGCCCTTCGTCAATTTCGCCTATTCGGCCGAAGCGCACAACGTTACGGTGCTCGCAGGCAGGGGAGGCACCGGAAACTGGGAAGTCGAGAGCTGCCCGGAGTGGTGCAAACTCACCAAGGACGGAAATGAACTCGCAATCGTAGCGGAAGCCAATCCGGATCCGACCTTACGCAACGGTGAAATCCTCATAAAGATGGTCGTCTCCGGAAAGACCATTTCCCGCGGGCTTCCCGTCCTGCAGATCGCACGCCCGCTTCAGGAGCGCAGCATCCGAATCATCACCATACCGGAGGGCTCACAGGTCACGGTTGGAAACGATCCCACCCCCCGTATCACTCCCGTAACGCTCTCCCTGACCGAGGGCGAGATCCCCGTCCATATCCTTAGGAACGATTATTTCGCCATCGACACGTTCATCTCCGTAAGTGCCGAAGACGACCCCAAAGTCACCAAGGAGTACACTTTCACCCTTACCCCCCGTTTCGCTCTCGCCAAACTGACGCTGAACGCGGCAACCGGCAATCTTGACAACAAGAATCCCAAACTCTTCATCGGAGGTAAGCAGATCAACCTGGACGGCTATTATGGCCGGGGCGGCATCAGGACGTTCAACACCGCCGGGACCATGGTGAACCATTTCGAACTCTATCAGGACAACGAAAGGAACTTCGTCATCCCGCTCGAACCGGCCACATATATGGTTACGGCCACGGCTGAGGATTTCGAAGATTACTCCTATTCGTTCACCGTCCACGAAGGCGAAACGGTACCCCTCGACGTCATAATGACTCCGAAGCGCGGAAAGGTCCGTTTCTTCAACGGAAGGAACGCTGACGGGGCCATCATCAAGGACGGCATGACCCCCATCGGTACACTTACCGACCAGCTGGAGGTGATGTTGACCGCAGACGACCATAAGATCTCGTTCGAGAAGAAGGATTTCATGTCCGAGGTCCCGACTTATTCCATACACGTCGAGCCTGGTGAGACCCTGGATTTCGAGGTCAACATGAACCCCCTCTCCTACCTGAACATCAACACCGTGCCGGCCGGAGTCGAGGTCATCATCAACGGTGCCGCGGAAGGTATCCGCACACCTGTCTACAACAAGGCGGTGCCTCTCGGCGAAAACACCATAACGCTCAAGCAGAAGAGCTATTACCCGGTAACCATAGTCAAGCAGTCCGGCGTCATCGGTGCGGTCGACACGCTCAGCGTGACCCTCAAGCCGAGCCATCCGCTCAGGATCACCTCCGATGCATTCAAGGGCCAGTCCAACTCGCAGACCGGATTCAACATCTATCTGTCATCAGTTGACGACAGCGAGGTGCGCGTACGCGAGTACGACCACTTTACCGATGCGGTCCTGGAACTTCCTTACGGCAAGTACAAGTATGAGTTCCGCCGCTTCAGCGCAGGACCCGAACCCGGATTCAACAACGGTCTTCGCCTGCGTGGCGAAAGGAGGCGCAAGGACCTTGCATACAAGGGCGTATTCAACTTTACGGAGAAGAACAATACCCTTAACCGCATGTCCTACTCGGAGGGAGGCAGCATGTCCATCCTCTCGGGAGAATACTACCTCTCGGACAACATCCTCGATCTCGGAGAGGGCTTGGCGTACAAGGAACTGGGATCTCTCTCGCTGATGAAGTTCCCCGTTTGGCCCGGCTACTCCACATCGCTTGTCCGCGCAGGCGCATTCAATGCGACCACTCCGACGGACAAGGACAAGTACCTTTTCAGCGGTTCCGTCTTCTTCCTGAACGGAGAACAGCGTATCGGCGGAGGAGTACACCAGTATCTGGATGTGAACTTCCTCTTCGCATACTCTATCACGCCGCAGATCCACACCAAGAATCTGAGCATCCTCCAGGACATGCATTTCAGTTATGTCGACATGACTGACATCTTCCTCGGACTTGAACTCCATTCCAGGATTCCCGTCCTGAATGCCAGTTTCAGGTTCGGATACCGGATGATGAAGGGCAATGCCAACATTTATTCCGGCGGCGGCAAGGAGAAAGGTTTCGTGAGCCATCCGTTCGACAACAGCGGAATGATGGCAGCCCTGGGATTCACCTTCGGTGGAAGGGAGAGCAAGGGAGCCAACATACTCAGGGTGTTCTATCTGTAAAAGGTCATGATGACATTCTTCGAAAGGATGAGCCCGGGGTCAGCGACGGTACTTGCCATCGTTTTCGTATTGCTGTACGCAAGCCTGACCTTCTGCCTGCTGAGGAAAAAGCCCAAGAAGCTTTGGATCCCGGCCCTGGCACTGCTCATCCTTTCCGTCCTGTTCTACTGGCACGTATACGACTTCGCCGCGGCGAAGTCGTGGTTCCCGAAACTGGTAATGTCCATCCTTTCGGCAACGGACCTCTTCCTGTTCAGGCTTGCCTCCAGCGTCGGCCACCTGAGCAGTTTCTTCTACCTGAGGGACGGAGTCGTTGCCGAGGGGGTGCAGAACCCGCAGGTGCATCTGATCATCCTCCAAGGCCTGTACATCAGCGCCATCTGGACGACATCGATCCTGATAGTCCATTTCCTGGCCGGCAGGCTGGTCAGCCGGCTGTGGCTGACCACTAACGGCCGGAAGGCGTCGGACGACGTCAGGACGCACATATTCCTGGGAACGGGAAGGCTCTCCATGGCCCTGGCACGGAGCCTTCCTGCCGAAGACAGGGTCATCATGGTGGAAACGCCCGAAAGGGGAATACTTCCGGACAAGGTTTCCTTCCTCGGCCTTTTCAGGGGGGTTAAATCCAGTTCTTCCGCAGTCGAGAGGCTGCGGGAGGACCTCCCGGACGCCATCCTGCTCAAGGCAAGGAAAAGCATAGCGAAATGTACCGACGGGCCTTTCTTCGAAGAACTCGGCCTGAAGAGGCTTAAAGCCTGGGCAGACTCGGAAAAGAATTGTATCTACCTCCTTTCGGACGACACGTCAGAAAACCTTTTTGCCCTGAGACGGATCATGCCTGTGAAGGCACAGGTGTATTACCACGCAAAGAGAGAGGGAGTTGCCCTCAAGATGGACATCGCCTCACCGAAGAACGTCCACATAGTCGATTCCTCTTTCCTGGCCACCAGGATACTCAAAAGCGACGAGAGCCTCTACCCCATCAATTACGTCGACATCGCCCGTGATGAAGACGGCGAACCGGCAGGCTATGTCTGCAGCCCCTTCGAAGCGATGGTCTGCGGATTCGGTGAGAGCGGACAGGGAGCCCTGGCCTTCCTGTACGAGTTCGGGGCTTTCGTGGGAAAGGACGGCAAGGCCAGCCCGTTCCTGTGCGAAGTGGTGGATGCCGAAATGGACCGGCTGGCATCCGGATACAAGGCGGCACGTCCCGCCCTGGACCCCGGCCGCGTCAGTTTCCTCCAGTGCAGCACCGACTCGGAAGCCTTCCGCGAGTTGATGCAGAGGCGCATCGAAACACTCAACTACGTATTCATCTCCCTGGGAGACGATGCCAGGAACATCAACCTGGCCGTAGAGATGCTCGAAGCAGCGTTCAAATGCAGGAAGTCGCTTGACGACCTGCTCATCGTAGTGAAGATGGACAAGCCGGACGAGTACCGCGACCTGATTGGTTTCTTCAACGAAAACTACGGCGGCAGGCAGATCATACGTACGATAGGAGACCTGGAAAGCACTTGGACCTGGGACAACATCTCCGAGGAAGGTTTTCTCAAATATGCCAGGCGTTTCCAGGCTTCGTACACCGCCAGCGTGCAGGATGGAATCTCCTGGGAGAAGCGGGAACTCGAGATCAACCGCAAGGCAGGTACGGAACTGGCACACAGGATGGAATTCCGACGCAAGGCCGGGCAGGATTTCGCGAACTTCTACCATGTCAGGGTAAAGGCCGCCCTATGCCCATCAAGGCTATGGAAAAACCCCGAAACCTCCTATGCCATTCCGGTCCGCTATGAGGGAAGGCATTACACGGGCGACGACAGCCGCGCTGAAAAGATACTGGAATACCTGGCCATCCTGGAGCATCTCCGCTGGAACGCCTCCCACGAGATTGAAGGATACCGGTACGGACAAGAAAAGCGCGAGGACATTATGACCCACCCGGACATGCGTCCTTACGAGGCCCTGGACAACATTACCAGGCACTATGACTGGATAGTGGTAAGGATGACCCTGAACATCATCCCCGGGATCAAGTGAAAAACATATCCACAAATACCCCACAATCATGAAACGTCTGATCATCAGTATTGTTTTCGCGTTGGCCGCAGCGGCGGCGCTGGCGCAGCCCATGGGCGGCGGATTCCCCGCCTTCGCGAACTTCTTCGGTCCGCGCGTAGACACGGTCAGGATCTGGCCCGACGGAGCCCCCAACGCATACGAGTTCCAGGCTCCCGCCAACCAGGACCCCGCCCGGTCCATCGCCAAGAATTACACCGAGGCCCTGATGGAGGTCTATCCCGCACGCAACCCCAACGGCCAGTGCATCATAATGTGCCCCGGCGGCGGATACTCCATGCTGTCCCTCTCCCACGAAGCCCGCAATTTCAAGGACTGGTTCAACGCGCGCGGCATAACTTACTGCGTGCTCCTATACCGTATGCCTCGCGGGCACCACGACGTACCGCTGAGCGACATCTCTGAGGCCATCCGCATCATGCGCGGCCGCACCGACCTCGGCATCACCTCGGTCGGAGTCATCGGCACGTCCGCAGGAGGCCACGTTGCCTCCACGATAGCAACGCACTATACCGACGCTGTCACCCGTCCTGATTTCCAAATACTTATCTACCCGGTCATCACAATGGACCCGTCCTTCACGCACAAAGGCTCGCTGGACGGCCTGCTCGGCGAAAACCCCTCACAGGAGCTTATCGACCTCTACTCCAACGAGAAGCACGTGACTCCCGACACGCCGCCGGCATTCATCCTCCTCGCTTCGGACGATTTCCTCGTACCGCCTGCCAACAGCCTCCGCTACTATGAGGCGCTCCTGGCCAACAAGGTCAGCGCCACGATGTTCATTATGCCTTCCGGAGGCCACGGCTTCGGCTGGAACGACACCACTGTTTTCAAGAATGACTGGACATCCGCTCTCGACACCTGGCTCAACTATGTAGTTAATTAATAAATACAAACTTAAAACTTCAAAACCTTGTCACCCGAACTTATCAACAAGATCGACGGCATCTCCGTTACGCTCAACGCCGGCGGGATGAACACCGTCAACATCATCCTGGCTTTTGTCATGTACGGTGTCGCACTGGGCATCAAGCCAAGTACATTCCTGAACCTGTTCAAGAAACCTAAACCCATCTTCGTCGGGATGCTCTGCCAACTCGTCCTGCTTCCCATGTTCACATGCCTGCTCGCATTGGCGTTCGGCAAGAGCATCAGTTGGACCATGGCCATCGGAATGATCCTCGTGGCTTCGTGCCCGGGAGGGAACATCTCCAACTTCATGAGTTCGCTCTCAAAGGCGAACATCGAGTTGTCCGTGTCGCTCAGCGCGATCAGTACCGCCCTTGCGGTCCTGATGACCCCGTTCAACTTCTGGATGTGGGGCAACCTCTATATCAAGGTCGCCGGGCTCGCAGCCGAGGTTCCGCAACTTACGATCCCCCTCTGGGATGTGTTCAAGACCATTTTCATCCTGCTCGGCATTCCCCTGACGCTAGGCATCCTCACTTCGCGCTACCTGCCGAAGGTTGCGGAGAAACTCAAGAAGCCGCTCCAATGGTTCAGCATCGCGTTCTTTATCGCGATGGTGATAATGCTGTTCGCGGGCAATATCGAAGCCTTCCTGCAGTGCATCCAGTATATATTCCTCGTCGTGCTGATCCATAACCTGCTGGCGCTCTCGCTCGGATTCGGCACGGCCACGCTCTTCCGCCTCCCGAACAGGGACCGCCGTACCCTCACCATCGAGACCGGCATCCAGAACAGCGGCCTCGGACTGGTGCTGCTGCTGGGAACGCCGCTTTTCGCCAATTTCCCTGCACACGGAGGCGCCCTGGTCATCACGGCATGGTGGGGCGTATGGCACATAATAAGCGGCCTTACAATAAGCACGATCTTCAACTACATCGAATCCAGGAAAAGGTTAAATGCCATCGTTTCCTAGTTTTGCATTCAACCCCTAATCCCCAAATACCATGCTTTACACTTACCTTAAAGAGATCAAGGACCTTAAAGAAAGGAAGCGCACAATCGACCATCTGATCGACCTGCGCGCCCAACTCGACGGGGAGATCCCCGGAAAAACCGCCGAGAACACCCTTCTTCTGGCTACGTGGAACATCCGTCAGTTTACTGACAACCGCCACCAGGAGAGCTACCTTTACATCGCTGAGATCCTCAGCCGTTTCGATCTGATCGCAGTCCAGGAAGTCAAGGAGAAGATGAAGGGATTGGAGAAAGTGAAAAGCATCCTTGGCAAGAACTGGGCTTATATCGCCACCGACGTGACCGACTCGACCGACGGAGGCAACGGAGAGCGCATCGCGTTCCTCTACGACACCAACAAGGTCACTTTCAAGAACATAGCCGGAGAGATCGTCCTCCCTCACACAGAGTTGATCGACGGCATGCAGTTCGCGCGCACTCCTTTCTGCGTGGCTTTCCAGGCAGGATGGTTCAAGTTCAACCTCGCCACCGTACACATCTACTACGGCAAGGAGAACAAAGCCCAGCGCGACAGGAGGCAGGAGGAGATCAAGGCCATAGGAAGCTATCTCGCCAAACGCGCTGAATCTGAAGAGTCCAGTTACATCGTGCTGGGAGACTTCAATATCCCGAAAGTCGGAGACAAGTACATGGATGCCCTGGAGAGCACCGGGTTCCAGATTCCCGAGGCCATCAAGCAGCATCCTACCAACTTCGGCAAGGAGGTCAAGCATTACGACCAGATAGCCTTCAAGCTCAATCTCGAGGAAGGCATAAAGGTATTTGACGACGACAGTGTCCGTTCCGGAGCTTTCGACTTCACCAAGTCAGTCTATAGGGATGAAGACTACGAGGACTACATCCCGCTGATGAAGGAGAAGAAGAAGGGAGAGAAGAGGGTCGGAGAGGAAGCCAAGAAATACTTCTGCGGCCACTACAGGATCGACCAGATGTCCGACCACATGCCTCTCTGGCTGGAGCTCAAGGTCGACTTCAGTTCCCAGTATATCGAGAAACAGAGACAATACCTGCTCAAGAAAGAACAGGAATCCAAATAGGCACGTCCTGTGCCGTACCTTGGCCCATGCTCTCCCTATATTTGGGGGGAGCATGGTCACATATTACTGCATATCATTGGAAGAAGCCCTGCGCAGGGCGAAGATTGCCGGGAAGCAGCCGGGCTGCTATTTCGGCGGTATCACTCTCCCCTGCGGCAAGAGGGGCTTCGCCGTCTATCGCGACGGGAAAGTTATAGAGAGATACTCGGTGATGGGGTCGGCCGTGATCCTGTCTCACAACTCGTTGAAGTATTTCTGAAGCAATTATATACAATTCAAATGAATTAACTATATTTGTAATGATCGGTATCAGGACAGTCTGACACTTAAACTGAAAACATCAACGATCTTAATGAATAGATTATGAAGAAAGCACTAATGGTCTCTTTGCTGGCCGTCGTAATGGGCGGCGGTGCAGCATTCGCCCAGGTTTCCGAATCGCCGGAACTGGCCACCCTCATCAAGAATGAGGGCCTGAACAATTCAAAGATCGAGGAACTCTCGCAGTTCATCACCGACTATCTCGGCTCCAGGCTGACCGCCTCGCAGCAGAAACGCCGCGCCGAGAATCTCGTCGTGGGCAAACTGGGCGAGCTGGGCCTCTCCAACCCCCGCGCGGAATTCGCCTACGAATTCCCCCGCGGAGGATGGGACGTCGTGAAGACTTACGCCGCCATGACTTCCCCGTACTACTGCGCATTCACCGTCAATCCCAAGGCCTGGAGCGGAAGCACAAAGGGCCTGGTGAAGGGAGAATGCATCGTCTTTGACGTGAACACGAAGGAAGACCTGGAGAAGTACCGTGGCAACATAGCCGGCAAGATCCTCCTGATGCCCGCGACCCAGACATATACTGTCAGTTTCGAGCCACTCGCCAGCCGCTATACCGAAGAAGAGCTTGAGGAACTGACCCGCGACAACCGCATCTCCAGGCTGTATACCTCCTCCAGCGCCAACAGGAATGCATATACGACCATTTCCGCAGCCGAACGCGAGGCCCGTCAGGAACTCCAGCGCCTGACAAATGAACTCCTTGCCAAAGAGAGGCCCCTCTGCATCGTCAACGGCCGCGGCACGTTCAATGTCGTCAGCGGTACCGGCGTATCCTACAAGGTGGGAGACCCGGAACCCACCCCGGAAGTTATGATGCCCATCGAAGACCACGGAAGGATGGTCAGACTGATCCAGAGCGGCCACAAGGTCGAGATGGAAGTCGAACTGATCAACAAGTTCACCAACGACCAGGAGGTCCATAACGTCTATGCCGAGATACCCGGCACCGACCCTAAACTCAAGGACGAGATCGTCCTGATAGGAGCGCACCTTGACTCCTGGCACGGAGGCACCGGCGCAGCCGACAACGGCTCCGGAGTCATCACCATGATCGAGGCCATGCGCATCCTCAAGGCGGTCGGCGTAAAGCCCAAGCGCACCATCCGCATCGCCCTCTGGGGAGGTGAGGAGCAGGGGCTTTACGGCTCCAGAGGCTATCTTGAGAGATATCTCTACAAGGATCAGCAGAAACTCCCCGGATTCGACAAGTTCGCCCTGTACCTCAACATGGACAACGGCTCCGGGCGTTTCCGCGGCATCTATCTAGAAGGCAACGATGCTGCTTTCCCGTTCTTCGAAGCCTGGATGAAATATATCGAACCCCTTGGCTTCAACTATCTGACCCCCAGGACCACCGGCTCAACCGACCACGTGTCCTTCAACAGGGTGGGTCTCCCGGCCTATCAGTTCATCCAGGACGATCTGGAGTACTTCCGTACCTACCACACCATCATGGACACCTACGAGCGTCTCCTGCCCGGCGACCTCACGCTTGACGCCACGATGGTCGCCTGGCTCGCCATCTGCGCCGCCAACGACCCCGGCCGCATCCCGCTGAAGCCTACCGCGACCACCGCTCCCAGGAACTGACCTGAATGACAGACAAAAAAAGACAGCCTTGCGAGGCTGTCTTTTTCATTTGTCCCTTAAACTCTACTTGTTCTTCTTGAAATCGCGGACAGTGTAGTAAACGGGCTTGCGCTGGTACTCGCTGTCGAAAAGGAGCGGATAGTTGTTGGCGCCAAGCCAGGAATCGCGGTCGCTGAGGTTCCAGAAGGTCACGCAGGAGATGTTCTTTTTGTACTTGCGCATGATCTCGAAGAGATCCTTGTACTTCTGCTCCTGCTGCTGCTGGATCTCCTCGGTATAGACCTGGCCTTCGCCGCGGCTGAACTGAAGGCCGCCGCCGGCCTCTTCGTTGATACGGATGTCGAACTCGGTGATCTGGATATCGTCGACAAGTTCAAGATACATGTTGATGGCCTTCTCGAAATCCTCGAGGGTCGGGTTGTCGAAGATGTTGTAGTGGCCCTGCATACCGATGCCGGTGATGGGAGCGCCCTCGGACTGGAGTTTCTTGACCATATTGTAGATGTAGGTCCTCTTCGCGGGAGTCCAGGCACTGTAGTCGTTGTAGAACAGGCCGGCAGTGGGATCTGCCTCGTGGGCCCAGATGAAAGCGTTCTTGATGAACTCGTCGCCGCAGAGCTGATATGCCTGAGACTTGCGGAACGAATCCTCATACGAAGCGTTCAGGTCGTTCGAATCGCTCATCGCCTCGTTGACGACGTCCCAGCAGTAGATGACGTCCTTGTAACGGTTGACGACTGTGAAGATATGGGATTTGAGCGAATCGTAGAACTCCTCCTTGCTCGCTGCGACATACTTGGGGGTCTTGGTCATCTGCATGGCGGGAGCGCCGTCAGGACGCTGGCCACCGAAGCCGGGGAAGCCGGGGAAACCGCCGAAGCGGCCGAAAGCAGGCCTCTCCACCCACACGGTATCACCCTTCTCGTCGAGTTCGACGACAGGGTTGCCGTTCTCATCGTGCTTGGTGAACATCCAAGTAGCGAACTGGCTGTGCCAAACGAGGTTGTGACCACGCATCTTGATACCGTGCTCACGGCAGAAGTTCGCGATGGCGTCAGCCTTCTCGAAATTCCATACACCGGCCTGAGGATGGATCTCACCAGGCTTCATACAGTTTTCGGCGGTGACGCTGTTGAACTCCTTGAGGATGATGGCTGCCTGGAGGGAGTCTGCTACGTTACGCTCGGTAACGGCGACACCGATCTTGAAATAGTTCTTGTAAGCGTCCTTGAGACCGGGGTCCTTGGGACCGCATGCACTCATCAATGCTACGGATGCGATGAGGGCGATGATAGAAAACTTCTTCATAGATATATACTAATGGTGATTTCTTCTTTTAAGTGCTAAGACTTCAGCCGCCAAAGATAAATAATAATCAAGAATAATCCAACGTCCCTCCCGCAGCGTGCGGAAAAGGGATGTGCACACAAGCTTTTCACTTTCAACAGAAAGGAATTATGGGAAAAATGATTAACTTGTATGCGGAAACGATATGGAGGTGCGAGGAGTCAGTCTGTCAAAGACCGTTAAACCAATAACTTAAGTAGGAAAAAATGAAACGTATCGTCTTATTTGTCACACTGTTTGCAGCGCTGGTTGCTGTCTGCCTGCCGGGTTGCAACCCAGTTGAGGAGCCGGACGGTTCCGTAAAGGTTTCCAGCATTACCTTGAACGAGACTTCATACACCCTCGAACCGGGGCAAACCCTCAGTCTCGTAGCCACCGTCAATCCTTCCGCGGCTACGGACAAGACTGTAACCTGGACCAGTTCCAATACCTCCGTGGCCAGCGTAAGCAACGGCACGGTTACGGCGCTTGCAGAAGGAAATACGACGATAACCGCCTCTGCAGGAGGTAAATCGGCTCAATGTGCTATAACCGTTATTGCGAAGAGCATCAATGCGACGAGCATTTCCTTGGACAGGACAAAAGTGGTCCTGGACGTTTTTGGTGACCCGTCATGTCCGCTCAAGGTAATACTTCAGCCGGAGAATGCCTCCGCCAAGGACTTGTTATGGTCTTCTGACAACAAGAGTATAGTCTCGGTCGACGGGAACGGCAATATCACGGCCGTAGCGGAGGGTACGGCCACGATTACGGCCACACTGGGGTCATTGTCGGCATCCTGTACAGTGACAGTAAAGGATGTGATCAAAAAAGTTCTGATGGACCTTTACAACTCAACTGACGGGCCGAACTGGAAGACACAGGGGAACTGGGCGACGGACAAGCCTTTCAGTGAATGGAAAGGCGTCTGGCTCAGCCCTGAGTTTCAGGAATTGCACCTGATTATCAGTCAAAGGGGACTCAAAGGAAAATTGCCGGAATCACTGGGAGACCTTGCGGACTGGCTGACTGATTTTCAGATAGGTGATGAGCCGGACCTTACCGGCACGCTGCCTGAATCATTCGCAAAACTCACCAAACTTCAGGATTTCCGAATCAACAGGAGTGGGGTCGAATCCCTGCCTGACGTTTTTTCCAAGATGCACGGTCTTAAACATGTCAGCGTTTCGAGCAATCCAAACCTTACCGGCCCGATCCCAGAAAGCATCGGAAGCTCTGATGCTATGGAAAAACTCACCATCGTGGACAACTATTTCACGGGGTCGGCCTATGGCTCATGGATAAAGCTCGGTGACCGGTTCAGCATAACAAACAACTGCCTGTCCGGCACTATACCCCCGGAATTCCTCGATACCAGGGAGCATTTGAAACTGTTTGTCGATAATGCTTTGAACCAGAAACCCGGATATGGATTCGACATAACCGACGTAGATATTCCGGGAAGCGTTTTCTGGCCTGACGGAAGTGTTAAAGACCTTTACGGGGACCTGTTCACTTTCGATGACGTGATCAGCAAAAACAAATATACCGTTTACTTTTTCTGGGCTCCTTGGTGTTCCTTCTCCCAGTCTTTGCTCCCCCGGCTGAAGAAGTACTACGATATCTACAAGCAGGATGGACTGGAAGTGATCGCCACCGTCCAGCTGGACAAGAAGCCTAACGGAAGCGGAAGTCTATGGTCCGATTTCGACGGACAGAAGAAGGAAGTGGATGAGAAAGGCTACGATGTCTGGTACAACTATTATTTTCCCGATTATTTCACTTCCTTCCTGCTCACATCACCTAACGCTGAGGTATACGACCAAAACGGAAATGTCCTGTTCAGCTCAATCAATTCCTACCCGGACCCTGTGAGAAAGCGCTTCAACAAGGTTGCGTCTTCTGAACTGATACCGTTCCTGGAATCGATACTCGGACCTGAAGAACCTGGAGAACCATACTCCTCTAAGGATTTTTCCAAGGATGGTGAGGTGATGACACTTCAGAAGGCAACTGTCGGTAAAGGCATAAACGTAGTATTCATGGGCGACGGCTACACTGACAAGGACATGGGACCCGGCGGTTATTACGAGACCTTGATGAAGGATGCGATGGAAGAATTCTTCGACATCGAGCCATACAAGTCTTTCAGGAACCGTTTCAACGTATACGCTGTCAAGGTCGTTTCCCTCAACGACAGGATCGGCGACGGGTACTCAACGGCTTTGGAAACCTATCTTGGGACAGGTACATCCATGGGCGGCAATAATGAAAAATGCTATGAATATGCCTTGAAAGTGCCAGGCATCACGAGCATCAACGACCTCCTTACCGTCGTTATGGTCAATTCCCGCAATTCTTCAGGTGCAGCGCACATGTCAGCTGGCAGCCAGTCATCCATTGCCTACGTGGCGGACGAGGGGAACCAGAGGGAATTCTACGGCCCCGTACTTCGCCACGAATGCGGCCATGGATTCGCCTTCCTGGCCGACGAATATGTCACCCACAGCGAGGAGGCGCCGGAGAATTTCATTGACAACTACAATAAATTGTACGAAGCCTATGGGTGGTATCCGAACGTAGATTTTACCAATTCCCCTGAAAAGGTCAAGTGGAGCGTTTTTCTCTCCGACGACAGGTACAAAGACGAAGTCGGTATCTTTGAAGGAGGAGCGACCTATTTGACGGGCGCTTACAAGCCTAGTCGGGAAAGCATGATGAACGAAAACACTGAGTATTTCAACGCACCGTCACGTTGGGCTATCTACAAGCAGATCATGAAGCGCAGCGGCGAGGAACCCAGCTTCGAAAAGTTCCTGGAATACGATGCCATCAACAGAGGAAAAGCTAAGGCTGCCGCCAAATCTGCCCCCAAACGCAAGCGGAAACCGTCACCCGACACGGTAATCATTCCTTGATGACATACACTTGGTTACAAAGAAGCCGGCGCGAAAGCGTCGGCTTCTTTTATGGTCCATTGCATCCGATTGAAAGATTTTTAAACCTTTTTAACCTATTTGAGAAAGTTGCTAAAAATACAAGTGGTTAACTTTGAAAACGTTGAAAAACGAACTATTTCCACAAATTACTAAAACATATGAAGGTATTCAACACTATTCGCTGCTTCTTCCTTTCAGTGATGCTGATTGTCTCTGCGACGAGTGCTTTCGCCCAGAACGTAACAGTAAAAGGAAAAGTAACAGATTCGCGTGGCGAACCGGTCATCGGAGCCACTGTAATGCTCAGCGGTAACCAGACTGTCGGAGCACTAACCGACCTGGATGGAAACTATTCAATCAATGTTCCTTCCAACTCTTCCCTCATTTTCTCCTGCATCGGCTATGCGACCCAGACGGTCGCCCTGTCCGGACGCACCGTAATCGACATCGTCATGGAAGAAGACACGGAATCCCTTGAGGAAACCGTCGTCATCGGTTATGGTACCCAGAAGAAGAAACTCCTCACCGGTGCAACCATCAACATTACCGGAGATGACATCCTGAAACAGAGCACGACCAATGCGCTTGGTGCCATCTACAGCTCAGTACCCGGAGTCAACATCGTCCAGTCAAGCGGTGGGCCTGGTGCAGGATACAATATTACCGTCCGCGGTTTAGGTACCACCGGTACCTCCAGTCCGCTCGTCGTTATAGACGGTGTGGCCAGCAGCATGAATACTCTAAATGCCCTCAACCCCGCCGACATCGAGTCCATTGACATCCTCAAGGATGCCGCCTCCGCTGCCATCTACGGTGCACGTGCGGCCAACGGCGTCGTCCTGGTGACTACCAGGCAGGGAAAGGTCGGGGATAAGAAAGCGACCGTCACCTTTGACGCCTACACGGGTTTCCAGCAGCCGAACACCAACGGTGTACACTCCGTTTCCGCATCGGAATACCTGGATCTGGTCAAACGTGCCGGCCTGAAAGAGTTCGACAATATCGAACAGACCATGCCCGTACAGATGGAGTGGATCCGCAAAGGCCTGTGGAACGGTACCGACTGGTTCACTGCGTCCATCAACCAGAATGCCCCCACCAACAACATGGCTCTGGGAGTGACCGGAGGCGGAGACGCGGTGAGATACTCGTTCAGCTTCTCCAAATCCTATCAGGAAGGTACTTTGGGCGCACCTAAACCTACCTATTACGACAGGACCACCGTCCGCGCCAACACCGATTTTACCATCCTCAAGAAGGACAACCGCGACATCATCAAACTGGGCGAGAACGTGACTTTCTCAATCACGGACTCCCGCGACATGGGCACATCGGGTCGAACCAGCGACGTCTCCAACCTGTTCTCCAAGACTCCGCTCCTTCCGGCATACGACCTTGACGGCTCTTTATATACCTATAGCAAGCAGATCCGGGACGGATGGGATGCTACGGACAATGAAACCAACCTGCTGGAGTCCCAGGCCCTTAAGGAGAGCCAGGGAAAGAGTGCCCGCGTCCAGGGTAATGTCTATCTGGAGGTCAGCCCCATCCGTGAACTCAAGCTCCGTACGGCCTTCGGATTCCGCGCCAGTACCAGTTTCTCCCGTTCTTATACGCCGGAATATCAGCTCACAGCCACCGATTTCAAGGACTATGACAGCGTGAGCCAGAGTTCCAGCGTTTCGAAGCCACGGGGTGGGGCATGAGTGTCAACGGAACCCGTTCCAACACTAAATTCGGGACTTGGAATTCTGCCAACCTCAGCTCGATTGAAGGTGCTCTGACAAGCGACGAACACGCGAGCATGGGTGGTGGAAACACGGTTCCCTACTACAATCTCCTCTCCTTCTTCGGCCGTTTCAACTACAGTTACAAAGACAAGTATCTGTTCACGGCCATTCTGCGCGCCGATGGTTCCTGCAACTTCGCCAAAGGACACAGATGGGGATATTTCCCCTCCGTCTCCGCCGGCTGGGTCGTGACAGAAGAGCCTTGGATGGAATCTACCAAGGGCTGGCTGGATTTCTTCAAGATCCGCGGGAGCTGGGGACAGAACGGCAACTGCAGCATCAGCAATTTCCAGTACAACGGTCAGATTTCGCTGGATGGTCAGTATGATTTCACTTATGGTCAGACAAACCCCGTCATTGCAGCATATCCGCAGAATATCCCCAACCGCGACCTTACTTGGGAAACTTCCGAACAGCTTGCTATCGGTTTCGATTCCCGCTATTTCCGCAGCCGCCTGGGCGTCATATTCGACTGGTATCGTAAGGATACTAAGGACTGGCTGGTCACCCCTCCTGTGATGGGAATCGTGGGTGCCAGTGCCCCTTCCATCAACGGCGGTGCCGTCCGCAACTCCGGCGTTGAGCTCAGCTTCACCTGGAATGACAGTATCGGCGATTTCCGCTACAGTGTCGGACTCAACGGCTCCTACAACAAGAACAACGTTCTCTACATCAACAATGCCGACGGTATCATCCACGGAGAAAAGAAGATCATCTCCGAGAATGTCGCCAAGGAGGATGGTTTCCGCGCCGAGCCCGGCAAACCCATCGGTTACTTCCTTGGAATGGCCAGCGAGGGTATCTTCCAGAACCAGAAGCAGATCGACGAATACAACGCTGCCGGCTATACCTTCATGAACGGTTATGAAAAGGCCGAACCTGGTGACGTAATCTGGATCGACCAGAACGGCGACGGCAAGTATGACGAGAAAGACTGCGTCGAGATCGGTAATCCCCATCCGGACTTCACCATGGGCTTCAACCTCAGCCTGCAGTGGAAGGGCTTTGATTTCAGTGTCAACGGTTCCGGCGCTTTCGGGCAGCAGGTCATGCAGAGTTACCGCGAGTTCGCCCTCAGGGATACGCAGAACTACACGAATAACCTCCTCGCCCGTTACTGGACAGGCGAAGGTTCCACCAACAAGTTCCCCCGCTTCTCCGCCGGTTCTCACAACAACTTCAAGTGCAACAGCTACAACAGCGACATCTTCATCCAGGACGCGGATTACATTAAGATCCGCAACATCACCCTCGGATATGACCTCAAGTCAGCCATCAAGAGGCTTCCTTTCCAGTCGCTCAGATTCTTCGTTACAGGACAGAACCTCTTCACCTTCACCAAGTATGACGGCATGGATCCGGAAGTCGGTTCCGGCGCCCCCGGCTACAGCTGGTCCTCCGGTATCGATACAGGTTTCTATCCTTCCCCCAAGGTTTACATGGCTGGTGTCAGCATCAAATTCTAAACCCGAAAGAACATGAAAAAGATATTACTTACCTTAGCGGCATGTCTCTTTGTCCTTGTCAGTTGTGAAAAGATTGACAGCCTGCTCGATACGACGAACTACCAGAAAGAAGACACAGAGTCCTACCCCACGAACGAAAAGGGCGCGGAACGTCTGGTCAACTCGGCATACTCGACCATGCATTCCTTATACACCGGCAGTATTTTCAGGATCAACCTGTTCCGGCGCATGATCGCCAGTGACGACTATTACGGAGGCGGCTCCACCAGTTCCAAGGAGACCACGGCCGCCGACCGTCTGCTCGCACCGTCCATGGATGAGGACAATTCTCCCTGGAAGAGCTATTACAATGGTCTGCATCGTTGCAACTTCGCGCTTGAAGCCATTGCAGACATGGATGACGGTCTCTTTACAGGAGACAATAAGAACTGGTTCCTGGGTCAGGCTCACTTCATGAGAGCCTTCTACCTCTGGGAGCTTGCCGAGCGTTACGAGACTTTCCCGCTTACACTTTCGACCGAAGTGGAGAATATGCCGAAGGCATCCGTGGACGAGATCTACGCGGCCATCGCCGCCGACCTGGTCGATGCCATCAACCTCATCCCCGCAAAGTACGGTTACTCAAGGGACAACAACCTCGCCGGCCGTGCTACGAAGTATGCCGCCGAGGCTCTTATGGGCCGTGTGTGGCTGTTCTACACAGGATTCTACAAGAAGGACAACATGGCCGGCATTACCAAGACTCAGGTCATCAGCTGGCTGGAAGACTGTGCCAACACCAGTGTGTCCAAGTTCGACCTGGAAGATGACCCTCGCGAAATCTGGCC
This sequence comes from Bacteroidales bacterium, assembly GCA_017519865.1. Taxonomy (GTDB): domain Bacteria; phylum Bacteroidota; class Bacteroidia; order Bacteroidales; family UBA932; genus Cryptobacteroides. Next base: position 13,952 of record JAFWRQ010000003.1, on the reverse strand, counting down.
TTATACCAACGAGTACTCCAGCGGTGTCGCATATGGCGAGGACTTTGGCACCTACGTCAACAAGGAGAACCTCCACTGGGTAGGCAACCACAGCAAGGAGACCATCTGGGGCGTGCATTTCTCGCTCACCGGCTCCGGCTACAACCGTCTCCCGGAATGGATCGGAATGCGTAATTCCGCCCAACGTCCCGACAAAGACAGCTATCCTTATGCTGCCGGATCCAACGGTAATGCCTCCGTCAATCCTCTCGCGGTTCAGGAGTGGTATGAGGATCCCGATTACGGCCCTACCGACAAGCGCTTCTATGGCTCTATCATGGCGGTCAAGGAGTCGTCGCTCAGAAAGGCATATGCTTCCTGGATGAAAGACGACTTCTATGTCGAACTCCCCAAATTCAAGGGACATGACAGCAAGGAGATCGAGAGGACACTCTTCTATCCCAAGAAGTATCAGGCTGTCGCTTGCTACACAGATGGCACAAAGTCAAGCCTGTACAACAACTTCTTCCATGCTATCAACGGTTCCGTTTCCAACAACCCCAAGAGTGGCAACAAGAACGACGCCATCTATATCCGTTTCGCCGACGTGTTGCTGATGCTGGATGAGTTGAAGGAGACCGTTACCGGAATGAACAGGCTCCGCGCACGCGCAGGACTGGCTCCGTACGACTCTTACAGCTTCGAGCGGCTCCAGAAAGAGCGCCGTTGGGAACTCTTCACCGAAGGCATGCGTTTCAATGACCTTCGCCGCTGGTATCCCGAAACCGCTGGTGAGATCATCCAGAAGAACCAGGACGGCGGCTATATCGAGTTCAAGGGCAAGCCTACCACTTATCAGGAGCTGCCTGGCCGCTCATTCTCCCAGAGATATGCGCTCACCCGCGGTTTCTGGATGATCCCGCAGGAGCAGATCGGCCTCCAGGAGGGAATGCTCACTCAGAACAAGGGATTCGAGGACAATGACGACTACCTCTTCGTCGACGGAGACCTCCCGTACTAAAATTTAAAACCTTTGGAAAAGCGTCCGCAAGTTTTGTGGACGCTTTTTTTGTTTGCCCTTTGGCCAGGACCCGTGGCCAGAGGGCCTCTAAAGGCGATTTCTCCACTAAAGCGTCACTGTTTTAACTAAAATGAGTATATTTATAGAAAAATACTGCACATGAAAAGTATCCATCATCTGATCCTCGGATTCTCTGTCCTTCTTCTCGTGGCAGCCTGTGGACCCTCCCGCTACACAAGTTCCAGTTTTAACCTGGCCTCCGTCCCGGAGTATGCCTTCATCCAGCCTTATTCCTACATCATCCTTTACGGCGATGACGGCAAGGGGTACTATAATGATGAATCCTCCGCTACGGCGACAAGACTGATTTCAAACATCATCAATTCGGAACGCTTCCCCTTCTCAGATATGGTTCCCGCGAACTACAGCGATGAGAATGAAGACATTAAGAACTGGATGAGGTCCTTCCCTGATGTGGATCCTTCCAAGGCAGACCGGCTCCGCGTTCCCAAATCCCTCAGGGAATTGGTGAACAAGAGCGGTCTCCGCTACGGCGTCGTCATCTATTCCTACGGCTATGTCCAGACCAAGAAGGGCTATCAGACGGAAAAGATAGAAAAGGCGGCTTCCAAAGTCATCGACGAGGCCCTTGAAAAGTTGACCGGTATCGGTGGCATCACCAATCCGTCCAAGAACTACAGTGTAAGTTCACCATACGGCAACGTCCTCTTCTGTGCCGTCATCGACGGGGAAGCCGACCGTGTCGTTCATTTCGTCAAAGAGGTCCCGACCTTGGCCTCCCATCCTGAAGAGAGCGCCGATGTCAGCGAACTCCTCCATAAACTCCTGAAAGAATTCATCCATTAATCCTTAACACACCAAAAATGAAAAACATTAAACTCTTCGGCATTCTGGCCGCCATCTGTCTTGCACTCGCTACCGTCTCCTGCACCAAGGAAGAATACGGGAACAAAGATAACAACTCCGGGAAACAGGATAGTGGCACCGTGACACCGTCCCTCAAGGGGACCACCTGGTCTACAGCAGACCTGATGGGCATTGGGACCCTCACTTTTTCCTTCACCAACAAAGACGCGACCCTGAAGCGCGTTTCCGGCGGAACAACGACCACTTGCACGTATCCTTACACGTTCAATAATGGACAGTTGAAGACCAAGGGTAAGCTGCTTAACGATCAGGAACAGGATGTCACCGGTACCGTTTCCGGGAATAATATGAACGTCAACTTCTCCAAGAGCGGCAACTACGTTTTCTCGAAGAAATAGTATTTTTCAAAATGAACAGAAACAAAGCCGGCGCAATCCGCGTCGGCTTTTTTGTGGGGTTAAATTAAAGAAAATGAGGAGTATGCGCATAAATGAATAGGGTTATCTGTTTTTTTTCCATATATTTATCTTCAGTTATCCCTATCAAGTTTTCAGCACCATGAGCGAATTGTCACAAGCATTGAAAAAGAGCGCATCCACTATAGTCCTTGGAGTCGCTCTCGCCGGAAGCCTTGCCGGTTTAGGATATAGCATCCATACCAACAAGCAGATGGAGAAGACCTACGAGCACAACATGCGCGCGTTGAGCGATACCATCCATTACTATACTGGCAAGAATGGCGTAAATGTCGCTAACAAAGACATTTGGGTAGGCCCCATCAACGAGGCTTTCGAGGAAAGGTTCAAAGAACTGCAGGAACAACTGGACAACATGAAGGTCAGGAACGCCGACCAGGTCGTATACGTCGAGACCGAAGTGGTGAACGAAGTCCACGACACTACCTACATCATAGACCGCAACCTCGAGTATCTCAAGAAAGAGTTCAGTTTCACCAATAATTTTCGTGACCTGGAAGGATATATGGAGCTGAATAACAATAATCTCGGCTTGAACATCACCAGGGATGTCGTTCGCGCCGATTATACCCTTGCCATCAAAGACGGCCGGGTATACCTCTCATCCGACAATCCTTATGTCTTGTACAATGAGATCCAGGGAGTTACGATCCCGAAACCGAAGAAACCCAGGTTCTCGGTCGGCATAGGTCCCCAGATCGGAGTCGGATTCGACGTTATCAACAGCAAACCGGGCATCTACGCCGGCATCGGCATCAGTGCAAACTACAATCTAATGTCGTTCTAGATAAGAAGGGCAGCAAGACCGTTCGGTATAATCTTGTCGCCACAGAATGAAGCAGGAAGGGCTGATGTTCATCCTGTGTCCGAAAAACTGGTCAAATAGCCAGTTTTCTTGCCACAGGATGAATGTGAGAGCCCTGCCATTCATTCTGTGTCCCAAACTCCAGAAAAGAAACGGTGCAGCGGATGCAGGGGATGCAAGGGGTGCAGATTGGTTTCGGAGCGAAGCGACGCAGGGAGTTTGAGGGGTACGGCCCTCAATGGGAAGAGGCCATGGATCATGGCCTGCTGGGGGCCATGACGCAAAAAGGCCGGCGCTTATGCGTCGGCCTTTTCGTGGTCCCAGCAGGGCATGATCCTGCGACTCCCTGATTATGAGTCAGGTGCTCTAACCAACTGAGCTATGGGACCTTAGGAGCCCTCGGCATCTGAGCCGGGGGGATCTCTGTCAATCTTGTCAGACCTTGATCTCGACCTCGACACCGGAAGGAAGCTCAAGCTTCATGAGGGCGTCAACGGTCTTGGCGTTGGAGTCCTCGATGTCGAGAAGCCTGCGGTAGGAGTCAAGCTCGAACTGCTCGCGGGCTTTCTTGTTGACGAAAGTCGAACGGTTGACGGTGAAGATCTTCTTGTTGGTGGGAAGCGGAATGGGTCCGTTGACCTTCGCACCGGTGGACTTCACGGTATCAACGATCTTCGCAGCTGATTTGTCAACAAGCATGTGATCGAAAGATTTGAGTTTAATTCTGATTTTCTGACTCATATCTATTTAATTTTACATTTGTTTAACAACTGAATGAATGGCTAAAAACCTTCCATGTGCAACATCGCGTTGTAGCCGCTCTTCTCGATAATCTCCTTGGCCATGAAAGCCGGGACCTCGGAATAGTGGTCGAAACGCATGGTGCTGTTGGCGCGGCCCGACGACAGGGTCCTGAGGACAGTCACATAACCGAACTGCTCGGCGAGCGGAACGAAAGCCTTGACCACGCGGGCGCCGTTGGACGTGGAGTCCATGGCCGTGATCTGTCCCCTGCGGCGGTTGAGGTCGCCGACGATGTCGCCCATGTACTCCTCGGGTGTGACCACCTCGATAAGCATGATGGGCTCCAAAAGGACAGGCTTGCATTTCGGGCACGCGTGGCGGAAAGCCATGCGGGCCGCAATCTCGAACGACAGCTGGTCGGAGTCCACGGGGTGGAACGATCCGTCGAGCAACGTAACCTTGAGCGACTGCACCTGGTAGCCGGCAAGGCAGCCGTTGGCCATCGCGGACTCGAAACCCTTCTGGACGCAGGGAATGTACTCCTTGGGGACGTTTCCGCCCTTGACCTGGTCGATGAACTGCAGGCCGGAGACCCCTTCGTCCGCGGGTCCGATCTCCACGATGATGTCGGCGAACTTGCCGCGGCCGCCCGTCTGCTTCTTGAACACCTCGCGGTGCTGGCAGCTGGCGGTGATGGCTTCCTTGTAGTTCACCTGCGGCGCACCCTGGTTGATGTCGACGCCGAATTCGCGGCGCAGACGGTCCACGATGATGTCGAGGTGAAGCTCTCCCATGCCGCTGATGACGGTCTGGCCTGTCTCCATGTCGGTCTTGACGGTGAAGGTGGGATCCTCCTCGGCGAGTTTGCCGAGGGCAATGCCCAACTTGTCAAGATCCTTCTGGGTCTTGGGCTCTACGGCGATGCCGATGACCGGATCAGGGAACTCGATGGACTCGAGTGCGATGGGATGGTTCTCTGCACAGACGGTGTCGCCGGTGCGGAGGTCCTTGAAGCCGACTGCGGCGCAGATGTCTCCAGCCTCCACGAAATCGATGGGATTCTGGTGGTTGGAGTGCATCTGGTACAGGCGTGCGACCCTCTCCTTCTTGACCGAGCGTACGTTGTACACGTATGAGCCGGCATCGAGGTGTCCCGAGTACACCCGCATGAAGGCCAGACGTCCCACGAAGGGGTCGGTGGCAATCTTGAAGACAAGGGCGCAGAACGGCTCCTCGGCCGAAGGATGGCGCTCGACCTTGTCTCCGTTCCTCGGGTTCGTGCCGGTCACGGCAGGAACGTCGAGAGGAGAAGGAAGGTAGCGCATCACACAGTCGAGAAGGAACTGTACTCCCTTGTTCTTGAAGGACGAACCGCAGCATGCAGGAACGATCTGCATGGAGATGGTGCCCTTGCGGATGGCGGCGATGATCTCGTCCTCAGTGATGGAATCCGGATCGTCGAAGAACTTCTCCATCAGGGACTCGTCGCACTCGGCGGCGGTCTCTATGAGGGTGTTCCTCCACGACTCGACCTCATCGACCATGTCTGCAGGGATATCCTTGAACTTATAGTTGATGAGTTCCTCGCTGGAATCGTAGTAGATCGCCTTGCGGGAAAGCAGGTCGACAATACCCTGGAAATTGTCCTCGGCGCCGATGGGGAGGCACACGGGGACGGCGTTTGCACCAAGCTTGGACTTGATCTCGCTGACGACCGCAAGGAAGTCGGCGCCGACCCGGTCCATCTTGTTGACATAGGCAATCTTGGGGACCCTGTACTTGTCAGCCTGACGCCATACGGTCTCGGACTGAGGCTGCACGCGTCCCACCGCGCAGAAAGTCGCGATGGTGCCGTCAAGCACACGGAGGGAACGCTCCACCTCGACGGTGAAGTCGACATGACCCGGAGTGTCGATCAGGTTAACCTGATACGTGTCGCCGGCATAGTGCCAGAACGCGGTGGTCGCAGCGGAAGTGATGGTGATGCCACGCTCCTGCTCCTGGACCATCCAGTCCATGGTCGCCGCACCCTCGTGTACCTCTCCTATCTTATGGGTCTTGCCCGTATAATAGAGGATACGCTCGGATGTGGTGGTCTTGCCGGCATCGATGTGGGCCATGATGCCGATGTTCCTCGTGTATTTGAGATCCCTCTTAGCCATTCAGTTTACATACAGATTAGAAACGGAAGTGGGCGAAGGCCTTGTTGGCCTCGGCCATACGGTGCATATCCTCTTTTCTCTTGAATGCACCACCTTCGTTGTTGTATGCTGCGACGATCTCTGCGCAGAGTTTTTCTGCCATTGAGCGGCCGGAACGCTTGCGGGCGTAAAGTATCATGTTCTTCATCGAGAGAGAAACTTTCCTTTCCGGTCTCAACTCTGTCGGCACCTGGAAGTTGGCACCACCGATACGGCGCGACTTGACCTCGATCTGAGGGGTCACGTTCTCGAGTGCTTTCCTCCAAATATCGAGAGGAGCCTTGTCAGAATCTTTCATCTTCTCGCCTACCATGTCGATGGCATCGTAAAAAATAGAATACGCGATACTCTTCTTCCCCTGCAACATAAGATTGTTCACGAAACGGGTTACCTCGATGTCGTGAAACTTCGGATCAGGAAGTAGAATCCTCTTCTTAGGCTTCGATTTTCTCATTTTTGGAAAAATTAAAGGTGATTAAAATTACTTCTTAGATTTCTTCGGCCTCTTGGCGCCATAGAGGGAACGGGACTGGGTCCTTCCTTCTACGCCAGCGGTATCCAAAGCTCCTCTAAGGATGTGGTAACGTACACCCGGAAGGTCCTTGACACGGCCTCCGCGGACGAGCACGATGGAGTGCTCCTGGAGGTTGTGGCCCTCACCGGGGATGTATGCATTGACCTCCTTGGAGTTGGAAAGACGTACGCGGGCCACCTTACGCATAGCGGAATTAGGCTTTTTAGGCGTGGTGGTGTACACACGCAGGCATACGCCCCTCTTCTGAGGACATGCATCCAGCGCGCGAGACTTCGATTTCACTTCGATGACCTCGCGTCCCTTGCGGACTAATTGTTGAATAGTAGGCATAAATGATTGTAAATCTATAATTTATGTTTTTTATCCCCTTTTTGGGGACTGCAAATGTAGTAAGAATTTTCCTAATTAACAAAGTTATCAACAAGTTATTGCTCAAGAGGATATATTCGCATATAATGATTATCTTTGCCGCATAATCGCAATTTGAGAATGGAAAAGCATTCATATATACTCCTGGCCGCTGTACTGTCGCTGCTTATCGTGGCCACGAACTGCGAGAGGGGGCCGCGCATGGACGTCCTTCAATACAACTCCGAGCAGGAGACCGCCTCCGTGGCCGGATGTCCGCTCACGCACAAGCTTGACATCTCGCTCGAGTACCCCGTCATCAAGGGCGACAAGGAGATGTCGGCCACGACCATCCGCCAGGCCATCTTCGAGGCTGCATTCGGCGAGAGCTACGATACGCTGAACGTCGAGGAGGCGGCGACGCGCTACGCCGCCGACCTCGCCGCGGAGTTCAAGGAACTCAGCGCGGCGATGTGGCGCGGCTGGCGCAAGGCCGGCATCGACACCCCCGAGGTCACCGAATGGTCCGACAGCATCGAAGGCTATTTCGCCGGCCAGAACGGCCCCTACCGCTCCTATATAGTTAATATAATAGACTTCACCGGCGGCGCGCACAACAACAGCAGCACGCAGGCCTTCGTCTTCGACACCCGCGACGGCAGCTGCCTGACCCTCGACGACCTCTTCGTGCCCGACTTCGACGGGCTCCTCACCGACATCATCAACCGCTACGTCCCGGAGAACCTCTCCGAGGAGGACTTCGACTCGCTCTTCGAGTCCACCGTCCGCCCCACAGGCAACTACATCCTGACCTCGGACAGCATCACCTTCATCTACAACCCTTACGAGATCGGCCCCTATTCTCTCGGCACCCCCAGCATCTCCGTCCCCCTCAAGGAACTGAAGAAAGCCGGCCTCCTCTCCCGCAAGCTCCGCACGAGGTAGACCATATGATATAAAAAAGAAGGCGGCCCGAGGGGGGTCGCCTTCTTTGGTGTCTTGTGGTGGACTAGAGGTTGTAGCCTGCGAACTCGACGTCCTTGGCGGCACGGGCCTTGAGGTCGGCGTTGGCATAGGCTTTCTCAAGGGACTCCCTGACCTCGGCGGCCTTGCCCTGGCGGGCGGCGATGATGGCCTTGAGGTAGTGGACCCTCGGGTCGTTGCAATGGACGGCGGCGGAAGCCTTGTCGTACTGGCCGGTGAGGATGTAGGCGAGGACGGTGTTGTTGCAGCAGCCCTCGGCGTCGGCGAGTTCGTTGGCAGCCTTGGCATAGTTGCCGGTCAGGATGTCGACGATGCCCTGGTTGGCCTTGGCATTGGCGTCACCCGCGGCGGTGAAAGCCCTGGTGGCAGCCTCGTAGTCACCCTTGTGGAGGGCGATGATGCCCTTGGCGTTCTGCAGGTCGGCGTCATTGGCCCTGACCTTGCCGAAAGCCTGCTCGGCGAGGTCGTCCTTGCCAAGCTCGAGGTAAGCGACACCGAGGTTGAACTGGGCGCGGTCGCTGCCGAACTTGTCGATGGCCTTCTTGTAGATGTCGACCTTCTTGTCGGTGTCGACGAGGGAGGCGACGCGGAGGAGGGCCTCCTCGTCAAGCACGTCGATGTTCCTGTCGACCAGGGTCTTGAGCTCATCGGCGGTGTAGTTCTGGTACTCGACGTTGGCGATGAAGCGGGCGCGGCGGAGCTCAGGGAGGACGCCGGTCTTAAGCTCGGTGTACACCTGGGACATGTTCTTGATCTCGCTCTCGCGGACTGCAGGGTCGCTGTACATCGAAAGGACGCGGAGGATAAGGTCCCTGTCCTGGATGTTGGACTCGGAAACCAGCTCCTTGAAGCCTTCCCAGTCCTCGCCGATGCTCTTGACCTCGGGGTCGGTGGCCTCGTGGCCCTTCACGACCTTGGACCATGCCTTCTCGGCGGTGCCGGCACGCTTGTCGGAGAGCTTGTCGTTGAGGGCCTCGCCACCGTCAGGGGAAGCGTAAGCCACGATCTCGGTGCCCTTGAGGGTCTTGCGGCCGTTGGCGTTGATCTCGTCGAGAGCAGCCTGGAAATCCTTTATGGACTGGCCGTTGAGCTGGGCGTTGCGGACGTCGGCGGAGTTGATGGTGTAGAGGATCTGGCCTTCGGCGGTCTGAGGGATGATATCCTGATAATTGTCAGCCTTGTAGCCGATGCTTCCGAAATCCTTGACGAGCATATAGGTGGTGTTGCAGCCGTCGGCGACCTTGCGCGAAGGCAGGGTGATGGCCTTGGTCTTGTAGGATGCTACTCCACGGAGCTCGAGGTAGGACTTCTCCATGCCGGGGACATATTTGAAGTGGACACGCTCGGTGACGGTGCCGCCGGCGGAGGGAACTACCTTATAGTTGTCTTTCACTTTTTCTCCCTGATACATGAAGGGAGACATGGCCTGCTCGCCACCTTCGTAAACGAGGACGGGGGTGACTGCGAGGATGGCCTTGGGATGGAAGTACTTCTCAGGATAAGTTACGGTAAGGGTGGCGTCGATGTTGCCAGCGACGACCTCAAGTACGGGAGGGTTGCAGACAACCACTACATTCTGGGCAAGCTCGGCCATTTTCTCGGCGGAGGAGCAAGCCGCGGCCGCGATCGCAATGACCGCTACCGCAAGGATTTTGATTGCTTTTTTCATAAACAGGGAATGTATTGTTTAATATTTTCTCGGTTTCACAAGTACATTATACCTTGCAAATATACTATAAAAAATGCTTTTTCCCACCTGCCCGGTGCTTTATTTAAAAGCGATTTCGTAACTTTGTCGGTCCTAAGTGGCTACATATGGACAGTCAGGATTTACAGAGGCTCAAGAACAGATATGACATCATAGGCAACGACCCTGCGCTCAACAGGGCCCTTGAGACGGCCGTGGCGGTGGCTCCCACCGACCTTACGGTACTCATCTCGGGCGAAAGCGGCGTGGGCAAGGAGAACATACCCAAGATCATACACCAGAACAGCCTCAGGCGCAACGGCAAGTATTTCGCCGTCAACTGCGGAGGCATCCCCGAAGGTACGATCAATTCCGAACTCTTCGGCCACGAGAAAGGCTCGTTCACCGGAGCCACCGAGACGCGCAAGGGCTACTTCGAGGAGGCGAACGGAGGTACCCTGTTCCTCGACGAGGTGGGAGAACTCCCCATGAGTACCCAGGTCATGCTCCTTCGCGTCCTGCAGAACGGCGAATTCATCAAGGTCGGTTCGTCCAAGGTCGAAAAGACCGACGTGCGGGTTGTGGCTGCCACCAACGTCAACCTCATGTACGCCGTGAGCCAGGGCAAGTTCCGCGAGGATCTCTACTACCGCCTCAACGCCATCCAGATACGCATGCCCGCCCTTCGCGACCGCAAGGACGACATCTACCTGCTTTTCCGCAAGTTCACATCGGACTTCTCGGAGAAATACCGCGTGTGCAAGATCAATCTCACGCACGACGCCATCATCGCGCTGCGCAACTATCGCTGGCCCGGCAACATCCGCCAGCTCAAGAACGTGGCCGAGACCGTCTCCGCGCTGGAGTCGGTAAAGCTCACGCCCGGAGCCGAGCGCCTGGAGATCGACGCCGAGACGCTCCGCAGATACCTGCCTAAAGAGGAAGAGAACGTCCTCCCCGCCATCAGCGCATCGCACGGCAGCGCCTTCAGCGAAGACGAGAAGAAGATGTTCGTCAAGGCCCTCCTCGATATCCGGCAGGAGGTCGACCAGTTGAAGATGGCCGTGTACGGAGGGCATCAGGCCTCGCACCGGCTCCCGGCCGTCCCGGTCCGTGAGGAGCCCGAGCCGCAGGAGCCCGAGCCGTTCGAAGAGGCGGACTGGCAGGAGCCCGAGACGCAGGAGCAATCCTCCGCCTCCGCCTCCACCCCCGACCTGTCCCTGCAGAAAGTAAGCGAGGACCTCATCCAGAAGGCCCTTGAGAAGCATAATGGAAACCGCAAGCTGGCGGCCGCCGAGCTCGGCATCTCCGAGCGCACGCTCTACCGCCGCCTGTCAAAGGAAATGAAACGATGAAAACCGTCCGGCACATATTGCTAGTGTGCGCCCTGGCGCTGACCGCGATGCTCGCGGGCGGCTGCGGAATCTATTCATTCTCAGGCACCTCCATCCAGCCCGATGTCAAGAGCATCACCATCAATTACTTCGAATATAAGGCCGAGAAGGTGAACCCTTCGCTCAGCAACCAGATATCCGAAGAGCTCAGGACACAGTTCCGCAAGATGACCCGCCTGGAGCAGGTCGACATCGACGGCGACCTCGAGATCTCGGGCGAGATCACAGGCTACAACGTTTCCGCCGCAGCCGTTACGGCCAATGAAGTTGCTGCACGCAACCGCCTGACCGTCACCGTCAAGATCAGTTTTACCAACCGTCTGTACCCCGAAGACGACCTCGAACAGAGTTTCTCGGCCTACGAGGAGTACGACTCCATGCAGTCGCTTGATGCCGTCCAGGACGCCCTGTGCGTCGAGATAGTCAAGAAACTGGTGGAGGACATTTTCAACGCCACCGTAGCACAATGGTAAACGGCCCCATCAACCTCAAGTCCCTGACTATCGACGAACTCGCGGGCGTCGTGAACCTCTACCCCTGGTTCGGCGCAGCGCGCAAGGAGATGTGCACCCGCATGTCGCGCGTGGGAGGCGAAGGCTGGGGCGAGCGCGACTATGCCGTCAATGCCCTGTACATGGGTTCGAGGGTCTTCGTGTCAGACATCGTCCGGGCCGGCAAGGCCGCGGACTACTCCGACAGGGACCTGGAGAACCTCCTCAAGGCCTACACCTCGGGCGAGAGTCCGGCCGAGGCGGACACGCCGAAGCCCAGGACGCGTGTCGTCGGCGGCGACTTCTTCTCGCAGGACGAATACGACTCGGTCAAGCGCACGGACGACAACATCTTCTCCAGCTTCGCGTCCAAGGCCAAAGGCGAAGAGACCAGGGAAAAGGATGGAAACGCCCTCGACGGTTTCTGTACTGAAACCCTGGCCCAGATATACATCGACCAGGGCTATTATGAACAGGCAAAGAGCATTTATTCGAAACTACTCTTGCGTTATCCAGAAAAAAATGCTTACTTTGCAGCCCTTATCGAAAAACTGGGGTAAAAGACAGATAATTAAAACATAACAAGATATGAACGCACTTTTTACTATTCTGACCATTCTCATCCTGATTGCGGCAGTGCTCCTCGTCATCGTGGTGCTGCTCCAGAACGGCAAGGGTGAGGGTCTCGCCAGCAACTTCGTCGCCGGCAACCAGACTTTCGGTGTCCGCCAGACCGCCGACCTCCTCGAGAAGGTCTCCTGGGGCCTCGTGGCTTTCATCCTCGTCCTCTCCATCGTCACCTCCTTCACTACCGGAACCAATGGTTCCGACATGGACGTGACCAACAAGATCGAGAACGTCGCCACCCAGTCCGCCCCCGAGTTCCCTACCGCTCCGGTCCAGCAGGAGGCTCCCACCGCCCCGACGAACTAACTGACAAATTGTCAGTCCAGGGCGACTGGAATATTATTTGACGCTTACCGTTCGTTCCCTCATCGGAACGGACGGTTTTTGATTTTTAAATGGTTAAGTATGGAAAAGACTGATTATCAATTCTTGAACAAGTACGCCACCAACCTCAACGAGTTGGCGGCCAAAGGCAAGCTCGACCCGGTCATAGGCCGGGACGACGAGATAAGGAGGGTCTTGCAGATACTCAGCCGCCGCACTAAGAACAACCCTATCCTGGTGGGCGAGCCGGGCGTCGGCAAGACCGCGATATCCGAAGGTATCGCCGCCAAGATCGTGGACGGCAACGTCCCCGAGAATCTTAAGAGCCGCAAGGTTTATTCGCTCGATATGGGAGCCCTCATCGCGGGCGCAAAATACCAGGGAGAATTCGAGGAACGCCTGAAGGGCGTGGTCAAGGAAGTCGTGGAGAGCGACGGCGAGAACATCCTCTTCATCGACGAGATCCACACGCTCGTGGGCGCAGGGCGCTCGAGCGGCGCAATGGACGCTTCGAACATCCTTAAGCCCGCACTCGCGCGCGGAGAACTGCGCACTATCGGCTCGACCACGCTGGACGAGTACCAGAAGTATTTCGAGACCGACAAGGCTCTGGAGCGCCGCTTCCAGATGGTGATGGTCGACGAGCCGTCGCCGGCCGAGAGCATCTCCATCCTCCGCGGCCTGAAGGAAAAATATGAGAACCACCACAGGGTGCGCATCACGGACGACGCACTGATAGCCGCCGTCAACCTCTCGCACCGCTACATCAACAACCGCTTCCTGCCGGACAAGGCCATCGACCTCATGGACGAGGCCGCTTCCAAGCTCCGGCTGGAGATGAACTCCGTGCCGGAGCCCATCGACATCCTCAACTCGCAGATCAAGCAGTTGGAGATAGAGAAGGAGGCCATCAAGCGCGAGGGAGTATCCCTCAAGATGGAGAAGATCGAGTCCGAACTGAAGGAACTCGAAGCGAAGCGCGCGGAGCTCATGAAGCGCTGGGACGAGGAAAAAGGGATACTGAACGACCTGCAGAGCGCCCGCCAGCAGATGGAGGACTACCGCAACGAGGCGGCGCAGGCCGAGCGCGCAGGCGACTATGGAAAAGTCGCCGAACTGCGCTACGGCAAGATGGCCGCCATCCAAAAACGCATCGATGAACTGACCGCCCGTCAGGCTGCGATCAAGAACCCCATCATCAACGAGGCCGTCGATCCGGAAGACATCGCGGAGATAGTGGCCCGCTGGACCGGAATCCCGGTGAACAGGATGCTCGAGAGCGAGAAGGACAAGCTCCTGCGGATGGAGGAGGCGCTGCACAAGCGCGTCGTCGGCCAGGACAATGCCATCGCGGCAGTGTCCGACGCCGTACGCCGCTCACGCGCCGGCCTCTCCAACGAGAAACGCCCCATCGGCTCGTTCCTCTTCCTGGGCACCACCGGCGTCGG
>JAFWRQ010000020.1 GCA_017519865.1 Bacteroidales bacterium | reverse complement strand
TCTTTGTATAAAATATTTATAACTCTAGTCTGTCCTGACGCTTAATTCAAAGAAATCAACGCTCTCGATTCTCTAATTTATTCTCGGTACTTGCTTGTACTTCCTTCAGTCTTTTCAATGAACTTGGTCGAAAAATCCCGCTCGTTATCGTCAAGCGGGAATGCAAAGGTACGGAATTATTTTAAACCTCCAAACTTTTTTACGATTTTTTCTCCGAATTTGCCCTTATCCTGGCCTGCAATTCCCACGTCCTGATGCGGTCCTTATAGGTATTATTGGCGTTAACGCGCTCTATTTCAAGCGCTGCATCGGAGTTACCCTCCCAACGGCGGCAATTGTACAGGACATCGTAAATTCTGCCTATCTGATATTCGCGGCTGACGCGAAGGCCCACGGCATAGTCTTCACCATACTTGGTCGTCGGGAAGTTGAGTTCGCGGAGGAGCGGGACATAGAATCCGCGCGGCGCCCCGAGGCCGTTAATACGGAGAGCATTGTTCCGACCGTTCCCGGGAGTCCATTCGCGATGGTCGATCACCCCGGGAGGCAGAGGATTGCCGTCGAAATCGGTCATTCGATAGGTTCCCACCACCATGGCGCAATTCTGCTCGTGGAAGGCATCGACCATCTTCTGTACCGTATTTTCATCGTAATATGTATCGTCCGAATCGAGCTGGAGGGCGAAACGACCGCAAAGGGGATGGTGAAGTGCAGCGTTCCAGTTTCCGCCGATGGCGTGCCAGGTCTCATCCTGGGCGATATAGATGAGTCTCGGATCATCAAGGAAGTCCTTGATCACGTCGACGGTACCGTCCGTGGAATTGTCGTCCACGACTATCACGTTGTATCGGAATGATGTCCGCTGGGACAGCGCGGAACGGATTGCATCCCCTATGGTCCGGACGCGGTTCTTGCAAGGGATGACCACCGAGGCCTCATACCTGAAATCGCCGGAGTCGAAAGCGACCGGCTTGAAACGGGGTTCGAGATAAGCTCCGATGGCCTTCAGATGCTCGGTACAAGCCCGCTCCATCTCTATCTGTACAGCACGGTTCTTCGGGTCCACGTAATCGAACTGCTTTTCACCCGATTTACGAAGATCGGTCTCGACCTCATAATAGAGGAACTCGCCGATATGGACCAGACTCCCCTTCTGCGACACCTTGAGACGAAGGTCATAGAGCCCTGCGAAACTGTAATTGACATCCATGCGCGCAACGGCTTCCTTGAGCGCTGAAGTCCTGTAGAGCAGGACTCCGCCGAATTCGAAGTCGTCGCGCAGCGCACCGGGCTGGCAGTCGATGACCGGCGCCTGCTTCAGCACGCCGCCGGTCATGGCGAAATGGTCTGCATAGACCATCGCAGCCCCGGTGTCATCAGCGACTGAGAGCATCCGCTCGAGGGCATAATGCACAAGCGAGAGCTCGGTAGGCTTTGTATACAAAAGGGTAAAATCGGCGCACGCCGTTGCACTTATGCCCTTGAGGGTGGCGGTGGAAGCCAGGGGCTCGCCGGCCCCGAGGAAATGAAGCGAGGAGACTTCCGGCTCGGCTGACAGGTTGGCCTGCGTAGCGGCTGCAGCTTCCGAAGAGCAGAATGAGATGAAACAATCTATCCTTTTCATGTCAAATAAAAACTTGCAATGACAAAGATAACTTATTTTTCATATATTTGTAGATATTAACCAATGAGACAGGAGATCAAACGATGGACAGGAAAGTCGTCATAATCCCCACCTACAACGAGAAAGAGAATATCGAAAAGATCATCCGCAAGGTCTTTTCGCTGGAAGGGTCATACCATATCCTCATAATCGAGGACGGCTCCCCCGACGGGACCGGAGCGATTGTCAAAGGGCTTCAGGCGGAGTTCCCGGACAGGCTCTTCATGATCGAGCGGAGCGGAAAACTCGGCCTTGGGACGGCTTACATCACAGGCTTCAAGTGGTCGGTCGAACACTCGTACGACTATATATTCGAGATGGATGCCGACTTCTCACACAACCCGGACGACCTTCCTTCCTTGTATAAGGCCTGCGCCGAAGAAGGCGCAGACCTGTCCATCGGCTCCAGATATTGCAACGGCATCAGTGTCATCAACTGGCCCATCGGCCGTGTCATCATGTCCTACTATGCTTCCGTATACGTCCGCAGCATACTTGGCATGAAAGTCTATGACACCACCGCCGGCTTCAAGTGCTATCGCCGCAAGGTACTGGAGACCATAGACCTCGACAAGATCAGGATGAAGGGATATGGCTTCCAGATAGAGATGAAATACACCACCTACAAGCTCGGCTTCAAGATCAAGGAAGTCCCCATCATCTTCGTGGACCGCAAGGAAGGCACCTCCAAGATGTCAAGCGGCATCTTCGGAGAAGCGTTCTGGGGTGTCATCAAACTGAAATTCAGAAAGATCCGGCCAAGGAAAGGCTAGTTTCCCACCAGGCGCAGCGAGATCCTCCTGCGCTCAGTATCCACATCCAGCACAGAAACCGTTATCCTCTGGTGCAGTTTCAGCACCTTGGAGGGTTCGACATGCCCTTTCACGCCCATCTGAGAGACGTGGATGAGGCCGTTCTCGTGGAGCCCGATGTCCACGAAAGCGCCGAAATTGGTAATATTGGTCACGATGCCCGGAAGTTCCATGCCTGGGAAAAGGTCCTCGAGTTCGTGGACGTCCTGGGAGAATTCGAATTCGGAAGCAGTCTCGCGCGGGTCGCGGCCCGGCTTCACCAGTTCCTTGAGGATGTCGTTGACAGTCGGCAGGCCGAAATCCCCTTCGACATATTTCGCAGGGTCTATGCGGCTGCAGAGGTCGGCATGTCCGACCAGTTCGCCGGTCCTGACCCCAAGGTCGCGCGCCATCCTGTCGACTATATGATAGCACTCGGGGTGAACCGCTGAATTGTCCAAAGGATTGTCCGCTCCGGGAATACGGAGGAAACCGGCGCACTGCTCGAAGGCCTTGGCACCCAGGCGCGGGACCTTCAACAGTTCCGCACGTGACCTGAAGCCTCCGGACTCGGTCCTGTAGGCAACTATCTTCTCCGCAAGGGAAGGACCGATTCCGGCCACATAGCCCAGCAGGTAGGGACTGGCGGTATTGAGATTGACGCCGACGCTGTTGACGCACATTTCGACCGTATTGTCAAGCTTCTCCCGAAGGAGATTCTGGTCCACGTCATGCTGGTACTGCCCCACTCCGAGCGACTTCGGATCGATCTTGACGAGTTCGGCGAGCGGGTCCATGAGGCGGCGGCCGATGGACACGGCCCCGCGGACGGTAACGTCCTCGTCCGGGAACTCCTGACGGGCTACTTCCGAGGCGGAATAGATGGATGCGCCGTCCTCGCTTACAGTCCATACCTTGCATCCTGCCGGGAGATGGACCTTCTTGAGGAAATCCTCCGTCTCGCGGCTGGCGGTACCATTGCCGATGGCGATGGCCTCGATGCCATATTTCTCGACCATGGAAGATACTGCCATGATAGATTTAACCTTCTCGTTCTGAGGTGGATGAGGGAATATTATCTCATGATGCAGGAGATTGCCCTGTTCGTCAAGGCACACGGTCTTGCAACCGTTCCTGAACCCGGGGTCGATGGCCAGTGTCCTTTTCTGGCCGAGAGGAGGAGAGAGAAGCAACTGCTTAAGGTTGTCTCCGAACACCTCAATCGACTCCACATCCGCCTTCTGTTTGGCTTCCTTGAGTATCTCGTTGGAGATCGACGGGTCCAGAAGGCGCTTGAAAGCATCCTCGACCGCCTCGCGTATCTGCTCGGCAAGTAGCTTGGACGGATAGGAATGCTCCTGGCAGAAATCGTAATACATCTTGTTCGAGCATTTCTCGGGATCCGCGTCTATGGAAACGCTCAGGAAGCCCTCGTTCTCGGCCCTGAGCATGGCGAGGAGGTTATGTGACGGGATGCGTGCTATTGGCATGGAGAAATTGAAATAGCTCCTGTACTTGGCTGCCTCGGGGTTTCCCTGCGCGGCCTTGGTGGCCTTGGAGCACACCCTGCGGGTACGGTAGATCCCGCGCAGGGTCTCCCTCACGGACGCGGTTTCGCTGAGACGCTCCGCGATGATGTCCCTCGCCCCGGCCAGGGCGTCCTCGACCGTGGCGACCTTGTCGCCCACATACTTGCGCGCTTCGGCGGAAGGGTCGTTCACGCCCCGGACGCCGAACATCCGTTCAGCCAGGGGCTCGAGCCCAGCCTCGCGCGCGACCGTGGCGCGGGTACGACGTTTCGGGCGGTACGGAAGATAAAGGTCTTCAAGTTCGCTGGAGCTGATGCAGGCATCTATCTTTGCCCGGAGTTCCGGAGTCATTTTCCCCAGACCTTCGATAGTCTCTATGACGGTGCCTTTGCGCTTCTCCATCTCCGTAAAGACATCTGCCCAATGGCGTACGGAAGCGACTTCCATATCGTCCATGCCTCCCGTCCTCTCTTTACGGTATCGGCTGATGAAAGGGATGGTGTTGCCTTCCTCGAACATCTGTACGCAGTTCTCGACCTGCCACGGCTTGAGCCCGAGCAGGGATGCTATGTGGTTGAGATATATGTCTTTCATCAGTCTTGGGAGATTTCTTTGAGTTCGGTCCTGTATGCGTTCATGATGCGGGACTTCGAGAGGAAGCCCACATACACCATATCGGAATCGACCGCCGGCAGGCGCCACGCTCCGGTGCGGTCGAACTTGTCCATGACGCTCTCCATCTTCTCGTCAAGGAATACGATCGCAGGAGGAGCCTCCATGAAGTCCATGACGTGGAGGGTGCCGTATTTGTCCGACTCGAACATCAGCTTGCGGACGTGGTCCATCTCGATGATGCCCTTGAGATGCTGACGGGCATCGAGGACGGGGAAAACCTGGGCGTCGCTGTCGGAAATGATGTCGACGAACTCTCCGAGAGTGTTGGTCATGCTTACCCTCGGGTACTTGTCACGCACGAGGTCGGAAGTCTTGAGCAGGGTCAGGACCGCCTGGTCATTGTCGTGGGTGAGCAGTTTGCCGGACTGGGCGATACGCTTGGTATATATCGAGTATTTCTCGACCAGACGGATGGATCCGAACGAGAAACACGAAGCGATGATCAAAGGAAGGAAAAGGTCATAGCCGCCTGTGATCTCGGCGATAAGGAAGATGGCCGTCATAGGTGCCTGCATGACTCCGGCCATCAGCGCAGCCATGCCCACGAGCACGAAGTTCTGCTCCGGGACGGAAATGTCCGCTCCGGCGAAAACAAGATTGATGATGCGAGCCACGACGAAGCCGGTGATGGCCCCGACGAACAGGGTCGGACCGAAGGTTCCTCCCACTCCCCCGCCGGCGTTGGTGAGGGTCATGGAAAAGACCTTCAGGAGAAGGATCAGCAGGAAGAACACAGGGACACCCCAGCGCCAGTGCAGCATGAATGCGAGCGGCGTCTGGCCGTCCATATCGACGACTCCCCCGTTCAGGAGGACGCCCAGCGAGTCGTACCCCTCGCCGTACAAAGGCGGGAACAGAAAGATCAGCAGGCCCAGCGCAGCAGCACAGCAGGCCCAGCGCGCATAACGGTTCAAAACCTTTCCCAAACGATCCTCAAGCCATAGCGTCATACGTATGAAATAGAGCGACACCGCACCGCTGACCAGTCCCAGCAGGATGTAGAAAGGGATATTCCACATCGAGAAAGGGGTAAGGGTACACTGGAAGGGCAGCGAATGCCCGAGGAACACATATGAAACCACCGTAGCCGACACAGTCGAAAGCAGCAGCGGCATCATGGAGTTCATGGAAATGTTGAACAGGAGGATCTCAAGGGTGAACAGGACACCGGCAAGAGGAGCCTTGAAGATGCCGGCTATGGCGCCTGCGGCACCGCAGCCGATAAGGGTGGTCATGCTGCGGTGCGACATGCCGGCGAAGCGAGCGAAATTGGAGCCGATGGCTGCACCGGTATATACGATGGGGGCCTCCGCTCCCACGGATCCTCCGAAGCCGATGGTCACCGAACTGGTCAGTATGGAGGACCACATGTTGTGCGGCTTGATCCGCGACTCGTTCTGCGAGACGGCAAGCAGGACCTTGGTCACGCCGTGGCTGATATTGTCCTTTACCACGTACTTCAGAAGCAGCAGCGATGCCAGCATACCGATGCCCGGAAGCACCAGATAGAGCAATGCGTGCGTGGAGCCCGCCAGGGCGGACGCCAGCAGCTGCTGAATAAGATGGATGAGCTTCATCAGGACGACTGCCGCCAGACCGCTGGCAATACCCACCAGCAGCGAGAGAATCAGGAGTTTGTTGCGCTCCTGAAGATTCTTGAACAGGTTCAGCAGTCTTCTCATAACAAAAAAAGCCGTCCCTTATTGGGACGACCGTAAAACCCTTAAAGATCAGGCATCAGCATCGGAAGAGTCGTCATCGCCTCCATACTGCGAGATGTTGTCGTCAGGCAGCGTCTCGCCTTCGGAACCAGACCCGGCGGAAGTGCCGGCGACCTGCTCCGTCTCGGCCTCTTCCTCGCCCTCGAGCCATCTTTCGATGTCCTCGAGGTCGTCGGTCTTGACCTTTATCTTGACAAGGTAGATGGAATCAGGGGTCTCGACGGTCACGGCATAGAAAGGCGTACCGTCGGGCTTGGTATATTTTGTAAGGTCTGCAAGATAATCGTTGAACCCCTTGGGATACTTCTCGGCGAAAACGGCTGCAAGCTCCTCGGACATGTTCTCGAAACTGACCACGTGTCTTTTTCTGGTGTCGATTTTCATATTCTCTGCTTATTATTTTTCCGATAAAACCAAAGCATGGAATCCGGCTACAATATTAAGCGAAATTTCTGAAAGTCCATAAGACAATCTTACTTTTTTTTGAAAAATAGGGACTTCTGAGCCTTTTTGCGCTCAGGATTGCGTTCTACGAATACCGGCTTCATGGTCCTGGGGTCGAGTCCGGTGTAGAACATGACCGATGAGGTCGTCATGGGAGTGGGCATGAAATCCTGCACCTGGTCCATCCAGATGCCCTTCAGGGCGGGATTGCGGGACAGTTTTTCCATATCCTTTATCGTACATCCGGGATGCGACGATATGAAGTACGGGACGATGCCGGTCTTGAGCCCGGCCTGGGAGGTTATCTTCTCGAACTCCTTCCTCAGTTTGACGAAAAGGCGGAAAGACGGCTTGGCCATGTAATACAGGACTCCGTCCTCGGTATGCTCCGGAGCAACCTTGAGGCGTCCGGACGTGTGGCGAAGGACAAGTTCCTTCAGATAAGGATATGATGTCTCATCCACGAAACCGTTCTCGTCCAGGAAAAGGTCATATCGGATGCCGCTCCCTATGTATGCGTGCCTGATACCCTTGATGGACAAGACCTTGTCATAGAGTCCCAGGACCCTGGCGTGCGACCTGTCGAGGTTGCGGCAGGGCTTGGGAAACAGGCAGGACTTACGCTTGCAGATGGCGCAGATGGACTTGTCCTTGCCTCCCATGCCGTACATGTTGGCAGTCGGTGCGCCGAGGTCCGAAATGTTGCCCGTAAACCCTGGAAGCGACAACAGGCCCTTGACTTCCTTGCAGATGGAGTCCTCGGAACGCGATTGGATGAACTTGCCCTGATGGGCGGCTATAGTGCAGAAGTTGCACCCTCCGAAACATCCCCTGTGAGTGTTGATCGAGAACTTGATCATGTCGTAGGCAGGGATGCGTTTGTCCTTGTACCGGGGATGGGGCAGTTTGGTGAAAGGCAGGTCCCAGAAGGAGTCCATCTCGGACTCCGTCGCAGGAGGATACGGAGGGTTGATCTGGACATATCCGTCCCCGACAGGTTCGATAATGGTATCCGGATGCAGCATGTTGGCATGCGTCTCTATCAGATGGAAGTTCTCGGCGAAAGCCCGCTTGTCCTTGCAGCATTCCTCGAAGGAATGAAGCACAAGCGAAGACTCCGACTGCTTCCATTTGCCGGTCATCAGGAAGGCAAGTTGCGGGATTTTCCTGATATCGTGAAGGTTGCGGCCGGATTCGATGGCTCTGGTGAGCTCGAGCATCGGACGCTCGCCCATCCCGTAGCAGAGCCAGTCGGCCTGGCTGTCCACCAGGATTGAAGGAAAAAGCTTGTCCTGCCAGTAGTCGTAATGGGTGACGCGGCGGAGCGATGCTTCGATGCCGCCTATCACGACGGGAACGTCGGGAAAGAGTTTCTTCAGGATACGGGAATAGACGGTTACTGCATAGTCCGGGCGCTGCCCGAACTTGCCGTCGGGGGTATATGCATCGTCGTGGCGCAGCCGCTTTCCGGCAGTATAATGGTTCACCATCGAATCCATTGCGCCGGAGTTTACGCCAAAATACAGGCGCGGAGCACCAAGTTTCTTGAAGTCACGGAGGTCGTCGCGCCAGTTGGGCTGCGGCACGACCGCCACGCGGTAGCCGAACTTCTGAAGATACCGGGAAATGCACGCAGAACCGAAACTCGGATGGTCCACGAAAGCGTCACCCGTAAAAAGGATGACGTCAATATAGTCCCATCCGAGTCTCTGCACCTCCTTGACGGAGGTCGGTATCATGTAGTTCTCAGGCATTACATCCTTTCAGGAAGACTGAAGCCGAGTATGTCCGTAGCCCTCGAGAGGACGGTGGCCAGCGTACTGATGAGGACGAGCCTCATCTGCAGCGTGTCCGCATTCTCCTCCCTTAGGATCGGAGTGTCGTGGTAATACTGGTTAAACTCCTTTGCGAGGTCATAGGCATAGTTGGCTATGACGGCGGGAGAAAGGGCTGCGGCGGCATCCGCCACCTTCTGGGGATAAATATTCAGAAGTTTGACGAGGCGGACTTCCTTGGCGCTTAGTTCGACGCCGGGAGCCATGTCGGATACCACGCAGGACAGGCCGCGCTCCTCCGCCTTGCGGAGAATGCTGCAGATGCGGGCGTGGGTGTACTGGATGAACGGACCGGTATTGCCGTTGAAGTCGATGGACTCCTTGGGGTTGAACAGCATCTTGCGCTTCGGATCCACCTTGATTATGAAGTACTTGAGGGCGGCGAGGCCTATCATGCGATAGAGTTTCTCCTTTTCTTCTTC
The DNA here is from genome assembly GCA_017519865.1 of Bacteroidales bacterium. Lineage (GTDB taxonomy): Bacteria > Bacteroidota > Bacteroidia > Bacteroidales > UBA932 > Cryptobacteroides. The sequence continues at coordinate 41,694 of JAFWRQ010000020.1, read as the reverse complement.
ATCGAGGCCTTCGAGCTTGCCCGACTCCTCGGATGTGGCCTTCGCCTCTTCGTACATCTTCTCGATGAGGTCATCGGCGTCGACAACCGTTCCCTCACGGGACTTCATCTTTCCCTCAGGGAGTTCGACCATGCCGTAAGACAGGTGATAGATGCGGTCGGCCCACTCGAAACCAAGTTTCTTGAGTATGAGCTTGAGGACGGCGAAATGGTAGTTCTGCTCGTCGCCCACCACATATACATGGGAGTCCAGATGGTCCTCGGAGAAACGCCTCTCGGCAATTCCGAGATCCTGGGTGATATACACTGACGTACCGTCAGAGCGCAGCACAAGCTTGCGGTCCAGGCCGTCGGCAGTGAGGTCGCACCAGACGGAGCCGTCCGGGTCACGGACGAATGCGCCGTTCTCCAAACCTTTCTGTACCAATTCCTTACCCAAAAGGTAAGTATCGTGCTCGTAGTAGACCTTGTCAAAGGAAATGCCCAGAGCCTTGTATGTCTGGTCGAAGCCATCGAATACCCAGCCGTTCATCATCGACCAGAGTTCACGGACCTCACGGTCGCCCTGCTCCCATTTGACGAGCATCTCGTGCACGGCTTTCATACAAGGGGCTTCTTTCTTAGCCTCCTCGGGATCCATTCCTCCGGCAACGAGCTCATTCACCTCGCGGGTCAGGATGTTGTTGAACTCGACATAGCAGTCTCCGACGAGATGGTCGCCCTTCTTGCCGGTACTCTCGGGAGTGGCTCCCGCAAAGGACTGCTGCCAAGCATACATGGACTTGCAGATGTGGACTCCCCTGTCGTTGACGAGGGTTGCCTTGATCACGTTGTTGCCGCTGGCCTTGAGAAGGCGCGACACGGAGTCACCCAGGAGATTGTTGCGGATGTGACCGAGATGGAGGGGTTTATTAGTGTTGGGCGAGGAGAACTCGACCATGATATTCTTCCCTGTTGAGGGAAGCAGTCCGAAACCGGGGTCGGACGCTATGGACAAGAACAGTTCGTTCCACCACAACTGCGACAGGCTGATGTTAAGGAAGCCCTTGACGACATTGAAGCCGCTGATCTCGGGGACATTGTCCATGAACCAGCCGCCGATGGCGTTTCCGGTGTTGTCCGGTGAAGAGTGCGAAACTTTAAGGAGCGGGAATACGACAAGCGTGAAGTCGCCTTCGAACTCCTTCCTGGTGACCTGGACCTGGAGGGCGGAAGCCTCCACGTCAGCATTGTACAGGGCTTTGATTGCCTGTACGGCCTTTCCGGCGATGAATGATTCCGGTGTCATCAGCCAAGATATGTTTTCAGCAGTTTGCTGGCACTGGGTTTCTTGAGCTTGCGGATGGCCTTTTCCTTGATCTGGCGCACACGCTCGCGGGTAAGGTCGAGACGCTCTCCGATCTCCTCGAGGGTCATCTCCTGGCAGCCGATGCCGAAGAAACTCTTGATGATCTCGCGCTCGCGGGGCGTGAGGATCTGGAGAGCACGCTCGATCTCGGTGCTGAGGGACTCGCTTACGAGTCCGCGGTCCGCAGACGGGGAGTCGTCGTTCGGCAGGACATCCAGCAGGCTGTTGTCTTCGCCTTCGACGAACGGAGCATCCACGGAAACGTGGCGGCCGGACACACGGAGGGTATCAGCTATCTTGTCCTTGGGAACCTCGATCATCTCGGCGAGCTCCTCGTTGGAAGGCTGGCGCTCGTTCTCCTGCTCGAACTTGCCGAGGGCCTTGTTGATCTTGTTGAGCGAACCGACCTGGTTGAGCGGAAGGCGCACGATGCGGGACTGCTCGGCCAGGGCCTGGAGTATGGATTGACGGATCCACCACACGGCATAGGAGATGAACTTGAAACCCCTGGTCTCATCGAACTTCTCGGCAGCCTTGATCAGTCCCAGGTTGCCTTCGTTGATGAGGTCGGGAAGGCTGAGGCCCTGGTTCTGGTACTGCTTGGCGACGGAAACCACGAAGCGGAGGTTGGCACGGGTGAGCTTCTCGAGGGCAACCTGGTCGCCCTGGCGGATGCGCTGGGCGAGCTCGACTTCCTCTTCGGGGGATACCAGCTCCTCGCGGCCGATCTCCTGGAGGTACTTGTCCAGGGATGCGCTCTCGCGGTTTGTGATGGATTTTGTGATCTTTAACTGTCTCATATTCAATATAAAAAAATTGTCGCGTCCCCGAAGTGGGGACGCGACAATTGCACGACTTCACTCTCGGGTCTATTCCTTACCGAAACCGAAGTACGAAGCCTTTCCGCGTGCGGTCACACCTTCGATGTAGACTGCCCTCCTGGACTTCTTGGCGATCTCGATAACTTCGTCGGGGCTGTTGACAGCCTGGTCGTTGACATACAGGATGATGAAGCCCTGGGATGCACCCGCATCGAGGAGTTTGCCCTCCCCGACGGACACGATCTCGACGCCGCCCTTGAGTCCCAGCCTGTCAAGGGTCTCCTGGGGAGCCTTGCGCAGTTTGGAGCCATAGAATGCGACCGATCCGTCCTCGGTGACCGTTCCGGTCTCTTCAGTCGTTCCCTGGAAGACTACCTCCAGGTCCCTGACATTGCCGTTCCTGATAACCCTCAGGACAGCCTTGTCGCCGGGACGGTAGCCATTGACCTTTTCCTGTACGAAAGCCATGTTGCTGACCTTTGCGCCATCGATGGAGACGAGGATATCGCCCTTCCTGATGCCGGCCTTGTCAGCGGAGCTTCCGGCGGAAACCTCCTCAATATATACGCCGTCGAGCGAAGAAAGTTTCAATTCTTTTTGATCGTCGTCGGTAACCTGCCTGTATGTGACACCCAGGCGGGCGCGCTTGACGGAGCCGAAGTCGATCAGATCCTCCACGATCTTCCTGACGATGTTGGAAGGAACAGCGAAGGAATAGCCTGCATATGAACCGGTCTGGGAATATATCATGGTATTAATGCCCACGAGTTCACCGGCTTTGTTAACCAGCGCTCCTCCGGAATTGCCGGGATTGACTACAGCATCGGTCTGGATGAAAGACTCGATCTTGATCTTGGGCTGGCTGCTCTGGCTCTGGCGCCCGTAAGGATCCTGCTGCTCGGTAGCGCCGCCCATGGAACGGCCCTTGGCGCTGACGATACCGGCGGTGATGGTGCTGCGGAGATTGTAGGGGCTGCCGATGGCGAGTACCCATTCTCCGAGACGGAGGTTGTCAGAGTCGGCGAACGGAATAGTAGGAAGACCTTCAGCCTCGATCTTGATAAGGGCGACATCGGTAGCTTCGTCAGTGCCGATGACCTTGGCCTCATAAGTCTTGTTGTTGTTCAGCACAACCTGTACTTCGGTGGCGCCGTTGACGACATGGTTGTTGGTGACTATGTAGCCGTCGGGACGGATGATCACTCCGGACCCGCTGCCCCTCTGCTCACGCTCCTGTGGCTGACGGTTGTATCCGCCGCCGGGATAGCCGAAGAAGAACTCCAGTGGATCGATGTATTGCTGCTGCTGGACCGTGGTCTTGATGGTGACTGCCACATAGACGACGGCATCGACGGCAGACTCCGCCGCATATGTAAAATCGGGATAATCGGTCTGCTCGAGATTGACCGTACGGTAGGATGCGCCGTCGGATGTAACGGGCGCCGGTGTCATGTCGGGAGCGGTGCTCCTGACGATGGCATAGGCTGTCAGTCCGCTGATAAGGACTGACGCCAGAACTGTCAATAAACCTTTTTTCATACTAGAATATTCTTGTTGTTTCATTTACACGCAAACGGGAACGGACAAAATGTCAGTTTCGTCCGTCCGCCGAGTAAAAACTCAAAATATATGCCAAATTATTCCCGATTAATTCTTACATTTGTGGAGTAACAAAAGACTATGTGAGTATGGAATTCAAAGTATCAAGCCAAGAACTGCTCAAAGGCATCACGGACGTGTCCAAGGCCATCCCTTCCAAGTCCGCCCTCGCCATCCTGGAGAATTTCCTTTTCGTACTGAACGGGAACATTCTTGAGATAACTGCCTCCGATACCGAGCTGACACTCCGCACCGACGTCGAGGTCGACTCCACCAGCGAGGAAGGCAGCATGGCAGTTCCCGCCCGTCATATCATCGACCTCCTCAAGGCCCTTCCCGACCAGCCGATCGCGATCAAAACCGTGAGCGACAGTTCGTTCGAGTGCCGCTGGTCGAACGGCAATTCCGTCCTCCCCTATTTCCCTGCCGAGGACTACCCCGAGATCAAAGGCGCCGGTGACGACGCCCAAACCGTGGTGTTCCCCGCACAGACCCTCGTCGACGGCATCAACGGCACAGTATATGCCACGGCCGATGACGAGATGCGTCCCGTGATGAACGGCATCTACTTCGACATCGACACCGACAGCACCACGCTGGTGGCTTCCGACTCGCATAAGCTCATCTGCTATACCACCGACGACGTTAAGGCTCCGGGCAAGCTGTCGTTCATCCTTCACAAGAAACCCGCCTCCGTGCTCAAGTCCATCATCGGCAAGGACATCCAGGAAGTGGAGGTTTCATTCGACTCCACCACCGTAGTGTTCAAGTTCGGCTCGACCATGATGGTCTGCCGCCTGATCGTCGGCAAGTATCCCAAGTACCGCGACGTCATCCCGCAGAACAACTCCAACATCCTCAAGATAGGCCGCGTGCAGTTCCTCAACACCATCCGCCGCGTCGCCGTCTGCGCCAACAAAGCCTCGAACCACGTCAAGTTCGACCTCAAGCCGGACCAGCTCGAGACCACGTCACAGGACCTCGGATTCGCCACCACCGCCTACGAAAAGGTCAACTGCGAGTACAGCGGCGACAACCTCACCATCGGGTTCAAGTCGCCCTTCCTCGTGGACATCCTTTCCAACATGACCTGCGAGAACCTCGTAATGAAATTCGCCGACCCGCGCCGCGCCGCACTCATCGTCCCGGCCGAGGAAGAGGCTGAGAACGAGAAGATCTGCGGTATCATAATGCCAGTGGCGATTTAATCGATCGATATGGAATTGAAACTCACCAGGCCGTTGCTCTTCTTCGACATCGAGAGCACCGGCCTTAATATTGCAACCGACTGCATAATAGAACTCAGCTTCGTCAAGGTCTTCCCTGACGGGGAGCAGCGCATCAAGACCTGGAAGATAAAGCCATGGGACTATGAGACCCGCACCCAGCGGCCCATCGCTCCCAGCGCAAGCGCAGTCAACGGCGTCAAGGACAGCGACCTGGTGGACTGCCCCCGTTTCTTCGAGGTCGTGGACGAAGTCGTGGAGTGGATCGGAGACAGCGACCTTGCAGGATTCAACTCCTCCAAGTTCGACCTGCCCCTGCTCGCAGAGGAGATAGAGCGCGTCAGGCACTATCTCGGCCGCGATACCGGCGTCAACCTTCACGACAAGAAGATGGTGGACGTCCAGACCATCTACCATTTCAAGGAACCCCGCAACCTCAAGGCCGCGTACCGCTTCTACTGCGGAGGCGACTTCGAAAACGCACATACAGCCGAGGCTGACACCGTCGCCACATACGAGGTCCTGAAGGGACAACTCTCCATGTATGACGACCTCAAGAACGACGTCGACTCCCTCTCTGCCATAGGCGGCAGACCAAGGGTCGTCGACTACGCCGGCAGGCTCATCTACAACGATGACCGGGTGCCGGTCATCAGTTTCGGCAAACATAAGGGCAAGACCGCACGCGAGGTGTATCTCACCGAGCCGTCCTATTTCAGCTGGATCATGAACGGAGAGTTCACGCTGGACACCAAGCGCCAGTTCGCCCTGCTCAAGGAGCAGTTCGACAAGGAGCGCAAGGCTGGCGCGGCTGCTAAGCGCAAGCCGCTCAGCGACAATGAAGTCGCCGATGCCGCCAAGCTCCTCTCCGAGAAATGGACGGGTAAGCTTTTCTGATATGAAAGTCTGTGTCGGGCTCTCTGGCGGAGTGGACTCCAGCGTCGCCGCCCTGCTGCTCAAGCGACAGGGATACGATGTCTTCGCGATGTTCATGCAGAACTGGCACGACACCGAGGGCACCCTTCACGGCGACTGTGAGTGGGAGGAAGACCGCTTCGTGGCGGAAATGGTTGCGAGGAAGATCGGCATCCCCTTCTACTTCGTGGACCTGAGCAGTCAGTACAGGCAGCGCGTCGTCGACTATATGTTCGACGAATATTCCAAGGGACGGACCCCCAACCCCGACGTCCTGTGCAACCGCGAGATAAAGTTCGATGCTTTCCTGAAGGCAGCGGAACGGATGGGCGCCGACATGGTTGCCACTGGCCACTATTGCCGCAAGGAGGCCACAGAAGGTCCGGAGGGAACGGTTTACCGCATCCTTGAAGGCGTCGACCCCAACAAGGACCAGAGTTATTTCCTTTGCCAGCTCTCCCAGGAGCAGTTGGCAAAGGCCATGTTCCCCATCGGGGACCTCACTAAGCCTGAGGTCCGCCGGCTGGCCGCGGAAGCGGACCTGCCTTCCGCCGACAAGAAGGATTCCCAAGGCATCTGCTTCGTCGGAAAGGTCGACCTTCCCGTATTCCTGCAGCAGCAGCTCAAACCCGTCGAAGGGGACGTCGTCGAGGTATTCGACGCATTCTATGACGACAATCCGCAGTATCGCTTCATCCATGAAACCGTCGCATCGCTGCTCGCTGACCCAAGCGCCGATCCACAGCTCATAACAGACTATGTATCAGAGGATAAGGCCACATCTGCCGAGGGCATCAAAATGAACTCCTACAGTCCTGCGGCAATCGATGCACTCGACGACGCCACCCTGCTGCGGCTCTCGAAACCCATCCGTTACGATGCCATCAGTTTCGAGACCGAAGTCTACCGTTCCGGCAAACACCACGTCAAGAAGACCCGTTACAAGGATAATCCTTACGGCAAGGTCATAGGTCGCCACGACGGCGCCCTGTTCTATACCATAGGCCAGCGCAAGGGGCTCAACATAGGAGGCCACAAGGACTCCGTCTTCGTCATAGATACCGACATCTCCCGTAATATCATCTACGTCGGAGAAGGTCACAGGCACAAGGGACTATCACGCATCTGCCTGCGCATCGCTCCCAAGGAGATCCACTGGATACGCGAGGACCTGCGGATGCAGGCAGGAGAGATGCGCCGCTATCGCGTGCGCATCCGCTACCGCCAGCCGCTTCAGGACGCGACGCTCATCTTAAGGGATAACGGGCTGTTCATCCTTTTCGACGCTCCGCAGAGGGGCATCACACCCGGCCAGTTCGCCGTGTGGTATGCTCCTGACGGGGAGATGCTCGGCTCGGGAGTTATCTAGATACTGTCGAAGATAAGCGGGAGGATGTCATCCACCCGTGCGAATTTCAGAATGCGGTTGGCACCTACCAGGATCACGGACATGGGCTTTCCGGACTTGGTCTGATACTGGGCCATGACCTGGCGGCAGGCTCCGCAAGGCGCGGCCGGCTCGGAACAGAGCCGCCCGTCCTGCCTGGCGGCGACCGCGATACTGACCATATCCTGGTCCGGATGAGCCGCGCCGGCGGCAAACATAGCCGTCCGCTCGGCGCAGAGCCCTGACGGATAGGCGGCGTTTTCCTGGTTGGCACCCTTCACCAGCGTACCGTCGGAAAGACGTACAGCGGCTCCTACGTGGAAATGTGAATAAGGCGCATAGGCTCCCTCGAGCGCTTCCACTGCCGCACGGCACAACGCGCGGTCCTCGGCGGACATCTCCTCGACCGATGTGTACTCGTCATATCCGATCCTGAGTTCTTTTCTTACCATGGTAACAGGCATTGATACTTTCAAATATAAGTATTTTTCTGATTAATCCGGTTTTTCTTCGTAACTTTACAAATCTAACAAGAAGAAAACTATAAGGAAGAATCATGAGACTCATACCGATTTTCACTTGGAACAAGACTATCAAGAGGTTCGGTAATTCTACCAGGAAACTATCCAATGCGCCCTGGTTCCAAGGCGTTTTGCTCCTGGTCTGTGTCATAATTGCAATGCTGCTGGCCAACCTTCCGGCAACGCGTGTACTTTACAAGGATTTCCTGGAAACGGCGATGCAGGTGCACTTCTCAAGTCCGGATGGTCAGATAGACTTCCTTTTCCCGAGGGACATGACCATCGAGAAGTTCATCAACGACATCCTGATGGTGGTTTTCTTCTTCACGGTCGGTCTTGAGATCAAGCGCGAAATCGCAGACGGAGAGCTCTCAACGGCAAAAAAAGCCATGCTGCCCGTCATCGCAGCCTTTGGCGGAGTGCTGGTTCCCGCCATCATATTCATCCTTATCAATCACGACACGGCCGCTGCTTCCGGATGGGGCATCCCGACTGCCACCGATATAGCATTCGCGGTGTGTATAATGTCGGTTCTGGGGGATAAGGTCCCCATTTCGTTGAAAGTATTCCTCACGGCCCTTGCCATCGCCGACGACCTCATAGCCATTCTCGTCGTAGCGTTGTTCTACGGAGGAGACATCAATCTCGGGCTTCTGGCGATTGCACTTTGTGTAATAATCATCACGCTGATACTGAGGGCATTGGGAGAGAAGCGCATGTTGCCTTATCTGTCACTGGCAGTGGTGGTCTGGATACTGTTCTATTACTCGGGGATACACGCTACGATGTCAGGTGTGGTCATGGCCTTCCTCATACCCGTAAAACCGCGCTACAACAAAGCCTATTTCTTCCACAAACGGACCATATTCAATGCCAGGATTGACAACTGGGACAGGCAAATCGAACCCGATGCATTCCCTAACGGTCCCCAGCGCCACAACCTTCGCGAATTGCGTAAGATCTGCAGCGGTTCAATGGACATGAGCTACCGGGTGGAGCATGCCCTTTCGCCCTGGGTCAATTTCCTGATCATGCCGGTCTTCGCCCTTGCCAATGCCGGCGTGGAGATAACCGATCCATCGTATTTCAACGTCTTCAAGTTCGATCCCGCCATAGGCGGAGCAGGCATGGGCATATTCCTCGGACTGCTTCTTGGAAAGCCTATAGGCATCTCGCTGGCGAGCTGGCTGGCCATAAAACTTAAGGTCGGAGAAATGCCTGACAAGGCGACCTGGAAGATGCTCTTCGCAGTCGCCTGTCTGGGCGGTATCGGATTCACGATGTCTATTTTCGTGGACACGCTGTCCTTCGGCGATCAGCCTGCGGACCTGATGATGCAGATGCGCGATGCCGGCAAGATTGCGGTCCTTATGGGCTCCATCTGCTCCGGCATCCTGGGCACCATCCTCATCCAACTGTTCCACAAAGGTTCCAAGGAGTAGCTGTCATCAGGCGATGACGCCGAGTTCGCGGCCGACCTTTACGAAGGCCGCAACTGCACGGTCCAGATGCTCCTTCTCGTGTGCGGCGGAGAGTTGCACGCGGATGCGCGCCTGGCCCTTAGGCACCACAGGATAGTAGAATCCCGTAACGAAAATCCCCTCCTCAGCCATCTTGGCGGCGAAGCGCTGCGAAAGCGGAGCGTCGTAGAGCATCACAGCGCAGATGGCGGACTGCGTGGGCTTGATGTCGAATCCGGCGGCGATCATCCTGTCGCGGAAATAATCTACGTTGGCCTGGAGCTTGTCGTGAAGTGCATCGCTCTCGGACAGGAGTTTGAAAGTCTCAAGGGCGGCGGCAACGATCATAGGAGGAAGCGAGTTGGAGAACAGGTAAGGGCGGGAGCGCTGGCGAAGCATGTCGATGATCTCCTTGCGTCCTGTGGTGAAACCACCTACTGCACCGCCGAAAGCCTTGCCGAGCGTACCGGTGTGGATGTCGATGCGGCCGTAGCAGCCGTACTGCTCGGCGACGCCACGGCCGGTAGGGCCGACGACACCTGCAGAGTGGCTCTCGTCCACCATCACCAGGGCATCATATTTCTCGGCCAGGTCGCAGATCCTGTCCATCGGGGCTACGTTTCCGTCCATCGAGAACACGCCGTCGGTCACGATTATGCGGTGACGCTGGGCCTGGGCCTGCTTCAGGCAGTTCTCAAGGTCATCCATGTCAGCATTGGAATAACGGTATCGCACGGCCTTGCAGAGGCGCACGCCGTCTATGATGGATGCGTGGTTGAGGGAGTCGGAGATGATGGCATCCTCGGCATTGAAAAGCGGTTCGAACACTCCCCCGTTGGCATCGAAGCAAGATGCGTAGAGGATGGTATCCTCGGTATGGAAATACTCGGACACCGCCTTCTCCAGTTTCTTGTGCATATCCTGTGTACCGCAGATGAAACGTACTGAAGACATGCCGTAGCCGCGGATGTCCATCATCTTCTTCGCAGCCTCTATCAGGCGGGGGTTGTCCGCCAGGCCGAGATAATTGTTCGCGCAGAAATTCAGCGCCTTGGACCCGTCTTCGAGGGTGATTTCCGCAGACTGCGCGGAGGCGATATTGCGTTCTTTCTTGTACAATCCTGCCGCCTCGATCGAGGCGAGCTCGTCGCTCAGGAATTTTTTGAAACTGCCGTACATATTAGAATTTTTTAAATCGTTGCAATTATGTCTTACAAAATTAAGATTTTTTCGATAATTCAAAGTAAATTTGCAATGCTTTTAAAGTAACCGCATAATGAAGAACATCCTAGTCATCGGATCCACAGGACAGATCGGATCCGAGCTTACAATGAAACTCCGGCACGACCTCCCCGGAGGCACTACCGTAGCCGGATATATACCCGGGGCGGAGCCCAAGGGCAAACTCCTGACAAGTGGCCCGGCCGAGGAGGCCAACGTCACCAAGGCGCAGCAGATAGCCGACATCGTGGACAAGTACGACATCGACACCATATACAACCTTGCCGCACTCCTCTCCGCCACGGCCGAACGCAAGCCCCTCCTCGCCTGGGACATCCAGATGAACGGCCTCATCAACATCCTCGAGATAGCGCGCGAGAAGCATTGCGCAGTCTTCACCCCAAGTTCCATCGGATCGTTCGGCCCCAGCACGCCGCATGACAATACACCCCAGGACACCATCCAGAGGCCGACATCGATGTATGGCGTCACCAAGGTAGCGACGGAACTCCTCAGTGACTATTATTACACAAAATACGGCGTGGACACGCGTTCGGTGCGTTTCCCCGGCCTGATTTCCTACACCACTCCCCCCGGCGGCGGCACGACCGACTATGCGGTTGAAGTTTTCTATTCCGCCGTTAAGGGAGAGGAGTTCATCTGCCCGATAGCCCCCGGCACATACATGGACATGATGTACATGCCCGACGCCCTTCAGGCTGCCGTGGACATCATGCGTGCCAGGCCGCAGTACCTCAAGCATCGCAACTCATTCAACATCGCGGCCATGAGTTTCGAGCCCGAAGAACTCTTCGCGGCCATCCGCAAGCGCATACCTTCCCTCAAGGTCCGCTACCAGGTGGACCCGGTGCGCCAGGCCATCGCGGACTCCTGGCCTGACCGGATGGACGACATCTGCGCCCGCAAGGAATGGGGCTGGTCACACACCTACGACCTGGATGCCATGGTCGACGACATGATCAAGAACCTCCGTATCAAGTTCGGTATCGAAGATACACCCAAGATTAAAGACTGACGACATGAGACAGATCATCGAATGTGTCCCGAACTACAGCGAGGGACGCGACCGCAGGATAATAGACGCCATCGCCGGCGCCATCGCCTCAGTGGAAGGGGTGAAGGTCCTGAACGTGGATCCCGGACAGGCCACGAACCGCACCGTTATAACCTTCGTGGGCGAGCCCGGGGCAGTCGTGGAAGGGGCTTTCCGCGGAGCGGAGAAGGCCAAGGAACTCATCGACATGCGCAAGCATCACGGCGCCCACCCGCGCTCCGGCTCCACGGACGTGCTTCCTCTCATCCCCGTCTCGGGTATCACGCTGGAGGAATGCGCCGTGCTGGCACGGGACCTGGCCGAAAGGATGTATAGGGAGCTCGGCATACCCTGCTACTGCTACGAGGCTGCGGCATTCAAGCCCGAGCGCAAGAACCTGGCGGTCTGCCGCGCCGGCGAGTACGAGGCGCTGCCGGAGAAGATGGCCGACCCTGAAAGGAGGCCCGATTTCGGAGGCGTTTATGACGAAACTGTCGCCAGGACGGGCGCGTCCAACGTCGGCGCACGCAACTTCCTCGTTGCGGTGAACTTCAATCTCAACACCACCTCCGTCAGGAGGGCGATGGCCGTGGCATTCGACGTACGCGAGAAGGGCCGCAAGGCCCGCGAAGGCGGCTCGCTCACCGGCAAACTGCTGAAAGATGCGGACGGTAACCAGATCTGGATCCCCGGCACCCTTAAGGGATGCAAGGCAATCGGCTGGTACATTGATGAATACGGTATCGCACAGGTGTCGATGAACATAACCGACATAGATGCGGTTCCCCTCCATATAGCCTATGAAGAGGTGTGCAGGGCGGCATCAGCCAGAGGGCTCAAGGTCACCGGGACCGAAATCGTGGGACTGGTTCCGAAGCGGGTCCTTCTCGAAGCCGGAAGATACTATCTGGAAAAGCAGCAACGGTCGCTGGGCATCTCCGAGGAGGAGATCATCAGGATTGCTGTAAAGTCCATGTCACTCGACGACCTCAGACCATATAATCCCAAGGAGAAGGTGATCGAATACCTGATGGAAGACGAAGCGGAAAAGGCTGTCTCCGAGAGACTTGTACGCATGGGCGTCAAGGAATTCGCCCGTGAGACCGCGTCGGAGTCGCCCGCGCCGGGCGGCGGCTCCGTGTCGGCAGCCATGGGCACATTCGGCGCCGCGCTGGCGACTATGGTCGCCAATCTCTCCGCGCACAAGCGCGGCTGGGACGAGCGCTGGAAAGAGTTCTCCGACGTCGCAGAGCAGGGACAGGCGGTGATGGAAGAACTCATCGCCCTCGTGGACGAGGACACTGCCGCTTTCAACCGCATAATGGACGCCCTCGGACTGCCGAAGGGCACGCCCGAGGAGAAGGCGGCCCGCGCAGCGGCCCTCGAAGAGGCCACGCTGTACGCCGCCACGGTGCCGCTCAAGACTATGGAAGCCGCGCTCAAGGCACTGCCCCTGGCGCTGGAGATGGCCCGCAAGGGCAATCCCGCCTCTGCGTCGGATGCCGGCGTTGCGGCACTCGCCGCACTGGCCGCCATCCGCGGAGCGGCGCTCAACGTGCGTATCAACGCCGCGGGGCTCGCGGACAAATCCGCCGCCGCCCCGCTGCTCGCCCGCGCCGAGGAGATCGTCGCCGAAGGCACCGCTCTCCAGGAGCAAGTCCTCGAAGAGGTAAACAAATCAATTGACGGCTAAATGATTACATTCCAGGAAGAGATCCTGGCCGGCATTCCTGCCGAACTGCCCGAGGCCAGATCCTACGACCCCACGGTCAACCACGCCCCGAAGCGCAAGGACATCCTCACGGAAAAGCAGAAAGTCCTCGCCATCAAGAACGCGCTCAGATATTTCCCCGAGCGGCATCACGCAGACCTTGCGAAAGAATTCGCCGAGGAACTGCGTCTCTACGGCCGCATCTATATGTACCGGTTCCGCCCGTCATACGAGATGTACGCCCGCCCGATCGACGAGTATCCTGCACGCAGCCGCCAGGCCGCAGCGATAATGGCGATGATACAGAACAACCTCGACCCGAGGGTAGCCCAGCATCCGCACGAACTCATCATCTACGGCGGCAACGGCGCCATCTTCCAGAACTGGGCGCAGTACCGCCTCACGATGCAGTACCTGGCCACTATGACGGACGAGCAGACCCTGGCGATGTATTCAGGTCACCCTATGGGGCTCTTCCCTTCCCATAAGGATGCACCGCGCGTGATAGTCACCAACGGTATGGTCATACCGAACTATTCCAAGCCTGACGACTGGGAGCGCTTCAACGCCCTCGGCGTTTCACAATACGGCCAGATGACGGCCGGTTCGTATATGTACATCGGACCTCAGGGCATCGTGCACGGCACCACCATCACGGTGATGAATGCTGCGCGCAAGCAACTCAGGGCCAAGGGCCTGAGCGGAGACGACCGCAGCGGCATGCTTTTCGTCACCGCGGGTCTCGGCGGCATGTCCGGCGCCCAGCCCAAGGCTGGCAACATAGCCGGCGTGGTAAGCGTCACCGCCGAGATCAATCCCCTGGCGGCACGCAAGCGCTACGACCAGGGCTGGGTGGACGAACTGCACGACAGCCTGGACGAACTCATCCCGCGTATCCGCAAGGCCGTAGCGGACAAGGAGACAGTCTCGCTTGCCTACGTAGGCAACGTCGTCGACCTGTGGGAGCGTCTTGCCGACGAAGGCGTCCACGTCGACCTCGGCTCCGACCAGACTTCCCTGCACAACCCCTGGGCAGGAGGTTACTACCCCGTAGGCTACACCCTGGAGGAGTCAAAGAGAATGATGGCTGAGGATCCGGCGCGCTTCAAGGAGGCCGTCCAGGCCTCGCTAAGGCGCCACGTCGCCGCCATCAACAAGCTCTCCGACAAAGGGATGTACTTCTTCGACTACGGCAATGCCTTCCTTCTGGAGAGTTCACGTGCCGGAGCCGACGTGCTGAAGGCCGACGGTTCGTTCCGCTATCCTTCATACGTCCAGGACATCATGGGACCTCTCTATTTCGACTACGGATTCGGGCCGTTCCGCTGGGTGTGCATGAGCGAGAATCCCGCGGACCTTGCCAAGACCGACGAACTGGCGGTCAAGGTCCTTTCGGAGATGGCCGCCACTGCGCCTGAGGAGATAGCCGGCCAGATGCGGGACAACGTCCGCTGGATCGAGGAGGCGGGGCGCAACCACCTCGTGGTGGGCTCCCAGGCCCGCATTCTCTATGCCGACTGCGAGGGCCGCACGAAGATCGCCCTCGCCTTCAACGACGCCATCCGCAGCGGAGAGATAAAGGCTCCCATTGTCCTCGGCCGCGACCACCACGATGTCTCGGGTACGGACTCCCCCTTCCGCGAGACCTCCAACATCTACGACGGCTCGCAGTTCACGGCCGACATGGCCGTGCAGAACGTCATCGGAGACGCCTTCCGCGGCGCCACCTGGGTCTCCATCCACAACGGCGGAGGAGTCGGCTGGGGCGAAGTCATCAACGGCGGCTTCGGGATGGTCATCGACGGTTCGGAAGACTCCGCACGGCACATCCGCGAGATGCTGTTCTGGGATGTCAACAACGGCATCGCGCGCCGGTCCTGGGCCCGCAACGAGGGCGCCAGGTTCGCCGCGGAACGGGAAATGGCCCGCACCCCGGGCCTCAGGCTCACACTCCCCTACATCGCAGACGATAACACCATACTTGATATCCTTAAATCAGAATGACACACTATATCTCATCGACACGCCTCTCCCTCGAGAGGATGAAGGAGATCCTCGACAACCGCGAGAAGATCGCCCTCTCCCACGAATCCACCGAAGCCGTCATCAGGTGCCGCAAGTATCTGGACGACAAGATGGAAGACATAGACCGCCCACTTTACGGAATCACCACCGGATTCGGTTCGCTCTATAACGTCACCATCCCCCTGGGAGACCTCTCGCAGCTGCAGCACAACCTGGTGATGTCCCATGCCTGCGGCGCAGGGCCGACCGTCCGGCCGGAGATTGTCAAGCTGATGCTCTTTCTCAAGGCCCAGAGCCTTTCCTATGGTCATTCAGGAGCCCAGTTGGTCACTGTCCAGCGTCTGATCGACATGTTCAACAAGGACATCCTGCCGGTCGTCTACCAGCAGGGCTCGCTGGGCGCGTCGGGCGACCTCGCCCCGCTCGCCCACCTCAGCCTGCCGCTCATCGGCCTGGGAGAAGTGCTGTACAAAGGTAAGGTCCGTCCTTCCGCCGAGGTCTGGAAGGAATTGGGCTGGGAGCCCATCCGGCTCCAGTCCAAGGAAGGTCTCGCCCTGCTCAACGGCACCCAGTTCATGAGCGCGCACGCGGTCTGGGCCATCCTCAACAGCATACGGCTGTCCAAATGGGCGGACCGCATCGGAGCCATGTCGCTGGATGCATATGACGGCCGCATAGAGCCGTTCCTGCCGCTTACGCACATGATACGCCCGCACCGCGGACAGATTACGACCGGCAAGCGCTTCATGGAAATACTCGAGGGGAGCGAACTGATCAACCGTCCCAAGGAGCATGTCCAGGACCCTTACAGTTTCCGCTGCATCCCCCAGGTCCACGGAGCGGTAAAGGACAACATAATGTACGTCGAGTCAGTGATTGAGAATGAGATCAACTCGGCGACGGACAACCCCAACATTTTCCCGGACGAGGACATGGTCATTTCCGCCGGCAACTTCCACGGCGAGCCCATCGCCATCCCTATGGACGCCTTGTCCATAGCGATGTCCGAACTGGCGAGCATATCCGAGCGCAGGACATTCCAGCTCATAAACGGTGTACGCGGCCTGCCGAAGTACCTGGTAGCCAATCCCGGGCTCAACAGCGGCTTCATGATTCCGCAGTACACCGCGGCCTCGATAGTCAGCCAGAACAAGGGCCTCTGCTGGCCCGCCTCCTGCGACTCCATCCCGTCGTCGCAGGGTCAGGAGGACCACGTCAGCATGGGCTCCAACTCCGCCACCAAACTTGTCCGCATCGTGGACAACGTAGAGACCGTGCTCGCCATAGAACTCTTCAACGCCGCCCAGGCGCTCGAGTTCCGCCGCCCGGCTAAATCCTCCCCAGTCATCGAGAGGATCTTTGAAGACTACCGCAAGGTCGTGCCGTTCATCGACAACGACACCGTGATGCAACCCCTCATTGAGAAGTCAGTACAATTCATCCGTCAGGAGCAGTATCTATAGTGAAACTATTGATTATCAATATTGGAGAGCTCGTCGGCATCGTACCGGAAGGCGTGATGCGCAAGCAGGGCGGGGAGATGTCGGAGACCGGCGTCCTCAAGGACGCGTGGCTCCGCGTCGAGGACGGACTGATCAAGGACTTCGGGTCTATGACAGACTGTCCCGATGTTGAAGGCGAAGTCCTCGACGCGGAAGGCGGCATGGTCATACCGTCATTCTGCGACAGCCACACTCACCTCGTTTATGCCGGAAGCCGTGAGGGAGAATTCCTGGACAAGATCGAGGGCCTTTCCTACGAGGAGATAGCCGCCAGAGGCGGAGGCATCCTCAACTCCTCCGACCTGCTTCACCGCACTTCCGAGGACGAACTCTATGAACAGTCGATGGGGCGCGTCCGCGAGGTGCTCGCCGTCGGTACGGGCGCCATTGAAATCAAAAGCGGCTACGGCCTCAACCCCGGGGACGAACTGAAGATGCTCCGGGTTATACGCCGTATAAGGGAAAGCGTCCCGGCCGTGGTGCGCGCGACCTTTCTGGGCGCGCACGCCGTAGGCCGGGGATACACCCGCGAGGGGTATGTGGACGCCGTGGTGGAGATGATGCCAAAAGCTGCTGAACTCGCTGACTATGTGGATGTTTTCTGCGATGAAGGATTTTTCAGCACGGAAGATACAGAGCGTATCCTCAAGGCTGGAACCGCCTGCGGGCTGTGGCCGAAAATCCACGCCGACGAGCTCGCCGTCATAGGCGGCGTCGAGGTCGCCGTGCGTCATAATGCCCTGTCCGTAGACCATCTCGAGCGCAGCGGCCCCGACCAGATCGAGGCGCTTCGCGGCACGGCGACCATGCCTACGATGCTGCCGGGCTCGTCATTCTTCCTCGGCATCCCCTTCGGCCGGGCGAAGGATTTCATCCACGCCGGCCTCGGGCTCGCCCTGGCCTCGGACTACAATCCCGGCTCCTCCCCATCCGGCGACATGCGCTTCGTGATGGCTCTCGGCTGCATCCGGATGCGCCTCACTCCCGTCCAGGCATTCAATGCCGTCACGCTCAATTCCGCATATGCGATGGGAGTCGCACATCTGGTCGGTTCGGTCACCCCCGGCAAGATAGCGAACCTCATAGTCACCCATCCTGGGTGGAACCTCACCCGTCTCGCCTACCAATACCGCTCCCCCTTCATCAGCACAGTGCTCCTCCGCGGCCTTCCTCTCGCAATTTAGTCCCCCCAGCCGCAGAATCCAGACCTTCCCAGCCACAGAATGATTGCAAAAACCCCTGCATTCATTCCGTGGCAAGATTAATAATACAGTTTTCATTTTTGAATTAGTTTGCTATTTTTGTAGTAGGCATAATAATACGACACCATGGAGTTGCTCGTTCTGACAGAGGAGTTTTCCGTATGCAAGTTGAAGGATTACTCGCGGGTTGCACCATAAAAAGATAAAGAATGGAAGACGAACCGATTATCAATGCCCACAACAAGGAGGAGTATCCTCCGATGCACACAGCGGAGCATATCTTGAATGCGACGATGGTCAGGATGTTCGGCTGCCCGCGCTCGCGCAACGCACATATCGAGCGCAAGAAATCCAAGTGCGACTACGAACTCGATGCCTCCCCCACCGATGAGCAGATAGCTGCCATCGAGGCTGCCGTCAACGAGGTCATCGCACGTAATCTGGATGTCACGGTCGAGTATCTCCACAAGGCAGATGCAGCGTCTATCGTTGACCTGAGCAAGTTGCCTGAAGATGTCTCAGAGATGCTCAGGATTGTCCGAGTGGGCGATTATGACGCCTGTGCCTGCGCCGGTGCCCACGTGAAGAACACATCGGAAATCGGCACGTTCAAGATCCTCAGCCACGACTTCGAGAACGGCCGCTGGCGCGTCAGATGGAAGGTCGTTCATACAACTTCCTAAAATACCTCTAAGCAATGAAATCTTTCACCATACGACCTGCCAGGCCAGAGGAAGCAGGTCTCGTACTGGACTTCATCCATCATTCCCTTTTCGTGGAACGTTCCGCCCTGTCGGTCTATCGTGCCATCGGCGCCGCTCCCCTGTCCGACTGGACTGTCCAACGTCTGGACGAGCAGGCATTGAAACGATTCGCAGAATCATAAACAGATGCCGTGTCGTCTTCATATTGGAATCATCATTGCGCTTGTCGCATTCATCACTTCATCTTCGTCCGTACCCATGTCACGTTATCCTGAAGCCCGGAAAGTGAGAAGACCGGCAGTCGCCGGCTCTTTCTATCCATCCTCCGAGAAGGAGATCGGATCGATGTTGGGAGATTGGCTGCATCCTTCCGATGACGGCAGCCTGCCGCCGCAGGCTGTGATCGTACCCCACGCGGGGTACGTGTTCAGCGGCGAAGTGGCTGCCTCTGCCTTCAGCCGCATACCGCGGGGGCACTCATACAAGAGGATATTCCTCCTCGGGCCAAGCCACAGGGTGGGGTTTGCCGGCGCGAGCGTGGACACGCTTTATTCCTTTGCGGAGACTCCTCTGGGCAATGTTCCAATCGACGTTTCCCTCGGGAAGGAACTCATCGGGGAGGGAGGCGGCGCATTCACTTTCAGGAGCGATGCCCACGAAGACGAGCATTGCCTCGAGGTCCAGCTGCCCTTCCTGCAAATGATCTTCGCGGAAGTGCCGCCAGTCGTGCCGATCGTGATCGGGACCGAGCGTCTCGGCGTGCTCCAGGATATAGCCGAGACGCTGGAGCCGTACTTCACCGAAGAGAATCTTTTCGTCATCAGTTCGGACTTCTCCCACTACCCTTCCTATGAGGATGCGAAGGTTTCCGACCTCTTTCTTGCAGAGACGATTAGCTCCGGTGGACTTGAAGAATTCCTCCAAGCATTAAGGTCTATCAGTCGAAGGGGTTTCAAGGGGCAGGATACTGCGGCATGCGGCGCCAACGCCATAGCCGTCCTGCTCTCTTTGATGGACGGCCAGGGACGCAACTGCTTCTCTGCCGAGCACGTTATGTACCGCAACTCCGGAGACTCCCCTTACGGCGACAAGGACAGGGTCGTGGGATACAACTCCATAGTTTTCACGAGAGTGGAAGGCACGCCCAAAATGGACAACCCAGACCATCTGTTCAACTTCACAGACGAAGAGAAGGCCGGAATGATCGCTGCGGCGCGTTCCTCGATTTATTCCGTCCTCGGACTGGAATTCGACGGCAACGACTCGCCCGTCGGGATAATGAAAGACAAGGGATACGGCGTCTTCGTGACGCTCTATCTCGACGGACGCCTGCGCGGCTGTATCGGCCGGTTCACCTCCCAGTCCAGCCTGAATGCAACTATAAGGGAAATGGCGCGCAGCGCCGCTTTCAACGATCCGCGCTTCCCCTCCCTCTCCAAGAGAGAAGCGCCAAGGGTCGAGATCGAAGTCTCCGTGCTCTCGCCCCTGAAGAAGATCGAGTCCATCGACGAATTCAAACTCGGCCGGGACGGAATCTATATGATCAAGGGGGCCAATCATGGCACCTTCCTCCCGCAGGTCGCGGAAGAGACCGGCTGGAGCACAGAAGAGTTCCTGGGCCACTGCGCCCGGGACAAGGCCGGCATCGGCTATTACGGTTGGAAGGATGCCGACCTCTATACCTATCAGACTGAAGTCGTTAAGGAGTCTGAATTGTAATGAAGGAAGCCAGGTCGGGGAATGTCTGAAATCACCGCTTGAAGGTGATGAAACGCCCGGTGCGTTTCTTGTATTCCAGATACTCCTCGCCGAAATCGGCCTCCAGACGCTTCTCTTCCGAACGCACCTGGAGCGACATCAGCGCCGCCACAGCCACGAACACAAGCAACGCCCACCAGCTCCAAAAGGCCACGACGTAGCCGATATAGTAAAGATAAGTCCCTGACAGCATGGGATTTCTGGAAAACCTGTACGGTCCTTCCGTCATCAGATGCTTGGTCCTGGGAGCGACCTCGTGCCCCATCGCATCGAACGGATTGCCCTTTCCAACGAGTCGCATATGGACTATGCTCCAGATACTTATAGCCAGTCCGGACAGGGCGAGAAGGATGCCGATGAACATCCTGCCTTCCGGTATGTCAAAAACGGTGGGCATTCCTGAAACCACCCACATCAGTACAGGGATTCCGACGATGAAGATGGCGAAACCGAGAAAGTATCCTAAGAATTGTTTCATACTCGAATAAACTTTTTATACCTGTCAATCTCTTTCTGAATCGACCCTTCGTCCAAACAGGCTCCGGGATGGAAAAGGTCTGTCGAAACCTTGCCTGAGGCGGCGCTCCAGTTGCCAATCACTTCGCCGTCCAGGAGGATGACGGGCCAGAATATGCCCCTGTTGTTGTGGGCGTGGTGACTGTGGTCGGGATGCAAGGCGACATGGCGGCTCTTATAACCTATCAGATACTCGTCGTAAGGCGGGAGCAAATGCACGCAGCCGCTGCGGAATCCGCGAGTACGGCTGCCTTCATGAAGGAAGAACTCGAGGCCTTTCCAACGTTCTCTCACGAGCTCCGCGCCGAGGGCATCCATCCCATTCTTGCACTCGATGAGCCCGAGGCCGCTCCACCAGGAGAAATCCTCGAGGGTGGCGGGGCCGTGGCTCCGGAAGTACTTCCTGGCCAGGAGGGCCAGGGCTTCCTCCCGGGGGATGGCCACGCAGGCCGGCAGTTTTTCGGATGTCAGGGAATAACTTTTCTTGAGGGGAAGAAGGTCCCCGCTGCACAGCATCCCCGAATACTCCGCGAGGCGGATATGATACGAGAGCCTCTGGTCCGGCATAGCCATGCCGCGGTCTTTGAGCGCAACGGCGAAATCGCTTTTAAGGACGCTTCGACTCTTTGACAAGACATCCGTAAACACCTGCTGGACAACGGCTTGCTCCGCGTCAGTGATAAAGACGCCGTTGCTCTTCATCCAACCGCGGAGACCCCGTAGTGCCGAGTCCCGGCAAAGTTCGAGCATCCAGCACAGGTCCTCTCCGGCGACGAGTTGCCAGGTAGTGCGTAAAAGGTGCGTGCGGACTATCCTGCCTTCGTTGAAATCCTTTTCGAACGCTTTTGCCGAAGGCTTTACCGTCCGCATGCCCACCGCCCATCGGACCATCCTGTATTCCTGGGCCTGCATCGCCCCCATCCACTCCACCGCATCGTGGGGCGAAACGAACTGAGGGGATATGAGCTGCTGGCTCAGGAGTCTGGCGGAAATCGGGTTCATGGCATTTGTCCGGAAAGACAAATATACGAAAAACCGCATATTATGCTATCTTTGCAGAAGCGACAAAAAAAGCAACGAGATATGAAAAGAACTGGATTTTTGCTTATATCCGCCGCACTGGTAATGTGCCTGGCGGCCGGATGCCGGAACGGCAAGCCCGCGCCGGCTGCCGTACCGGAGGAAGAAACCGCACCCGTCGAGAATTTCTTCACCACCATTGAAAGCTATCTTACAGAAATCGGCAGCAACTATGCTCCCGGTGAGTTCACCATCCCGTGCTACTCATATACCATAGTGGAAGACAGCGATCCCGATGACATCCAGGTCTGGGGCGACTTCTGGGTTTTCAATTATAACCGGAACGAAGACACCCTGGAGACCGTTTCCGGAGGCAGCCACCCGGGAAAATTCCATATTAAGAAAGATGCCGACGGACATTTTATTGTGACAGGGTTCGACGCCGTGGGTGACGGTTCAGATTATCTGCCCACTGCCCGCAAGATCTTCGGAGACCGCTATGAGGAGTTCCTCGATGCCCAGTCCAACGACGAAGTCCGGGAACACGCAAGGGCCAGGGCGATTGCCGATTACGTACGTGACCACGGGATCCCCGTCAAATTCTACAAGGACTTCGGCTGGCCCGCCGTCGCCATCCCCTCTTCCGAATAACGCGCCAAATGCCACATCCTTCGGGAAAATCCCGAAGGATGCCCCCAAAACCACCACATCCTTCGGGAAATTCCCGAAGGATGATTAGATGACGGTGATTATGATGCGGCGGTAGGAGACAAGGGAGAAAGGGCCGTCGTCGTGCACCTCGCAGACGAGGTGGAACCGGCGACCGGCTGCGTCATCGGGAATCACGACTATGGCCTGTGCAGAGTCTGCGCAGGATATTTCGGGCAGCACGGATCCGTCAGGAAACTCCTGGAACCACCACTCGAAACGCAGGGCGTCGCCGTCGGGGTCGAATGACCTGGAAGCGTCGAACGAAAGAGTGGAACCAGCCTTGGCACTAAGTTCGACCGGCTTGTATGAGGATGGAGCCGGTCTGGATGAAGGATTGACGGTGACAAGTACTTCGGGATTGACATTGCCCCTGCCTTCTGACGCCCATTGCATACGGGCGGCGAAGTCGTTGAACTCGTCGGGATAGAATTTGTGCTCGTACTTGCTGGAAAGGTCTTTCAAAGGCTGCTGCCAATTGGTCCAGGCATAGGTCTCACCATCGGGAGAGATGCCGAATTGATGGCATCCGCCCCAGCCGACCTGCTCCGGATGCTCGGGGTCGTTAAGGCCGTTAGGCATGACATTAAGGAAACTCGGAGTGTCCCCTTCAACGCCCCAGAGATAGTGAGGATAGACTTTGCCCATCTCGCCAAGGCCCTGTATCAACTCGGCATATTTGTCCCAGTTCCTGACGCCCAGGGAGTTCTGGTTGAGCCATGCGCTCTCGTCCCAGACCAGCATCAGGTCTTCGGAGAATTCGCGCCGCAGCCACTGATGGGAACTATAGGAACGGTCCATGCGCATGCTGAAGTGCATATCCTGATCGGTAATCGTGTAGAGACGGAATTTCCTCAAAAATGCCTTGAGTTCCTCGGGAGAGCGTTCCTGCCGGACGCGCCAGATCGCTTGCGCAAGGGTGTTCGCTCCACCCCAGGAACAAACCCAGATAGGGCGCGGGTCATCCTCGTCCGCGAGGCGGATCAGCAGTTCGCTGCCCGGCGAGTCGTTGTCATCCCCGATGACACCGATGCCCGCACGCGGGCTGCCCGGGACCGAGCGCTCGCGGATATACTCCGCACTCGGCCAGTAGCCCAGCTCCTGACTCCCCCGTTCTGCCTCCAGGCTTCGGAATCCGCTCTGCCCTGAACGCTTCATAAGATTTTCTACATCAATCGAATAGGCATCAATTACCCGATAGAGATACTCAGCCCACTCAGGAGGGTAAGGGTCGCAGTTCCATCCTATGGTAGTGCAGATGGCCTCGATCTCGAAACGGTCTGCATAGGACAACAGGCGTACGGCCGACTCATTATCATCGGGCTCGACATCTGCGGGACCGATATCGGTCAGGACGACCAAACGGGGTTTGAGATTTGTAGGATATCCGTTAGAAGCAGGGTGACAGGAAGCGAGCAGAATGGCCGCTAATGCCGTTACGGCGAATGTGGTTAAAAATCTCATGACGGAAATAAAAAAAGGGAAAGCTTAGTACATCGCACCGCTACGACCTCCTACCCTTGCTGCATTCCTGCCCTGGGGGAGTTCAGAGGGAGCTGGTCGTGTACGACTTTCCCGATGCAAAGATAGCAATTATTTGGATTTCTCGCAAAAATGCGGATACTATTGGGTCAGCAGGGCCTTGGCTGCGGACTGCCCGGCGAGGAAACCGGTGCTGAATGCGGTCTGAAGGTTGTAGCCGCCGGTGTCGGAATCCATATCCATGACTTCGCCGCAGAAATAGAGTCCGGGGACGAGCCGTGACTCCATCGTCTTGGGGAGCAATTCGTCGGTATCGACTCCTCCTGCTGTAACTACGCAACGCTCGTAGCCCACGAAACCATCTACAGGGAAATCCCACTCCTTCAAATACTTGGCTATGCCTGACAGGCTTACGAAAGCCTGCTGGGCGCCGACGCTGTAGCGGCCGCCGGTCTCCCTGACGCCGGCCTTCCGCTTGACCGTAATGATGTCCGGATGGGCTGAGAGGAAAGCAGGGATCAGCTCCCAGGGCATGAGTTTTCCGAGCAGGATGCGGCAGCGCTCGCGGTCGCCCTTGCCGCGGCTGCGCGGATCGCGCGCGACTTCGTCCCAGAGGGACTTCACGCGCGCGGCCAGCTCCGCGGCCTCAACGCCAGGCTTGAGGTCAAGGCGCAACGAAACCTTCGAACCGTTTATAATGGCCTTGACACAGCGTCGGCTTAACTGGAATCCTACCGGACCCTCGATGCCGCCATCCGTGAAATCGACGTCTCCGAAATCGCTTTCTACCATGGTACCATCAATGACAGCACCCAGGGATATATTCTTCAACTGTATGCCTGCCAAGGACTTGCCGAATTCCGAAAGCGGTGTAGCGCGGTCGATGTGACCTTTCCCGCGCGAAATGACCTCACCGGTTTTGTATCCCTGCGGGACAAGGGCGGTCAGCGACGGGAAGCAGGCCTTGACGTTGTGGCCGAGGGACCCGGCCCACGCCAGGCCGTCGCCCGTCGAGCCCGTACCCGGATACGACAAACCGCCCGTAGCGATTATGAGCTTACGGCAGCGATGCTCCAGCCCGTCCGCAGTATTGACCTTGAAGCCGTCAGGCATGCGGACTATGCCGGTAACGGAGCAGTCGGTCACGACCTTCACTCCGTATCCTGCACAGGCCCGCACGAGCGTGTCTACGACATCCGAAGCGTGGTATGAAGCCGGAAATGCCCTGTCGCCACGCTCGACGACGGTCTTCATGCCGTTCTTCTCAAAGAAATCCAGCGTCGCCTCACTGTCGAGATTGTAGAATGACGGCTTGACGAAATTAGACTTGGTACGGATGTGCTGGGAGAAGGCATTCCAGTCCTTCACATTGGTGAAATTGCAGCGACCTTTTCCGGTAATCATGATTTTGCGTCCGGGACGCGGCATCTTTTCCAGAATGGTGACCTGGGCATCGGACCCGCTGTCCACCAGACATTTGGCAGCGCCGTAAGCTGCCATCAACCCCGACGCTCCGCCTCCGACAATCATGATCTCAGATTTCATATTCTTCGCAATTTGTGCAAAAATACGAAAAAATGCTTATATTTGCAGTCCAAGCCACTTTAGCTCAGTCGGTAGAGCAGCGCATTCGTAACGCGCAGGTCGTCAGTTCGAGCCTGATGAGTGGCTCTCCCGCAGGAGACTCTTCGGAGTCCCCTGTTTTTTTGTTATATTCGCAGTACTTGACTGACTTGACTTTCCGTTATGATGAAAAGACTTATTCCCCTTGCATTGGCAATAGTAGTGGCTGCAAGCTGCCAGACACGCCAGACCGACAGTACAGCCGCAGACCCGGCAATCAGCGGCGCGCTCGCGCAGGTGAGCATCGACAGCGTAAGGTCGTACATCGACGACCTTGTCGCATTCCATACCAGACATACCCTGAGTACACAGACGAACCCGGACCGAGGGCTCGGTGCTGCGGTCAGCTATCTGGAGAGAAAGTGCGGCCGCTGGGCTCAAAACGCCGCTCCGGGCCGTCCCAAGCCAAGAGTGGATCGCATTTACTATACCGTCGGAGAGAACGGCGGACGGTATGACCGGGTGACTCAGGTCCCGGAACTGATGGTCACCCTGCCCGGAACCGACGGATCTCGGGAACTGATCCTTATGGCACATATAGACACTAGGGTGCTGGACGTAATGGACTCCACCGCATTCGCTCCCGGTGCAGACGATGACGGCAGCGGCCTGGCCTGCCTGCTGGAAACGGTCCGAATCCTGTCGCAGATCCCGTTGGAGCAGACCGTCAAGTGTCTCTTCGTTTCCGGAGAGGAGCAGGGACTGGACGGTTCCAGGTACCTGGCCTCCCTGGCGCGCAGGGAGGGCTGGCCGGTCCAGGCCGTCCTCAGCAATGATATGATAGGCAACGTCCGGGCCAGCGGCACGGAACTGATCGAGGACCATAAAGTCCGTGTCTTTTCCGAAACCAGGACGGGCGAAGATTCCGACTCCCGCCAGTTGGCACGTTACATCAAGGAGATGGCATCCATATATGTCCCGGAGCAGGAGGTGGTCCTCAACTACCGTTCCGACCGTTACCGCCGGGGAGGTGACCAAAGGTATTTCCAGCAGGAAGGGTTCACGGCAGTGCGCGTCTGCGAGTATTGCGAGGACTATGAAAGGACTCACCAGGACGTCCGTACGGAAGACGGCGTCGATTACGGAGACCTTGCCTCGTATGTGGATTTCCCATACCTGGTGCGCAACATCAAGATAAACCTGGCCGCAGTGATGAGCTTGGCGAACGCACCTGAAAAGCCGGCCAATGCAAGGATCGCCAATGCCAACGACCTGGACAACAACACGATACTGGTTTGGGACCCAATCCGCGGAAAGGGCGGACAGCCGGACACCTCAGTCTCTTACCAGATCCTCTGCCGCGAGACTTCGCAGGCGGAGTGGCTGCCGGCACTTCCCATGGGCCTGTCCGACACGGTCCCCTATTCCGCATCAGGGCGCATGGAGTTCTCCTGCCCCCTCAGCAAGGACAACTACTATTTCGCCGTCCGCGCCGTTTCGGCAGACGGCCATCCCGGGCTCCCTGCCCTCGCGCAGTAAAAAGGCGTTAACCCTCGACCGGCGGTTGAGGGTTGCGGGGATGGAGGAGAGCAGCGGCGGCGAGGGCGCAGCGGATGCCGTCGATGGCGGAGGAGACGATGCCGCCGGAGTAGCCCGCGCCTTCCCCGCAGGGGAAAATGCGCGGGGCTCCCGGGCACTGCAGCGTGTCCGGATCGCGGACGACGCGCACCGGCGAGGATGTCCGCGACTCCGTGCCAAGGAGCAGTGCCCGCGACGAGTAATAGCCGCGTATCTTCTTATCGACCAAAGGGAAAGCCTTCTGGAGCCTGGAAGCCACGAAAGATGGCAGGACCTCATGGAGAGGCACAGACACAACTCCCGGATGGTATGAAGTCTCGGGGAGGTCGCGGGATACCCTGCCCTTGCAGAAGTCGGTCATCCGCTGGGCAGGAGCGGCGAAAGGATGCGCGCCCGGAGCCGCTTCGCGCACTGCTGCATACATACTCCTCTCCACGTCCCTCTGGAAATTGAGCAGCGCGAACGCGCCGTCGCCGGCGTACTTCTCCGGAGCGTCATCCGGCTCGATCTGGACGACGACTCCGGCGTCCGCCCATCGGGAATTGCGCGCAGAGTTGGACATCCCGTTCAACACCACTGTCTCCTCCTCCGTCGAGGAAGGGACAAGGACGCCTCCGGGACACATACAGAAAGAGAAGACTCCCCTTCCGTCCACCTGCTCCACGAACGAATACTCCGCCGCCGGCATTCCCGGGACGAAACCGCCCTTGTACCTGGCCTCGTTTATCATTGCCTGAGGATGCTCGACGCGGACGCCGAGGGCAAAGCCCTTGGCCTGAAGTTCGAGACCCTTGGCGTCGAGCATCTCGTAAACGTCCCTGGCAGAGTGGCCAGTTGCCAGGATTATGGCTCCGGCTCGGAAAACCCGGCCGTCGGCCGTGACGACGCGCACTTCGTCGCCCTCCTGCGCCAAGTCGCAGACGCGGGCGCCGAAATGGTACTCCCCTCCGTGCTCCACGACAGCGTGGCGGATGTTCTCCACCACGGCGGGGAGTTTGTCGGTGCCTATGTGGGGATGCGCGTCGACCAGAATGTCGGGAGATGCGCCGAACTCCACGAGGCGATAAAGGACTTCGCGGTTGTCGCCGCGCTTGGACGAGCGGGTATAGAGCTTCCCGTCAGAAAAAGCACCGGCTCCGCCTTCGCCGAAGCAATAGTTGGAGTCCGGATCGAGTGCACCCTCGCGGGAGAGGCGTGCCATGTCCGCCTTGCGGGCGTGCACGTCCTTGCCGCGCTCGAGCACTATGGGCTTGAGTCCGAGGCTCAGGAGCTTCAGCGCGGCGAACATTCCCGCAGGGCCCGCCCCGACAACGGCGACGGACGGCGCGCCGTGGACGTCGAGGAGTTCCGGCAGCCTGTATGGCTCGTAAGTCTCGTCAGGCCCATAGACCTCCACGCGGTAGCGCCATACGGCCTTCCCGCGTGCGTCGATGCTCCTGCGCGTGACCACGCATGTCGACGACGGATACATCTCCATCGCTTTCAGCCTGGCCTCGGCGTCCGCTGACGGCTTCCCCAAAGGGACTGCTATCTCGATCTCTTTCATCGGGGGGAAAACTAGAAATCGGCCATTCGGGAGACCGGGGCGACGTCAAGCGGGCAGCGCTCGCCTGCGAGGTAATGAAAGTATCCGGCGATGGCTATCATCGCGGCATTGTCCGTAGTATACTTGAACTCGGGGAGATAGGTATTCCAGCGACGCTTCCTGCCCTCCTCCTCGACGCGCCTGCGCAGCCCGCTGTTCGCGGACACTCCGCCGCCGATGGTGATCTCCTTGATGCCCGTCTGCTTAGCGGCCTTGATGAGTTTGTCCATAAGGATGTCGATCAGAGTCTTCTGGAACGAAGCGCAGATATCCTCCTTGTTCTTCTCCATGAACTCCGGGTCTTTAGCCAACTCGTCACGGACGAAGTACAGCAGGGATGTCTTGATGCCGCTGAAACTGTAGTCCAGTCCCGGGATGTGAGGTTTTGCGAACTTGAAGCGCTCCGGGTCTCCCTGGGCTGCCAGCCTGTCGATGATGGGGCCTCCGGGATAGCCCAGGCCCATCATCTTGGAGCATTTGTCGAAGGCTTCGCCCACCGCATCGTCGATGGTCTGTCCGAGGATCTCGAAGTCAAGGGGGCTGTCAACCCTTACGATCTGGGAGTTGCCGCCTGAAACAAGGAGACAGAGATACGGGAACGACGGCTGGCGGTTCTCCTTGCCCTCCTCCTTGACGAAATTTGCCAGCACATGCCCCTGGAGATGGTTTACCATGACAAGGGGGATGTCCAGCGAGACCGCAAGGGCCTTGGCGAAGGAGGTGCCGACAAGCAGTGAGCCGAGAAGGCCCGGGCCTCGGGTGAAGGCCACGGCCGTAAGGTCTCCGGCCTTCACGCCCGCCCGGCTCAGGGCCTCGCTCACGACAGGAACGATGTTCTGCTCGTGGGCGCGCGAAGCCAGCTCCGGCACCACCCCTCCGAACGACTCGTGCACCGCCTGGCTGGCGATGACGTTGGAGAGGAGATAACCGTCACGGATGACGGCTGCGGAGGTGTCGTCGCACGATGACTCTATGCCGAGAATGATATCAGACATGAAAACCCGATTTAAATCAACAATTCTTCGATCTGCGGCGCAAAGTTAGTAATTATTACCCGAATTATTTGCTAAATTTGTAGGTTAGAAAAACTGCACCGTTATCAAAAAGACACTGAAAATACTCGCCCGGTTCCTGGTCATCCTGATGACGCTCCTGCTGACCGCCGTCCTGCTGCTGCAGATACCTGCAGTACAGACGTCGCTCGCCAGACGCATCGTCAGGTCCCTTGAGAAAAACATGGACGGGCGGGTGGAGTTCTCGGACATCACCTTCGTGCCTTTCAGCGGTGTGGTCATCAAGGACCTCGCCATCATTGACTCGCATCCCTGGCAGGGCGACATCGATGTCCCCCAGGACACCATGTTCCGCGCCGGAGCCATCGCGGCGCGCTTCACCCTGAAAGGCCTCCTCTCGCAGAAAGGCATCCAGATCCGGGATGCAGAGGTGGACGACGCCCGCCTGGCCCTCGTCACCGAACCCGGCGAGACTTATACTTCCAACCTCGCCCGCATCTTCCGCATCACGCCTTCCGAAGAGGAGAAAGAGAAGAACATGAAGGATATCTTCTCCATCCATAAGGTCAAGGTCAACGACTTCAATTTCAGGATGATATCCTATGCCGACACCACTGTTGAGAGGGCTGGATACGGCATGGACTGGGGCGACCTCGACCTTCTGGCCAGCATCGAGGGACGTGATCTGAAGATGTCCGGAGGAGTCATCTCCGGAACGGCTAACCGCATATCCCTAAGCGAGAAAAGCGGCTATGCCGGCATCCTCAGCGGCAATGCCGCAGTAGGCAACGGCGTAACGGAACTGACCGACCTCCATCTCCGCGACGCCTGGTCCGACGTCCACGTCCCCGAATTCAAGATGACGGGGACGACCGAGGACTTTTCGGACTTCGTCAACCGCGTGCGCCTCGACGGCAGGCTCGGACGCAGCACGCTGTCTTTCAAGACCCTGTCATACTTCGCACCGGACCTCAAGGACAACTCCATAGTGGCCGATGTCGTTTCCGGAAGGGTCTCCGGGCCGGTCAACAGGCTCACCGTGGAGAATTTCAACTTCAAGGACAGGACATCGGGCTTCGGAGGCGTAGCCAACGTCTCGCTCTCAGGACTCGACGACATCTCGAAGATGGGTCTGAACAGCGAACTCAAGGACTTTACATTCACTACCGAGGGTCTTGGAGGCTTCCTCAGCCAGTGGATACCCGGCAAGCCCCTCGATCTCTCGGGGCTTGCACGCGGCGAGACTTTCGTTTTCAACGGCAGTACTTCCGGCACCCTGGCGGACCTTAAGGTCAACGGCACCCTGGACTCTTCGTCCGGTACCGCCTGGGCCGACCTCGACGTCAAGGACATAGTCAGCGACAAACCCATCAGGATCAACGGCGGACTCACAACCGACAATTTCGACATAGGCCGGCTGATCGGCAAGGATTTCGTGCATCAGGTATCGCTGAAGACCTCGATCAGAGCCAATCTCGGCAAGGGCTACCCTGCCGTCGACATCGATTCGCTTCGCATTGACAGGCTCAATCTCCTTGGCTACGACTACTCCGGCATAAACGCGACCGGAAAGCTCGCGGACAACGCGTTCGACGGCCGCATCGTCTGCAACGACCCCAACCTTAGTTTCATGTTCCAGGGTCTCGCGACACTTTCCAGCACCGCGGAGAACGCTCTGTACAGGTTCTCCGCCTATCTCGGATATGCCGACCTGCACGCCCTCAACATCGACAAACGGGATGTTTCCAGGATGTCCCTGGGCAGCCTCGATGCCAATTTCGAGCGTGTCGGACAAGGAGACCTCGTCGGGCGCATCGATGCCGAGGACCTTCAGTTCGAGAGCGCCAACGGCATGCACGACATCGGTGACCTGCACGTCACGTCCACCTCCGGCGGAGAGAACTACGGTATCAAGTTGACTTCGGACTTCCTCGACGGCACATACGATGGTACCAGAAGTATCGGAAACATCGCCAGGGACATCCAGGACATCACGACCAGGAAAGAGATCGGGGCGCTGTTCGGGGAACCGTCCGGTGAATGGGGCGGCGGAGCCTATCGCATCGCCCTCAACTTCCATGACAGCCGCGACCTCCTTTCGTTCCTCGCCCCGGGAGCCTACATCGCCGACAGTACGGCCATAAGGATGCGCATCACCGAAGGCGGAAGGCTCACCGGCAACATCACGTCTCCCCGCCTTGCCTACAAGGACAAATACATCAAGAGCGTCAACCTGGATCTCGACAATGCTGATAATGCCCTTAACTGCACCGTCACCGGCACCGAACTCGCCCTCTCGTCAGCGATAAGGATGAAGAACAACGCCCTGATGCTCTATGCCAACGACAACAACGTCGGCCTGGGCTACAACTACAACAACATGACCGGCACGGAAGACCGCGGCGAACTCTATCTCACCGGCGATCTCTCCGGGAGTACTCCGGGCAAGCCCGTGGTCGACGCCAGGAGCCTGACTTCGAACATCTATCTCAGAGGCGAACAGTGGCGTTTCGACCCCGCATCCTACCACTACTCCGACGGCACCGTCCGCGTGGTCGGGCTGAACATTTCCAACGGGGACCAGAACTTCGCGGTGGACGGCGGCGTATCCCGCGACAAGCCCGATACATTGATGGTCAGCATCAACAACGTCGACCTTGGCATAGCGAACATCATCTCGGCCAACGACCTGGACGTCAAGGGTATAGCGTACGGAAGAGCCATGGTCACGTCGCCTGTCAAGGAAAAGCTCGGGCTGATGGTCAACGTTTCCACAGACTCCACCTTCATCGCCGGACGCCCGGCGGGTACGGTCACCCTCGGTGGTTCGTGGGACCTTGAAAACGGTCTCCTCGACTACGCCCTGCGCAGTTCCCTCGAGGGAACTACCGTGATGGATGCACGAGGGTATTACGTTCCCAAGGACAAGACGCTCGGGCTCAACGCCGGACTCGAGGGCTTCGACCTCGGTTATGCAGCTCCCTTCCTCGCCGACGTCTTCAGCGAGATGGGCGGAAAGCTGACCGGGCAGGTCAGCGCGGACGGTCCTACCAAGGCGCTGGAAGTCTCTGGCGAAGACATGATGCTCGAGGACGGCCTCCTTCGGGTTGCGTTCACCAATGTCCCCTATTACGTCAGCGGCCCCCTCCACATCAACAATACCGGAGTCTATTTCGACAACGTCTCCATCAGGGACCGCAGCGACGGACGCGGTACCATCACGGGCGGCATCCTCTATGACCGCTTCAACGATATCCGCATGAATACCCGCATACGCCTCGAGAACATGGAGGTGGTAGACCTCAGGGAACAGGATGGACAGGCCTTCTACGGCAACGTCTTCGGGAGCGGTCGCGTGAACATAACCGGACCGTTCTCATCGCTGCTGCTCGACGTCGACGCCACTACGGTCAAGGGAGGCAGTTTCCACATACCTCTCAATTCCGTCACGGCGGCCGGAGGCAGCGACCTGCTGATCTTCAAGGAGCCGGTCCGCGAGATCTACATGGACCCTTATGAGCTCATGATGAGCCGGCTGGTCGAGACGCGCAAGGAAGAAAGCGACCTGGACGTCCGCGTCCGTGTCAACGCCACTCCCCAGGTTGAGGCCAACCTTGAAGTTGACAAGGCCACGGGCAACGTCTTCACCGGCCGCGGTGCCGGTACCATCGCCCTCGAGGTACGTCCTTCGAAAGACATATTCACCATCAACGGAGACTATACGCTGAACAACGGTAACTTCCATTTCAACGCGATGGGCATCACCAGTAAGGACTTCACGGTGCTGAACGGCAGTTCGATAAAGTTCAACGGAGACATAATGGACAGCGACCTCTCCATCGACGCCCAGTATTCCCTGAAGACTTCACTGTCCAACCTCATCGCCGATACGACGTCTGTCGGTACCCGCCGCACAGTCGATTGCGGCATCAGCATCACCGACAAGCTCCGGAATCCCCAGCTCGCCTTCTCCATCAACGTCCCCGACCTCGACCCGATGACCAGGTCCAGGGTCGAGAGTGCGCTGAGCACCGATGACAAGGTCCAGAAACAGTTCATTGCCCTGCTCATTACGAACAACTTCCTCCCGGACGAGCAGTCCGGCATCGTGAACAACTCCAACCTCCTGGCATCCAATGTAGCAGACTTGATGGCCAACCAGTTGAACAATATCCTTCAGAAACTGGACATCCCCCTGGACCTCGGCCTCAACTACGCCGAGAGCGGGACGGGCACGAGCATCTTCGATGTCGCACTGTCCACGCAGTTGTTCAACAACCGCGTCATAGTCAACGGAAGCGTCGGCAACCGCCAGCGCATGACATCCAACACCAGCGATGTCGTCGGTGACCTGGACATCGAAGTCAAGATGGACAAGACCGGCCAGGTACGGCTGAACCTCTTCTCCCATTCGGCCGATGAGTATACCAACTATCTCGACAACTCCCAGCGCAACGGCGTAGGCGTGGCATACCAGAAAGAGTTCGACACCCTGAAACAGTTCTTCAAGGATCTGTTCTCCACCAAGGCCCAGCGCCAGGCGCGCGAGCTGGAAAAGGCTACACGCGAAGAAGACGGGAAAGTTGTCATCAACGTGGAAAGGACAGAATGAAAGGAAAATTGTACCTCATACCCTCCCCTCTCGGGGACAACGATCCTGCCGAGGTGATCCCGGCTCCCACCCTGGCGTTGCTCCAGGGCATCCGCCGTTATGTCGTGGAGGAGGTCAGGACCGCCAGGAGGTATCTCTCGAGGGCCGGTCTCAAGGGGCATATCTCCGAGCTGGAATTCCACGAACTCAACGAGCACACTACACCCGAGGAAGTCGAGGCTCTGGCTTCCCTGTTCGACGACGGACAGGACGTAGGGCTGATCAGCGAAGCGGGCCTTCCGGCCGTGGCCGACCCGGGCGCGGCGCTGGTGGCCCTGTGCCACCGCCACGGCATCACGGTCGTGCCCCAGGTCGGGCCGTCGTCGCTGATGCTCGCCCTGATGGCCTCCGGCCTGAACGGGCAGTCGTTCGCTTTCTGCGGTTACCTCCCGGCCAAGACGGAAGAGCGCAGGAACGCCGTCAAGGCCATAGAGAAGGCTTCACAGGCACATAAACAGACTCAGATAGTCATAGAGACTCCCTACCGCAACGACTCGTTCTTCGCGGAGTTGCTCCAGACCTGCAGGCCCTCGACCCGCATCTGTGTCGCCGCCGACATCACTCTTCCGGATGCGTTCATCCGGACCAGGACCGTCTCTGAATGGAAGAAAGAAAACCTCATAATAGGAAAGAGACCATGCGTATTTCTGATATTGGCATAATCGAACTCACGGGGATGGAGTTCCACGCCTACCACGGCTGTTTCGAGAAAGAGCGCGAGGAGGGCAATCTCTTCGTCGTGGATTTCAAGGCTGAATACCATTACAAGAAAGCGGCCAAGAGCGACAGGCTTGACGACACCGTCGATTACGGCGATGTCTACAAGGTCATCCGCGAGGAAATGGACAAGCCGTCGAATTTGATGGAGAATGTCGCCTGGAGGATTGTCAAGAGCATTGCCGCGAGATTCCCCGAGTTCATCCGCTTCAAGGTGCGCCTGTCAAAGTCCACCCCGCCTGTCGGCGGTGCCTGTCAGTGGTCGCGTATGACGGTCTCCTATCCTCAGGAATCCAAGGCCGAGCAACTTATGGCTTTCCGCAAATGGTAATCGCCTTCCTCACCCTCGGCTGCAAGCTCAACTACGCCGAGACCTCTACCTACGAGCGTGGCTTCAAGGCCGCGGGGCTGGAAGTGGTCCCGTGGCAGGAGAAGGCCGACGTCTACCTGGTCAATACCTGTACGGTCACCGGCACGTCCGACGCCAAGTCGCGCAATATTGTCCGGAAGATGCACCGCATCAATCCCGATGCGCGCATCGTCGTGGCCGGCTGCAGCGCCGAGCTGCACAGAGCCGAGTTTGAAGCCATCGAGGGTGTCGTGCGCGTCTTCGGCGCCCACGAAAAGGCCCTCGTCGTCCCCGAGACCCTTGAGATTGTCACTCGCCTGTCGGAGGGTACAGGTCCTGAAAACGCCTCACTCCGTTCGGCCCCTCCCATCGCAAGCGATGGGCCCCTCCCTCTTATGATGCCGAGGGTGGCACAGTTTTCAGGGCCTGTACCCTCCGACAAAGCTGTTAATCAGGTTTTCGGGGCGTACAGCACCGGGGAGAGGACGAGGTCTTTCCTCAAGGTGCAGGACGGGTGCAACAACTACTGCAAGTACTGCACTGTACCATATGCGCGCGGAGAGAGCCGCAACATCCCAATCTGCGAGTGTGTGCGCAATGCCCGGGCGATAGCCGCCGAAGGCGTGAAGGAAATCGTCCTGACGGGCGTGAATACCGGCGACTTCGGCCGCACGACCGGAGAGTCGTTCCTCGACCTGCTTAAGGCACTGGTCAAGGTCGAGGGCATCGAACGCTACCGCATCTCCTCGATCGAGCCGAACCTCATCACCGAGGAGATCGTCGACTGGATCGCGTCCGGGACAAAGTTCCAGCCGCATTTCCACATCCCGCTCCAGACCGGCAGCGACACGCTGCTGAAAGCGATGGGGCGCCGCTACGACACCGCTTTCTTCGCCGACCGCATCGCCTACATCCGCTCGCGGATGGAAGGGCCGGGCAAGCCGAAGGTGTTCTTCGGCATCGACACGATGGTGGGCCTGCCAGGCGAGACGGAAGAACTTTTCCGCGAAACATACGACTTCATTGCCGGCATACGCCCGGCCTTCATACACGTATTCCCCTACTCCCGCAGGCCAGGAACGCCTGCCGCGAAGATGCCCGGCCAGGTGACGGAGCGGATCAAGCACGAGCGTGTGCTGGCGCTTGAGGAACTCTGCGCCAGGCTCCACGAGGACTTCGTCAGGCAGAACCGCGGCATACGCGAGCGCGTACTGTTCGAGTCGAAGGAGAAGGACGGCAACATGTCCGGATATACCGGCAATTACATTCGCATAGTCCGCCCGTACGACGAGGCGCTCGTCGGAAGGCTGACGGACATAATCATCTGATAATGGGCAAGGCAAAACTGACATTCCTGGGAACCGGCACGTCGCAGGGCGTGCCGATCATCGGCTGCCGCTGCGAGGTCTGCCGTTCCAACGACCCGCGTGACAAACGCCTGCGCTCCGCCGCGCTCGTCGAGTACGGAGGCCTCACCATACTGGTCGACGCGGGACCGGATTTCCGCACCCAGATGCTCCGCGAGGACGTCCGTCACCTGGATGCAATCCTGTTGACACACAATCATATGGACCACACCGGAGGCTTGGACGACGTACGTGCCCTCAACTACATCGACCGCAAGGCCGTACATATCTACTGCGAGGAGAAAGTCCTTGACACGCTGAAGGTAATGTATGGTTATGCCTTCGCCGAGCACAAGTATCCCGGCTCTCCGGAGTGGCGCATACACCTCATCGATGACAGGCCTTTCGCGGTCAAGCCCGTCGCGGGCGGAGACCTGGTGTGGATGCACGAGAAAGGCTACTGCATGCAGATGCCGGACGGTTCTATAGTCCCCTGCGGAAACGACATCGTCAAGGCGGCGGAGGCCCCGACCGCGGAAGCATTGGCCGCCGGCGGTGTGGAGATCATACCCATCCGCGGCTACCACGGCAAGATGCCCGTCCTGGGGTTCCGCTTCGGAGACATCGCATATATAACCGACATGAGCAGCATCCCCGAAGAGGAGTTTACCAAACTGAAGGGCCTGAAACATCTGACGCTCAATACGGTAAGCTACCATCCACACCACTCTCACTTCAGCCTCTCCGAGGCTGTGGCGATTGCGCAGAGGATAGGTGCGGAACACACTTGGCTCACACACCTGTCACACACATTCCCGTCTCATGGGCAGTTCGACAGGGATCTACCGGACGGCATCTCCCCTGCCTACGACGGACTTGTCATCACCGACTGATTCCTTCTTTTGTAAGCAAACTCCGCTCATCCACCTCATATTTATTATGCCAAGTTTGCTTGTCATTTTGAAAAATATACTTATCTTTGCTATCAGAAACGACAATCATTATCCGTTATGAGAAGCAAAAGTATCCTCATGCCCCACTCCTGCCAGAAGGTCGGTTGGTGGCTTCTACTCCTGATTCCCCTCACCTGGGGATTCTATGAGATCCTTTTTCATTTCTTCCACGAAACCCGTCTGTTCGCAGTCGTCAACAGCAACAGCCGTTTCATGACGATGCTGTTCTACCTCGTGATTATCGCTGCCGCATTCCTGATCTGCCTTTCGAAAGAGAAGGTCGAGGATGAGATGATCTCCCAATATCGTCTGAGGGCGATAGGCGTCTCAGCATACGTCAATTTCTTGCTCTTCATGGCATTCTGGGTTTTCATGGCGCTGGACCATGGCTTCCGCTTCGGATACGGTGAATCCCGCTGGAGTTATATATATGGGGCGATGAAAGTCTATATCGGTCTGATCCCGTTCATCACGGCTGGGTTGTATTACATTGTTTTCAAGTGGATGCTGAGGCGTTCAAAGCAGGGACAAGACATATGAAGAACACAGTCCGTGTAGAAAGGGCGATAATGGACATCACCCAGCAGCAGCTGGCCGAAGCCATAGGTGTAAGCCGCAACACCATCAATTCCATTGAGTCAGGCAGATATATCCCTTCCACCGTTCTGGCGCTGAAGATATCCAAATACTTCGGCAAGCCCACCGACTCCATCTTCCAACTGGACGAGAACGATTGAATCCCCGTGGAGTGTATACACTACACGGGCCTTACTGTAAGGGCGCAGGGAATTCGCCGGAATCGATCAGGGATCGGAGAATCGAGGGCCAGTCTGGGGAGAAATCGAGCTGGCGTGATTCGAAGGCTGTACGGATGTCTTCAAGGGTGTAAGAACCGCTACGTGAGTCGATTTCCTCCCTGAGCCAGCGCTCCGTCACCGCGCGCAGGTCTGCCGGCTGATGCCGGGCGGCGCCGGAGCGGCAGACGTCGCAGGTGCCGCAGGGAGCGCTTTCCTCCTGTCCGAAATAACGCATCAGGAACTGTGCCCTGCATTCGTCAGTCTCGGAAGCATATTCCAGCATTGCCTCAAGCCGCTCATGATAGGCATCGCGGAGCATATTGTATTTATCCGGAGACAGGGCGACATTGCCGGGGCGCAGCCGGTCGTGATGGAGGTAGATGACGCTGGAATGGTCCGCGGGGATATACCTTATGACGTGCTCGAGGGACAGGTTGTAGAGCAGCACCCTCAACTGAGGGATGCCGACGCCGCAAACAGCCGCAAGCGAAGCCTCGTCCACCGGAAGCGGGAAGGAGAAAATGCCGGGATAGCCGCGCATCAACGCGTCCAGCAGGTCTGCCATCCGCGGGTCCGGTAGGTCGATATCGTACAATGCGTTGCGGTCGATGGTAATCATGATGCGGGTATCGATGTCGATATCTTCGCTGAAGGTGAGATGGTCCTCACGCTCAAGATACTTTATGGCATAATGTACCGAGGCACCGTTAAGGCCATTTGCCTTGGCAAAGGCCACCGGATCGAACTTGAGCTGACGGGCAATGCCTGTGTCGTAAGGTATCTGGAAGAAGACGTGGAGTTTCTGATAAACGTCCTCGATGTACTCCAGCGAAGGGAAAGAAACTGTCTCGAGTTGGTGCAGGTGCCGTATGTCAGCGCCGTTCCAGATCAGGACTGCGAATGAGCGCAGACCGTCGCGGCCCGCCCGCCCCGCCTCCTGGAAGTAAGCCTCGGGGCTCTCGGGTATACCCAGATGCACGACAAACCTGACGTCGGGCTTGTCGATGCCCATACCGAAGGCATTGGTACACACCATGATGCGGATGTCGCCCCGTTTCCACGCCGACTGCCTGTCCGCGCGCGTCCCGGGATCAAGCCCAGCGTGATAATAGTCGGCACTCTGCCCCTCCGACTTGAGGAAGGATGCGATCTCCTCGCATTTGCGCCTGTTGCGCATATACACTATGCCGGTACCGGCCACTCCCCTGCATACGCTGAGCAATTGTCCAAGTTTGTCGTCCGACCTGCGGACTATGTAGCTGAGGTTGGGGCGCTCGAAGCCGCTCTTCAGGAGCGTGAATCCGTGCTCCACGGGCTTGCCGCTCCGCTGCGCGGCCAGCACGGCTTCAGGACGCGCCAGCCTGCACTGGATGTCCTCCGCCACGCGCGGAGTCGCTGTCGCCGTAAGGGCGATGACCGGGGCGGCTACACGCTCGCGCAGGCGGCCTATCAACAGATAATCCGGACGGAAATCGTAACCCCACTGGGAGATGCAGTGGGCTTCGTCGACGACGATGAAACTGATGTCCATCACGTCGAGATAGGAACGGAACAGCGAAGTATTGAGCCTCTCGGGAGAGACATACAGGAACTTGCATCCGCCGTATGCGGCGTTGTTCAAGGTCAGGTCCACCTCCCGCCGGTTCATCCCCGTATGGATGCAAAGGGCCTTGATGCCCCTGGCATTGAGGTTCTGGACCTGGTCCTTCATAAGGGAGATGAGCGGGGTGATGACCAGCGCGAGGCCATCGCGCATGAGGGCCGGGACCTGGAAGCAGACGGACTTGCCGCCTCCCGTCGGGAGGATGGCGAGCACGTCCCGGCCGTCCAGCGCGGTCTCTATGATCTCGCGCTGCATGGGCCTGAACGAGTTGAATCCCCAGTATTCCTTGAGTACTTCCGAAGCGGTCATGAACCTAAATCGATAAAAAACGCCAAACGCCTGCGCTTTGACACAAAAGTAACGATTTCTTCTTTGACTTCTTATAAAAAATGACTAAATTTGCATGATAGAGAATCAAATAAGTCAAACTTTTAAAATACATTTCACTATGCCAATGATGGATTTATCAAAGTACGGTATCACCGGTGTTACCGAGGTTCTTTACAACCCGACCTACGAGGTCCTCTACAATGAGGAGACCAAGCCCGGACTCGAGGGCTATGACAAGGGTCAGGTGACCGAACTCGGCGCCATCAACGTGATGACCGGCGTCTATACCGGACGCTCCCCCAAGGACAAGTACATCGTGATGGACGAGAACTCCAAGGACACCGTATGGTGGACCACTCCCGAGTATCCCAACGACAACCACCCGATGTCCGAGGCTGTCTGGGCCGATGTCAAGGCCCGCGCCATCAACCAGCTCTCCGGCAAGCGCCTCTTCGTCGTCGACGGCTTCTGCGGCACCCACAAGGACACCCGCATGAAGATCCGCTTCATCATGGAGGTCGCATGGCAGGCCCACTTCGTGACCAACATGTTCATCCGTCCGATGAACCAGGAGGAGTTCGACCAGGAGCCCGACTTCGTCGTTTACTGCGCAGCCAAGGCAAAGGTCGAGAACTATGAGGAGCTCGGTCTCCGCAGCGATACCTGTGTCGCCTTCAACGTCACCTCCAAGGAGCAGGTCATCCTCAACACCTGGTACGGCGGTGAGATGAAGAAGGGTATGTTCTCCATGATGAACTACTACCTCCCCCTCAAGGGTATCGCCGCAATGCACTGCTCGGCCAACACCGACATGAACTGCGAGAATACCGCCATCTTCTTCGGTCTGTCCGGCACCGGCAAGACCACCCTTTCCACCGACCCCAAGCGCCTCCTCATCGGTGACGACGAGCACGGCTGGGACGACGAGGGAGTCTTCAACTTCGAGGGCGGATGCTACGCCAAGGTCATCAAGCTCGACAAGGAGTCCGAACCCGACATCTACAACGCCATCCGCCGCGACGCCCTCCTC
>JAFWRQ010000019.1 GCA_017519865.1 Bacteroidales bacterium | reverse complement strand
TAACTCCCTCACAAACAGGGGCCCTTTGTCCCAGAAGTGCTCCATGATGATTTCCTCTTTCTTGGTCAGTCGTTTCATAAGCCGAGTAGTTTTTCTGCAAATATAGCTAAATAATTTAACTATACAACTATTTAGATATAATTTTTCGATTATTTCTTTTAATCCATCGTAAAACTATGCAGTGAACCATTGATAAAGGCAGAAGTCTGCACACGAATTCAGACGAATGCGAATTTCTTTTAATTCGCAAGAAACGGGGCATTATTTGGGGCACTAGAAACAAAAAACGCCTCGCAGATATCTGCAAAGGCGTTTTAAGCGGTGCGGACGAGACTCGAACTCGCGACCTCCGGCGTGACAGGCCGGCATTCTAACCAGCTGAACTACCGCACCAGTATTTCAACTGCCTCCCGTAAGAAGCGATTGCAAAGTTACGCAGTTTTTTGGAACCTGCAAATTTTATTTAAATTATTTGAATTGTTCTTCATTTACGGCCGGAAAAAGCATATCTTTGTAAACTTCGCCGAAAAAGGAATAACATTTTAATATTCTATAACATTATGGTTAAAATTGATTTGGGAGGATGCGCCTCCTTCGAGAAAGATGCTGATTACAAGGAATATGTTGACAAGGCCCTCAAGGCTTTCGACGTTCTCGAGGCCGAAACCGGCGCCGGCAACGATTTCCTCGGATGGAAAACCCTTCCCGTGGACATTCCCGAAAGCCTTATCAGGGAGTTCGAGGAGATCCAGGCAGACTGGAAGGCCAAGGGCGTCGACCTGGCCGTCGTCATCGGCATCGGAGGCTCGTACCTCGGCGCCCGCTGCGCCATCGAGGCCCTCTCCCACAATTTCGCCAAGCAGCTCCGCAAGCCCGGCGATGCGCCCGAGGTAGTCTTCGCCGGCAACAACCTCTCCGAGGAGTACCTTGCCGAGCTGATGGACCTGATGGCCGAGCGCAACTGCGCCTGCATCGTCATCTCCAAGTCCGGAACCACCACGGAGCCTGCAGTTGCATTCCGAATCGTCAAGAAATTCATCGAGGAGCGCTACGGCCGCAAGGAGGCCGCCGAGCGCATCGTCGCCGTCACCGACGCCAAGAAGGGCGCCCTCAAGACCCTCGCTACCCAGGAAGGCTATAAGAGCTATGTCGTCCCCGACAACGTCGGCGGCCGCTATTCCGTCCTGACCCCCGTCGGCCTGCTCCCCATCCTCATCGCAGGATTCAACGTCCGCGCAATGCTCGCCGGCGCAGCCGAAACCCGTGAGGTCCTCAAGGTCAAGGGAGAGGACAACGCCGCCGTGCAGTACGCAGCGATGCGCAACGCCCTTTACAGCGTCTACGGCAAGAGCACCGAGATCCTCGTCACCTACAATCCCAAGTTCTTCTACCTCGCCGAGTGGTGGAAGCAGCTTTACGGCGAGTCCGAGGGCAAGGAGCTCAAGGGCATCTATCCCGCCTCCGTCACCAATACCGCCGACCTCCATTCCATGGGTCAGTTCATCCAGGAGGGTTCCCGCATAATGTTCGAGACCGTAGTGACTTCTAAGACCAGCAGCCGCAGCGTCGTCATCGAGTCCGACCCCCAGAACCTCGACTGCCTCAACTATCTCGCTGGCCAGCATGTCGAGCATTGCAACGCAATGGCACAGCTCGGCACAAAGCTCGCCCACATCGACGGCGGAGTTCCCCAGATGGAGGTCTCCGTGGAGAAGATTGACGAGTACAATCTCGGCAGCCTCTTCTATTTCTTCGAGTTCGCCTGCGGCGTCAGCGCCTATACCCTCGGCATCAATCCTTTCAACCAGCCCGGTGTAGAGGCCTACAAGAAGAACATGTTCGCCCTGCTCCGCAAGCCCGGTTTCGAGGAGCAGACCGCTGCCATCCTGAAGCGCATCGGCGAATAATGTCCTGGAAACATTTTTGCATCCGAACCGTCCTGGCGGCCCTGGCACTTATGTGCGCGGCCGCCTGCGGCGGTCCGGAAGAGCCTGAAACATACGCCCCCGCGGAGATTTCGTCCATCTCCGTGAATGGTCGCGATGCGGTACTGGACAAGCAGAGCCTGACTTTCACCGTCACGCTCCCGACCGTCACCGATTTTTCCTCCATAGTCCTTTCCTTCAACATCTTCGGAGATACCGTCTTCGCCGGAGACACCGAACTGATCAGCGGAGTGACCCCTGTCGACGCCACGAAGCCCGTAACGCTGACGGTCAAGAACGGGAAATCGGAGAATGAATACACCCTCGTCGTACGTAATACCGGTCTTCCAGTAGTCCGTATCACCACACCCATGGGGCGCACCGTCCAAAGCAAGGAGATATGGATGGAGGGCGCATCGCTTCGCATCGAAAACCCCGACGGCACGGTCGATTACGACGGAGGGATGAGCATCAAGGGCCGCGGCAACTCCACCTGGGGCTATCCCAAGAAACCCTACGCCCTCAAGCTAGACAAGAAGAGTTCAGTGCTCGGAATGCCCAAGCACAAGCGCTGGATACTCCTCGCCAACTGGAAGGACCGCACGCTCCTCCGCAACGACGCGGCTTTCTGGCTCTCGCGCCAGACAGGACTCCCCTACACCGTCCGCGGACAGTTCGTCGAAGTCGAATTCAACGGCAAGCCCGCCGGCAACTACTATCTCTGCGAGCAGATCAAAATAGACCCGAACAGGGTGGACGTTGAGGAGATGGATGATTTCGAGACTGACCCGGAACTCATCACCGGGGGCTATCTGCTTGAACTTGACACCTATCACGACTA
This sequence comes from Bacteroidales bacterium, assembly GCA_017519865.1. Classification (GTDB taxonomy): domain Bacteria; phylum Bacteroidota; class Bacteroidia; order Bacteroidales; family UBA932; genus Cryptobacteroides. The sequence goes on along the minus strand of JAFWRQ010000019.1, from coordinate 43,025 downwards.
TTACAACGAGCCCAGCAGGTTCACTTCACCCCTCTTCAACCTCCCTTACCAGGTCAAGGAGCCGGACGAGGAGGCTATCTCGACAGCTGCTTTCAAGTACATCCAGGGATACGTCCGCGACCTCGAAACGCTGCTGAAGGATCAGGCGCGCGTGAAAAACCACGAGTACGAGGAGTACTTCGACGTGGACAGCGCCATCTGGTTCATGTTCGTCAACGAACTCGCCAACAATACCGACTTCTACGGCAACTGGCCATGGAACGGTCCGCACAGCGTATATCTATACAAGCAGAGAGGCGGCAAGATCTACTCCGGTCCGGTCTGGGACTTCGACTACCACGGATTCGTCCCGTCCCTTTCCCACCAGTGGGCAGGAGCCACCAGGACGGTCTATTATCCTGCGCTGTATAAGGACGAGAAGTTCCGGAACAGGATGCTGGAACTTTGGGAAAGCAAGAAGAACGACTTGTTGAAACTCACGGACTACATCGACGTGATGGCAGAGAAAATCCGCCTTTCAGAAGAGTACAACCATTCCCTCTGGCCCATTCCCTACACGCAGAACGAGAACGGGGACGAGCAGATGACGTTCCAGCAGGCTGTGGACCGCATCAAGAAGGGATTCACGGATAAATGGAATTGGATGGACGCCCATCTGGCAGACCTGCGCTGAGTTAGCGCAGTACCCTCTCCATCCAGTTGAATACGAGGAGGACACGCTTGCGGAGGACCGCCAGGTCAAGGGTCGCAAGCGTGTCCTCCACTTTATTGGTATTCATGGTAATGCCCGAAGTGAAAAGCACGGTGGGCACACCCCCGTCGACGAACACCTTCTGGTCGCCGATGCGGTTCAGGAACATGTCGGTGAAGTCCTTGCTGCGATAGTAGTCGAAGGAGAGGTCGAGGTTGATACGCGTACTGTAGTTGACCTCGGATAGGGCGCGCTTGAGACTATCGTCATTCGACAGCATGATCAGATACTCGTCCCTGCCCTTGGTCACAGGCTCCATAGTGCTGCCTACGATATCGAGGTTGACCATCATCGACACCTGGTCTCGCCGTATCGGACTCCCCGTACGCGGGTCGATGAGCGTCCCTGCGGAGAGCATGTCGAAAAGCGAAACGGACCCGGCCATACTGAGTTGCTTGGCGTCCAGCGCAACGAAAAGGATGTTCTGCCGGACGCCGAGTCCGAGCACGGAGAGGCTGCGGCAGAGCCTCGCCAGTCCGAGCATGGCGGCCACGCCCGAGGCATTGGAGTCCGCTCCGGGATACATGTTTCCCGAAAGGATGCCCAGATTGTCATAGTGTGCGGCAATTACGGCATAACGGTCGGAGCCCTGGGCCGGGCATATCCCGATGACATTGTGCCCGGCCTTCCCTTCGGCATTGAACGAGCGCACATATGCGGGCGTGCCGCGGCGGGAGCCGGGTGCCAGCAGTCCGAGACGCTCGAAATTGCGGGCAAGCCAGAAAGAAGCCTCGACGGATCCTTTGGTAGCCGTGGCCCTGCCGGCGCAGATGGTGTCGGACAGGAAACCGACGCTCATCTCCAGCGACTCTTCGGTCAGGAGAAGGTCAGCGATCCCTGTGCCTGTACCGGCTTGCTGGGCGCGGATGCACAACGGAACGAGCAGGAGGAAAACCCCTAAAAATAATGACAAAAAACGCTTCAATCCCAAGCTTTAGGCACAAAAAATGATTATATTTGTAAAATACAGCCAAATTTACGAAATCTTGGTCACATACGGAAATTTATGAAGCGTCTACTCGTCATATTGTCCATACTTTTCTGCTGCCTGCAGGCCGCGGAAGCGCAGTACGACCGTGACGTCTTCTATTTCCGCGGGCGCAACGCACTCTCAGACGGGAAGTATGCCCAGGCCATCGAAAACTTCAACATCCTCGCCCGGCTGGACACCACCGACTACTGGACATTCTTCTTCCGCGGCATAGCCAAGTACAACCTCGGCGACATCCGCGGCGCCCAGCAGGATTTCGACGCCTCGGTCCGCATCAATCCCGTATTCACCAACGGGTTCCACTACCGCGCCATCACGCTCAGCCGCTTCGGCCGTTATGACGAAGCCCTGGAGGACTTCGAAACGGCCATCAAGCTGCGCCCCGGCAACATCGGCATCTATTTCAGCCGCGGCGTAACCTATTTCCTCGCCCAGCAGTTCGAACCGGCCGTAAAGGACTTCGACCGCTACATCAAGAAAGAGCCCAAGGACCCCGCAGCATATCTCAACCGCGGAGCCTCATACCTCTTCCTCGGCGACACGCTCAAAGCCATAAACGACTACAACAGAGCCATCAAACTCGACCGCTTCGAGCCCGAAGGCTTCATCCGCAGGGGACGCCTCTACGCCGAACAGGGCAAGTGGGAGGACGCAATCGCGGATATGGACCACGCCATCGAACTCGACTCGACCAATACCTTCGCGTACTTCAACCGCGCGCTGATGCACTACGAACGCAAGGATTTCAACTCCGCGATGCGCGACCTCAACCGCGTACTCAAGGACGAGCCCGGTAACGCACTCACGCTGTACAACCGCAGCCTCATCCACGCCCAGGTGGGCAATTTCGAGGAGGCGCTCGCGGATATGGACCACGTCATCAGCATCAACCCCAACAACGTCCTCGCGTACTTCAACAGAGCCTCGTATTTCATAGAGATGGAGCGCTGGAGGGACGCCCTCGAGGACTACGACAAGGCCATCGAACTGTACCCGGACTTCGCCAAGGCGTACATGAACCGCTCATACGTTGAGAACATGCTGGGAATGGGCCAGAAATCCAGGGAAGACTACCAGACCGCCCAGCGCAAGGTCAGCGAATACCGGGCAACCAACGCCACCGACGCAGGATCCTTCGCCGACACCACCAGGAAATACAGTTCGCTGCTGGCGCTCGACGCGGAGTTCGCCAAGAAAGATTTCGACAACGAACTCCTCCAGCACCGCGACGTCGACATTCGTCTGAAACCGTTGTACAGGTTCAGCCTTTCCGCTACCCGTGACGATGTAACTTACGCGCTTCGCAACCGCTACGAGAACGCCCTTCTCGACAGGTTCATCAGCGAGTCCCCCGTACCGATGCGCATCTCCAACGTCGAAGGGGATGGCGCTCCTGCCGTCAATGGCCGGCTCGAGAACGCCTTGTACGGCGACAGCAGTTCAGGAGCCGGCTCGACACGCATCACCCAGTCGCGCATAGACTTCATCAGGGGCCTGTACGACCTTCAGAACAAGCAGTACAACGCGGCCCTGGGTAGTTTCGATAAGGCAGTGGACGAATCTCCGGGAGACACCGCCCAGGACCGGTACTCGGAACTGTACAGCGCCTTCTACCTCCTCAACCGAGGGGTACTCAGGGCGGACATGATTGAATTCATCGCCTCCATGCAGAGCAACGTCCAGACCCTCACGATGGATGATGCCGGCACCACACGCGCCCGAGTGAGCGACCAGGTGACTCACTCATACGACTATTCCGAAGCCATCGCCGACATCGAGGCGGCCGCCGCCATCGTCCCGGACTTCGCCTACTTCCATTTCGACCTCGGCAATCTCTACTGCCTCTCCTCGAGGCTTGTGGAGGCCATAGACAGCTACGACAGGGCCATCTCGCTCCACCCCTATATGGGCGACGCGTATTACAACCGCGGACTCGTCCTTATCTACCTCAAGGATAAGGAGAAGGGCTGCATCGACCTATCACGCGCAGGCGAGCTCGGAGTTGCCGACTCGTACAGCGTCATTTCCAAGTATTGCGAAGATGAGCAGCAATAGCACGGTCAAGTTCTTCAGCCTCTCCAGCGGCAGTTGCGGCAACTGCTACTTCCTCTCCCTCGAAGAGGACGGATCCCACACCGCCGGCGTAGTCATCGACGCCGGGGTCAGCATGCGCCGGCTGAAGAAAGAACTCCTGGCAAAGGGCTACGGCCTGGACTCCTTCTCCGCCATCCTCGTGACCCACGACCACCTCGACCACATCCGCCATCTCGGCTCGTGGTGCAAGCATCTCTGCAAACCGGTCTACGCCACCCCCGTGCTGCACGGAGCCCTGGCGCACCACTCCTTCACTTCCGCATGGATAGGAGGATGCAGCCGTTTCCTTTCGGACAGCGACTGGAACGTCATCGTCCCGGACAAGATTTTCGCAAAGTATTTCGTCGTCCCTCACGATGCCACCCAGACCGTCGGCTACGCCATCTGGGTAGGAGGATACAAGTTTGTGATAATGACTGATATAGGAGAAATGACAGACGAGGCTATCGCCTATGCGCGCAACGCCGATACCGTGGTCATCGAATCCAACTACGACCGTGACATGCTGCTGAACGGTCCATACCCTTACGAATTGAAGATGCGCATACTCGGAGGAACGGGGCATCTCCGTAACGACCAGTGTGCAGGAGCCATCAAATCTTTCATGCACGACGGCCTCAGGAACGTCTTCCTCTGCCATCTCAGCGAGAACAACAACACCCCTGACCTGGCCCTGAAGGCATCCTCGGACGCGCTCGAGTCCATCGGTTTCCACCGGACATACGAGCGTTCCGCCGTCTTCGCGTGCGATGCCGGCGGGGCGGAACGCAGGGTGAACCTGCGTGCCCTCCCCCGCCGGACCGCCTCGCCCCTATACGTACTGTGACATTATGAAAGCTTTCTGGAAAATGCTGCGGCGATACGTCGCGCCATATAGCAAATACCTGGGCGGTTCGGTACTCCTGAACCTCCTGTCAGTGATATTCAACGTGTTCTCCTTCAGCATGATCATGCCTATCCTGAACATGCTGTTCAGTCTTGATGACGAGGTCTACACCTTCATACCGTGGGAGTCCGTTCATTCCTCGAAGGAACTCATAAACAACCTGTACTTCTACGTCGCGCAGTTCACCGGCTCATACGGAGCCTCGAAGACCCTGCTGCTCCTCTGCCTTTTCCTCTGCGTGATGACGGTCTTCAAGACGGCCTGCTACTTCGGCTCGGCCGCCGTGATGATACCCATACGCACCGGCGTCGTCAAGGACATGCGCCAGGACATATACGACAAGATCCTCTCCCTGCCCATCGGTTATTTCTCGCAGGAGAAGAAGGGAGACATCATAGCCCGAATGAGCGGTGACGTCCAGGAGGTGGAGAATTCCATCACAAGCACCCTCGACATGCTGATCAAGAACCCTATCCTGATCCTGGGTTATTTCGCAGTGCTGCTGTTCATTTCCTGGCAGATGACCCTGTTCACGGTGCTTTTCGCCCCTGCGATGCTCTGGATCATGGGCAAGATAGGCCGAAGGCTCAAGGAGCAGTCCCTGGAGGCCCAGGCACTGTGGAGCGACACCATGAGCCAGGTCGAGGAGACCCTGGGCGGCCTGCGCGTGATCAAAGCCTTCCTGGCAGAGCGCAGGATGGGCAGCCGCTTCGACCGCATCACGGGAGCGATGAAGGCCAAGAACACGCGCGTGGCCACGCGCCAGGCCCTCGCCCATCCTGTCAGCGAGTGCCTGGGCACCATCATGATCGCCATCGTCCTCTGGTTCGGAGGCACCCTCATCCTCAAGGACAACGCCCCCATCGACGCTCCGACCTTCATATTCTTCCTGGTCATCCTTTACAGCGTCATCCAGCCCATCAAGGACCTCTCCAAGGCCGCTTACGGCATTCCGAAGGGTATGGCATCCATGGAGCGCATCAACAGGATACTCGACACCGACAACCCCATCAAGGAGTCGGAGCATCCTGCCCCGCTCGAAGGCTTCGAGGACAGGATACGCTTCGAAGGGGTGGGCTTCAGTTATGAAGCCGGAGGACGCAGGATACTGGACGGGATAGACCTGGAGATACCAAAGGGCAGGACCATAGCGATAGTGGGAGCATCCGGCGCCGGAAAGACCACGCTCGTGGATCTCATACCCCGCTTCTACGACATCGACGAAGGCCGTATCACCATCGACGGAAATGACATCAAGGATGTGAGGATAAAGGACCTGCGTGCCCTGATGGGCAACGTCAACCAGGATCCCATCCTCTTCAACGACACGATTTTCAACAATATAGCCTTCGGCGTGGACGGAGCCACGATGGAGCAGGTGGTGGAAGCGGCCAAGATAGCCAACGCACACGATTTCATAATGGAGAAAGAGCAGGGCTACGACACCAACATCGGCGACCGCGGCTGCAAACTCTCCGGAGGCCAGCGCCAGCGCATCAGCATTGCACGGGCAATCCTCAAGAATCCTCCCATACTTATCCTGGACGAAGCTACCGCATCGCTGGACACCGAATCCGAGCGCATAGTACAGGAGGCCCTGGACCGGCTGATGACGAGCCGTACCACCATCGCCATCGCCCACCGCCTCTCCACCATCAAGGCCGCCGACGAGATCATAGTCCTCCACGAAGGACGCATCGCGGAGCGCGGCAAGCACGAGGAACTGCTTGCCAGGAACGGCTATTACAAGAAACTCAACGACATGCAGGCATTGTAGATGAAGCGGCGCAGAACCATAGCCCGGATCGTGTTCCTGCTGTATATCGCAGCGGTGCTCTACCTGTGCTTCGGAGAGTTCTCCAGCCTGTCCGAGGTCACGAAGCGCTTCCTCGGCTTCGAGGCAGACAAGGTCGCGCATTTCCTAATGTTCTTCCCCTTCCCCATCCTATTCTACCTCGCTTTCGGATGGCCCACACATAAGGCCTGGCACAGCCTGGTCCTCACGCTGTGCATCCTCGCAGCGGGAGCTGCGATAGCGGCCGGAACGGAACTGGTACAGGATGTCATCCCCTACCGGGCGTCCGACCGCGCCGACTTCCGCGCCGATTTCCTGGCGCTCTGCGGCGCGTCCATCATCACTTTACTGATCGACCTGAACAAAACCATACGGCATGCTTAGACGAATCTTCACCGCCACTCTCCTGACCTTCGCCGCGCTCCTGGCAGCGGCACAGAATCCCACCCGGGACTTCATGCCCGCGAGCGACTCCCTTCGGGCAAGGCTCCAGCGCCAGACCACGGTCAAGACCAAGTTGAAGATCGAGAGCGTGATGAAGCGCGGCTCGTCCCTGGACTTCACCTTCAGCCAGGAACTGAGCGACTATCCGTGGACCCAGGCTACGCTGGACTGGTTCAAAGACCAGATCTACGACCTCATGCCCGCCCAATATTCGGACTATACCATCGGAGGCATCTTCTGCCGCAAGGATCCGGTGGAGGACCTCGTCACTCCCGCCAGGGGCAACAAGGGCCGCACCTCCACATACCAGCACAGGTCCGCCGACCCCCGTGGACGCACCGTCCCCATCGTAAGGAGGCTCGACATGAGGGACTATCCCCTGGGGCTCAGCGGAAGGCATATCGCCCTCTGGCAGAGCCACGGAAGGTATTACGACGAGGGTTGGGGCGGATGGACCTGGCAGAGGGCCCCACTCTTCACTACGGTCGAGGACATGTACACGCAGAGTTACGTGCTCCCTTTCCTCATTCCGATGCTCGAGAACGCCGGGGCTTATGTGATGACTCCGCGCGAACGTGACATCCAGCCTTATGAGATCATCTCCGACAACGACCCTACGTTCCGCGGCGAACGCGACGGGCTAACCCGCCGCAAGGGCGAGTATTTCGAGCGCGGCGACTGGACTTCGGCCGGAGAGGGCTTCGCCGACGTGAGGAAGGTATACTACGGCGACGACAACCCCTTCATCCTGGGTTCAGCCCGCAAGGCCGACTGCGCCACCGAAGAGGAAGGGCGCAAGGCTGAGGCCACCTGGGCTTTCCGCGTGCCGGACTCCGGCGAGTATGCCGTTTACATCTCGTACAAAACCCTTCCGGGCAGCACTGATGCAGCCCACTATACCGTAATGCATGCCGGCGGAAAGACCGAGTTTTCCGTAAACCAGAAAATGGGAGGAGGCACGTGGATCTATCTCGGCACCTTCCATTTCAACGACGGCAACGACGGCGCCGTGATCCTTGACAACATTGTTCCGGAAGGGAAAGCCAAGGGAGCGGTGGTCACGGCCGATGCGGTCAAGGTAGGCGGTGGCATGGGCAAGATCGCACGCGGCCCCGAAGGGACGCCCAGGGACGAATGGACCACCTCAGGGCTGCCCAGTTACATCGAAGGTGCGCTGTATTGGGAGCAGTGGGCCGGCGTGGACACCACCGTCACACGCAACTGGGAGGACGACTACACCCAGGATTTCGCAAGCCGCGGAGCCTGGGTCAGCATGATGGCCGGAGGCTCGTACGTCAATCCCGACTACCAGGGCGAAGGCAAGCACATTCCCTTCGACCTGTCCTTCGGATTCCATTCCGATGCGGGCGTGACGCAGAACGACAGCATCATCGGCACACTCTCCATCTATACCCTTCTCGCCGACGGCAAATCCAAGTATGCCGACGGCCGCAGCCGCCAGCTGGGCCGCCACCTGGCGGGGATAGTCCAGGACCAGGTCTGTGCGGACATCCGCGCCGGCTTCGAGCCCAAATGGACCAGGAGGGAGCTTTGGAACCGCAGTTACAGCGAGTCCCGCACTACTTCCGTACCCGGAATGCTGCTGGAACTTCTCTCCCACCAGAATTTCTCGGACATGAAATACGGCCTGGACCCCAGTTTCCGCTTCGAAGTGTCCAGGGCAGTTTACAAGGGAATGCTGAAGTTCCTGAGCGACGCGTACGGCATCCCGTATGCCGTCCAGCCCCTGCCCGTGAGTTCCATGTCGGCGAGGCTGACAGATGACAAGGAAGTGACACTCAGCTGGAAAGCCACCCCCGACCCCAATGAGCCCACGGCAGACCCCGAGCGTTTCATCCTGTATACCAGGATCGACGACGGCCCGTTCGACGAGGGCGTAACCCTGCAGGACGTCAAGTCCGAGAACGGCCTGTATTCGGTCGTGCTCGGCATCGACGTAGACCAAATGTACAGCTACAGGATAGTGGCGGAGAATGAAGGCGGAAGGAGTTTCCCGTCCGAAACCATGTGCGTCGGACGCACCCGCAGGCACAAGGAGACGGTACTGGTGGTCAACGACTTCTACCGGGTCTCCCCTCCCGCATGGTTCGATACGCCCCAGTACGCCGGTTTCGACAGAAAACTTGACAGCGGAGTCGGATATATCCGCGAGATCAATTACATAGGCGACATGTACGACTTCAAGCGCGAGTCGCCTTACATAGACAACAACCAGCCGGGATTCGGAGGCACTTCCTCCGACATGACCGGAGTGGTTGTCCCGGGCAACACTTTTGATTTCATCAAGATACACGGCCGCGCACTTCTCGATGCCGGTTACAGTTTCGACTCGGCCTCGATGGAGGATTTCAGCGAGCGCGGAGCCGGGGATGACGAAGTCGTCGACCTCCTCTGCGGCAAGCAGGTCACCACGGTCATCGGCAACGGCCGCGTTCCCGACCGTTATGAGGTCTTCCCCGCCAGCCTGCAGCAGGCGCTCCGCAGCCATGCCTCCAAGGGCGGAGGCATAATCGTGTCGGGCGCATACATCGGCACGGACGTCTGGGGAGACGGCATCTATCCCGTCGTGAAGGATCCCGTCTCGCGCAGCAATACACAGGCATTCGTACAGGAGATTCTCGGCTACAAATGGATGACCGACCACGGATGCTACAACGGGCGCATCGAGCACGTCTCATCCAAGTCCGTGGACCTCAAGTCGTTGAAGCGGCCCTTCGAGTTCCACCAGGTCCTCAACGACGCCATTTACTGCGTGGAAAACCCCGACGGCATACAGCCGGCAGGCAAGGAAGGCTCGGTCATACTCCGTTACTCCGACAACGGAGTACCTGCCGCCGTGGCCTATGACGCCAAGGGCCACAGGGCAGTCAGTTTCGGCTTCCCCCTCGAAGTGCTCAAGGATGGCAACACACTGGAAATCATAATGCTCAAGACACTGGAATACATAACCGACAAGAAGAAATGAACGCAAGGGAAGAACAGATCATCGGACTGATACATCGCGAAGTCAAGCCTGCCCTTGGATGTACGGAGCCCATCGCGGTAGCACTGGCCGTAGCCAAGGCCGCGGAAATACTTGAAGCGGACAGCGAATACGATCGCCGTAAGGCCGATTATCGCATCAAGGTCGCGGTCAGCGGTAATATCCTCAAGAACGGAATAGGTGTCGGCATACCCGGAACGGGCATGACGGGGCTGCACATCGCAGCGGCGCTCGGCGCCGTCTGCGGCCGGTCCGACCTGGGACTGGAAGTCCTCGGCGGACTGGACGACGATGCCGTCGCGAGGGCCAAACGCCTCGTCGAGGCCAAGGCGACGGACATCAGCATCGCAGACACTGACCACAAGTTATATGTTAGTGCGGAGGTGACGGTCGACGGCCGTACGGCCACTGCCGTCATAGAGGACAGCCACGACAAGATAGTCAAGACCATGCTGGGCGAAAAGGTCCTCAGCGACAGCGAGTCCGGCGGTGTTGAAGAGGAAACCGGAGATTACGGTCTCACCGTCAGGGAGATACTTGATTTCGCGACAAGCGCCGCATTCGATGATATAGAGTTCATCCTCGACGACAGGCGGCTGAACATGCCTTTGGCAAAGGAAGGCATGCAAGGTAATTACGGGCTCTGTGTGGGCAGGACCATCCTCAATGACCGTTCCGGGCTGTTCGGGGACCATTTCATGGCGTATGCGATGGCAATGACCGCCGCCGCGTCAGACGCCAGGATGGCGGGGTGCACGCTTCCGGCCATGAGCAATTCCGGCAGCGGCAACCAGGGCATCACCGTCAGCATGCCCGTCATCGCTTATGCAGAGCGCTACGGCATCGATGACGAACGCCTCGCCAGGGCACTGATCATCAGCAATCTCGTCGCCATACACATCAAGAGTTATCTCGGCCCCCTCTCGGCACTCTGCGGCTGCGTGGTGGCATCCACAGGTTCCGCCTGCGGCATCACCTGGCTGATGGGCGGCGACTACCCCCAGATCTGCGCCACCATCAAGAATATGAGCGGCAGTATCACGGGAATGGTCTGCGACGGAGCCAAGGTCGGATGCGCCATGAAAGTCGCATCCGGCGTATCCAGCGCCATCCAGTCGGCGATGCTCTCGCTCGACGGGCAGTGCGTCAGCGAGCACGACGGCATCATCGACCGCGACATCGAGCAGACAATACAAAACCTCGGCCGTGTGGGCTCCGTGGGGATGGAGCAGACGGACGAGGTCATTCTCGATATTATGGTCTGCAAGTAGCAGACTCTCCCGGGACTAAAGTCCCTTGCTCACAAGATATTCACCTATCTGGACGGCGTTGAGTGCGGCGCCCTTCTTGATTTGGTCGCCGGACAGCCACAGCGTGATGCCGTTATCATTGGCCAGGTCCTTGCGGACGCGTCCGACATAGACGTCGTCCTTGCCGCCGGTGAACAGCGGCATGGGATAGGTCTGGGTGGCGGGATCGTCCTGGAGGGTGACTCCGGGCGCTGCGGCAATGGCAGCCTGGACCTCTTCGACGGACAGGGGCTTCTCGGTCTCGATCCATACCGCCTCGGAATGGGAACGCAGGGCGGAGATGCGCACGCACATCGCCGAGCACTTCACGTCTGAATGAAGGATCTTGCGGGTCTCGTTGAACATCTTCATCTCTTCCTTGGTGTAGCCGTTGTCGGTGAAGACGTCGATCTGGGGGATGACGTTGTATGCAAGCTGATATGCGAACTTCTTGACAGTGACGGGCTTGTCCTCGACTATCTCGCGATACTGCTGCTCCAGTTCGAGCATTGCCTGAGCACCGGCACCGGAGGCGGACTGGTAGCTGGCCACGTGGATGCGGGTGATGTGCGAGAGGGCTTCGATGGGCTTGAGCACGACCACCATCATGATCGTGGTGCAGTTGGGATTGGCGATGATGCCGCGCGGGCGGACGAGAGCGTCCTCGGCGTTGCACTCGGGCACGACGAGCGGGACGTCGGCATCCATACGGAAAGCGCTGGAATTGTCGATCATTACGGTACCGAACTTGGTGATGGTCTCCGCAAATTCGCGGGAAGTACCGGCACCGGCGGAAGTGAAGGCTATGTCGATGTCCTTGAAATCGTCATTGTGCTGAAGCAGTTTGACGGTGAGTTCCTTTCCTTTGAACATATATTTGCTTCCGGCGCTCCTGGAGGAGCCGAAAAGGGTAAGTTCGGCGATGGGGAAATCGCGTTCCTCGAGCACTTTGAGGAATTCCTGGCCGACGGCGCCGCTGGCACCGACCACTGCCACATTGTATAACTTCTTCATATTCGTCTATTTAATGAGTCCGTAACCGAGCAGGCGGGCACGGAGTTTCTCTATATTCTCGGGGAGCATCTCGCACAGCGGAGGACGCACTCCTCCCACTTCGAGGCCTATGATGTTCATGGCGGTCTTGACCGGCATGGGATTGGTCTCTATGAAAAGACTCTTGATGAGGCCATAGGCCTTCAACTGGAGGGCGGCAGCCTCGGCGAAGTCGCCGCGCAGGCAGGCGGCCGTAAGGTCGGACACGCCGCGAGGGTCGATGTTGGCCCAGACGGAGATGACTCCCTTGGCTCCGAGGGCCATCATCGCCACCGTCTCGTCGTCATTGCCGCTCCAGACGTTGAGTTCGTCGCCGCAGGCGGCAAGGGTCGCCGCCACTCCGCCTATATTGGAGTTGGCATCCTTGACTCCGTTTATCAGCGGATGGGCGGAAAGCTCCTTGAGAGCATCCACGGAAGCGCTCATGCCGGTACGGCTCGGAACGCTGTACACGATGATGGGGATGCTGACACGGTCAGCAAGATACTCGTAATGCTTCACGAGGCCGTGCTGGGTGGTTTTGTTATAGTAAGGGGTGACGACCAGCAGGGCATCGGCCCCGGCCTCCTCGCACGCCTGGCTGAGATGCAGGGCATGCATGGTGTCGTTGCTGCCGCTGCCGGCGATGACCTTGACGCGGCCGGCCACGTAGTCGACGCAGTCCTTGACGAGGGCTATGTGCTCCTCGTCATTGAGGGTGGCGCTCTCGCCGGTGGTGCCGCAGACTACGATGGCGGAGGTGCCGCCGGCTATCTGCATGTCCACAAGTTCGTGGAACTTGGCATAGTTGACAGCCCCGTCAGGGGTGAAAGGCGTGACGATGGCTACGGACGAACCGCAGAAAACGGGGGTCTTCATATTATTCCTGTGTATTGAAAAGGCTTGCACTCAAAGCGCGCAGGGCGCGGTTCTTGTCCTCCCCGCGGACGAGGAAGGAAATGTTGTAGTTGCTTCCGCCATAGGAAACCATGCGGACGGGGACGCTCTTCATCGCCTCCATGGCGCGGGACTCGAAACCGACATTCTCCCAGTTCATGTCACCGACGACGCAGATGATGCACATGTCGAGGTCGACGGACACCGTGCCGTACTTCTTGAGCTCGTGGATGATCTCGTTGAGATGCGAGGTGTTGTCGACGGACATGGACACTCCGACCTCGGAGGTGCAGATCATGTCGATGGAGGTCTTGTATTTCTCGAAAATCTCGAAAACCCTGCGGAGGAAACCGTAGGTCATGAGCATCCTGGAGGATTTGATGCGGATGGCAGCGATGTTGTCCTTGGCGGCGACGGCCTTGATCCGGCCTTCCTCCAGGACATTGTTGATCAGCGTGCCTTCGGCATCCGGCTGCATGGTGTTGAGGATGCGGACGGGGATGTTGGCGTTCTTGGCAGGAAGTATACACGTCGGATGGAGGACCTTGGCTCCGAAATAAGCGAGCTCGGAGGCCTCCTCGAAGTGGATGTGGTGCACGGCGCTTGTGTGGTCGACCACACGCGGGTCGTTGTTGTGCATGCCGTCGATGTCGGTCCATATCTGGATCTCCTCAGCGCCGATGGCGGCGCCGACCAGCGATGCGGTATAGTCGGAACCACCGCGCTGCAGGTTGTCGATGTCTCCGCTGGAATTGCGGCAGATGAAGCCCTGGGTGACGTAAATGTACGCCTGCTTCTGCTCCAGCATGTCGCCCAGATGCTCGGCGATATAGGGAAGGTCGGGCTCGCCCGCAGGATCGAGCCGCATGAAGTTCAGGGCCGGAAGCAGCAGGACATCCTTGCCCTGCTCCTGGAGGTAGAACGTGAACATGTTGGTGGACATGATCTCACCCTGTGCCAGCACCTCCTTCTCCTCGACGGGGCCGAAATGCTTGCCGACGAAGGAACGGAGGAAAGCGAACACGCCGGCTAAAACCTCCCTGGCCTTGTCGGCATATTCCTGCGTGCCGTACAGTTCGGAAACGTGTTTGGCATATTTGGACTCCAGCAGGCCGATGATGTCGGCAGCGCCTTCGGAGTTGCCGTTGAAATAATAGTTCGCAATCTCGACCAGCGAATTGGTCGTTCCCGACATCGCCGAGAGTACGACGAGTTTCTGCTCGCCGTTGTCCACGAGAGCCGCGACTCCCTTCATCCTGTGTGCGGAGCCCACCGAGGAGCCTCCGAATTTCAAAACCTTCATATCTGGGGGGTTAAATCAGTTCCTTGAATAAATCATCCATGCACAGCAGCCCGGAATGGACGGCGGTATACTCCGCTGCCAGGACGGCTCCCAGTGCCAGGCCCTTGCGGGACTTGGCCTCGTGGGTGATGACTATGCGGTCGGCATCGCTTTCATAACGCACGGTGTGGGTGCCGAGGACCTCGTCATGGCGGTAGCTGAAGATCTGAAGGGCCTTGCCGGGGGCGGCGGCCTTGAGGCTCTCGACCTCGCCGAGAGGGGCAAGGTCGTTGGTCCAGCCCTCCTTGCGCGAGACAAGGGAAAGTATGTCTTCGGCCAGAGTCACGGCCGTGCCGCTGGGAGAGTCGAGCTTGTGGCAGTGATGCACCTCGTCCATGGCGACGTCGTATCCCTCAAACTTGTCCATAATGGCTGCGAGGTAACGGTTGACCGCCGAGAATATATATACGCCTATGCTGTAGTTGCTGCTCCAGAACAGGGTGTTGCCATCCTCACACATAGCCTTGACCTCGTCGCGGTGGTCCTGATACCAGCCTGTGGTGCCGCTGACGACCTTGACGCCTGCGGCGAACGCTCTCTGTATGTTGGAAAAAGCGGATGAGGGGGTCGTGAACTCGATGGCGACGTCCGCGCTGCGGAAAGCCTCCGAATCGAAATCTTCCAAATTGTCCACGTCGATGGTGCACACAATCTGATGGCCGCGCGACACGGCTATCTCCTCGATCATATGGCCCATACGGCCATAGCCAATGAGTGCTAATTTCATAACTAACCTGCGTTGTAAACCACTACTTTTACAATTTTAAAAATAATTTTTTTTAAAAACAAATTTTACTGCATAAAAAACCATTTAATGGCAGTAAAATCTGTATAAGAATACATCAGAGATACAGGTCAGTGCCGTAGTCGAACAGGTCAGGGCAGTCGGCGAGAGCAGGATGCCTGCTGTCCTTTTCGGACAGGATGACATCCTCGCGCGGAACCCGCCAGTCGATGCAGAGCGCGGGGTCGTCCCAGGCGATGGCGGACTCTGCCTGCGGAGCATAGTAGTTGTCGCACTTGTACTGGAACACCACCCGCTCGGACAAAACGCTGAACCCGTGGGCGAACCCCCTGGGAATGAAGAGCTGGCGATGGCTGTCGGCGGTGAGTTCGACGGCCACGTGGCGCCCGAAGGTGGGACTCCCGCGACGGATGTCCACGGCGACGTCCAGGACTGCGCCTTCGACCACGCGCACCAGTTTGCTCTGGCTGAAGGCCCCTTTCTGGAAATGCAGGCCGCGGACTACACCGTACGAAGAGCAGCTTTCGTTGTCCTGTACGAAGCGGACGGGACGGACGAGCGAGTCGAAATCGCGTTGCGACCAAGACTCGAAGAAGTAGCCCCTGGCGTCCCGGAATACCCGGGGCTCCAGGATCAGTACGTCGGGTATGTCGGTTCTGATGATCTCCATGCCTATGCTATCTGGGGACGGCCGGGGCGGGTGGCTTTGGCGTCGTCAAGGGTGCGTTCCTTCATCTTGCCCTCCTGCAGGGCATCATAGGCCTCGCGGTTACGGAAGATGTCTATTGCGGCGAAGATGGCGGACATCATCGAACGGGGATCGGCCTCGTCCCTTCCGGCCATCTCGTAGGCAGTGCCGTGGTCGGGCGACGTGCGCACGACCGGGAGGCCGGCCGTGAAGTTGACGCCGTCCTCGAAGGCGATGGCCTTGAAAGGCTCCAGGCCCTGGTCGTGGTACATCGCCAGGGTGGCGTCGAAGCGGCTGTAAAGCCCGGCGCCGAAATAGCCGTCGGGGGAATAGGGGCCGAAAGCATCGATGCCCTCCTCGACGGCCTTGGCCACGGCGGGGGCGATGATGCGCTGCTCCTCGTCGCCGAGCAGGCCGCCGTCGCCGCTGTGGGGATTGAGGCTGAGCACACCGATCTTGGGCGAATCCACGCCGAAATCCCTCTTGAGCGACGCGTTCATAAGGCGGAGCTTGCTCAGGATCTTGTCCTCGGTGATGCTGTCCGGGACCTCGCGCAAGGGAATGTGTCCGGTGACGACGCCTACCTTGAGGCGCTCGCTCACCATGAACATCGTGACGTCGCTGACACCGAAGGCATTCTGGAGATACTCTGTATGGCCGGTGTAGCCGAAGTTCTGGGAAGATATGACCTTTTTGTTGAAGGGAGCCGTCACGAGGACGTCTATGTCGCCTTTCTTGAGGTCCTCCACGGCACGCTCAAGGCATGTGATGGCGGCTTTCGCCGCCTCGGGATTGGGCTGACCGGGCTCCACGAAGACGTTGTCCGGCAGGCAGTTGACTATGTTGACCCGCCGCTGGTGGGCGTCGGCCGCAGAGGAGATGACGTTGGTGTCTATCTGCTGCTCGATGTTGTGGATGGTCTTGCGGTAGAAACCGAAAACCTTCGAGGAACCGTAGATTACGGGGGTGAAGGACTCGAGGATACGCGCGTCGGCAAGGGCCTTGATGATGACCTCGTAGCCGATACCGTTGCCGTCTCCCTGTGTGATCCCCACTACTATCTTTCTATTGTTGTGCTGCATATCGTGTGTCCTGATGGGTTATAAGGATAATGTATTCTCGTTAATATAGCCTGTGTCCTCCGGGAGGGTTTCCCCGCGGGCGGTCGCTCCCGCTCCGGCGTCTACCGCCAGGGCGTCGCAGCGTTCGTTCTCCGGATGGCCGGCGTGGCCTTTCAGCCAGTGGAAAGTCACCCTGTGCCTGCCGTAGACCTCAAGGAAACGCACCCAGAGGTCGACGTTCTTGACCTTCTTCCACCCCCTGTGCTGCCAGTTCTGCAGCCAGTTCTCGGTAACTGCCTTGACCACATAGGTGGAGTCGCTGTACACCTCCACCACGGCATTGTCCCACTTGACGGCCTCGAGACCGGTGATGACTGCCAGAAGTTCCATACGGTTGTTGGTCGTGCAGGCGAAGCCTCCCGACATCTCCTTCCTGAGGGAGCCGCACTTGAGCACCACCCCGTAGCCTCCGGGCCCGGGGTTGCCGCTCGCGGCGCCGTCGGTATAGAGATAGATGGGCGGGCGGGAAGTATTTTGGACATCTTCGGTCATTATACAAAAATAGGCATTTTATCCCATAGTCTTTAAATCTTTTGCGTAAATTTGCATATTATAATCCATTTGAACCGGCTTTTTTATGGGATTGTTCAGCCATAAGTACTCTATCACAGACAAAAGGCTCCTGGAAGGCGCCACGGACCACCATTCGCACATACTCTTCGGTGTCGACGACGGTGTCTCCAAGGCTGAGGAGTCGCTCGCCATCCTCGCCATCCTTGAAGAAGCAGGCCTCAAGTCGCTCTGGCTCACGCCCCATACGATGGAGGACGTGCCCAACACCACCGAAGGTTTGAGGAAGCGTTTCGCCGAACTAAAGGCCATGTACAATGGCCCTATCGAGCTCCACCTGGCTTCGGAATACATGATGGACGAACTGTTCGAGCGCCATCTCGCAGAGAAGGATTTCCTCTTCCACCGCGAGGAGGGCTCAGTGCTGATGGAGACTTCCACCTGGTCCGGGCCCTACAACTTCTGGGACATGGTCGACCGCACGATGCGCGCGGGCTTCCGCCCGGTGCTGGCTCACCCGGAGCGTTACGAATACATGGGCGAAAAGGAGTATTCCAAGCTTCACGGCATGGGCGTGAGGCTGCAGCTCAACTACCCTTCCCTCCTGGGCTATTACGGCAGCCACGTCAAGGCTAAGGCCGAATTCATTCTCAAGAAAGGATGGTACGACATGGCCGGGTCCGACTGCCACAGGATCAGGTCCATCCGCCACATCCTTGAGGAGAAGGTCCTGAAAAAAGATATGGCAGAGTCCCTTAAGGGCGTTTTAAAAGTTTGATTATGAACGTATTGGTCACAGGAGCGAACGGCCAGCTCGGCACGGAGATCCGCAATGCGTCCGCCGGGAGCGGACATCACTTCATATTCACCGACGTCTCGCAGGTGCCTGATGTCGAGACGGTCTATCTCGACATCACCAACATGGACGCCGTACGTATCATCTGCGCTTCGGAAGACGTCGACGTCATCGTCAACTGCGCCGCATACACCAATGTGGAGAAGGCGGAAAGCGACATCGCATTCGCCGACCTTCTCAACCACACCGCCGCCGCGAACCTCGCGGCAGTCGCCTGCGAGCGGAAGGCCACCCTCATCCACATCTCCACGGACTATGTCTTCGACGGAGAGGGCAACGTCCCCTACAGGGAGTCCGACGCCCCCAGCCCCCTCGGCGCCTACGGCGTCACCAAGTTCGCCGGAGAGCGTTCGGTGATGAACTCCGGGTGCAAGTATATGATTTTCAGGACTGCCTGGCTCTACTCCCCGTACGGCAAGAACTTCGTGAAGACAATGGCCAGGCTTACCGCCTCGAACGAGACCGCCAAGGTCGTCTTCGACCAGGTCGGATCGCCCACCTACGCCGCGGATCTTGCCAGGCTCATCGTCAGGATAGTCACAGACGGCATGCTCGACCGCACCGGCATCTACCACTATACAGACGAGGGAGTCATTTCGTGGTTCGACCTCGCGGTGGCGGTAAACCGTCTCTGCGGGCATAACTGCAGGGTAACGCCCTGCCATACGGACGAATTCCCCGTCAAGGCCCGCAGGCCCAAGTACTCCGTCCTGGACAAAACCCTGGTCAAGGAGACTTTCGGCATCACTGTCCCCTACTGGTATGACTCGCTGGTCGAGTGCCTGGAACGCATGGACAAGGAGGGGTTATGAAAAAGAAACTGTTGGGCAAGACTCCGGAGGAGCTCAAGACGCTTGCAGTGGCGGCCGGCCTGCCGGCCTTCACCGGCAAGCAGCTCGCGCAGTGGCTTTATGTCAAGCGTGTGAGGAGCTTCGAGGAGATGACCAACATCTCCAAGGCCGGCCGGGCAAGGCTCGCCGAACTCTATGAGGTCGGCGTCAGCGAACCGGTCGGGATGGCCCTGTCATCTGACGGGACCAAGAAATATCTGTTCCCGGTCAATTGCCCCAAGGCCTCCGGCCTGGATGCTTATGAGGAGGCACGCGGGAACGAACTGGAGGAGGCCGCGGTCGAGGCCGTAATGATCCCTGACGAGGACAGACGCACGCTCTGCGTGTCGTCCCAGTCCGGCTGCCGGATGGGCTGCAAGTTCTGCATGACCGGCCGCCAGGGATTCCACGGGCACCTGTCCGCCGCCGACATCCTCTCGCAGTTCATCGCCGTGGAAGAGAGCCAGGACCTTACCAACGCCGTATTCATGGGCATGGGCGAGCCGCTGGACAACTACGACAATGTAATGAGGGCGATCGAAGTCCTGACCGCCGACTGGGGCTTCGCCTGGAGTCCCAAGCGCATCACGCTCTCCTCGATAGGCGTCATCCCCAACCTCAAGCGCTACCTCGACGGATCGCGCTGCCATCTCGCCATCAGCCTTCACGACCCGTTCTCCGAGGAGAGGGCTTCCATCATGCCTGTCGAGAAAGCCTGGCACATCGAAGACGTGGTCCGGCTCATCCGGCAGTACGACTTCTCGGGACAGAGGCGGGTGAGTTTCGAATACATCATGTTCTCCGGCCTGAACGACTCCAAGAGGCACGGAGACGCTCTCATACGGATGCTACGCGGCCTCGAATGCCGTGTGAACCTCATCCGTTTCCACAAGATACCGGGATTCCCGTACGAGTCCAGCCCGGCTCCCGTCATGGAAGCCTTCCGCGACAGGCTCGGTGCCAACGGGATCACCTGCACCATCCGCGCTTCGCGCGGGGAAGACATCCTGGCGGCGTGCGGCATGCTTGCGGGACAACACGGAAAAAACAAAGAATCATGAAAGGGTATAAACGGACAATCCTACTCCTGGCCATCTGCCTGTCGTACTTCGTTCCGGCAGGCGCCCAGGTCAATTTCCAGAGCTACGACCCGGTCGGGGATTCCATCGTCATAGCGAAGATGCGGGCGAAGATGGACCGCATCAGGCGCCGCCGCCCGACCGTGGCGGTCGTGCTCAGCGGCGGCGGCGCCAAGGGCGCGGCCCACGTCGGCGTCCTGCGATTCCTCGAAGAGCAGGGCATCCCCGTGGACATGGTCCTCGGCACCAGCATGGGCGGCCTCGTCGGTGGCCTCTACTCCGTCGGATACAGTCCCGATTTCCTCGACTCCCTCTTACGCTCCGTCGACTGGGGCATCATCCTCAGCGACAAGGTTCCCCAGGACCTGATAGCCTACCGGCAGAAGAAATACAAGGAAAAATACTTTGCATCAGTTCCGTTCTACTATGCCGAGACCGACCTTTTCAACCGCTCCCCTGAAGCGGAGGAACGCATGCGCAAGAACGGCCTGCACTTCGGCGCCGGAGACGAAACCGGAGAAAAGAAGTTGATGGACAATCTCTTCGGAAGCCTCCCGTCAGGTTATATCTTCGGGCACAATGTCAGCAACGTTTTCAGCGGACTCACCGTCGGATATCAGGACTACATCGATTTCACGACCCTGCCCATACCGTTTTTCTGCATCGCCGCGGAGATGGTTTCCGGCAAGGCCCTGCTCTGGCATGAGGGCAAGCTCAATACCGCCCTGCGCTCGACGATGTCCATTCCGGGCATCTTCGCACCGGTCCGCACCGGCGACAAGATACTCGTGGACGGCGGAATACGCAACAACTATCCCACCGACATCGCCAAGGAGATGGGAGCCGACATCGTCATCGGCGTCGAACTCTCCGACAAGAACATGGAATACGAGGACATCAACAACCTCGCCGACATCATCTGGCAGGCAGTGGACATCCTTGGCCGGGATTCCTTTGAGAACAATATCAGCATCCCCGACATCACCATAAAGCCGGACCTGCACGATTTCAACATGATGAGTTTCGACGCCCAGAGCATAGACACCATCATTTCCCGCGGCTATGCCGCTGCGGAGGGCAAGAAAGACGACATCCGCAATCTGAAGCGCCGGCTCGGTCCCGAGGTCACCGAGTTCCAGAATGCACCAGCCGTGGACCTCGGACAGATTCCCATCGTATTGTCGGCAATCAGTTTCGAAGGCATAAGCAGGGTTGAGGCCGACTACCTGATGGGCAAGCTCAGTATCAAGCCCTGGGACAAGGTTTACAAGAAAGACATCGAGGAGGCCGTAGCCACCATCCTCGCTACCGGATCGTTCGACTTCGTGCGCTACGAACTGCTCGGGGACAGCAGCGAGTTCACCCTCAACATCATCTGCCAGAAAGGCCCTGCCCATCAGGCCGGTATCGGCATGCGCTTCGACACCGAAACCGTGGTTTCAGCCATAGTCAACATGGGACTGAACGTCCACCGCATCAGGGGATCTGCCTGGGACTTCACCGCCAAGATCGCATCTAACCCCTATCTGAACGCACGCTATTCCCTGCGTTTCCCTGCATTCCCTACCATAAACGCGGAGTTGAACGGCAGTTTCACCAACGCGGCCATCATCAGCACGGGGGGCTTGTGGGGGACGCAGCCTTCCGACCTCAATTTCAAGTACGGCAAAATCTCCCAGAAGCTTTACTTCTCCGACCTGAACTGGAAGAAGGCGGATGTCAGGCTCGGCATCAAGAATGAGTATGTCGACGTCACATCCTCCATCGACGCCAGCCTCATTCCGGATGAATATGACCTGGAGATGCCCAGGAACGACTACCTGATATTCTTCACGGAAGGCCGCGCAGACACCTTCGACAACGGCTATTTCCCCACTCGGGGATATAATGTCGGAGGTTCCTACAACTACGTGCTCGGAGGACTCGTAAAGGAGATCGATCCCATCCACATCGTCCAGTTGGACGCTTCCAAGGTATTCCGTACCGGTAAGGTACTTGACATAATCCCCTCGGTCTACGCGCGTTTCGCATTTGGCGACAATACGCCTCTGGTCTTCATGAACCTGGCCGGAGGATCGCTCGCAGGACGCTATCTGGACCAGCACGTGCCGTTTGTCGGCCTCAACCACGCCATCCCGCTCAGCAACAAGATGCTCAAGGCCGACCTAAAGTTCCGCCTGCACCTTACCGACAACAACTGGCTCTCCCTCAACGGCAGCGTCATCAAGCATTCAAACGCCATCGACAGCAACCTCCTTTGGACCGGTCAGACCATCAGCGGAGTGTCCCTGGAATATGCCTACAATACCATTATGGGCCCCCTGAAGTTCAACATCCATTATTCCGACCTGACCAGGAAGGTAGGCGCGTACTTCAGTTTCGGCTACGATTTCTAGCTCATGGAAAAGGACAAGGCGCTGGCATACCTGCAGAATCTCTGCGTGAAACGCGAGTGCTGCAGTTCCGAGATCCTCAAGAAGGCCGGGAAGGCCCTCGAGGGTGACCGTGCGGCAGCGCAGCAGATGCTGGAGTCGCTCGTCGCCGACCGCTTCGTGGACGACGCCCGCTACGCTGCGGCTTTCGCCCGCGAGAAATCCTCCTTGACCGGTTGGGGTCCGAACAAGATACGCTATGCCCTGATGATGAAGGGGATATCAAAGGCCGATATCTCCGCAGCGCTTGAGGAGACCGATCCCGAGGCCTCGTCGGCGAAACTGGAAAAACTCGTCGAGGCAAAGCGGAAGAGTCTGGAAGGAGACCCTTACATCAAGTTCAAGCTCATCAAATACGCCCTCTCACGAGGATATGACTACGACACCGTCTCCCCTGTCGTGGAGCGGGTCCTTGGGCAATAACGACACAATCTTCAGTTTAAAATCGACCTTGTGCCTCGCTTTGGCCCAAGGTCGATTTATCTTTGCAATTGTTTGGGAGATACCCCGCGAATCCCCATATTTGTGAAGACAATTATTAATGCTTAATACCTAAAGACAATGGCAAAGGATGTAGAAATGAACGCCGCTGACATCAACGCCGCCAGGATGAAGGCGCTGCAGGCGACGATCGACAAGATCGAGAAGGATTACGGCAAGGGCACGATCATGAAGCTCGGTGACCAGCCGCAGTGGGACGTACAGGTCATACCCAGCGGGTCGGTCGCGCTGGACCACGCCCTGGGCATAGGAGGCTACCCGCGCGGACGCATCATCGAGATCTACGGACCCGAGTCCAGCGGCAAGACCACTCTCGCCATCCACGCCATAGCAGAGGCGCAGAAGCAGGGCGGCATCGCCGCAATGATTGACGCCGAGCACGCCTTCGACAGGACCTACGCCAAGGCCCTGGGAGTCAATCTCGAGACCCTCCTCATCTCCCAGCCGGACAACGGGGAGCAGGCCCTCGAGATTGCCGACAACCTCATCCGCTCGGGCGCCATCGACATCGTCGTCATCGACTCAGTGGCAGCCCTCACGCCCAAGGCCGAGATCGAGGGCGAGATGGGCGACAACAAGGTCGGCCTCCAGGCCCGCTTGATGAGCCAGGCCCTCCGCAAGCTCACCGCCAACATTTCCAAGACAAATACCTGCTGCATCTTCATCAACCAGCTGCGCGAGAAGATCGGCATTATGTTCGGCAACCCCGAGACCACCACGGGCGGCAACGCCCTCAAGTTCTACGCCTCCGTGCGCCTGGACGTCCGCAGGACCACCCAGCTCAAGGACGGCGACGAGGCCACCGGCAACCGCACGCGGGTCAAGGTCGTCAAGAACAAGATGGCCCCCCCGTTCAAGAAAGCCGAGTTCGACATCCTCTTCGGCGAGGGCATCTCGCACACCGCCGAGGTCTGCGACCTCGCGGTCGATCTGGACATCATCCACAAGAGCGGCTCGTGGTTCAGCTACAACGGAGAGAAACTCGCCCAGGGGCGCGACGCCGTCAAGCAGCTGCTTAAGGACAATAAAGAACTCTGCGACGAGATCGAAGCCAAGATCCGCGAGCAGATGGCACAGATCAACGACTAAAGATGGGAAAGATCATTCTTACGGGAGACCGTCCGACCGGACGCCTCCATATCGGACACTATGTAGGATCCCTCCGCAGGAGGGTCGAGCTGCAGAACAGCGGCGAATACGACAAGATTTTCATAATGATCGCCGACGCTCAGGCGCTCACCGACAATGCCGACAACCCTGAGAAGGTCAGGCAGAACATCATCGAAGTGGCCCTGGACTACCTTTCCGCCGGTCTCGACCCGTCCAAGTCCACGCTCTTCATCCAGTCCCAGGTGAGCGAGCTCACCGAGCTCACATTCTTCTATATGAACCTCGTGACCGTCCAGCGCCTCCAGCGCAACCCTACGGTCAAGCAGGAGATCCTTATGCGCGGTTTCTCCGACAACGGCGAGGACAATAAAGCCGGCACCCCCGTCGGCTTCTTCTGCTACCCCATCAGCCAGGCCGCCGACATTACCGCCTTCAAGGCCACGACAGTGCCCGTTGGCGAGGACCAGGCCCCGATGCTCGAGCAGACCCGCGAGATTGTCCACAAGTTCAACACCGTGTACGGTCCCACGCTGGTCATGCCCGACATCCTCCTGCCCGACAATGCCGCTTGCATGCGCCTGCCCGGCACCGACGGCAAGGCCAAGATGAGCAAGTCCCTGGGCAACTGCATCTACCTCTCCGACAGCGCCGAAGAGGTCAAGGCCAAGGTCCGCAGCATGTACACCGATCCCGGACACCTCCAGGTCAGCGATCCCGGCAAGGTCGAGGGCAACACCGTGTTCACCTATCTCGACGCCTTCTGCAAGCCCGAGCATTTCGACAAGTTCGCGTCCTGCTTCGTGGGCAGGAAGTCCAGTTTCGAGTTCCACAACCTCGACGAGGTCAAGGACCAGTACCGCCGCGGAGGGCTCGGGGACGTGATGATCAAGAATTTCCTCAACGAGGTGCTCAACGACACCCTGGAGCCTATCAGGCAGCGCAGGAAGGAGCTCGAGCAGAACATTCCTTATGTCTATGAAGTGCTGCGCAAAGGCAGCGAGGTCGCGCGCGCGGCAGCGGCCGAGACCCTCGCGGACGTCAAGCGCAGCATGCGCATCAACTACTTCGACCCCGGCGTCCTTGATGCCCTGATTGAGGAACAGAAAGCCAAATACACGCTATGACGGTCTCAGAACTACTCGACAGGCAGCGCTCTTTCTACGAGTCCGGCAACACCCTGGACACACGCAGCAGGAGGGCGATGCTCCAGATCCTTGCCAATACGCTCAAGGAAAAGGCAGGGGACAACCCCGAATCAGGCGTAATCCTAAACGCCATCGCCGACGTCCGCAAGCATCTCTACAAATGGACCGGAACAGGCAGGCTGCGCCTGCTCCTTTCGCTCTTCGCCCGTCCGGGCAAAGGCGGCCCCATCCCTTACGGCTGTGCCCTGGTCGACGCCTCAGGATCAGGAGACTCCCTGTCGTCCATATTGCTTCCGCTTGTCAGCGCCCTCGCCGCCGGAAATACCGCCGTGGTCCTCATCCCGGACTCCCCTGCCGGCAGGCTCGCGGGCAGTATCATCGACGACACGTTCACCGACGACTTCGTCGCGACGGTCCCTGTATACGACGTCGCGGCCGAAGACCTGGACAGCCTGGACTTCAGCCTGGTCCACGTCTGCGGCAGCGGTATGCCTTCAAGCGGGCACGAAGGCTTCCTCGCCTTCTCCAGCCTTTCTGAGTAATAGATACTTAAAACAGAAAGACCCTCCGGAGAGTATCCGGAGGGTCTTGTGGTGCTGGCAGGAGTTGAACCGGCGACACATGGATTTTCAGTCCATTGCTCTACCACCTGAGCTACAGCACCGTTTGGTTTTGGGATTGCAAAGATAGACAAAAAATGTGACCCTGCAAATTTTTCTTTCAAATTATTGGTTTCCGTTGGATGTTATCTCATTTTTTACTAAACTTGCATTGATTAACACGATTATTAACTCATTCTAATATCTACACAAACATGAAAAAGTACATTGCATTCTTCCTTTGCGGAGCCATGATCCTCTCCGGATGCTCCTCCATGTCCAAGATGGCACAGGACGCGCTCATCGGCACTGGAGCCGGTGCAGCAGTCGGCGCAGGTGTCGGCGCACTGATCGGTAAGGACGGCAAGGCCGCCGCCATCGGCGCAGCCGTAGGTTCCGCCGTCGGTGCCACCGCAGGTGCCATCATCGGTAAGAAGATGGACCAGAAGGCCGCCGAGCTCGCAGCCCTCGAGGCAGCCACCGTCGAGACCGTCGAGGACGCCAACGGCCTCGAGGCCATCAAGGTCACCTTCGACAGCGGTATCCTCTTCGCCCTCAACAGGGCTGACCTTAATGCCGCCTCCAAGACCAATCTCGCCAAGTTCGCCGCCCAGATGGCCGACCTTCCCGAGACCGACATCACCATCTACGGCCACACCGACAACACCGGTAGCGATGCAGTCAACGAGCGCCTCTCCAAGCAGCGCGCACAGTCCGTTCTCGACTACCTCAAGTCCTGTGGTATCTCCGAGGGCAGAATGACCTCCGAGGGTATGTCCTACCACATGCCGGTCGCTTCCAACGAGACCGCCGAGGGCCGCGCCCAGAACCGCCGCGTCGAGGTCTACATCTCCGCCAACGAGAACATGATCAAGCAGGCCGAGGCCGAGGCCAAGGGCCAGTAATCGTCAATGACTTTCAAAAAGTGCATCCCCCGGCAGGGAGATGCACTTTTTTCGTTATATTCGCGTTAGGATGGACGAGGATAAATACATAAAGGTCATCCTGCCGCTGAAGCTGGCTTGGGAGCCGTGCTACCGGATCTCGGAGGAGGTCCGGAAGGGGATGCGCGTGAACGTAACGTTCTCCGGCAGGAAGTATACCGGAGTGGTCAGCGAGACCGGCGTCGAGCCGGATGTGGACCGCAGCAGGATCCTAGCCGTCAACGCAGTGGAGCGGCATATGGACCCGATCGGGGAGAAGGAGCTGGAGCTGTGGCGCTTCATCTCGGATTACTACCTTTGCACCATCGGAGAGGTCTATAAGATGGCTTATCCCGCCTCCAAGACTGCCGGCGAGGAGGTCCGCGCCAGGGCCGAGGAACGGCGGGAACTGATGAAAGCGCGCACGGAGGAGCTCTACCGCAAGCGTATCCTCGCACTTGAGGAGCGCCTCGCAAAGAAGGAGGCGGCGCTTGCCGGACGGCATAACGCCAAGGTTACCGCGAAGCTGGAAGCCGGAAGGGACAGGATCCTGGCGGAACTCAAGGAAGTCCGTGAGAAACTGGAGACGATGGATATGCCGGCAGGAGCCGGGGGCGGCAATGAAGGGAAAGCGCCCGGTGAGGTGGAGAAAGTGTTCTCGAAAGGGAAAACGGTGCTGGTGCAGGGAGGGGCGTCAAGGATAGGCATACTCGTGGATGCAGCGCGTTCGACATTGGCAGAAGGGCGGAACGTATTGATGCTCGTTCCGGAGATCGCGTTGAGCAAGAAGCTGCAGGCAACGCTGTACGAAGCCTTCGGGGATGCCGTACTGGTATTCCATTCGGCCGAATCGGCCGGCAATCGCCGTGAGGTCGCCACCATCCTCCGATGCAACGACAGGCCGAGGCTGGTCCTGGGGACACGCTCGGCACTGTTCCTGCCTTTCAAGGACCTGGGGCTCGTCATAGTGGAGGAAGAACACGATATCGCTTACAAGCAGGACGGGACTCCGCGTTATGGGGCGCGCGATACGGCCGTGATGCTGGGCAGCATACACGGAGCCAGGGTGATCCTGTCCTCCCCCACTCCATCGCTGGAGTCCCTGTACAACTGCATTTCCGGGAGGTATTCCCTGGTACGCACGCCTCTGGAAGAGGGCGCGATGGAGATCGTGGACACCTCGGTCGAAGCCAGGAAACACGGTATAGTCGGAGACCTCTCACGGGTACTGATAGCCAGGATCAAAGAAACCCTGGAAGATGGTGGCAAAGTCCTGATCCTAAGGCCATGGGGGCCGATGGACGACATCAGGGAGCAGTTGGAGGGCATCTTCCCTGACAAATCGGAAGGGATAGGATATGCGACAGTCCACGACGCACGCAGGAAGGACATATCGGACATCTCGCTGCTGGCAATCCTCAACTCCGACATACTTTTGGACAAACACGATTTCAGGGCGGACGAGAAGGCGATGCAGACCCTGGAGCAGTTCAGGGGCAGGCTGCCCGGGCACATGCTGGTACAGACACGCCAGGGGCAGCATCCGGTTTATCTCCAGGGTGACGACTATGCGTTCCGCCTGCTGGAAGAGCGCAAGGCATTCCATTTCCCGCCGTATACGAGGATGGTGGACGTCATAGTCAGGGACTCCAACGCCGGACGGCTTGCGAAGCTGTCGGGGCTGCTGGCGGCCGCCTTGAGGGACTTCGTCCCCGACGGCCCGTTCGCCCCGTTCCGCGGCCGCGAGCCCGAGCAGGACGTACGCGTGGTCCGCATCATGCTCCCGAAGGACAGGAACCTGCCCGCTGCAAAAAGAAAAATCGCCGGTATCATCGGCGATTTCGAACAGTCTTGCAAGTACACCGGGCACGTCACCCTGGACGTGGATCCGGTTTAGAGGATCACTTCGGATTCTTCTTCATCCTCCCCTGCTCCCTTCACCAGTTCATAGTATCCGGGGATGACGCGTCCTGCACTCTTGTGGAGGTCGCGTCTGTCAGCGGTCATGCTGATCACCCTGCCGTCGGGAGTGATGGAGATGTATGCATCACGGAACTGCATGTTCACGTCCTGTCCCTTGGCATCCGCGCTGAAACGGTAGTCGTAATAGGCGATGTCATCCAGGATTCCGGCAATCGCCGATTCGAGGCTGTCAAGGCCATTGAGTATGAGCAGGTCCTTGCGATAGCTCTCGGACTTGATCTCCGCGTTCCTCCTCTTGCCCTCAGTCATATATTTAATCAGGAGCTCGCTGTCCGCGTCCCTTTTGGTCATGAAGACTTTCTTGCGGCGTTCCAGCTCGGTCCTGAAAGTAGTAGAGTCGATTTTCTCCACCTTATTGATACTGACATCGGAGAATTGCCTGTCCATATTGCCGAGGATCTCGCCCTTGATGGCTTCGTGGACGGGATCGGCAGTCTTCCCGCCGCACGAGGCGAGCAGGAGCAGGGATGCTGCGAAAACGAGAAACTTGTGCATAAGTGTCTGATTATCTGATAAGCAAAAAGACCCGCTGTCTCCAGCAGGTCTCTGTGTACTGGGTAGGAGAATCGAACTCCTATTGCAAGATTGAGAATCTTGAGTACTAACCGTTATACGAACCCAGCATATCGTTTGGGAATGCAAAGATAGGCAAAAAAAACTTTCCTCCAAATTTTTTCTGCAAGCCGGAGTCATTATTTTTCCTCCGAGGCTGAAAAATCCGTATATTTGTATTCCAAACTTTAGAGTCCATGTCACTTATCAAATCCATTTCGGGCATCCGCGGCACCATTGGCGGACCCGTGGGCGAAGGCCTCACACCTATTGATATCGTCAAATTCACATACGCCTATTGCGCCAAATTGCGCGAGCGCAGGCCCCATCCCGACGGGAGCCGCTACAAAGTCGTCGTAGGCAAGGACGCACGCATCAGCGGCGAAATGGTGGAGCAGCTCGTCTGCGGCACCCTCGCGGCCTGCGGCATCGACGTGGTCAAGGCCGGTTACGCCTCGACTCCCACCACCGAAATGGCGGTGGTGTTCGCCAAGGCTGACGGTGGCATCATCCTCACCGCCTCGCACAATCCCCGCCAGTGGAACGCCCTCAAACTTCTCAACGAGAAGGGAGAGTTCCTCAACGCCGCCGAGGGCCAGGCGATCCTCGACTGCGCGGAGAGCGGAGAATTCGATTTCGCTCCCGTTGACGAGCTGGGACACATTACCGAACACGATTTTACCGACGAGCACATCCAGGCCGTCATAGACCTCAAGGCCGTAGACGAGGAGGCCGTCCGGGACGCCGGCTTCAAGGTCGTCCTCGACCCCGTCAACTCTGTCGGGGCCATCATAATGCCGCGCCTGCTCGAACGGATGGGCGTCGAATGCATAATGATCAACGGCACTCCTGACGGAAATTTCGCGCACAATCCCGAGCCCCTGCCTAAGAATCTGACGGTGCTAAGCGAGACGGTGATCCGCGAGCACGCCGACCTTGGCATCTCCGTCGACCCCGACGTGGACCGTCTGGCATTCATCTGCGAGAACGGCGAGCCTTTCGTCGAAGAGTATACGCTTGTCAGCGTGGCTGAGTATCTCTTCGCCAAGGCCAAAAAACTCGCTGAGGTACAAGGTATTACCCTGGAAGAGGCCACGGCGCCTTACAAGCCGGTGGCGGTTTCCAACCTCTCCTCCTCCCGCGCACTGCGCGATGTCGCCGAGCAGCACGGCGGCCGCTACGAAGCCGCTGCGGTCGGCGAAGTCAACGTCACCACAAAGATGCACGAGACGATGGCCCTGATAGGCGGAGAGGGCAACGGCGGAGTCATTTATCCCGCCAGCCACTACGGGCGCGACGCAATGGTCGGCGTGGGCATTTTCCTCAGCAACCTCGCCTACAAAAAGATGAAGGTCTCCGAACTTAAGAAGACCTATCCGCCCTATTTCATCGCCAAGAACAGGATCGAACTTTCCGACAAAGCCCTCATCGACCGCATCCTCTCGGAGATGAAGGAAGTCTTCAAGGACGAACGCATCAACGACATCGACGGCGTGAAGATCGACTTTGAGGCTGAGCGCCAGTGGGTGCATCTCCGCCGTTCGAACACCGAGCCCATCATCCGCATTTATGCCGAGGCTCCGACGCAGGAAGCCGCCGAGGCTCTCGCCTCCCGGGTCATCTCCATCGCCGAAAGCATCATCAAGGGCTAGGAAATGTTCTCCTTCAGGACCACAAGGCTCGAGGACCAGCTCGACAAGGCCCTCCTGGACGGGAAGGTCGGCTGCTTCTGTACCCAGAACTGCTGGGATACGGAGTCCGGCCGCTATATGTACGAGATCTTCCGCGAGAGGGGCAACCTCGCCCGCATCTTCTCTCCGGATGACGCCGAACTGAGTCCGGACACCAAGCACATTCCCTTCAGGCGCGAAGACATCGAGGGGCTCAATGCCATAGTCGTGGAGATACAGGACGTCGGCGTCCGATATTTCAATTTCACGCGCGACGTGTTCCGGCTGATGTCGGTGCTCCTTGAGATGGAGAAGTCCTCCGACGAGGACTATCCTTCAGTGCCTTCCCTGTACATCGTCGACCACGACAATCCCGCCGGAAGGGTCGTCGAAGGCACCATGCCCGTAGTCGACTACGAACCCTGGATGCCCAAGGTGGCACACCGGCACGGGCTCACCCTCGGAGAACTCTGCCACCTCTACTACAACGAGTTGGGAGCACGTTTCGCGCTCCACATAATCTCAGCGCGCGCCACGGACATCAACCGTCTCCTGATGCCATGGACCATCGCTCCGGCTTCGGACATCCCCGGGATGTTCACCTGCCTGATGTACAGCGGAGGGGGTCTCTGGAACGGCACCAACATCACGCCCGGCATCGGGACCGCCCGCCCCTACGAATACTTCGGCGCCCCGTTCATCGACCACGGAGCCATGGACATCCTTCCTGCCCCGGAAGGCGTCATCATACGCCCGTGTACCTTCAAGCCCGCCGCGGGAATGTACCGCGGCGAGAACTGCAACGGCTACCAGATCATCCTTGAGCCGGGTGCCGAATACCACTCGCTCCTGCATACCGTCCAACTGATCCGCTGGTTCAAGGACCGCTACTCCCAGTTCTCCTTCCGGGACGATTTCTTCGCCCGCCTGGGCGATCCGGTCATAGAGGAGTATCTCAAAGGCACCATCACTTTCGACATTGTCCAGGAGCACGTCAAGCTCGAGGAGCAGAAGTGGATACGCAAGGCAAAGCGCTACATGCTCTACGGTGAACAGCCGTATCGCATAAAATAATTTGTTTTTTAACAGAAAATCACTACCTTTGCCGTCCGTTTAAACGAAATATTCAATTTTACTAGTAATGAAAAAAGGAATCCATCCCGAAACCTACCGACTTGTAGCTTTCAAGGATATGTCCAACGAAGATGTATTCATCACCCGCTCCTGCGTCAATACCAAGGAGACCATCGTCATCGAGGGTGTTGAGTATCCTCTTGTGAAGGTTGAGATTTCCAACACCTCTCATCCCTTCTACACCGGCAAGGTCAAGATCGTTGACACCGCCGGTCGCGTTGACCAGTTCTACCAGAGATACAAGAGCAGGAAGAAATAAGCGTTTCTTTCTACAAGATAGGCACAATAAAGTCACGGCAAGGCCGTGACTTTATTTTTTTATTGAGTATATTTGTAAGACTGTGTCGTGAAATAAATAACAAGTCAACATAACGATGAAAACCAAAACCAAGATTATCACCATCAGCAGCGTCGTGCTGGTCCTGGCGCTCGCAGCATTCGTCTTCTTCCGCTTCTATTTCGTATTCGGCGAAGGAGTGAAGGCCGGGCAGCTCAACCAGGTCATGTACAAGGGCTACATCTTCAAGACTTACGAAGGAAGGCTCATCCAGTCGGGTTTCAAGGGCCAGAAAGGCACCAACAGCATCCAGTCCAACGAGTTCAACTTCTCGGTAGTGGACAAGGCGGTGGCCGACTCGCTCATGCGTTGCAGCGGCAAGACCGTCGAACTGCACTACAGGGAGTATCTCGGAGCCCTGCCCTGGAGGGGTATGGAGAAGTATATAGTGGATCAGATCATTTCCGTACGCGAGGGTGACAATGGTACTACCGTCATTCCGATAGCCACGGAGACAGCGGAAGTATTGCAATGAAAACGAGACTGATCACCGCTTTCGCGGCCCTTTGCGCCCTGTCGCTGAGCCTCGGGGCGCAAACCGTCATTGACACCCACCCGGCACAGGATGCCGGCAAGGATTTCACGATGAAGGATGTAACCGTCTCAAGGACGGGTTCGCCGGCTTCCTTCTCCGCCCAGTGGGTGGATGCGGACAAATACCTGTTCCGCGACTCCGAGGGAGTCAAAGTCTCGACCATAGCCGGAGAGATCGGTGACTACGAACCCGAGACGGACGAGACCCGCAGGGCCGTTCCCCGCGGCGCAGCGAACGTCACCCCCAGCGGCAAGGGAGCATACGCCTTCACCCAGGGGCACAGCCTCTACTGCATCACCCCGCAGGGCGTCAGGCTCACCGTGGCGGAGAGCCCCAGCGACCAGATCACCTTCGGCCAGAGCGTCAGCCGCAACGAGTTCGGCATCGGCGAGGGCATCTACTGGTCCCCTTCGGGGCGCAGGATAGCCTTCTACCGCAAGGACGAGTCGCGCGTGACCGACTTCCCGATACTCGACATCAAGACCCGCACCGGCGAACTCGTCACTTTCAAGTACCCTATGAACGGCATGGCCTCAGAGCACGTCACGCTTGGAGTCTATGACATCGAGAAAGGCACGACCGTCTATATGAAAGTCACGGATTTCGATGACGAGAGGTATCTCACCAATATCAGTTGGAGTCCCGACGACCGCTACGTCTTCATCCAGGTCCTGGACAGGCCCCAGCATCACATGCACCTGAACATGTACGACGCTTCCACCGGAGCCTTCGTCCGCAACATCCTGAATGAGGAGAACGACGCCTGGGTGGAGCCGTACGCCCACCTCCACTTCATCGAAGGCACATACCAGTTCATCTACAGCACCGACAATCGCGACGGCTACAAGAACCTCTACGTCTGCGATACCCTCGGAACCGTACGCCGCCTGGTGAATACCGATGCCGAGATCTCATACGTGACCAACGACGGCCGTTTCGTTTACTACAACTCCGCGGAGGTTTCGCCCGTCGAGAGCCATCTCTTCAAGGTGGAGATCCGCCAGAACCACAAGCAGGAGCTTGCCAAGGCGCGCATCGGTGCGCCCCAGCGCCTGACCGATGCGCGCGGCTGGCACAGCGTCTCGCTCTCGCCCGACCGCAAGCATTTCATCGACAGTTACAGCAGTTTCAATGTTCCCCGCGTAGTCGACCTGCGCTCCACCGACGGAAAACTCGTGCGCAATCTCTTCACCGCCGGGGACCCTCTCGAGGGCTTCCGCACGGGAGAGGTGCGCCTCGGCACGGTCAAGAGCGCCGACGGGCTGTACGACAACTATTACAGGATGTTCCTCCCTGCAGAACTCGACCCGTCCAAGAAATATCCCGTAGTGCTCTACGTCTATGGAGGTCCTCATTCCCAGATGGTTACCGACACGTGGCTCGGCAGCGTCAGGATGTGGGAGATGCTTATGGCGCAGCGCGGATACATCGTGTACGTGCAGGACAACCGCGGCACAGAGCACCGCGGTGCGGCCTTCGAGAAGGCCATCAACCGCCAGTGCGGCCAGGCCGAGATGGCCGACCAGATGGTCGGCATAAACTGGCTGCGCAGCCTCCCCTACGTCGATGCCTCCCGCATCGGCGTCCACGGCTGGAGTTACGGCGGATTCATGACCATCTCGCTGATTACCAATTACCCTGACGTGTTCAAGGTCGGCGTGGCCGGAGGGCCCGTCATCGACTGGAAGTGGTACGAGGTGATGTACGGCGAACGCTACATGGACAATCCCGACACCAATCCCGAAGGTTTCGAGAAGACTTCGCTCATCAACAAGGCGAAAGACCTCAAGGGCAAGCTCCTCATCTGTCAGGGCGCCATCGACAACACCGTGGTCTGGGAGCACTCCCTCAGTTTCATCCAGGAGTGTATCGAGAACAATGTACAGGTGGACTATTTCCCCTATCCCGTCTCCGAGCATAACGTGGCGGGAGCATGGCGCGAGCATCTCATGCAGAAAGTAACGAACTATTTTGAAGACTATCTATGAAACGGACTTTAACCCTGGCGGCCTGCATGCTCCTATGCATAGCCGCCACCGCCCAGAAGAAAGTGCTCGACCACAGCGTCTATGACGGCTGGCAGAGCACGACCGCGCCGACCATCACCGATGACGGCCGCATCATGACCTATCAGATTACTCCCCAGCAGGGCGATGCCGAGCTGGTGATCGTCGAGACGGCCACAGGCCGCGAGCTGCGCGTGGAGCGCGGCGGAGCCGCCTCCGTCTCGCGCGACGGCCGCTGGGCCGTCTTCACCATCAAAGCCCCTTATGCCGCCACACGCCAGGGCCGCATAGACAAGAAAAAAGCCGATGAGATGCCCAAGGACAGCCTCGGGATCGTAGACCTCAACTCCCTGACCCTGCGCAAGATAGCCAATGTCAGCACTTTCAGGTCAAGCCTTGAGAGGCGCAATCTCGTAGCCTTCCAGACCGAATGGAAGAAAGAGGTTCCCGACACCGTCAAACCTGCTCCGAAGGCTGAGAACATCACGGTCATCCTCGACCTGGGCTCCCAGCGCAGCGACACCCTGCGCAATGTCGACAAATACGCCTTCGACCGCTTCGGTGACAGGCTTGCCGTCGTATTCAAAAAAGACAAGAAGGACTCACTGACGAAGGACGAGGTCGCTCTCTTCAAACTTCCCGACATGAGCCGCAAGACCCTCTCCGAGGGCAAGAAATACTATTCTACACCCACATTCAACGATCCGGGCGACAAACTCGTATTCCTGGCGTCTGCCGACTCCAATGCCACCGGCAACAAACACTGCTCGGTCATACTTTACGAGGAACTCATCCAGGGCAAGGGCCGCAAGGCCACCCTCGTGGAAAATGTCGAGGAGCTTATCCCGCAGGACTACAGCCTCGACGGAGGCCTTTGCGTGACCGAGAACGCCTCTCCCTCATTCTCCAGGAACTCTTCGCGCGTCCTGCTCGGAGTGGCTGAGTGCCTGCCTCCGAAAGACACCACCATCGTGGACTTCGAGACCGCGCAGCTCGATATCTGGGCGTACGACATCTACATGACTCCGCCCATCCAGAAGGCCCGCGCTTCCCAGCTCAGGACCGCTACATACGAGTCCGTCATCAACCTGGGAACAAACCGTCACCGCATCATCCGTCTCAACCACGAACTCACCGCCAGCGTCAGTTATTTCGACGGAGCCGAGGGCCAGTGGGCAGTCGTACGCGACAACAAACCCTACCAGATCAGTTCCACCTGGGACAGCAACAGTTTCCAGGACATCTATCTGGTGGACATGAATACCGGCGAAAGCAAATGCCTGTTCAAGCAGCTGAACGGCTCTGCAAGCATCTCGCCTGCAGGCAAGTATCTCTATTGGTTCAGCGATGATGACCTCGGCTGGCACACCTACCGCATGGCGGACGGTGTCAGCGTCAACGTCACCGCCGCGGCCGGAGTGCCTTTCTATGATGACGAGGACGACCATCCCGCCCCGCCACCGTCCGTAGACCGTCCCCACTGGATGGATAACGACGAGGCCTTCCTGCTTTCCGACAAGTACGACATCTGGAAGATCCAGCCCGACGGCAAATATGCAGTCAACATGACCGAAGGCAAGGGCCGCAGCGGCAATCTCCAGCTATCCTACGCCAATTATGTCCGCAGTGACATACCTGCCGCGCTCTCGCGTGTCGGAGTGTCCAAGACCATCGGGAAGAAGGAGGAGGTTTTCCTCACCGTCTTCGACCGCACCACCAAGGAGAACGGCGTCGCCACCATCTCCGCAGACAAACCGGGACTCAAGAGTTGCTTTGCCGGCAAGTACTCCCTGAGCAGCATTGCCAAGGCCAAGGATACAGACTTATTCGTCTATCGCAAAGGCGATTACAAGAACTCCCCCGATGTCTATACCACCACCGACCGCTGGGCTTCGGAGAAGAAGTGGTCCTCCATCAATCCCCAGCAGGCCGAGTACAACTGGGCCGACAAGCGCCTGGTCCATTGGAAAGCCTACGACGGCACGCCCCTCGACGGCATACTCCTGACCCCGGAGAATCTCGATCCAACGAAGAAGTATCCGATGATCATCTACTTCTATGAGAAGAACTCCGAGACCCTGTACAACTATGTCGCTCCCGCTCCGAGCCGTTCTACGGTCAATCTCACGTTCTTTGCCAGCCGCGGGTACGTAGTGTTCGTCCCGGACATCGTCTATGTGGATGGCCATCCCGGTGAGAGCGCCTACAACTGCATCTGCTCGGGCGCCGAAGCGATGTGCGAGCAGTTCCCGTTCATCGACAAGGACAAGATGGCCATCCAGGGACAGAGTTGGGGAGGCTATCAGACGGCATATCTCGTGACGCGCACCAATATGTTCGCCGCGGCCGGGGCCGGAGCCCCTGTCGGCAACATGACCAGCGCGTACGGCGGCATACGCTGGGAGTCCGGAATGGTCCGCGCGATGCAGTACGAGCACGGCCAGAGCCGCATCGGAAAGTCCCTCTGGGACGAGGGCGGCCTGGACCTCTACATCGAGAATTCTCCCATCTTCCATACCCAGAACGTCACTACCCCGGTGCTCATCATGCACAATGACAATGACGGAGCGGTTCCGTGGTATCAGGGCATCGAGTTCTTCATGGCACTGCGCCGTTTCGGTCATCCCGCGTGGCTGCTGGAGTACAACAACGAAGCCCACAATCTCGGAGAGAGACGCAACGCCAAGGACCTCTCTGTCCGCCTGCAGCAGTTCTTCGACCACTATCTGAAGGGCGATCCTATGCCCGCCTGGATGAAGACCGGAGTGCCCACGGCCCGCAAGGGAGAGTATTTCGGATTCGAACTTACTGAAGATTAAAGCATTATGAAAGAATACATCGAACAGAACAAGGAGCGTTTCTACGAGGAACTCTTTTCGCTCCTGCGTATCCCCTCCATCAGCGCCAAGGCTGAGCACAAGGAAGACATGCGGCGCTGCGCCGAGCGTCTTGCAGTACTCCTGATGGAGGCCGGGGCGGACTTCGCCGAGGTCTCGCCGTCCGACGGCAATCCCGTCGTGTACGGCGAGAAGATCGTCGACCCGGCCCTCAAGACCGTGCTGGTCTATGGCCACTATGACGTACAGCCGCCTGAGCCGCTGGAGAAGTGGCGCACAGACCCCTTCGAGCCCGTCATACATGACGGGGCCATCTGGGGTCGCGGCGCCAACGACGACAAGGGCCAGCTCTTCATGCACGTCAAGGCTTTCGAGTACCTGGTCTGCACCGGACAGCTCCGCCACAACGTCAAGTTCATGTTCGAGGGCGAGGAGGAGATTGGCAGTCCCAACCTCCCCAAATGGATCAAGGCCAATAAAAAACGCCTGGCAGCGGATGTCTGCCTGGTCTCCGATACGACGATGATCTCCGAGAAGGTCCCGTCCATCAACTGCGGAATGCGCGGCCTCTCGTACCTCGAGGTCAAGGTCGTAGGACCCAACAAGGACCTCCATTCCGGCCATTACGGCGGAGCAGTGGCCAACCCCATCAACGTCCTATGCGAGATGATTGCGACACTCCATGACGCCGACGGACGCGTGAACGTCCCCGGTTTCTACGACAAGGTCGTAGAGTTGTCCCGGGCCGACCGCAAGATGCTGGCCCGCGCCCCGTTCGACCTCAAGGAGTACAAGGAGTTCCTGGACATCAAGGACATATGCGGAGAGAAGGGCTATACCACCCTCGAGCGCACCGGCATCCGCCCGTGCTTGGACGTCTGCGGCATCTGGGGCGGCTACACCGGCGAGGGCGCCAAGACGGTCCTCCCGTCCGAAGCCCACGCCAAGATATCCATGCGCCTGGTTCCCGACCAGCAGAGCGGCGAGATCACCAAACTGTTCGCCAGGCATTTCAAGTCCATCGCTCCCAAGTGCGTCAAGGTCGAGGTCAAGGAGTGCGAAGGCGGCGACGGCTTCCTGATCCCCATCAGTTCCGAGGCCTACAAGGCCGCCGCGCGCGCCATGACCGAGGTCTACGGCATCGAGCCTGTCCCCTCGCGCGGCGGCGGCAGCATCGCGGTCCTCGCCGAGGTCCAGAAGATCCTCGGCATCGACCCGCTGCTGATGGGCTTCGGCCTCGAGCGCGACACCATCCACTCCCCCAACGAGAGCTACCTGCTGCGGCAGTTCTTCGCCGGAATGGAGTCCATCGCACTCTTCTACAAGTATTATTAAAAAGAATCCTGCGGATATCCGCAGGATTCTTTCTTATATCTGATTCTCGAGTTTGGACTTGGCGTAGTCGAGGGTGAGATGGAATGACTTCTTGCCGGATGACGGGGCTTCGTACATGGCGTCATTCATGATCTGCTCGCAGATGCTGCGAAGGCCTCGGGCGCCGAGTTTGTTCTTGATCGAGGTGTCGACGATGAGGTCCAGAACCTCAGAGTCGATGACGAGTTTGATGCCGTCGATCTCGAATATCTTCTCGTACTGCCTCAGGATAGCGTTCTTGGGCTCGGTAAGGATCCGTTTCAAAGTGTCGCGGTCAAGGGCGTCGAGGTAAGTGATGACGGGCAGGCGGCCGATGATTTCGGGGATGAGACCGTAGCCGCGCAGATCCATGGCGGAGACGTACTGAAGAAGATTATCCTTGTCGATGCGTTGCTTGCCCTGGGCGCTGAAGCCGATGACCTGAGTGTTGAGGCGCTGAGCTATGCGGCGTTCAATGCCCTCGAAGGCACCCCCGCAAATGAAGAGGATGTTCTCGGTATTGACGTGGACGAAGTCCTGCTCGGGATGCTTGCGTCCGCCCTTCGGTGGTACGTTGACGACATTGCCCTCGAGGAGCTTGAGCATGGCCTGCTGGACACCCTCACCTGAAACATCGCGTGTGATGGAAGGATTGTCGCTCTTGCGGGCTATCTTGTCGATCTCGTCGATGAAGACGATGCCGCGCTCGGCCTTCTTTACGTCATAATCCGACTCCTGAAGGAGCCTGGTAAGTATGCTTTCCACATCCTCACCCACATAGCCGGCCTCGGTAAGAACCGTGGCGTCGACTATGGTGAACGGGACGTCCAGCATCTTGGCTATAGTCCTGGCCATCAAAGTTTTACCAGTGCCGGTAGGGCCAACCATCAGGATGTTGGACTTCTCGAGTTCAACTCCGTCGTCGGGTTTTTCCACGAGGTTGTGGTTGATACGTTTGTAATGGTTGTAGACGGCGACGGAGAGGAGTTTCTTTGCGCGGTCCTGACCGATGACATACTGGTCGAGATACTCCTTGATGGCCTTGGGTTTCTGGAGTTCGCCCACTTGGATGGCGGGAGCCTCCTGCTCATGCTTGTGCTCCAACTCGGAGACGTAGTCGGCTGCCATCTTGGCGCAGTCGGCGCAGATGTAGCCGTCGATGCCGCTGAGCAGCAGCGCGACTTCGTCCTCGCCGCGGCCGCAGAAGCAGCAGTGACGGCCCTGGCCGCCATTCTTTTTCGAACCGGCCATGCCTATTTCTTTTTACGGGTGAGGATATCGTCGACCATGCCATACTCCTTGGCCTCCTGGGCGGTCATCCAGAAGTCGCGGTCGGCATCGGCGAAGACCCTGTCATAAGGCTGACCGGTGTGTTCGGCGATGATGCCGACAAGTTCGGCACGGGACTTTTCAATCTCCTTGGCGGCGATGAGGATGTCGCTGGCCTGGCCCTTGGCGCCTCCGAGGGGCTGATGGATCAGCACCTTGGAGTGCGGCAGCGCCGAGCGCTTGCCGGGCGCGCCGGCGCACAGCAGCACGGCGCCCATGGACGCGGCCTGGCCGGTGCAGATGGTCGCCACGTCGGGCTCGACCAGCTGCATAGTATCATAGATGCCGAGGCCGCTGCTCACCTGACCTCCGGGAGTGTTCAGGTAAAGCGAGATGTCGGCCGTCGGGTCGGTGGATGCCAGGAACAGCAGCTGCGCCTGGATTATGTTGGCCACGTCGTCGTCGATCGGCACGCCCAGGAAGATGATGCGGTCCATCATAAGGCGGCTGAAAACGTCCATCGACGCGACGTTGAGCTTGCGCTCCTCGATAATCGTAGGGTTGATGTACGAGTCGTATGCCGACTCGAAGCGGTGCAGGGTCATGGAGCTGATTCCACGCTCCATCCTCGCATATTTGTCGAATTCTTTCATATCTTAATATACAACTGTCCGACTCAATTCTTTCATCACAATCCAAAATCCTTTCCCTTGTATTCAACAAATTTACACATTTTTCTCCATTCTCCAACCGTCGTCCCTGCATCTCCCGTTCCCACAGCTCCTCTATACCACTCTTTCCCCGCCATCCTTTCACTACCCTCTATGCCACCGCCCCCGCAGTTCCCCGTGCCGGAGCTATTTTACCGCGACGCATATATCTCGCCCGTCTTATAGGCGTCGTGGCTGGAAATGGGGCGTTTTCGAGTTGTTCCCCTCCGCGACGCCGAAATAACAGGCAATTCTTCGGCGTCGCGTCCGGTCAATAAGGATATCGCAATGCCAGGCAACGTATCAATTGCCCTTCAGTAACGGTCTTCGAGGGGTACCTGTCCTGACGCCGTGCCTGCATTGATCTCACGTCCTCCCAGATGCGGTTTGCCAGAGCATTTCTGGACGAAAGGGACAAACCGTATATCGATACGGGTGAACGTGAACCCTCATATATACTTGGCAGATAGTGCTTGTCTATCAGCGAACATAGTTCAATATCAGTCATCCGCCGCTTGTCTGCACGGCCTTGTTCATTGAATCTCATCTTCCTGATATCGTCCGGAGAGCCTGCCCCCTCGATCAGTTCCAGCGTTATGACGGGAGAGGACGACTTCTCTTCACGCTGCTCCAACTCCCACCTGTCATCGGAAACACGGTTCATCTGATAGAGGAAATTACGCGGAGAAAGATAAATCTCTTCCACGTACTTGACATCGACTATATCCTCCCGGAGCAATAGCCCGGAGCGGTCCATCCTGTATGTCGGAGGTATCACCACATGGGACGGCAAATACTTGTATCTTCTTGATTCAGGCAGCAACTGAGTAGTTGAGTACTTCCCCAACTCCCTCTGAAAGATCACATTGACAGAACAATACGGATAACCGAAAGGTGTAGAGGTGATGCCGTGATGCAGGCCTTGCCGCATAATATAACTTAGGCAGGACTGGATATGGTACAAGCCGTCAAGTTCGAGATGCAGGTAATCCTTGAGGCCAAGCCTGCCACGTCTGCCGTATTTTGCATTGAAATAACGCGAATAGGAATACCGGTACTTGCCGATTACGTCGGAATACCGGTCGGTCTGCAATCCAAAATGCGTATGTGAAGTCATAAACCCGTCAGCAAGGTGACGGCTCTCCGTCTCCAGGACGGCAGACGCATAACAGTTGAAACCGTGGACGAAATCCTCCTCGTCCCTGAACATCACCTCGTCATGGGAGGTGACACAACAATGATAAGTCTTTCGCATAGTGCATCCTCTATTTCTCTACAACCCCAGCATCCATACACGGAAGCATGCAGCTACGATAGTTCAAGTACTGCGAATCTAATCTTTTCGTCGCAGAATAGCAAGCACTCTATCCGCGACGCCGATAAAACGGCTACTGTATTGGCGTCGCGGTAGTGTTTCCAAGGATTGGAGGCTATTTCCCTCCGCGACGCATAAAAAACGCCCGACTTATAAGCGTCGCAGAAAAACGCACAGGAAGAGGGCCAGGAGAGGGAGAAGGGAAGGGAAGGGACGGGAAGGCAGGACGAAGGGAGGGAGGGGGAAAGAGGGCCAGAGGG